>JAUMYT010000002.1 GCA_030528525.1 Pasteurellaceae bacterium
CCTCTTGCTCTGCTTTGAGCTTTGCCTCTTGTTCCGCTTTGGCTTTTGCTTCTTGCTCTGCCTTCTCCTCAATATTGGCCACAGGAGATTCCATTACTGTCTCAGACTCAGCTGGTACCTTTGATTGTTCAAATTGTTCTTGTTGCATAGGCGGTTTAAGCTGAGAGAGTTGCTTTGCATACGCTTCACTTACCTGTTCGGTATCGACCATCACAGCATCAACACTATCTGCATTCAGCCCTCCTTGCGAAGGATGCACCATTTTGGTAAATAAAGAACCAAGAAAAAGTAAACCCAACAGCACTACATGCAACAGTAGGGAAACCATGACGGCAAGCCAAAGTTTATCGTTTTGAACTCTCAACCTATATTCCTTGCATTATTGACTCACAGTCATTAAACCTACAGATTTGATCCCAGCATCTTTCAACAATGAAATACCTCTCATCACTTCTTGATACGGAACATCTTTACCACCAGCGACTAAAAAGAGTGTATGTTGATCTTGTTGGAATGCCTCACGAGCATGTGCAATAATCTCTTGTTCAGCGAGTTGTTCCGTTTGCTCTGATAACACATAATTCCCTGCTATTTTTAACTTAAACATGCCAATCCCTGCCACTTCTAAGATTACAGGCATTTTATCTTCATTTGATACTGATTGGCTGTGGCGATCTTCTGGCAAATCCACTTCCACACTTTGGCTGATAATCGGAGCAGTTGCCATAAAAATCAGTAACAGTACTAACAGCACATCTAAAAATGGCACGATGTTGATTTCAGATTTAATGTCCTTACGTTTACGGCGATAAGACATACTTTCCTCTTTAATATTTTATAGACGATCCCTAAAAGCAAGGGGGTGAGAAACTTGCCGTTTTTATGAAATTATTTTTTAGCAAATGCCTGACGGTGCAAGATAGACGTGAACTCATCAATAAAGTTCTGATAATTTTGCTCTAATTTTGCGACTTTTAAACTTAAACGGTTATACGCCATTACCGCTGGAATCGCTGCAAACAAGCCGATTGCAGTGGCAATCAAGGCTTCTGCAATCCCTGGTGCAACAGATTGTAATGTGGCTTGTTTCACGGCACTCAATCCCATAAAGGAGTGCATAATTCCCCAAACCGTACCGAATAAACCGATGTATGGGCTGATGGAGCCAACTGTGCCCAAGAATGGAATGTAATTTTCCACTTGTTCCACTTCACGGTTTAACGCCAAATTCATTGCACGCGTCGAGCCTTGAATAATCGACTCTGGAGCATCTGGATTGACTTGCTGTAAGCGGTTGTACTCTTTAAAACCGACATAGAAAATTTGCTCTGCACCTGTTAAGGCATCACGGCGTTTTTCTAAACCGTCGTGCAAGCGGTGCAAATCTTCGCCTGACCAAAAACGGTCTTCAAATGCCAACGACTCTTTTTTCGCTTTGGCTAACACGCCACTGCGTTGAATAATCACTGCCCACGAAAGCACCGAAAACGCAATAAGAATGAACATCACGACTTTAACCACGATGCTCGCTTCCATAAACAATGACACTAAATTAAATTCAGCTGATCCTGACATTGAATAAAACTCCGATTTTGTAATTTTTTTAACTTAACTAACCCCTTGCAATGTTTGATAAATGACATCAGGAATTGCAATAGGTTTCATTTTTTCTAAATTCACACAAGCAACAGTCACTTTGGCTTGCGATAAACAAAGGCTTTCTCGATATAAATGCTGTTCAAAAACCAAACTGGCTTTTTTCAGTTCAATAATGTTGCTTTCAACGGTTAATAAATCATCTAAACGAGCAGGAAAACGGTAGTCAATTTCGATTTTCTTTACCACAAAGGCAAGCTGTTTTTCTAACAGTTGGTGTTGAGAAAAACCGAGTGTGCGTAAAGCTTCTGTTCTGGCTCGCTCAAAAAAATTCAGATACTGTGCGTGATAGACCACGCCACCAGCATCTGTGTTTTCGTAATATACTCGGATTGGAAATTGCATACGGCTTCAATAACATCAATAGAGGTGTCTAAAATATAGACGCAAAATTGCGTGCTATTCTAGAGAGAGAAAAAGTGAAGTGCAAGCCCTTTCCCACGAGTCATTCATAAAAATAGGGCTTGAAATAATGTATGGCTAAATGAGTGCAATATAGAATAACGATGGTATAACGATCAGATAGCCCAATAACGGTAAAAACACTACTTTAAACAAGGCCGTTCTGATCTCAAAACCAATACCGTGGATCCACAAAATCGCCATACCATAAAAAGCCAATATCGCAAGAAACGGAATATGACCGCCGAAATGCTGAGCGAATGTGGTCGCATTCAGTAGGATCATCACAAACAGTGCCGATGCCAAGAGAAAAGAAAGGGCTTGTAGCCAGCCCTTTCTTGTTACGTTATACAGAGAATCGATCATACTTACTCATCAAATCTGCCTGTTTTTTCGATACTAATTGTAACGATGGCAGAAAATAGAATGGCAAGTAAAATCCCTAAAATCCAAGTGACATAAAACATAGTGATTCTCCTTAATATAAACTTGCACTGTTATTTTCAATGTATTTCGCATCAAGGCGACCGTACATTTTAATGTAGCTCCAAATAGTGTATGAAAGGACTAATGGAACAAAGATACAAGCGACAATAAACATTACTGTCAGGGTATTATGGCTTGCGGTACTATCCCACATTGTTAAGCTCATTTCTGGATGAGAAATCGATGGCATAACAAATGGGAACATTGAAACACCTGCGGTTAAAATCACACCCGCTTGCATTAATGATGAGCCAAAGAAAGCTAAACCACCATTACGAGCTTTAGATGCAACAACCGTTAATAATGCACCCACTACGGCTAATGCAGGCACCGCAAACAAAATTGGCATTTCAAAATAGTTACTGAACCAAGCCCCTTTCTCTAATGCGACTGATTTGGTCGTAAATACGGATACCGCATTATGATCTAATGTGCTTTTTAACGCAAAGCCATCTACAACAAAGTATAACCATACACCTGCTAATAAGAAGGCCACTAATGTTGCTAATGCGGTTACCTGTGCAACATTACTTACACGATTGCGAAGATCGCCTGTGGTTTTCATTTGTAACCACGTTGCACCTTGGGTTGTCAGCATCATTAAGCTCACCACACCACAAAGTAAGGCAAATGGATTTAACAAACCAAAGAATGAACCTGTGTAAGTGATTTGATTGATATCATTAAAGTGGAATGGCACACCTTGCAATAAGTTACCGAATGCCACACCGAAGATCAGAGATGGCACAAAACCACCAACAAACAATCCCCAATCCCAAGCGTTACGCCATTTTTTATCATCAATTTTCGCACGATACTCAAATCCAACTGGACGGAAGAAAAGAGCCGCTAATACCAAAATCATTGCCAAGTAAAAACCTGAGAATGATGTTGCATAAACGGTTGGCCAAGCAGCAAAAATTGCACCACCTGCGGTTAATAACCAAACTTGGTTACCATCCCAATGCGGAGCGATTGAGTTGATCATTACGCGACGCTCTACATTACTTTTGCCCACAACAGGTAATAGATTTAATACACCCATATCAAATCCATCTGTAATGGCAAAACCAATTAACAATACGCCGATTAAAATCCACCAAATAAAGCGTAGAACTTCATAATCTAACATAGTTTTACTCCTACTTATTTCGCAGATTGCTCAAAGTGATAGCGACCTGTTTTTAATGCACTTGGACCTAGACGACCGTATTTGAACATTAAATACATTTCTACAACCAAGAACAATGTATATAAGCCACATAATAGACCGATTGAAATCCAAAGGTCGGTTGTGGTTAAGGCAGAATTACTCACCCCTGTTGGTAATACATTATACACCGCCCAAGGCTGACGGCCGTATTCAGCTAAGAACCAACCGCTTTCAATCGCAATCCAAGGTAATGGGATCCCCCATAATAAGGCTTTAAGCAATAATGGTTTTGTTCCTACTGTACCACGCATATTTTGTACAAATGCTGCGATGATCAGAATTAGCATTAAACCACCTGATGCCATCATAATGCGGAATGACCAGAACGTTGGGCCTACATTTGGAATGGTATCTGCGGCTGCTTTCTTGATTTGCTCTTCAGTTGCATCTACCACCTTATCGGTATAAGGTTTTAATAATAAACCAAAGCCAAGATCAGCTTGAACAGCTTTAAATGCGTCTTTGTCTTGCTCAGTATAGTGACCTGAACGCAATTTTTCTAATAACGCATAAGCGACAATACCGTTACGCACACGTTGCTCATTTTCAATACGCAAATCTTTCAAACCTTTGATTTCAGTATCTAAAGAACGCGTTGCAATGATACCTGCTGCATATGGGATTGAAATTGCCATTTCATTTTTCATTTCCGCCGTATTTGGGATTACAAACGCATTCCACGCAGCTGGTGCGGGGTGAGTTTCAAATTCCCCTTCCATTGCCGCTAATTTTACAGGTTGAGCTTTACCGATCTCATAACCCGATTCATCACCCATAATCAATACGGAAAGGATTGCCACTAGACCAAAACTCGCACCGACAGAGAATGAACGACGAGCAAAGCCTAAATCACGACCTTTTAAGATATAGTAAGCACTAATCCCTAACACAAAAATCGCACCACAGGTATAGCCTGCAGAAACAGTATGTAAGAATTTAGATTGCGTGACAGGATTTAGTACAAGCTCAGAGAAGCTGACCATTTCCATACGCATTGTTTCGAAATTGAATTCAGAACCGGTTGGGTTTTGCATCCAACCATTCGCCACTAAAATCCACAATGCAGAGAAGTTAGAACCAAATGCGACAGCATAAGTTGCAATTAAGTGCTTAACTTTAGATAAGCGATTCCAACCAAAGAAGAAAAGACCAATGAAAGTCGATTCTAAGAAGAACGCCATTAAACCTTCAATCGCTAATGGTGCACCAAAGATATCCCCTACATAGTGAGAATAGTAAGACCAGTTAGTACCAAATTGGAATTCCATTGTAATCCCAGTGGTAACCCCTAGAGCAAAGTTAATACCGAATAACTTACCCCAGAATTTGGTCATATCTTTATACACTTCTTTACCTGTTGTGACATAAAGTGTCTCCATCACAACTAATACAAAGGAAAGCCCCAATGTCAAAGGAACAAATAAGAAGTGATAGAGTGCAGTTAAAGCAAACTGCAACCGTGAGAGTTCAACAACGTCTAACATCTCAAACCTCTTTTTACTATAAGACCTAATATTATTTGATTACAAAATCCCGTAATCACCCTCAAATTTGACTTTGTGAAAACCCTAAAAAAAAAAAAGCTATTCCCACTAAAATGTCAGTGGGCTATTTTACTCGTAAAAATGCAAATTCCAAACAGCAAAACAATCACATTCATTACATTTTAAGGAAAAAAGCGTGATTGGCCTCAACTTTATTTACCTTTTATTGATATAAATCAATCATCACTTTTACATTCATCTCATTCTAAAAGCATCTCATTCACGTTGCTAATAAAAGTCTCAAACTGATCACAAGTCTAAAACAGAAAATTAAAATGACGACCCTATTTTATTTTGATATTATTTAGTATTCTAGTGCATCTTATTATATACCATTTAATTAAGGCGGGGGCGATTACATGAATAAGCTAAAATTTCCAACACTTATTGCTAGCATAGTAGCGATGTTTAGCGTGCCTAACGTCATTGCAGAGCTGAAAACTTCTTCATTAAATATGACAAAAGCCCAAACAAATCACCTCGCCTCAACAACACTTCCAGAACAATGCCAAAAACTCTTTCAAGAAGGGGAAAAGCTGATTCTTGAAGCGGAAAAACAGCCTGGTACACATACGCAGGTAAAAAAAATGAAAGATAAACTGCAATTTTCTAAACAAACAATTTCAACAATGGATATTGCCATGCAACAAAAAAGTTGCGATAAAGGTTTGATCGCATTAAATAATTTAAAGAAAAAATATTAACTCAGCGAAACCATTGTCCTGCCTCCCCCTAAACACTGGCGTACAAGAAGGAAAGCCCTGTACAATAAGTAATAAGGCTTTTCTCCGCCTCCCCATCTCTACGCCTATGTGGCTACACCAAAGCAAAAATTATATGTGACTGAATCAATATTTTCTACTTCAGTGCTGTGCTTCAATCATATTTACAAGGGGGATAGAAAAACTGACTTTTTAAAAAAGACGATCAATTACCGTTCAATGAAGAGTAAAACACCACCAAAATCACCACTGGAATCACATATTTCACATAGTTAAACCATAAATTCGTGATGGTTTTGCTGGCTCCGAGTTCGGCTTTGGCTTCGTCTTTTAAGACAAAACCAACGAAAATCGCACAGCCTAGGGCGGTTAAAATGAATAGGATATTACCGCTAACGTAGTCAAAGGCATCAAAAATGCTTTTGCCCATAATGGTAATGTCTTTCCAATGGTTATCGCCCAGCACAGACGGGACGTTGCCTAACACGAAAATCGCAGAAAGTGTCACAAAAATCGCCAATTTTCTGCCCATTTTGGTCTTTTCTTGTAAAGCTGTGATGATCACTTCACAAATGGTTAAAGAGGTTGTCAAGGCGGCGACAATCAACAAACTGAAGAAGATAATCGCAAATAGCGTACCGCCCCACATATTGGAGAACACAATCGGTAAACTTTGGAACACAAGGGTTGGGCCTGAATTTGGGGCAACGCCAAAGCTAAATAGGGAAGGGAAAATCATAAAGCCGGCGAGCAAGGCAATTAAGGTGTTCAGCACGCCCGTGATCACGGCGGTTTTGACCAGATTTTCTTGTTTGTTCAAATAACTTGACAGCGTAATCAACACGCCAAAGCCCAAGCTCAAGGCGAAAAAGACTTGCCCGAGTACGAATACAAACAGTTTTGGGGTAATTTTTGAGAAATCGGGCATTAGGTAGAACTTAATTCCTTCCCACGCCCCCGGTAGGGTGACGTTGCGTACGACCATAATGATTAAGAACAGGAACAACAGCGGCATCAAATACTTCACCGAACGCTCAATGCCGTCCACAATGCCTTTGGCGAGAATGAAATAGTTTACTGCCACAAATAGTGCGGTGTAGCCCAGAATCGTACTTGGGCTATTAAAAATGCTCTCTTTAAAATAGCTGGATGTGGTTTCCACGGTAACGGGGGCTGAAATATCTAAGGTTCCTGCAACAAAACTGCCGATGTAATTCAGTACCCAGCCGCCCAATACCATATAATACGCCAAAATGCCGAACGCCCCGAGCAAGCCCATATAGCCGAGTAACTTCCACATCGGATTGATGACTTTGCCGTTGGCTTTGCCACTAAAGGCATCAATGGCGTTCACTCGCATACGGCGACCGATGACATTTTCGACTAAAATCATTGGAATGCCGATCACAATCATCGCCACACAAAACAGGAACACATAAGCCCCACCACCATTTTCGCCAACTAAATAGGGAAAACGCCATGTTGCACCAAAACCGACTGTCGCTCCTGCCACAGTCATAATATACGCCACACGGCTCGACCACGATTGGCGTGGTTCATTGTTATTTTTCATTACTACTCCATAAATCTAACTATTATTTTATATTTATGTAGGGACGTGTTGCACACGTCCACGGGCGTATGCAATACGCCCCTACAATCGCAACAATTTAATTTTGCATTTTTTTACTCAGATCTCACCCCTTGTGGAACAACGCAAACAGCTCTGCGACTTTCACTCGTGAATCCACTCGTTGCCCGATGTGGCGTTGCACTTGAAAACGGGTGAGTTCTGCCCCTTGATAAATGTCACGGGTAAACGGCGTGTCGTGGTTAGAGATCAACACGGGAATCTGCTTCCTTTGCAACTGTTTGGCATACGCCGCCAGTTGCTGTTGTTGGGTTAAATTAAAGCCGCCGCTGGCATATTGGGTAAAATTCGTTTCTTGATCGAGCGGGGCATAGGGCGGATCGCAATAGACCACATATTCATCGGGCTTTTCAGCAATCTGTTGGAAAATCTGCTCAAAATCGGCACACACAAAGGTGGCACGCTGGGCTTTTTCGGCAAAATAACGCAACTCTTTTTCAGGGAAATAGTGGCTGCGATATTCGCCAAACGGCACGTTATACTCTCTTTTGCGGTTATAACGGCATAAGCCATTGAATCCAAAGCGGTTTAAATAGAGGAAAATCACGGCACGTTGGAACGGATCGTGACTCAAATTAAACGCTCGGCGTTGAGCATAATAAAATTCGGGTGTGTTCGCATTCGGATCGGAAAACAGTTGGCGACTGGCGTGAATGTAGCCGTCCACATCCTGTTTCACCACATTAAATAGGTTGATTAAATCGGGGTTGATGTCCGCCAGCAGATAACGCTCAAAGTTGGTGTTGAGAAACACCGAACCTGCCCCGACAAAAGGTTCGACTAAACATTTTCCTTGGGGCAGATGGCGGGCAATCTGTTCTACTAAACGGTATTTTCCCCCTGCCCATTTTAAAAATGGTCGTTGCTTGTTCATTGAGCATCATCTTGAGTAAAGCGAGCAATGGCGGACAACACTTGCGATTCGCTCGCTTGTGCACTCACATAGGCTTCGCCTAATTTTCTCAATAAAATCAAACGGAGCTGACCACCCAACACTTTTTTATCTCGCCACATATATGGCAGATACTCGGCTGGCTGCATCACATCAGGGGAAATGGTTGGCAAGTTGGCTCGTGCAATCAGTTTTTCTAAGCGAGCCACGTCGCTGTCGGTTAAATCGCCCAGCAGATGAGAAAGTGCGGCGGCTTCTAGCATTCCGACCGCAATCGCTTCGCCGTGTAGCCAAACGCCGTAGCCTAAATGAGCTTCGATGGCGTGTCCGAACGTATGCCCGAAATTGAGTAAGGCACGGTCGCCTTTCTCTTTTTCATCACGAGCCACCACATCCGCTTTGAGCTGGCAACAACGTTGAATACAACGAATCAAGGCTTCAGGCTCAAGGGCAACCAAGGCATCAATCTGCTGTTCAAGCCACTCAAAAAACGGCAAATCAAAAATCGCACCGTATTTGATCACTTCCGCTAAGCCTGCACTCACTTCCCGTTTTGGCAAGGTTTTGAGCGTGTCGGTGTCGATAATTACCGCCGCTGGCTGATAAAACGCCCCGATCATATTTTTGCCAAGGGCGTGGTTCACGCCTGTTTTGCCGCCCACGGACGAATCGACTTGGGCGAGCAAGGTGGTTGGAATTTGGATAAACCGCACGCCACGTTGGTAAGAGGCGGCCGCATAGCCTGCCACATCGCCAATCACGCCACCGCCCAAAGCAATGATAGTGCTATCCCGATTGTGATTTTTCTCCAACAAAGCGGTAAAAATCAGATTCAGCGATTCAAGGGTTTTGAACTGCTCGCCGTCAGGGATTAACACCGAATCCACCTGACAACCAAACTCACGCAAATGCTGTTCAAGGGGTTCAAGATAGTGCGTTGCCACCGTAGGATTAGACACGATCATCACTTTATCGCCCGCAACAAGGGGGGAGATCTTGCCAAGATTCTGCAAAATGCCCGATCCAATATAGATTGGATAAGCACGTTCATTTAAGGCGACATTGACTTGCACCATTGCTCTGCTCCTTGCTTATTGCAAATTATCCATCATATCAATAATTTGCGTTGCCACCACTTTGGCGGTTTGATCATTCGTTTGTAAGGTAATATCGGCAATTTCTTCGTAGAGCGGATTGCGAACCTTGGCTAAATCCACCAACACTTGATACGGATCTTCGGTTTGCAACAGTGGACGTTTTTTATCCCGTTGGGTGCGTTCAAATTGTTTATCCACCGAAGTTTCGAGATACACCACAATGCCACGAGCCGAAAGCAAATTACGATTGTCTTTTGACAACACCGTACCGCCTCCTGTTGAAAGCACCAAGCCTTGCGATTGGGTAAGCTCATTGATGATTTTTTCTTCACGCTTGCGGAAACCAGCTTCGCCTTCGAGATCGAAAATCCAGTCAATATCTGCCCCTGCACGCTCTTCAATCACGGCATCGGAATCTAAAAAATCCATATTGAGCATTTGAGCCAACTGACGACCGATGGTGCTTTTGCCAGCACCCATTGGACCAATTAAAAAAATGTTACGTTTTTCTGCCATTGTTTATTTTTCTTAATATAAAAGTATCACGATGTAATTTGTGGTAAATCAGTCGAAAAAACAGACCGCTTGCATAAACAAGCGGTCTGTTAAAGGGTAAAATTTACAAAAATGAGTATCAAAATACTGATAAACTGAACCACAAATCGCCTAGAAATAAAATGAGGCATATTATCGCAAGAAATCGCCCCATTTTTCAACCTAAACAATACGATTTTATCTGCTAGAATAACTCTTTGCTCTCCGCTGGTTGTACACTTTGAGATGGTGAATGCTGAGGATTTGATTCCCCCTCAAAATATGCTCGCTCAACAATAAAACGTCTAGTCGGCTCCGTACCTTTAATAAAGTACTCTGTTAAATCACTGCCCAGTAATCCTGTTGGTGCATCAATTTTCGCCTCAACAATATTAGGTGGACGATGTTCAGCCTGCACGCTTTTGTCTTTTAAAGCCACTTTCATATAACTAATCCAGGCTGGCAATGCTGTTTGTGCACCTGTTTCTCCTCGCCCTAATACACGCTTGTGATCATCAAATCCCACATAAACAGCCGTCACTAAATTCGCTCCAAAACCTGCATACCAAGTCATTTTTGCATTATTAGTTGTTCCAGTTTTACCGCCAATGTCTTTGCGTTTAATTTCCTGGCTAATTCTTGCACTTGTTCCTTGCCATCCTTGGCTCGGTTCACCAATAATAGCGGTATTTAATGCAGAACGCATTAAAAAGGCCAGCTCTCCACTGATTACCCTTGGTGCATATATTTTTTCTCCCGAAGACTTGGCATCTGCAACCATTAAACTTGGTGCATTTTCCTTTATTGCTGTAGCAATATCTAGTTCTGGTAACGTATCATTGCTATCATCGCTCACACCGTCTTCTATGTCCGCTTCTGAGTCATTTTTCACAAAATCAAAATAAGTAGGTTCAGGATAAACGACAGGCTGATCATCGCATGTCAAACATGCTATCGGCGGATTTGCTCTAAATAGTTCATTTCCATTATTGTCTAAAATCCGCTCAATGATATAGGGTTCTATTAAATAGCCACCATTATCAAATACAGCATAGCCCCTAGCCATCTCAAGAGGAGTGAAAGAAGCTGCACCTAACGCTAATGCTTCCGTTGCTTGGTACTGCCCTCGATGAAAACCAAATCGTTGTAAATAATCCGCCACGTAATCAACACCAGCCATTTGTACTGTTCGAACCATCATCACATTTTTCGATTTACCTAATCCTACTCGCAAACGTAATGGGCCTTCATAAACATTAGGGGAATTCTTCGGCGACCACGCTTTTTGACCCAGCTTATTCAAGGTTATTTTTTCATCACGGATAACCGTAGCTAGGCTTATCCCCTTATTTAAAGCGGCAGTATAAATAAATGGCTTAATGGAAGAACCAACTTGTACCAATGATTGTGTTGCACGATTAAAACTGCTCTGTTCAAAACTAAAACCGCCCACAACTGCTTCAATTGCCCCATTATCACTATTTAATGACACTAACGCTGAATTCACTTCAGGGATTTGCCCTAATTCCCATCGACCATTTTTATTTTGACGAACCCAAATCTGCTCGCCAATATTAATTACATCTCTCACTGAGTTCGGCACTTTCCCTTGAGCAGAATCATGGATAAATTTCCTCGCCCATTTCATTGAACTGAAAGATAACTCAGCACTATCGCCTGTTGCTAGCATAATACTGGCCTTATCTTTAGAAAGCTGCATCACCACCGCCCCTACAAAAGGCTCAGAATTTGGTAACTTACTTAGATACTCAATAATTTTTTCCTCATCCCACGCTTCTTCTCCGGCATTCCAAAGCTTTTCGGCACCTCGCCAACCATGTCGCCGATCATAATTAATTAAATTGTTTCTTAGAGCATCTTGAGCCGCTTTTTGATCGTGAGACAATACCGTAGCATAAACCTGAAACCCCTTCGTATAAGCATCCTTTTCGCCATAACGTTTAACCATTTCTTGACGAATCATCTCCGTGACATAATCAGCTCGGAATTCTAATTCTGTACCATGGAATTTCGCATCAATAGGTTCTGCTTTTGCACTCTGATATTCTGATTCAGTGATTTTCCCTACTGCCAACATTCTGCCTAATACAACGTTGCGTCTTTTCTCTGATCGCTTCACTGAAAATAACGGATTCATCGTAGAGGGGGCTTTCGGTAAACCCGCAATAATCGCTATTTCAGACAATGTCAATTCATTCAATGCTTTACCAAAATAAGTCTTTGCCGCTGCGGCAACACCATAAGAACGATATCCCAAATAAATTTTATTCAGATATAGTTCTAAGATTTCATCTTTACTTAAATTTTGCTCAATCTCCAAAGCTAAAATAGCTTCTTTTAATTTTCGCTCAATTTTTCGCTCTGGCGATAAGAAAAAGTTACGAGCAAGCTGTTGCGTAATCGTACTCGCCCCTTGAGTACTTCCTTGTAAAGAGCGTAATACTGCACGAGCAATCCCTTTGGGATCAATGCCATAGTGCTCATAAAAACGCGTATCTTCTGTTGCAAGAACTGCATCTATCAATTGCTGTGGAATCTCAGATAATTTCACAGGAATTCGCCTTTCTTCTCCAACTTCACCAATAAGCTTACCGTCAGCAGTAAAAATCTGCATCGGCTTTTGTAACTCCACCGTTTTCAGCGATGCCACATCGGGTAAACCTTGTTTTAAATACACATAGAGTCCAGCCAACAAAAGGCTAAGCACAACGAATAATGTAAGTAAAGCACTTAATATAATTTTTACGATCTTCATCGAAAAATTCTCTTTTGGTAAATGACGAAATTTGAATTTACCGCCAATATAACGGCAATTCACAAACAAGTGGGCGAATTATACGCCAAAACACAGGGTAAATCTTCAACTGATTAGACTTAATTCATACAGGAAACGATCAGGAAACAATGTTCAGCAAATTTTTCGCAAACAAAAAGCCCAAAATTCAGATAGGTATCGCAGAAAATTCGCACTATCGCTGTTGGGTTTGGCAAGAGAATAATCGGCAGACTATTCAATGGCAGAATAAGCAACAAGCACCTGATTTGCTAATACAACGGGGGCTGTTTTCTGCCACTTTTTGCATAATCCGCCCAATCCCCCAAGCCTTTATTTGGCAGAAACAGGCCACGCTGGTTTTGAGCGAGAATGAAACGCTATACAAGCAAATTCTTCAAATTCTCCATCAAGAACTGCCGATTGCGTTAGCCGATGTCTATTTTGACTACCACACACAGATTCAGCTCGAACAAAATCTCGTGCAAGTGGCACTTTATGCGGTTAGAAAAGACTATGCGAATGGCTTGTTGTTGCCTTGCCCAACTATTTTGGATTGCGAAAATCATTGCTATCAACGTGGTTTCGCCTATTTATTGCCTGATATGCCAGCCAATGAAACAGGTTTAGACGTTAATCAAATTGATGAAGATCTCTTTCCTGACAATACGCAAGATAAATCGCTCTATATTACTGCGTTAGGGGCTAGTTTATGGAATGGCAAGGCGTAAATTTATCCGATTTTCGAGAACAGCTATGGCTGAAACAAGCAATTCGCAATTTGAGTCTATTCGTTGCTGTGATGATGATTGCCGTCAGCGTTGCCTGTTGGTTTTGGTTAAAGAATCAAACCTTAGCCAGTGATTATCGCCAGCAACAACATCATATTGAGAACATCACCAACAAGATTCATCACATTCAACAAAGCATCGCAAAAATAAAAGCAGAACAAGCACAACCTAAGCCAATTTATTTGCCGAAATCACATATTGATCAATTTATTCAATGGTTAAATCAACTGAAGGTAAAAGGCTTTATTGAATCTATTCAGCTCTATTATGAACAATCGCCACAAATTAAATTAACTGGCAAATTTTCCAATGAAACGGATTTCGACAAACTCATTCAACAACTTAAATCGCAATATGTATATAAAGTAGATTATTTTCAAAAAAATGAACAAAAACAATTTGAATTTAGTTTAGTAATTCAATTTAACGCAACCGAAAAGCAAAATGAAAAATAAAATTAAACAGAGTTTAATTCAGCCGTATAGTAAAACGTATCAATGCTTATACTTTTTAAATAAGCATTTGTTGCTTGGATTATGTTGCCTTTTCTTGGTGATAACGAGCTATCCTTTGGGCGTTCATTTCTATTTAAAACAGCAATTCGCCAATCAACAGCAACAACAAATTACATTAAAAGATCAACTTACTAAACAAACCCAATTATTAACCAGTTTACAGCAACATATTCAAACACAACGGGAAAATAATTTCTCTTTTACACAGATAAATCAACAAATTCAAACCATCTTAACCAAATATCAAACCCAAACGGAACAATGGCAATGGAGTTTAGAGCAAGAAAATCAACTTTATTTAACCTTCAATCAACAAACTACATCGTTGCTGAATATTTTGTATGAATTAAATCAAATTCCTGCGTTATATAGCAAAGAAATTACACTCACAAAATTACACCAAGCAAAGTTAGTCCAATTTAATGGCACATTTATGCTTTCAAATTAAGGAAATAAAATGCGTTACTTTCTGTTTTTATTACTCTTTTCGCCTTGTTCTTTGGCTGATCCATTTTATGCCGAAACACCAAATGAGACGAAAACACAACCGCACCATTTTGCAGATTTTCCGCCAGATCTGCCCCCTTGCAAGCCAAGTGAAACAGTTGAAAAGATCTATCTGCCATTAGATTTCAACCAATTAACATTAGTGGGATTGCTCAACATAAAAGATCAACCCAAAGCCTTATTTGTGGACAAACAAAATAAACTGATTGATTTAAAAGAGAATGATTTTGTAGTTTCCGCTCAAATCCAAATTAAAAAAATTGATCTAAAAAGTGTGATGATGATTGATTGGAAAAATAGCCCACTTTGCCACGAACCCAATAAAATTCAATTAAAACTTTAGGGGAAATACAATGCGTTATATTTATCTTTCATTATTGATTAGTTTAACGGCATTTTCGACACCAATTTCCATTAGTTTAAAAGACGCACCGACTAAAGAAATACTAAGTTATTTAGCTGAAGAACATCAGCAAAATATATTGATTGTTGAAAATATCCAATCGCTCACAACATTACGGCTAGAAAATAGCCATTTTGATGAAGTGATTCAAAGTATTGCGAAAATCAATCAACTCTCTGCGAAACAAGATAATGGTATCTATTCGATTCAACATAAATCCACAGAAACTCAGAAGGAAAATAATGCAAAAATAGCCATTAAAGATCCTATTGCTCAAATTAAAAATATCACACCTGCACCGCCGAAATTAGTCAGTAAAACCATTAAATTATATTACGCCAAAGCCTCGGAAGTGATTGAATCTATAACCAAAGGCAACGGCAATTTATTATCGGAAAATGGTTATTTGCACTTTGATGATCGCTCCAATCAAATCATCATCAAAGATAGTCCTAACTCCGTGAAGAATCTTACCTCGTTAATCAAACAACTAGATGCCCCCACCGAACAAATTGCGATTGAAGCTCGGATTGTAACGATCAGTAGCGATAATCTGAAAGAACTGGGCGTGCGGTGGGGCGTGTTTAGCCCTAATGAACAGCATCATCGTTTTGGTGGGCGACTGGAAGGCAACGGCTCTGCCACCAACAATCTCAATGTGAATTTCCCTGTGTTGAGCAATGCGGCATC
Source organism: Pasteurellaceae bacterium (assembly GCA_030528525.1). Taxonomy (GTDB): domain Bacteria; phylum Pseudomonadota; class Gammaproteobacteria; order Enterobacterales; family Pasteurellaceae; genus JAUMYT01. The sequence goes on from JAUMYT010000002.1 coordinate 15,898, forward strand.
TGCCGTGCTACAAATTGCCACGATCAACAGCCGTGTGTTGGATTTAGAACTCTCCGCCCTTGAGCAAGAAAATAGTGTGGAAATTATCGCCAGCCCTCGCCTGCTGACCACCAACAAAAAAGCCGCCAGTATTAAGCAAGGGGCAGAAATTCCCTATGCGGTGTATAACAAAAAATCGGATAGCTTTGATTTTGAATTTAAAGAGGCGGTGCTAGGGCTTGATGTCACGCCACATTTATCCGAACAGAATCAGATTTTAATGGATTTGGTCGTCACCCAAAATTCGCCCAACAACCAAAATGGCGTGAACGGTTTAACCACCATTGATAAGCAAGAGCTGAAAACCCAAGTGTTTGCCAAACACGGCGAAACCATTGTGCTTGGTGGCGTGTTCCAACATTTAACCGCCAAAGGCGAAGACAAAGTGCCGATTTTAGGCAGCATTCCCGTGATTAAACATCTGTTTAGCCAGAGTCGAGATAAGATCGCCAAACGGGAATTAGTGATTTTCGTGACCCCTTATATCGTCAAGTCATCGCCGATTGTGCCGCCAGAGTCAGCGAAAAAAGCAAAATCGACACAGAAATCTCGGCAAAAATAGCAGAGTTTATGCTAAAATCGCACGCTATTTTTCAAGATAATATTGAGGTTTTATGAACATTTCCCCACGCCGCCGTGCCAGAGAATGTGCGGCACAAGCACTCTATTCTTGGGCGATTTCGCAAAATTCGGTGGAACAAATTGAACTGGCTTTTGTAACAGAATTGGCTTTCGTCACTGCTGAAGAAGGCGAAGAAAGCCCGAAAGTCGATATGCCCTATTTCCGCAAATTATTGCGTGGTGCGGTAGACAACATTGATGCAGTCGATCACACATTGCGTCCTTTTTTAGATCGTGCCGAAGACGAGGTCGATCCAATTGAGCGTGCCATTTTACGCCTATGTGCCTACGAATTGCAGTTTGAGTTAGACGTGCCATACAAAGTGGTGATCAACGAAGGGATCGAAGTGGCAAAAGCCCTCGGTTCAGACGACAGCCACAAATACATCAACGGCATTTTAGACAAACTCGCCCCAGCCTTAAAACGCAAATAATTGAGCTGAAAAATGGGCGAATTTGATCTCATTTCGCAATATTTTACTCGCAAGCGATCCGTTCGAGCCGATGTATTGCAATCGGTCGGCGATGATTGTGCGGTGCTTTGCGTGCCAGCCGATCAGCAAATGGCGATCACCACCGATACGTTAGTCTGTGGAACGCACTTTTTGCCAACCATCGATCCCGCTGATCTCGCTTACAAAACCGTCGCAGTGAATTTAAGCGATCTCGCCGCAATGGGGGCAAAACCTGCTTGGGTCTCTCTTGCCTTGACGTTATCCGAAGTCGATCATTCGTGGCTTGAAACATTTAGTCAAAGCCTGTTTGCCATTTTGGATCGCTACAATGTCAATTTGATCGGCGGCGACACCACTAAAGGGCATTTATCCCTTACCTTGACCGCCCAAGGCTTACTCCCCAAAGGTTCAGGGCTGTTTCGCCATAATGCCAAAGTGGGCGATCTGATCTACGTTTCAGGCAATTTGGGCGACAGTGCCGCAGGGTTGGATTTATTGCTAACGCAAGCCGATATTTGTAATGATGAACAACGTTACCTCTTACAACGCCACCTTCGCCCGACACCACGGGTCGAATTGGGGCAACTGCTCACGCAATTTAGCCAGTGTGCGATTGATATTTCTGACGGCTTACTTGCCGATTTAGGGCATATTCTCAACAAAAGCGAATGCGGTGCGGATATTTTTGCAGAAAGTCTGCCGATTTCCTCCCCGTTGCAAACCTGCTACGGGCGTGAACAGGCTGAACAGTTTGCCTTAACAGGCGGCGAAGATTACGAACTCTGCTTTACCCTTTCGCCCGACCAGCAACACGCTTTTGAGCAAGCGGTACAAACCCTAGACGTTGCCTGCCATTGCATCGGCAAAATCACTGAAAAAGGACTCCGCCTGCTCAAACACGGCGAAGCTGTGCCGTTGCCGACTCACATTGGTTTTGACCACTTCCATTAATATGAAAAAGATCGATCTTAAAAATCCTGTTCATTTTCTTGCCGTGGGCTTTGGCTCAGGGCTGATTCGCCCAGCCCCCGGCACTTGGGGCAGTTTAGCTGGGCTGATTTTTGCACTTTTTTTGTGTTTCTCCCCCCCTTGTAGAACCCTGTTTGTGCTGCTCAGTCTTGTGGGCTTTGCGGTGGGCTGTTATTTGTGTGAAAAAACCAGCCAAGATCTTGGCGTGCACGATGATGGACGGATCGTGTGGGACGAAATGGTCGCCATTTGGCTGATTTTCGCCTGCTTGCCCGATTACAACTGGCTCTACTATACCCTTACTTTCGGCTTTTTCCGCCTATTTGATATTTGGAAACCCTACCCCATCCGCTATTTCGATCAAAAAGTGCAAGGCGGTTTAGGCATTATGATTGATGATATTTTAGCCGCCCTTTACAGCCTTGGGGCAATTTATCTCGTCTCAATTTGGATTTAATATGTGGACAATCTTTTTCGTGCAACTGGTCGGCTTAATTAGCCCCGGCCCTGATTTCTTCTACGTTTCACGCAAAGCGATGAGCGAAAGTCGCCGTAATGCGATACTCGCCAGCATTGGCATTACCATTGGCGTGGGCTTTTGGTCGCTAATGGTGTTGTTTGGATTAGCCGTGATTAACCGCACGCTGCCGTCCTTTCAATTTATCTTGATGATTTTGGGCGGCAGTTATTTAGCCTATAACGGCATCAAAATGGTGCAAATCAACAAAAATGCCAAACTGGAAAAAACCGCCCCGAAAAATGTCTATCGCCCTGCGTGGCAAGAGATTTTAAAAGGCTTGATGATCAACTTATCTAACCCGAAAATCGTGGTGTTTTTCAGCAGTGTGCTGGCAGGCTATGTCTCCAATCTCTCGAATATCAGCGATATATTAATTGTTTTCCTGATTTTAACGGGCAGTCCCATTGTCTATTTCTGCCTGATTGCCGTGTTGCTCTCGCAGAAAAACGTCCAGCTTTTCTACACCAAATACAGCCACTATTTAGACAATTTTGCAGGGGCGGTGTTTGTGTTATTTGGTGGGCACCTCGTATATGAAGGTGTTCAACAACTTGTTTATTAATGGGCTAACTCACAAGAGCATTGAGAAAAATGAGGTCATAGTACACCATGAGAACCATCTAGAAGATTTACAAAAAGCGGCTAAAACTCCCCCCTTGCAAACAGTCTTTTTAACCATTCTCTGTCATCTTCATCAATTTACTTTTGGGGAAAATGCGATCTCTGATAAGATAGCCCAAATTTTTTTCTCAATCTTTTTATGGCGTTAATTGAATATTTCCCCCCCATAGATCCTTGGTTGGACGAAGTTTATCGGGACAACCACATTTTAGTGATCAACAAACCGAGCGGATTGCTTTCGGTGCCGGGCAATCGCCCTGAATATCAAGACAGTGCAATGGTTCGCATTCAGCAAAAATATGGCTTTACCGAGCCAGCTCACCGTTTGGATATGGCGACTAGCGGTATTTTACTGTTTGCCTTGAGCAAAGCAGCGGAAAAAGAGCTGAAACGCCAATTTCGGGATCGTGAGCCGAAAAAGCACTATCAAGCGTTATTATGGGGCAAATTGGGCGAGAAAGTGGGCGACACGGGTACAATGGATTTTCCGCTGATTTGCGATTGGGAAAATCGCCCACGCCAAAAAATTTGTTTTGAGCGGGGCAAAAAGGCGATCACGTTTTACGAAGTGTTGGCTCATTATCCAAACAACACCACACGGGTGAAACTCACGCCGTACACAGGGCGTTCGCACCAGTTACGAGTGCATAGTTTGGCGTTAGGCCACCCGATTCTTGGCGATAAATTTTATGCCAATCCGTTGGCTCGCAGTCTTGCTCCGCGGCTCTGTTTGCACGCTGAATCGCTCTCCATTACTCACCCGATCACTGGTGAGCCGATGACTTTCAGCGTTGCCCCTGATTTTTAAGGAACACAAAATGAATATGCAATGGCAGTTATATCCTGAAAACACTAAACGGCTGTTTAAACTCTCGATCCCGATTTTGATTTCGCAAATTGCTGGATCGGGAATGGGGATCACCGATGTGATTATGGCGGGTTTGGTCAGCGATGCGGACGTGTCGGCGTTGGCGGTGAGTAATTCGATCTACTTTCCGCTGTTTTTGCTTGTGCTTGGGATTTTAAATGCCATCACGCCAACTGTTTCCTATTTGAACGGTTCAGGGCAACGGGAATTGATCGCCCACCAAGTGCGACAAGGCGGTTGGATTGTGTTGTTTTTGAGCTTGCCGTTGATTTTGGTGTTTCTCAATAGCGATATTATCTTCAATTTTATGAAAACGCCTGCGGAATTTGCGGGCAAAAGCCAGCAATATTTGGCGATTTTGGCGGTTGGCGTGATTCCTGCGTTGTTATCGGTCAATTTACGCTGTATGAATGACGGCTTGTCGAACCCGAAACCTGCAATGGTAATTACCTTTATCGGCTTGCTGTTGAATATTCCGCTCAACTACATTTTTATTTTCGGCAAATTTGGCTTGCCTGAACTCGGTGCGGTGGGCTGTGGTGTGGCAACGGCGATTTTGAATTGGGTAATGTTTGGTTTGATCGCCCGTTATTGCTACACGGCAAAATCGCAACAAGACATCAAATTGTTTGAGAAATGGTTTGAACTGCCCGATCCAAAAGTGCTGATCAAACTGTTCAAACTTGGTATTCCGATTGGCTTTGCGATTTTTACCGAAGTGATGTTGTTCTCGGCATCCTCTCTCATCATCTCGCCACTGGGGGCACAAGTGGTCGCCAGTCACCAAATCGCCCTGCAAACCAGCTCGCTGTTTTTTATGTTGCCGCTGTCGTTTGGAATTGCCACCACCATTTTAGTCGGGCAAACCTTAGGCGAAAAAGCGTTTGAACGAGCCAAAGCGATCAGCTATCACGGCATTATTACTAGCCTTGGATTAGCGATGTTACTTGGCGTGGGGATTTTCGTGTTGCGAGAATGGATTCCGCACGCCTTTACCAGCGATCCGAAATCCATTGCAATTGCATCAGGCTTGCTGATTTTTGCCGCGATTTACCAAATTCCCGATGCGTTACAAGTGGTCTGCAACGGCATTTTGCGTGGCTACAAACATATGCGACCAACGCTCTTTATCACGATTTTCTGCTATTGGCTGATCGGAATGCCGATGGGCTATGTGCTGTCGATGACTGATTGGCTAACCCAACCAATGGCAGCGGCAGGTTTCTGGCTGATGTTTTGTATTTGCTTGAGCTTGGCAAGCGGTCTGCTGTTCTACCAAATGCGAAAAATCCAAGCCCTGCCAGATGAACAGCAAATTGCTCGATTGGAGGCGATAAAATAGCGACGACAAGGGGGTGAGCAAATCAACGATTTTGCAAAACCCCCGAAAAATATTGTCGATTATTTTCGCCTCCGCCATACTCTGTCTTCTTGCCCACGCCATAAGCGTTGAATATTATCGTGATGACGATAGACCAGCAAACAGCAAACTAACGCAACAGGGAAGGTCAGCTCAGGTTTGAACCACCAAACGTAAAATGGCATTACTAACGCTGTGATGACGGCACTTAATGACGAATAGCCTGAGATCACGAACACCAGCAACCAAGTACCGAGTGCCAAGCCTGAAATGGCGTAGCCCATTGGCAAAATTGCCCCGAACGCCGTGGCGACACCCTTTCCGCCACGGAATTGGAAGAAGATCGGGAAAACGTGTCCAAGGCAGGCAGCGAGTGCGATAAAGCCGATTTGAGAAGGGGGAAGTTCAAGATAAAAGCCAACAGAAACAGGCAGTAAGCCTTTGAGAATATCAAACAGCAACACGCCGAGTGCGGCAAGTTTTCCACCAATTCTCAACACATTGGTTGCCCCAGGGTTGCCAGAGCCTTGCTCTCGAGGGTCTGGCAAGCCAGCCATTCGGCAGAATAGGATCGCACTAGAAATCGAGCCGAACAAATAGGCGATAATAATGATGAAATAGGCGACAACGCTCATTGCTTCCCCTTATGGCATTGAGAAATTTTGTGCTATTCTACCTGAACTTTCAAAAAGGAAAATAAGGAAACATCCGATGAGCGATAAAGTTTTTATTCACGAACTCACCGCCTTTGCCACCATTGGGGCGTTTGAGTGGGAGCAAACCATTAAGCAACGCTTGATCTTTAACATCGAAATGGAATGGGATTTTGAACGAGCCGTGGCGGAAGATAATGTTGAATTTTGTTTGAATTACGCCGAAGTATCACAAAAAATTCTCGATTTTGTCGAAAATACGCCATTCCAGTTGGTGGAAACGGTGGCACATAAAGTGGCGGATTTAATTCAAAATGAATTCGGTGTGAAAGCACTCAGAATTGAGTTGCATAAACCCAAAGCGGTGGCTCAAGCGACTAGCGTGGGTGTGATTGTAAAACGTAAAGGGAAAAAAAAGGAACATTAATGATGAAAAAATGGCTTGCATTATCTTTATTGTGCTTGGCTCTCAATGCCAATGCGATTGTGGATGTGAAAACGGCGAAAACGCCTGTGCAAAAACAGCATTTAGGCAAAATCACCCAATTTAAAGGGCAGTTGAAAGGCTATCAAACCGTTGATCACCGTTTTCAAGTGAAGAAAGGACAACGGTTGAAAATTCGTCTGTTGAGTAAAAATCGTTTTGCCTATTTTAGCCTGTACGAACCGAAAAATGATGAGGCGATTTTTACGGGGGCGATCAGCGGCGACCAATTTAAAGGCGTGGCGAAAAAATCGGGTGAATATCGTCTTCGCACCTATTTGGTTAGGGCAGCTGCTCGCCGTAATGAAGTGGCGAAATATCGAGTAGACATTATCCAAAATTAACCGCCTGCAAGGGGTAAGATCTGGGTAAAAAAATGCAAAATGTTTGCCTGATAGGTTTTATAAAGGAAAAAGTAATGAGCAATAGTATTCAACATCGTTTAGCCAATTTGGATCGTTCATCAAACCCTGAACTGCTTTCTGCCGTGTTAGAACAACTTGAAAAACAGCATTTTCAGGCCCAATTTTCTGCTGAACAGATCCTGCAATGGTGCGAACAATTTGGGCTTTCTCAGGTTGATCTGGCGTTAGCCTGCTTGCCAGTAGCTGCCTGTTACGCTTTACCACCCGTGTCGAATTTTTATGTCGGGGCGGTAGCGATTGGAAAATCGGGCAAGTTCTATTTCGGGGCGAATCAGGAATTTGCTCAAGATGCGATTGGACAATCGGTTCACGCCGAGCAAAGTGCTATTTCGCACGCGTGGCTCTCGGGCGAAACAGGACTGACGGATATGGCGGTGAATTACAGTCCGTGTGGGCATTGTCGCCAATTTATGAATGAGTTGAATACCGCAATGGATCTGCAGGTTCATTTACCAAATAGCCACCATAATTTGCTACAAAATTATTTGCCAGAATCCTTTGGGCCAAAAGATCTCAATATCGAAAAGCGGTTATTTGATGTACAACAGCAGGATTTTGGATCGGACAGTGATCCGCTCATCAATGCCGCCATCGACGCAGCCAGCCGTTCTTATTCGCCTTACAGTCAAACCTTTAGTGGCGTGGCATTGCAAGTGGGCGATCAGATTCTCACAGGGCGTTATGCGGAAAATGCCGCCTTTAACCCGAGTTTCTTGCCGTTGCAAAGTGCGTTAAATCAGCACCGTTTGCAAGGCTTGCAATCGGTGCCAATTACCCGAGTGGTGATGGCGGAGCGGAAATCGGTGCTGAGCCATCGTCAGATTACGGCATCTTTGGCACAACATTACCTTAATTTACCAGTTGAATACATTTCGCTGTAACAATCACGCTACAAAATTCTACTGTTTTTTTACTAAAATTTGATTAAAACGAATAAATTGCAAAATAAATAGTTGTAGGAAATGTTTGGGCAAGTAAAATATCACAAGTTTGCAACAATAAATAATCAGATTGAAGCAAGGATAAAGTTTTAAATTATATAAAGGAACTGAGAATGGATAACCCACAAATTTTAATTGTTGAAGACGAAGCCGTCACACGTAGTACACTGAAAAATGTGTTTGAAGCAGAGGGTTATGACGTCTTTGAAGCACATAATGGCGTTGAAATGCATGCCATTTTAAATGAGCAGGCGATCAACCTTGTCATTATGGATATTAATCTGCCGGGGAAAAATGGTCTGATGTTGGCAAGAGAGATTAGAGAAAATACGAATATCCCGTTAATTTTTCTGACAGGGCGTGATAACGAGGTAGATAAAATTTTAGGTCTAGAAATTGGTGCTGATGACTATATCACTAAACCATTTAACCCGAGAGAGCTTACTATCCGAGCACGAAATTTACTCCAACGTACGATGTCTGAGAAAGACAAAGAAAATAGAGAGCATGAACAAATTGAAAGTTACCGATTTAACGGTTGGACGTTGGATGTGAATAGTCGGAGTCTCATTAATCCAGAAGGTGATATGATTAAATTGCCACGTAGTGAATTCCGAGCATTATTGCATTTTTGTGAAAACCCTGGTCGAATTCAAACCCGTGATGATTTGCTCAAACGCATGACAGGGCGTGAGTTAAAACCGCACGATAGAACAGTTGATGTGACCATTCGCCGTATTCGTAAGCATTTTGAAGATCATCCACATACCCCAGAAATTATTGTCACCATTCACGGTGAAGGTTATCGCTTTTGCGGTGAGTTAGAGTAAGCTGCCAACATATTTTGCAAAAACTTCCCTATTCTTACCCCCTTGTATAGCAAGGGGGTAGCTGATTTCTTAGCCTTCATTCTCTTTTTCTTCCCTCATAAATTGCAATCCAAATAAATCGCTAAAATTTCACAAGATCTTGATCCAATTTTCAGGTATCATAATGCGTATTTTTCACTTATTTTTTGGAGCAAGTTGTGTCTTCCCTTTGGTCTGATTGTTTAAGTCATTTACAAACAAAAATCTCTGCTGCAGATTTCAGCACGTGGTTGCGTCCATTGCAGGCAGATTTTGCCAATGGGGAATTGGTGTTATATGCTCAAAACCAATTTGTCGCAAATTGGGTGAAAGACAAATTTATGGCGGAGATCGCAGGATTGGCTCGTTTCTTAGCCAAAAATGATCATCTACAAATCTCTATTCGTGTGGGTAATCGCCCAGTAGAGCAAGCCCCTCAAGTTAAATCAGAAGAGCAGAGAGCTTCAGAAGAGCCAGCTTCAGCCATTCGCTCAGGCATTATTGCAAATCATACCTTTGAGAATTTTGTTCAAGGTAATTCCAATCAGCTGGCAAAAGCGGTGGCAGAGCAAGTCGCAAATAATCCTGGGGAAAGCCACTGTAATCCATTTTCGTTATACGGAGGAACAGGTTTGGGGAAAACCCACTTGTTGCACGCCATTGGTAATGAGATTCTGTCGAAAAATCCGAATGCCAAGGTGGTGTACATTCATTCGGAACGCTTTGTACAAGATATGGTCAAAGCCATTAAGGCAAATACCATCGAAAATTTTAAAAAATTCTACCGTTCCCTTGATGTGCTAATGATTGATGATATTCAATTTTTCGCTAAAAAAGATGTGACTCAAGAGGAGTTTTTCCATACATTTAACTCGTTGTTTGAGCGAAGTAAGCAAATTATCGTCACTTCGGATGTGTTCCCGAAAAATATTGAAAACATTGAAGAAAGAATTAGTTCTCGTCTGAGCTGGGGCGTGAATGCGGCAATTGAGCCACCTGAATTAGAAACACGTGTGGCAATTTTAATCAAAAAAGCCGAAGAGCGTGGCGTGGTATTGTCTGAAGATGTGGCGTTTTTCTTGGCTCAAAAATTACGCACCAATGTGCGTGAATTGGAAGGGGCATTAAACCGAGCAATTGCGTGGAGCAACTTTACCAAACGTGAAATCACCATTGATGCAGTGCGTGAAGCCTTGAAAGATCTACTTGCATCTTATGATCACCTGATCACAATCGAAAATATTCAAAAAACTGTGGCAGAATATTACAATATTAAAATTGCCGATATGAAATCGAAAAGTCGCTCACGCTCGGTTGCTCGCCCACGCCAGATGGCAATGGCATTAGCCAAAGAACTGACCACACATAGCTTGCCTGAAATTGGGCGTGAATTTGGCGGGCGAGATCACACCACGGTGATGCACGCCTGCAAAACGATCAATGAATTAAAAGAGAGCGACAGCAGTATGCTCGAAGATTATACCAATTTAACCCGAAAACTATCGTCTTAAGGAATGGTTATGCAATTTTCAATCACTCGCGAACAGTTACTTAAACCGTTACAACAGGTCTGTAGCGTATTAAGCAGTCGCCCGACATTACCTGTCATCAACAATCTTTTATTAGAAATCAAAGACAATCAGCTTTTCTTAACCGGAACGGATCTTGAAGTGGAATTAACCACCCAAGCGGAGCTGCTTTCATCAGATAAAGCCGAAAATAAATTCACGATTCCAGCCAAAAAATTCTTGGATATTTGTCGCACATTGCCAGAAGAGAGTGTGATTTCGGTGCAATTTGAAGAAGATCGTGCCTTGGTGCGTGCTGATCGCAGTAAATTCAACTTAGCGACCTTACCTGCCAGCGATTATCCAAATTTAATGGATTGGCAGCCTGAAGTGGACTTCACGATTGATCAAGCCACCCTTGCTCATCTGATTGAAGCCACCCAATTCTCAATGGCGAACCAAGACGCTCGCTATTTCTTAAACGGAATGAAGTTTGAAACCGAAGGCAATTTGCTCCGCACCATTGCCACCGACGGTCATCGCCTTGCTGTTTGCACAATGGCATTAGATCAAGAGTTGCTGGCACATTCTGTGATCGTGCCACGCAAAGCGGTGTTGGAATTAGTGCGTTTACTTAGCCACAATTCAGAAGCCGTTCGCCTAGAAATCGGCACCAATAACTTGCGTGTGTCAATGAACGGCATTGTGTTCACAACGAAATTGATTGACGGACGTTTCCCAGACTACCGCCGAGTGTTCCCACGCAATCCTGAACGCATTTTAGAAGCCGATGCGGAAGCATTAAAACGTGCGTTGGTGCGAGCAGCGATTTTATCCAACGAGCGTTTCCGTGGCGTGCGTTTAGCTCTCAACCAAAATCTACTGAAACTCACCGCCAGCAACCCAGAGCAGGAAGAAGCAGAAGAGATCATTGACGTGGCGTACGAAAGCCCAGAAATGGAAATTGGCTTTAACGTCAGCTACTTGCTGGATGTCATCAATACTTTGAAATGTCAACGTCTTCGCATTAGCTTTGTGGACGCCGTTTCAAGCTGTGTGATCGAAGATTGCGATAACAGCACGGCGGAATATGTAATAATGCCAATGCGTTTATAATCAGAAAATCTTTTGTAGGGGCGTATTGCATACGCCCACGGACGTGTGCAACACGTCCCTACATAAATGCTCTAAAATTATGAATGGTGCAAATGGTATATCATTTTGCAGATTTTTCAGAAAAAGTACCCCCTTGTAAATGCCACTTTCTCGTTTATTGATTAACAACTTCCGCAATTTAAATGCCGTGGATCTGGATTTGAGCCACGGTTTTAATTTTTTAGTCGGCGAAAATGGCAGTGGCAAAACCAGCGTGTTGGAAGCGATTTTCTATCTCGGACACGGACGTTCCTTCAAAAGCCACATCAGCAACCGCATCATTCATTACGACCAACCGCAATTTACATTGTTTGGTGGCATCGAAGAAGAAAAGCATCAATGGTCGGTCGGTATTCAGAAAAGTCGCCAAGGCGATACGGTGCTGAAAATCAACGGCGAAGATGGCAAAAAAATTTCCGATCTGGCACATTTGTTGCCAATGCAAGTGATTACCCCTGAAGGCTTGAGCCTACTCAATGGTGGGCCGACCTATCGCCGTGCCTTTCTCGATTGGGGGCTGTTTCATCAATATGCGGAATTTTACCAACATTGGGCGAACCTCAAACGCCTGCTCAAACAACGCAATGCGGCACTTGCCCAAGTGCGAACCTACGCCGAACTTCGCCCGTGGGATATGGAATTGGCTCGTCTTGCTCAAACTGTCAGCCAACTGCGTGCCGACTATGCCGAAGCACTCCGCCCCGAAATTGAGCAAACCTGCCAATTTTTCCTGCCAGAGCTTGAAATTAGCGTCAGCTTTCATCAAGGCTGGGAGAAAGAGAGCGATTATGCCGAGATTTTAGCCAAAGGATTTGAGCGAGATCGGGCGATTGGCTACACGATGGTTGGGCCACAAAAAGCCGATTTCCGCTTCCGTGCCAACGGCTTGCCCGTGGAAGATGTGCTTTCCCGTGGGCAACTGAAATTGCTGATGTGTGCGTTACGTCTTGCTCAAGGCGAATATTTGATGAGTCAAAAACAACGCCAATGCCTATTTCTGATTGACGATTTCGCCTCTGAACTTGACCCGATCAAACGGGCGTTACTTGCCGAACGGCTTCGCCAAAGCCAATCTCAAGTGTTCGTGACCGCCATTACCCAAGACCAACTTCAGCAAATGCAGTGGCAAGAACAACACAATGACCGCTGTTTTGCGGTAAAACAAGGACACATTCAACCGATAAAATAAGGATAACTATGCAAACAACTATGCAAATTTCAGTGCAAAAACAACCGCTTGTCGAACGCCTTGTTCGCTATACTCAAATTCACACCACTTCCGATCCAAAAAGCCAAACCGTGCCAAGTTCACCCCAGCAATGGGATTTATTGCACCTGTTGCGTGATGAAATGACCGCAATGGGCTTAACGGAAATCACACTCGACCAAAATGGCTATCTGTTCGCCACTTTGCCTGCGAACACGGACAAAAACCTGCCTGTGCTGGGGTTCTTGGCACACGTGGACACAGCCCCTGATTTCAACGGCAAAAATGTGAAACCGCAGTTGATTGAGGGCTATGACGGCGGCGATATTCTGTTGAAAGGCTCGAATGATCTGCTCTCGCCACACCAATTTCCTGCTTTAAATGGGTTGAAAGGGCATACGTTGATTACCACAGACGGCACATCATTACTGGGTGCTGACGACAAATCGGGCATTTCGATTATTCTTTCGGCGGTGGAATATTTACAAGCTCATCCTGAAATTCCGCACGGCAAAATCCGCATTGGCTTTACCGTGGACGAAGAGATCGGGCGTGGTGCCGATCATTTCGATGTGCAGACTTTTGGTGCGGATGTTGCCTACACCTTAGACGGTGGGCCTTTAGGCGAGTTGCAATATGAAAATTTCAACGCCGATGCCGCCACGGTCACTTTCTTCGGACGAAGCGTTCACCCAGGTACCGCCAAAGGCAAAATGATCAACGCCTTAGAGCGTGCCTGCGAATTTCAACACCGTTTGCCTGCTCACTTAACCCCAGCCACTAGCGAAAAACGGGAAGGCTTCATTATGTTGCACGGCATTGAAGGCGGTATCGATCAAGCGGAAATTCACTATATTCTACGCAGTTTTGATCGGGCAGAGCTGGAAATGTTTGGCAAACATCTGACCGACACAATGGCTCAAATGCAGAACGAATACGGCGAAAATTGTGGAAAAGTTGAAATTGTAGAGCAATATCGCAATATGTATGAAGTGTTGCAATCGCATCAATACTTAATCGACATCGCTCAAAATGTGATGAAAAATCAAGGCATTACCCCAATTCTGGAACCGATTCGGGGTGGCACAGACGGCTCACGTCTCTCCTTTATGGGCTTGCCTTGCCCGAATTTATTCACAGGCGGCGAAAACTTCCACGGACGCTTTGAATTTATATCCGTTGATGTAATGCAGCAAGCGGCGAATGTGGTGGTGGGTATTGCTCAATCCTTCAGCGAATACGCCTTTGAAGGATAACAAGGGGGTGAGAAAGATCAAGATTTTGCAAAACGCTTTCTTTCCATAAAAATAAGCGTTGCTCTATTTGAGAGCAACGCTTTTTTGTTATCTTACTCGTAGTTTGCTTAAGCTAAAGCTCACTAAAAAGCAAACCGCTTGCAGCAGTACGATACACGGCCCTGTCGCAACATTGAAGTGGAAGCTCAACAGCACGCCGAAAATGCCGCTAAAGACGGCAGTCCCTACAGCAATGAACAGCATATGATCAAAGCGTTTGGCAATGACATAGCCTGTAATGCCAGGGGTGATTAACATTGCCACCACCAAAATCACACCGACTACCTGCATTGCACTGATGATGACAAGAGCAAGAATGACCAGCAAGCCGTAATGCAGGAATTTTGTGTTTAGCCCTGCGACACGGGTATGGCTTGGATCGAAGCAGTAGAGCAGTAAATCTTTGCGTTTTAAGACGATCAGTATGAGGGCGAATAAGGCAATGCCGAGGCTTTGCCAAAATTCTTGCTCAATAATGCCCAAGATGTTGCCAAACAGAATGTGCATTAAATGCTGATCGGTTTCGACTTTGGAAAAGAGCACCAAGCCAAAAGCGAACATCCCTGAAAACACAATACCCATTACGGTATCTTCTTTGATACGGCTGTTGTCTTTGAGATAGCCAACCGACACCGCACAGAAGATTCCTGCCACGAAAGCCCCGATTGCCAATGGAATTGCCAAAACGTATGCCAAAATAATCCCAGGTAATACGGCGTGAGAAATGGCATCGCCCATCAATGACCAGCCTTTCAACACTAAGTAGCAAGAAAGTGTGGCACAGACCGCACCGATAATCGGGGCGATGATGATTGCCTGTTGCATAAAAGGGTAAACAAGCGGTTCGGTGAACCACGTTGAAATGGCTTCAAACATTTGGTTTCTCCGTATGACAAGGGGGGGAGCTAGCCGATAATTTTGCTGTTTTTGGGCTAGATCTTACCCCTTGTTGCCGTTTACGTGGGAGTAATCCATATTTTGGTGCGAAGAAAAAGGCGATCAGGAAAACAAGCGTTTGTAGCGACACGATAAAGCCCCCCGTCGCCCCATCGGCAAAATAGCTGAGATAGGCACCAAAGGCACTGCAGGTTCCACCGAGTAAGATCGAAATCATCAATAAGCGATCAAAGCGATCGGTCAGCAAATACGCTGTTGCTCCGGGGGTAATCACCATCGCAATCACCAAAATTGCCCCGACACTTTGCAATGCGGTAACAATACAAGCACTTAGCAAAGTAAAGAACAAGATTTTAAATTTCAACGGTGAAATGCCCACCGATTTTGCTTGGATTTCATCGAAAAAGACGATCATCAAATCTTTCCAAAACAGCAACAATAGTACAAAGGATACGCCGAGAATGATCGCCACTTGGATCATATCTTCATCGGCAATGCCTAAAATGTTGCCTAAAATGATCGATTGCACGTTTACGGACGTTGGGTTGATTGAAATGATCAATAAACCTAAGGCAAAAAAGGTGGTGAAGATAAAGCCGATAATCGCATCTTCTTTGAGCTTGGTCACAGATTTCACCGCAAGAATCGCAATGGTGGCAAGCAAGCCTGAGAAAAAGGCACCGATTGAGTAAGGCAACGCTAACGCATAAGCAATAGCAACCCCTGGCACAACCGCGTGAGAGAGTGCATCACCAATCAATGACCAGCCTTTCAGCATTAGGTAGGCGGAGAGAAAGGCACAGACTGCACCAATCGCACCGCTTACCACGATGGCTTTAAACATATAATCGTAGGAAAACGGTTCCAGTAATACTTCTAACATCGCATTACTCCGTTTCTTGGATAAGATGTTTATAACGCAATACCCCACCAAAGACTCGTTCAAGATTTTCGGGGGTAAATGTTGATGCAATGGTTCCAGCGGCGAGAAGTGTACGGTTGATCATCACCGCTTGGTCACAGAAACTTGGCACGGTGCTAAGATTATGGGTTGAAACTAAAATGAGATGCCCTTCGCTGCGAAGCTGTTTGAGTAGCTCAATAATGGCATTTTCGGTGCCAACATCGACGCCTGTGAAAGGCTCATCAAGCAAAATAATTTGGCTTTCTTGAGCCAGTGCTCGGGCAAGAAAAACACGTTTTTTCTGCCCGCCTGAAAGCTCACCAATTTGGCGATCACGCAAATGGGCGATGTTGACTCGTTCCATTGCATCGAGCACTTTTTGCTTGTCTTGGGCTTTTGGCATACGAAAGAAATTCATATAGCCATAACGCCCCATCATCACCACATCATAAACAGACACGGGAAATTGCCAATCCACTTCTTCACTTTGTGGCACATAGGCAATCAAATTCTGTTTTAATGCCTGATTAACAGGCATTTGGCAGACTTCAATGGCTCCTTGGGGCTTGACTAAGCCCATAATGCTTTTGAATAAGGTGGATTTGCCACTTCCGTTGACACCAAGCAAGGCACAAATGGTTCCACCTTCAAGGTGGAAACTCACATCGTGCAATGCTGTATGACCATTACTATAACGAACCGTAATATCTCTAACTGACAGAGAACTGACGTGAGTTTTCATTCCATCGCCTTATTTCTTAAAGCCGTTTACGATGGTAGAAACTGTGACGTTCAATAGGTCGATATAAGTTGGTACTGCACCGTCTTTGGCAGAAAGTGAATCCACATAAAGCACGCCGCCGTAGCTGGCTTTGGTTTCTTTCGCCACTTGTTTTGCAGGCTTGTCTGAAATGGTGCTTTCGCTGAACACCACAGGGATTTTGTGTTCACGCACTTTTTGGATCACATTTTTGATCTGTTTTGGTGTGCCTTGCTCTTCAGCATTGATTGGCCAGAGGTAAAGCTCTTTGAAGCCATAGTCGTGAGCAAGATAGCTAAAGGCTCCTTCACTGGTCACCAACCAACGCTGATTGGCAGGCACGTTTTCCAGTCTAGCACGAAGTGGGGCATCTAATGCGACGATTTTATCTGAATAGGCTTTGGCGTTTGCGTTGTAGGCTTCGGCATTGTCGGGATCGTATTTCACCAACGCTTTGCGAATGTTTTCAATGTACACTAACGCATTTTTAGTGGACATCCACGCGTGTGGATTTGGCATACCTTTATACGGACCTTCATAAATGGAGATTGGCATAATGCCATCTGTCACCACGACCGCTGGTTTATCCTTCACTTGGGTGAAGAAACGCTCGAACCAACGCTCTAAATTCATTCCGTTCCAAAGCACTAAATCCGCCGATTGTGCTTTAACAATGTCTTGGGGGGTAGGTTGGTAATCGTGAATCTCTTCACCCGGTTCGGTGATCGACTCCACAATCGCTTTGTCTCCCGCCACATTTTGAGCGATATCTTGAATAACCGTAAAGGTTGTCACCACTTTGAACTGTTTTGCCGATACTGGCAAAGCAACAAGGAAAAGTGTACCTAAGAGCGCGACGATTTTTTTCATTTTTGTCTCCTTAAAAAGTTATAGTCTGACGCACTTTGCATTATACGCCAATCGTATAGCTTTTCAAGTGAGAATGATTTGTAATTGTTGACTTTTATCAATCCGCTTGTCGAAAATGCCGCTGGCTTTTGGTTTCATCACGGCTTTCGATGAGACGGTGATAATTTTCAAAGCGTATCGGGTTGATCTCGCCTTGCGAGACCGCTTCTCGTACCGCACAACCTGGGTCATCTTTATGTTTACAATCACGGAACTTGCAGGTGCCTAGCACGGCTTGAAACTCCCGATAGCCTAAGGTGATTTGCTCGGCGGTAAGATGCCATAAGCCAAATTCTCGAATGCCTGGAGAATCAATCAAATTTCCCCCTTGTGGCAAATGGTACAAGCGAGAAGCGGTGGTAGTGTGTTGCCCTAAACCCGAAATTTCGCTCACTGCCCCCGTTTGAGCCTGCACTTCTGGCAATAACTGATTGATCAGACTGGATTTTCCTACACCCGATTGCCCCACGAAAATTGACGTGCCTTGCGATAAATAATGATCTAACACTTCCATATTTTCGCCCGTATCTGCCGACAAACAGAGCGTTTTGTAGCCAATTTTTTCATAAATGGCTAACTGCTGTTGCACTTGCTCACGTTCAGCTTCATTGAGTAGATCGATTTTGTTCAGCACAATCAAGGCAGGAATGTTCGACGTTTCGCAAATCACCAAATAACGGTCGATAATGTTGAGCGAAAGTTCGGGCAACACCGCAGAGACAATAATGATCTGATCGATATTCGCTGCCATTATCTTAATGCCGTCATAATAATCAGGGCGACTGAGTTCATTTTCTCGTGGCAGAACAGCTTCAATCACGCCGCTAATGCCTTGTAATTGTGCATTGCCGAGTCTCCAAGATACCCGATCGCCCACCACCACATTTTTCAGGGTGCGGCGTAAATTACAGCGGAAAATCTCACCTTGCTCCGTTTCCACATCGGCGTGTTTGGCGTGGCGGGTGACGACAATGCCCTGCTGAATATCACCGAGCATTTCGTCCGTCCATTCAAACTCTTTTTTACTGATTTTTTTATGATGATTGGACTGAATGCGGCGTTGTTGATTTTGGGTAAGTCGGCGTTTGCTCAAAATTGGGATCTCGAAAGTCAAAATTTAGGTACAAGGATACTATAAAAGTCATGACAAGGGGGTGAGAAAAGGCAAGATTTTGCAAAATTGTGATGATTTAAAGAGAAGAATGTTACATCAGCGTATTGGCATTGATGAAAACTTGACGAAATTACCCGAAATCGGTACCATTCGCCCGTTTTTTTCACTTGAGGATACAGCATTTTGGACAGTCACAGTCGATACTTATCAGCCTTTTAGCCTATCTCGTCCAACTGCTGTTCCGTTGCCGACGAGAGTCGGTAATTTCCTGTCAGTATCTTAATTTTTGTTCCTTTTTGTTCATCGCCTCATACCTTCCAGCTTTACCTTAGGAGTATGAAATGATCCGAGCTTTTTCGTTGCAAAACGACCGCTTAATCAGTGTTGATGAAACGATTCAAAACCAATTAAATGATGCGATTTGGATTGATTTGATCGATCCCACCGAAGAAGAACGGAGCGTTCTGGAAAATCGCCTCGACCAAACCCTTGCCGAAGAACACGAACTCGAAGATTTGGAAGCGTCTGCTCGCTTTTTTGAAGATGAAGACGGCTTACATTTGCACTCGTTTTTCTACTGTTTAGACGATGAAGATTACGCCGACATTGCCACCGTTGGTTTTACCATTCGTGACGGGCGTTTATTCAGCTTGCGTGAGCGAGATCTGCCTGCATTTCGCCTATATCGAATGCGTTCTCGCCGTGAAAAATTGATTGACGGCAACGCCTATGAACTGTTGCTCGACCTGTTCGAAACCAAAATCGAGCAGTTGGCGGATGTTATCGAAAATATTTATGCCGACTTAGAAAAATTAAGCCGTGTGATTCTCAAAGAGCAAGAAGAAAAGAGAGAGAAAAAAGCCGACCACAGTTTTGATGATGCGTTGGCAGAATTAACGGAGTTGGAAGATGCGAGTTCCAAAGTACGTTTATGCCTAATGGATACCCAACGAGCACTCAGCTTTTTACTGCGGAAAACTCGCTTGCCGAATAATCAGCTCGAACAAGCCCGCGACATTATGCGAGATATTGAATCGCTACAACCTCATAATGAATCGCTGTTCCAAAAAGTGAACTTCCTAATGCAAGCGGCAATGGGTTTCATCAATATTGAGCAGAACCGCATTATGAAATTCTTCTCCGTCGTTTCCGTGATGTTCCTGCCAGCGACGCTAGTGGCATCTACCTACGGAATGAACTTTGAGATAATGCCCGAGTTGAAATTCCAATACGGCTACCCAATGGCAATCGGATTGATGATATGTGCCGCCGCCACACCGTATATTTACTTCAAACGAAAAGGATGGTTATAGCGTTTATGTTCATAAAAAACGGTTGTGGTCAAGATGCACCACAACCGTTTCAACTTTAGCTATCAGTAAGGATGATTACTTATCACTTTTCTCTGAGGCATTTTCTTTCCATTCGGTTGCTTTATTCTGCATTGCTTTACCTAAGGAATCCAGTGAGTCTGCCATAGCCGCTTTTGCTTGATCTACTTTCTCACCAAGCGTTTCAACGAGCTCTTCCGCCGTTTCTTTTAGTTGCTCGTATTTATCAGAGAGATATTCCTTGGCATCTTCCGCTTTTTCGGCAGAGACTTCTTTGAGCTCTTCCCATTTTTCTGCCGCATCGTCTTTTAATTCAGCAGCTTTGTCTTTGACATCTTCTGCTTTTTCGGCAGTGGCTTCTTTGAGCTCTTCCCATTTTTCTGCCGCATCGTCTTTTAATTCAGAGGCTTTATCTCCGAGAGATTCTCTTTGCTGAGCCTGTGCAATAGATTCATCTAATGCTTGCTTCGTTTTATCCAATTGCTGACTCGCAGAATCTAGAAGATTTGATAAAATTTCTTTCATAAAATAAAGTCTCCTATTTGTAAAATAGAGGGTAAAGATTCAATTCATATTTGATGATAAAATCATCAGTATGGATACTACCGACTAAAATCTAATTAGTCTACATAAATTAAACAATTATTTAACATTTTATCAGTTGGGGAAAAATATGGCGAGAATTGACAATTATGAACAGCGTTTTGGTGGCATAGGGCGACTTTACACTCCTGAGGGATTGGCAAAACTAAAGCAATCGCATGTTTGTGTGATTGGTATTGGTGGCGTCGGCTCATGGGCAGTGGAAGCCTTGGCACGTTCTGGGGTGGGTAAGCTTACCTTAATTGATATGGACGACATTTGCGTGACCAACATCAATCGCCAAATTCACGCAATGTCGGGCGAAATCGGCAAGCTGAAAACGGACGTGATGAAAGAACGTGTGGCGAAAATCAATCCTGAATGTGAAGTACAAATCATTGATGATTTTCTGACCACCGACAATTTAAGCGATTACCTGTTGCGTGGCTACGATTATGTGATCGATGCGATTGATAGCGTGAAAGTCAAAGCGGCGTTGATTGCCTTTTGCAAGCGGAACAAAATCAAAATCATCACCACAGGTGGAGCTGGCGGGCAGACCGATCCGACCCAAATTCAGATCACCGATTTAAGCAAAACCATTCAAGATCCATTGGCTTCTAAAGTGCGGAGTTTGTTACGTAAAGAGTACCACTTCAGCCAAAACCCAAAACGCAAATTCGGCATTGATTGCGTGTTTTCCACCCAACCGCTGATTTTCCCGAAAATGTCCGAAGGCTGTGACGTTTCCGCCACAATGAACTGTGCCAACGGCTTTGGGGCGGCGACAATGGTCACGGCGACCTTTGGTCTTTTTGCGGTCAGCCGTGTGATTGCAAACTTGTTGAAAACGATAGAATAATCTCAAAACCAAACAAGGTATGTATACAATGAACCTCTACACGCTTGAAAATAATCATTTAAAAATCACGCTGTCGGACTTCGGGGCAAGTTGGCTGTCTTGCATTGTCAAATTGCCGAATGAACAGCGTGAAGTGCTTATCACAACCACGGCCGAAAATTGGCACAAGCAAACCGCCTATTTCGGAGCGACGGTCGGGCGATATGCCAACCGCATTGCCAATGGGCGTTATACGCTCAACGGCAAGGAATTTGTGTTAGCACAAAATAACGGTGAGAACAATTTGCACGGCGGTAATCTCGGGGCGGATAAACAGCGTTGGGCGGTTGAATCTGCCGATTCGCAACGGGTCAAATTTTGCCGAAAATTTGCAAATGGCGAAGAGGGCTTTGGTGGCGAAGTGCAGGCGAGCGTAGAATATTGCTTGGAAGGCAAAGCACTCCAGATTAAATTTCACGCTATGAGTAACGAAGATACGCCGCTTTGCTTCACTAATCATGCCTATTTTAATCTCTCGAATGAACCAACCATTCATCAGCACCAGCTGCAAATCAACGCCGATCATTATTTGCCTGTTGCCTCCAACGGCATTCCAAATGCACCACTGAGAGCAGTAGAAGGCACTAGCTTTGATTTTAGACAGCCTAAACACATTGGTAGCGAGCTACTTGCCGATGCTGATCAGCAAGCAGTGAAGGGTTACGATCATGCCTTCCAATTGGCAAAATCTGCGATTTTCTCCCCCCCTTGCAGCCCCCAAGCAGTGCTTTCTACCACTGATTTGCAGTTAGAACTTCGCACCAGCAACCCCGTCTTACAAGTTTACACAGGCAACTGGCTAGACGGACAGCCCAATTTGCATGGCGGGACTTACCCAAATTATGCTGGCGTGGCGTTGGAGCCAGGATTTTTCCCTGATACGCCGAATCACCCCGAATGGTGGTCATTTGGAGGCATTAGCCGAGCTAATGAGCCCTATCAACATTGGATTGAATATCGGTTTATTACCAAATAAATACAAAAGGATAGCTGACGTCGCTATCCTTTTCTGATTCTATAATCTGTTAATCTTCATCATCAAAGAATTCGCCGTCATCGCCGTATTCGTCTTCATCGCTATTCGGATCTTCGAAATAGGTTCCCCAGCCCTCGTACTCCGCTCCTGCTTTTTCGATTAACGGCAGTAACTCTTTTTGCTGAGCGGTGATCAACTCAGCATCCAGTTTGATTTCGCTGACAATATCGCACACAAAAATCACTTTGCCTTCTTCTTCGACTTCTTCCGCTTCGGAAATTTCGTAGCCCAATTTGTAAGCATCGACGACTAATTTTTCGAGTTTGTCGAAATTGGTGTGAGCCACGTGGTGTTCAATGATGTAAAGGGCATCGGGATCAGAGCCATCTTTGAGCAAATTCTCAATGATTTCATCGGTTTCTTGGCGTAGTTCGGTTAAATCGTACATTTTATGACTCCTGAATATCGGCAAATGCGGGGGCAAACCACGCATCTAATTTTTGGGATAATTGTTCAATCCCAATTTTGTTTAAAGCGGAATAGGCTTCCACTTGCACATCGCCTTGGAATGGCAAAATCGCTTCTCGCACCATTTTCACTTGCTTGCTCCGTTGGCTTTGGCTGAGTTTGTCCGCTTTGGTTAAGAGCAACAGCACAGACAGATCGGCAGACACCGCCCATTCGATCATCTGTTGATCGAGATCTTTAAGTGGATGGCGAATGTCCATTAAGATCACGACCCCGCCCAAACATTCACGTTTTTGCAGATATTCGCCAAGGGAACGCTGCCATTGCAATTTCATCTGCTCTGGCACGGCGGCATAGCCATACCCTGGTAAATCGACTAATTTACAATTCGGTTCGACTTGAAACAGGTTAATCAACTGGGTTCGCCCTGGGGTTTTAGAGGTGCGAGCTAAACTTTTTTGGTTAGTGAGTGCATTCAGTGCGGTCGATTTCCCTGCATTGGAACGCCCAGCAAAAGCGATTTCAATCCCTGAATCTTCGGGTAAATGGCGAATATCCGGGGCGGAAGTGAGAAAGTGAGTTTTATGGTAATTTAATTTCATTATGTTGTTCTAAAGGTAATGGATACGCCTTGTTTGCCGTATTGATTCGGTTCGGGATTGCCAGCAAACACGCCCCATTCGAGTAATAACATCGTGCCGATAAAAAGTGGCATAAACAAGCCAAGCAAAAACGCCATTGTGCCTGTGCTACCAAGCGATCCGACATAGCAAAAAATCGGCACGAGCACCATTAACAAGGCTTTGCCTGAACGGTTGCGGTCGTGCAATCGTTTTACAATCACCGCTGATAAACTATATGCCGACAGCAACAAGGGCAGAACGCTGATCCAACTGTAAGCGGTTGGATTCAGCACAAAATTGGCAAAAATAAATAAAAAGGCAAAATTCAATCCAAAGCCGATCCAAAATCCTTTACGATTTAATCGACCTTGGAAAGAGAACAAGGCGTGATACCAAGGCATTACTGCAACGCCTTATCGATTTTCTCGAACAGATCACGTGCGAGATTATCTAAGCCTTTCAAACGCTCTAAGCCACGACGCATCAAGGTTTGGCGTTGTGCATCATAGCGAGAGAGCTTAATCAATGGCTCAATCACACGAGCGGCAACTTGTGGGTTGATCTCGTTTAACTTAATCAGCATATCCACTAAGAAGCGGTAGCCTGAACCATCAATAGCGTGGAAGGCTTTCGGGTTTTGAGCCGCAAAGCTACCAATTAACGCACGCAAACGGTTTGGATTTTTTAGATTGAAACTGCGGTGTTCCAGTAAGCCTTGTACAATTTCTAGCACATTCTCATCTGGACGAGTTGCTTGGAGCATAAACCATTTATCCATCACTAAGCCATCGTGGTACCATTTTTGCTCAAAATCCGCTAATAACGCATCACGGCAAGCAAGCTGGGCTTTGGTGGCAGCAACAAGTGCCGCGAGAGTGTCGGTCATATTGTTAGATTGTTGGTAATGTTTATGCACTAAAATATTGCCCACATCCACAAAGGCTAAATAGCTTAAGCAGACATTACGCAAAGCACGTTTTGCCATATCTTCCGCCACCACACGATATTCATCCACACGGTTTTGGTTGTAAATTACTAATAGGCGATCTTTCAAGGCTTCGGCAATCGCACGTTGCATAAAATCACGCACCACCGCAATGCCAGCAGGATCGATCACTTTGAACGATTCGGCAAATTCCGTTTCTTTTGGCAGAGTCAAAGTTAAAGCGGTTAATTCAGGATCATCATTCGCATTATCTAATACAAAATTCAACGCTTCTAACAAGGCCTCAGAGAACTGCATCGGCTCATTTTGTTGATAACGACTTAAATTGGTTTTTAATTCGCTCACATATAATGTCTGAGCCGCATCCCAACGCACAAACTCATTTTCCGCAAATTTCACTAAAGTTAATAATTGCTCGGTGCTGTAGTTATAATCTACTCTAACGGGGGCTGAAAAATCACATAATAATGCAGGCACTGGACGTTGTTGAACGTTGTGAAATTCAAAGGTTTGATGCTCGTGGATCACATCTAACACATCGCTTACGCTTAATAATTCGTGCTGTAATTTGATTTTTTGCCCATTTTCGCCATATAACGCCACTTTCAGTGGAATATGCAAATTCACTTTTTCCACTTGATCTGCGGTTGGTGGGGTCATTTGTGAAACGTGTAAACGGTAAGTGTGATGTTTTTCATCATACTCATCGGAAATGGTCAGCTCTGGCGTGCCTGATTGGCTATACCAACGGCGGAATTGGGTTAAATCCACACCTGATGCACGTTCCATTGCCGAAACAAAATCTTCACAGGTTGCCGCTTTGCCATCTTGCTCCGCCACATAGAGTTTCATTCCTTTTTGGAATTTTTCTTCGCCTAATAAGGTGTGGATCATTCGAATCACTTCCGCCCCTTTTTCGTAAACGGTCACGGTGTAGAAGTTATTCATTTCAATCACTTTTTCAGGACGAATTGGGTGTGCCATTGGGCTGGCATCTTCGGCAAATTGTACTGAACGCATCATTCGTACATCTTCGATCCGTTTCGCAGGGCGTGACCACAAATCTGACGTAAACTCTTGATCACGGAAAACGGTTAAACCTTCTTTTAGCGATAGTTGGAACCAGTCACGGCAAGTAATGCGGTTACCCGTCCAGTTATGGAAATATTCGTGAGCAATCACACTTTCCACGCCCATATAATCGGTGTCTGTTGCGGTTTGTGGATTCGCTAACACAAATTTCGAGTTGAAAATGTTCAACCCTTTGTTTTCCATTGCCCCCATATTGAAGAAATCGACCGCCACGATCATATAAATATCGAGATCGTACTCTAAACCAAAGCGATCTTCGTCCCATTTCATTGATTTTTTCAGGCTTTCCATTGCCCAACCTGCACGATCTAAATTGCCACGATCCACATAAATTTCGAGAGCCACTTCACGCCCACTCATCGTGATAAATTTATCTTGCAACAAATCAAAATCGCCAGCCACAACCGCAAACAGGTAGCACGGTTTCAAGAACGGATCTTCCCACTCCACCCAGTGACGACCGTCTTCTAAATCGCCTTGAGCAATGCGGTTACCATTGGCTAAAAGATAGGGATATTTGCTTTTGCAAGCGGTCAGTTTCGTGCGGTATTTCGCCAACACATCAGGGCGATCTAACATATAGGTGATTTGACGGAAACCTTCCGCTTCACATTGGGTACAAAGCCCATCGCCAGATTGATACAAGCCTTGTAATGAGGTATTTTGAGAAGGTTGCAGTAAGGTTTTTATCTCTAATTCAAACTGCTCGGCAGGAAAATTGGCTAAATTTAAGGTTAAAGATTCATCGTCTTTTTGATATTGATTGAATATTTCGCCATTGAACTTCACTGACACTAATTCAAAGCTGTGTCCATCTAAACGCAATTCGGTCGCTTCAGGGTTTTGGCGTTTCACACTCAAGGTTGAAGTCACTTCCGTTTTTTCTGGATCTAATTGAAAATCAAGGTAAATATCGGTTACGGTAAAATCAGGTTTGCGATAATCTTTTCTAAATTTAGCTTTAGGTTGCATAGCATTTCCTCAATTTGAGATATAAATTTGTAGGCGTAAGTATATTGCAGATTGACGAAAAAGTCATTGATTAGCTACGGCTTCCAAAAATCGCCGTGCCAATTCGTACCATTGTTGAACCACACTCAATCGCCACCGACAAATCGTCCGACATTCCCATCGAAAGCGTATCCACTTGCGGATATTTTGCCTGTAACTGCATAAAAAGTTGTTGCATTTGGCTCAACGCAATCCGTTGTTTTTCAGGCTCATTTTCAGGTTTGGGAATCGCCATTAAGCCCCGTAAAGTCAAATTCGGCAGGGCGGAAATCTGTTCAGAGAGTTCAAACATCTGTTCAGGTAAAATCCCTGCTTTTGACGCTTCATCGCTAATGTTAATTTGAATTAACACCTTCAATTTCGGTAAATTTGCTGGGCGTTGCTCGCTTAAACGCTGTGCAATTTTTAAACGATCGATGGTTTGCACCCAATCAAAATGCTCCGCCACAAGGCGACTTTTATTCGACTGCAATGCACCAATAAAATGCCACTCTAACTCAGGAAAATTGGCAAAATGTTGGATTTTCTCCACCCCTTCCTGTACGTAATTTTCGCCAAAGGCACGCTGTCCTGCCTTGATCGCCTGTTCAATCGCCGAAACGGGTTTGGTTTTACTCACGGCTAATAGTTTGACGGCATTTTTCTGCCGACTTGAGCGAAGGCTCATTTGCTCAATTTGCTGACAAATGGCGGTTAAATTGTCCGAAATCGACATTTTCTCTCTCCAAAGGGCTATAATGGAGCGAAATGATAAAACTCCCTTTCTGGAAAAACAAGGAATCTTATGGAACAGTTGGCAAAAATTAAACTGGTGATCACCGACGTGGACGGCGTACTGACGGACGGCAGTTTGTATTACAGCGAAAACGGCGAAACGCTCAAATATTTCAACGTCAAAGACGGCTTAGGCATCAAAATGCTACTTGCTTGTGGCATTCAGGTCGCCGTACTGTCTGGTGGCGATACGCCGATTTTACGCAGACGAATCAAAGACTTAGGTATTCCGCTGTTCCAACTTGGCAAAATGTCCAAACGCCAAGCCTGCTTAGACCTGATGCAACAAGCACGCGTGTTACCCGAAGAAACCGCTTTTTTAGGCGACGACACCTTAGATCTACCTGCATTTGAAGTCTGTGGACTTGCCGTTGCCGTAGGCGATGCCTTCGATTACATCAAAGATCAAGCAGATCTCGTGCTGACTCGTTCAGGCGGACATTCGGCTTTCCGTGAGCTGTCTGATATGATTCTGCACGCCCAAGGCAAACACGCTGTTTACGCCACCGCTGACGGCTTTATGCAAGTGGTGGATCAGATGAAGCAGTAATATTGCAAAAACGTACAGATTCTCTCCCCCTTGCAAACGGCCTAATTTAAAATAGCAAGGAGGAGGATTAATATTTCAACACCAATTTGAATAATGCAATAGCCAAGAAAGCTAAGCTGAAACGTTGTTCATCGGCAACGCTCCAAAATTGTAAGGCATTCTCATTTTTGGCGACTAACTGACTGATTTGTAAGGCATTGCTTTCCTCATTTTCGCCATTTTTAACAGGGGTAATTACCTGCTCTGAATGGAATTCTACCCATTTCTGCGTTTGCCACTGTTCACTAATGGCATCGGGATCGAGCGGATAGTCCGCTTGTACGCTGACCATTTGTGAAATGCCATAAAACACCGGCACTTGTACCGAATGGACGTGAATACAAGGGGTCAGATTTGGCAAAATTTTTGCAAATTGCAAGGCAAAAGCCTTGGAGAACGGTAGCTGTTTTTCATCGCCTTGCACATTGGCAGGCAGGGCATCAAAGGCAACACGAGGCTTGTCATCATCTAACGGAATGCCGTTTAATAGCTGTGCGGTTTGCCCTGCCAATTCACGCACTTTTTCATCGCCAAAATAAGCCGAAGGTAATAGAGAGCTGACAAAAACTTGTTGAATTGGTTGATCTAAAAACGGTTTCAACGCTAAGGCTAATTGGCTTACTTGCGGATTGGCTAACGCCACGATATTGCGTTCACGCACATTGACCACCGCATCATCATTAAAACTCGGCACGATCACGGGCACATTGTCAATTAACGCTGTGATGCCGTATAAATCCAACACCACACAACCTGCTTTTACCGCATTCGCTAGCACTTCGGCTTGTGCCATTTTGCCTGCAAACAACACGTGACTAAATTGCGACCAATCGACCTCATCCAAAGCAATTTGGGCGACCGCTTTTGCCCCAAAACGCAAATTGTGCTCTTCGCCAAAACTTTCTAGTTCCACTGCCGATATTTGCTCAATCGACAATTCGCTCTGCTCCAAAGCGTCTAATAATTTTTCTGCTAATAAAAAATCTGCTGCTATCGCTAAATGAATCGTTGCCATCGGGTTCTTCTCTCGTCAAAATAAAGGCATTAAATAAATGTCTGATTGTACTCTTTTTTACGCCATTTACGAAAGGAAAATGCAATGACGCCTGCGGTTAATCTTTTGAAAAAACAGAATATTCCCTTTGAATTACACCCTTACGATCACGATTCGAATAACCACAATTTTGGACAGGAAGTGGTTGAAAAATTAGGGCTAAATGCCGAACAAGTCTTCAAAACCTTGCTCGTGGCGGAAAATGGCGACCAGAAAAAATTGGCAGTAATGGTGGTACCTGTGGCCAAAATGCTCAATTTAAAGCGTGCGGCTCTTGCGTTGAATGTGAAAAAAGTTGAAATGGCAGACAAAGAGATTGCTCAAAAAACGACGGGTTATTTAATTGGTGGAATTAGTCCATTAGGTCAGAAAAAACGCTTGCCGACGGTGATTGATTTGTCAGCAAACTCATTCGAGAAAATTTATATCTCAGGTGGCAAGCGAGGATTGGATATTTCTCTTGCTCCGCAGGATTTGGCAAAGCTCACTCAAGCAACGTTTGCGGAGATTGGCGAATAGCCCTTGAATAGCCTTCGTCTCTTGCAAGGGGGGAGATATTGACCAAAAAATGCAAAATCCCGTTTGATTGGTTTTGTCGAATCATCTGATTATTTCCAACATTTTGAGATTATGGTATAGTTCGTTCCTTTATTAGTAGCGTATCATTCTCATCTAGGAGTGGTACTTTTAGCCTAAGCAGTCAAGATGGCAAAACAAGAATCGGATTGTATTACACTTGATCTGTTTGAGAACTTGCCAAAAGTTGGGCGACCACGTACTAACCCGCTCAGTCGAGAGCAACAACTTCGCATCAATAAACGTAACCAATTGAAACGGGATCGTTCTTCTGGGTTAAAACGAGTGGAGTTAAAATTACACGCTGATGTGGTGTTAGCATTAGAACGAAAAGCGGCATTACAAGGGCTTTCTCGTGGGCAGTTAATCGAACAGATTTTGACGCAATACATTAATAGTTAATTCATTGATATAAAAAGATAAATAGGTAAATCTAAATGGCAGTTGTCGGTTTATTTTACGGTTCTGATACCGGAAACACAGAAAACATCTCAAAAATGATCCAAAAACAACTTGGTGCAACGTTAGTGGATATTCGTGATATTGCAAAAAGCACCAAAGAAGATCTTGAAGCCTACGATTTTCTTTTAATTGGTATCCCGACTTGGTATTACGGTGAGTCGCAAGCTGATTGGGACGATTTTATGCCAACCTTAAAAGAGATCGATTTTACCGATAAGGTCGTGGGGATTTTTGGTTGTGGTGACCAAGAAGACTACGCAGAATATTTCTGCGATGCAATGGGTACTGTTCGTGATGTGATTGAACCGAATGGCGGCGTTATCGTGGGTCATTGGCCAACGGAAGGTTATAGTTTTGAAGCCTCTCAAGCCTTAGTTGATGAAAACACGTTTGTCGGCTTATGTATTGATGAAGATCGTCAGCCAGAATTGACCGAAGATCGGGTGAATCGTTGGTGTAAACAGATTTTTGATGAAATGTGTTTAGCGGAATTGGCGTAATCCTTACAAGGAGAAAAAGATGTCTGAAGAGAATATTAAATTATTGAAGAAAGTCGGCTTAAAAGTCACCGAGCCACGTTTGACTATTCTTGAATTAATGCAAAGCATTCGTGACACAATGCAACATTTTTCTGCAGAAGATATTTATAAATTGCTGTTAGAACGTCAATCTGAAATCGGACTCGCAACCGTTTACCGCGTCCTGAATCAGTTTGAAGAAGTAGAGATTTTAGTTCGCCACAATTTTGACTCAAATAAAGCAGTATATGAATTAAATCAACACCATCAGCACGATCACATTATCTGTATGGATTGCGGTAAAGTATTTGAATTTAAAGATCCCGATATGGAACGCCGTCAGCGGGAAATCAGCCAGCAACACGGTATTGAACTGGCAAACCATAGCCTTTACTTATACGGCAAATGCAATAATATCCAAAAATGTGATGAAAAAGACAAAGGCTAATTTGGCTTTTTGTCCTAAATAAATAGACAAGCGGTGAGATTTTAGGCGATCTCACCGCTTACCTGTATCTGAAGAATTGAATTTATGTCTGAACATCTTACTGAAGTTATTCCTGCGAAAGTGCGTCCACCACGACGTATTTCGCCTTTTTGGTTATTGCCCTTAGTCGCTTTTATGATCGGCGGCCTGCTGTTTTTTCAGATTTTACAAGAGCGAGGGGAAGACATTCGTATTCGCTTTGAAGACGGAGCGGGAATTTCTGCGGGTAAAACGGCAATTCGCTACCAAGGTTTGCAAATCGGCGTGGTTAAAAAAGTCGCCTTTACGAATGAATTGCGGGAAGTTGAAGTGATTGCAGAGATCAACGCAGAAGCCCGCTCTGTATTGAAAAAAGATACCAAATTCTGGCTTGTTCGCCCAACCGCATCGTTAGCAGGGGTGTCGGGGCTAGATACGTTAGTCTCTGGTAACTATATTACTTTGCTCCCGGGGGAGTCTGAAGAGAGTGAAGATGAATTTGTGGCAGAAAGTGAGCCACCGCTTGTGCCGGTAAATGACGGTGATTTAATGGTGAAATTAATCGCCAATGACCTAGGTTCCATTGCCGTGGGAGCCAGTGTGTACTTCCGAAAAGTCCCCGTTGGGACAATTTCCGATTATCGTTTTACCGTTGATCAGCAACACGTTGAGATTGAAGCGGTGATCAACAAAAAATATGCTCATTTGGTGAAAAAAACGAGCCGATTTTGGAATATCAGCGGCATTAAAGCGAACGTGAGTTTAGCCCAAGGGCTCTCTATTGATGTGGACAGTTTGATGTCTGTGGTTCAAGGTGCTGTCGCATTTGATTCACCAATAGACGCAGAGCCAGCTAGCCAAGCGGAACAGTATCCGTTGTATACCGACTTAAAATCGGCTCAACGTGGTATTGAAGTAAGCATTGATGTCCCCGCCACCGTCGGTTTAAAAGCAAACGAAACAGGCGTGTTTTATCAAGGGGTGCAAATTGGTGTGTTAGCAAGTTTGGAATCGGCCTTTGATAGCCAAAATGAAGAAAAACAAACGGGAATGCTTGCGGGGGCGTTATTGATTGATCCAAGTTATCAAGATTTACTCAAAGAAGACTCACAAATTATCTTAAAACAACCCAAATTTTCCTTTGGTAAAGACTCGCTTACCAAAGTCGGGGAAGTTTTACGTGGCCACTATTTTGAACTGATTGCAGGTAAAAGCAGCGAGCCTGGGCGTGTATTTACCGTCAAAAAAAATGATGACTTCTTACTCAATCGCCCTGATACGGTTTCCTTTACCTTGGTCTCACCACAATCTTACGGCGTCGATCAGGGGCAAGGCATTTACTATCACGATGTCAAAATCGGTGAAATTTTAAAACGGGATTTAAGCATTGAGAACGTCAAATTCACCGCAATTATTTTCCCTGATTATCGCCATTTAGTGGGCGAAAATAGCAAATTCGTGACCATTTCGAATTTAGATGTATCCGTAAGCTTAGATGGTGTGCGTTTTAATGCGGGATCGCCGAGTAGCTGGTTGCAAGGGGGGATTAAGCTGTTAGATGGCAACGCCAAGGGCAAAGTGCAAAGTCAATATCCGCTCTATCGTGATCGAGAAAGTGCCGAAAATGGCATTACCAGCCACGAGCAAACACCGACGCTGACCTTATCTGCCAATGATTTATCGGGTATCGGCAAAGACTCAGTTTTGCTTTATCGCCATTTTGAAGTCGGCAAAGTGTTGAATATCCGCCCGAAGAAAAATGGCTTTGATGTCGATCTCTATCTTGAACCGAAATATCGTCATTTATTGACAGACACAAGCCGTTTCTGGATCGAACCGGCAGTACAAGTCGATGTGTCAATGCAGGGGCTGAATGTGCAAGCATCTCCCCTAATGCGAACGTTAAAAGGTGCTATTAGTTTTGATAACAAGGGGGGGAGAAAAAGCCAGATTTTGCATAAAAGCTTTAGCCAAGCCAATGCAGGCAATACCCACATCACCTTGACCGCCAACGATGCATCAACACTGAGTGAAGGGATGCCACTCAAATATCGTGGGCTGAAAGTCGGTCAAGTAGACACACTCAAACTAGACAAAAAACAGATCAAGATCAGTGCATTTATTGAACCGCAATATTACCCATTAGTAGCAAAATCAGGCAGCCGTTTCAAAGCGATTTCACCAGAAATCAGCACCACCGGCGTGAAAAATTTAGATGCCGCCTTACAAAATTACATTAATGTGGATATCGGCAGTGGCGAAAGCAAAACCCAATTTGCCTTGGACGAAACAGAAAATGGTGCAGCACAATATCACAACGGCTTACCCATTATTGTTGAAACCACCGATGCCAACGGCATTACCCCAGATGCCCCCGTGTTGTATCGGGGAATGCAAGTCGGTGCAGTGCAACGCTTGAGTTTGAGCGAATTAGGCGATCGTGTCCTGATTCATTTACGCATCAGCCCACAATATCAGCATTTGGTGCGTAAAAATTCCCAATTTTGGACAGCCTCTGGCTACACAATGGACATCAGTTTGAGCGGTGCGAGTATCAATTCAGGCACAATGTCGCAGTTGCTCAACGGCGGTATCGCTTTCTCAAATCCGTCTGGTATGATTGTGCAAGGACAAGCAGAGCCGAATCGCCGTTTCCGCTTACAACGTAAAATCCCAGAAGGTGCATTGGGTTGGGATCAAGGGATTGCCGAATAACCCCTTGCAAGGGGTAAGATCTGACCGAAAAAGTGCAAAATTTTTGGGCTGACCCAATCAGCTCGAATAGATCAAATATGAATGAATTTTCTAGATTGTAGGTGCGGATTGAATCCGCCTAATTTTAATTAAATAAACACAGGAGTTGAAAATGCCTTTATTAGATAGTTTCAAAGTGGATCACACCAAAATGAATGCCCCAGCGGTACGTGTGGCCAAAACAATGACCACGCCAAAGGGCGATACCATTACCGTGTTTGATTTACGTTTCTGCCGCCCAAACATTGACATTCTGCCCGTACGTGGTATTCACACAATGGAGCATCTGTTCGCAGGTTTTATGCGAGATCATCTCAACAGCGACAGCGTAGAAATCATCGACATCTCACCAATGGGCTGCCGTACAGGGTTTTATATGTCGCTGATTGGTGAACCTGCCCCAGAAACAGTGGCAGAGGCGTGGAAAAAGGCAATGGAAGATGCGTTAAACAAAATCCCAGACGAAAGCAAAATCCCAGAGCTGAACGAATTCCAATGCGGTTCATATAAAGAACATTCCCTCGCTGAAGCACACGAGATCGCCAGAAACGTCCTCAAACAGCCAATCGGCATTAACCGTAATGAAGATTTGGCGTTAGATGACCGTCTGCTCTGCCCTGAATTCGTTAAATAATCCTCAATTCACAGTGTAAGGAGAAACATGAAGCAACATTGGTTTGAATGGTTTGAGAAACGGGTTAACCCCTATCCAAATCAACCCCCAACCCAGCCGAAAAATCGGCTGTTGCCGTTTATTTGGCAATCCACCCAAGGCTTTCGCCCATTTTTAGCACTCGCCGTGCTATTAAGCATTACGATTGGCGTGATTGATGCGGTGATGTTCCAATTTATCGGTGATATTGTCGACTGGGTGGCGAAATTTTCACCGTCTGAATTGTGGGCAGAGAAAGGTTGGGCAATCACGAAAATGGCACTCATTGCCTTAAGTGGCATTGTGTTGACCTATCTCTACTCGTCTTTTCGCTTCCAAACGATGCAAGGCGTGTACCCAATGCGGCTGCGTTGGTATTTCCACCGCTGGATGCTCGGGCAAAGTATGCGATTTTACCAAGACGAATTTGCAGGGCGGGTCTCCACTAAAGTGATGCAAACCGCCCTTGCATTGCGTGATGTGGTGATGACCTTCGTGGAAATGATGGTCTATCTCAGCGTCTATTTCATCACATCAGGGGTGATTTTGGTCGCACTCAATGGCTGGTTATTGGTGCCATTTCTCATTTGGCTTGGCGTGCTGATTGTAAGTATTTTCTATTTTGTGCCGAAATTAGCTAGGGCGTCCCAAGAGCAGTCAGACGCTCGCAGTCTGATGACTGGACGCATTACCGATGCCTATGCCAACATTGCTACCGTCAAACTGTTCTCGCACGGCAAACGTGAATCGGATTACGTGAAAGAATCGATGCAAGAATTTATGGTTACGGTACACAAGCAAATGCGATTGGTTACCCAAATTGATGTCGCCACTTACGCTAATGCGATCTTATTGATGTTCACCACTGTGGCTATTAGTTTATGGCTTTGGTCATTCAGTTGGATCAGCGTCGGGGCGATTACCACTGCCACCGCCCTTGCTTTGCGTTTAAAAGGCATTTCACAGTGGGTAATGTGGGAATTTGCGGCATTATTTGAGCATATCGGCACAGTGCAAGACGGAATGGAAACCTTGTCCAAATCGCACACGGTGCTTGATGCACCAAATGCGAAAAACCTTGATGTCAGCAAAGGCGAAATCACCTTTGAAGCGGTTGATTTTGCCTACGATGAGCATCGTCCACTGCTTAAACAGTTCAACTTACAGATCAAAGCAGGCGAAAAAGTCGGCTTGGTCGGTCGCAGTGGGGCGGGGAAATCCACGCTCACCAATTTGCTGTTGCGTTTTTATGATGTGCAAAATGGCTCGGTGCAAATTGACGGACAGGACATTCGCCAAGTTAGCCAAGAGAGTTTACGTTCGCAAATTGGTTTGGTGACTCAAGACACGTCGTTGCTCCACCGCTCGGTGCGAGAAAATCTAATGTACGGTCGCCCAACGGCAACGGAAGACGAAATGTTGGAAGCCGCTCAGAAAGCAGCCGCAGCGGAATTTATTCCGCATTTGCAAGATGCGAAAGGTCGCACAGGCTATGATGCCCACGTGGGCGAACGGGGCGTGAAACTCTCTGGCGGACAACGCCAGCGGATTGCGATTGCCCGAGTGATGCTCAAAGATGCTCCGATTTTATTGCTGGACGAAGCAACGAGTGCCTTGGATTCCGAAGTGGAAGTGGCGATTCAAGAAAATCTCACCGAGCTAATGAACGGCAAAACCGTAGTGGCGATTGCTCACCGACTTTCAACCATTATGGCGATGGATCGTTTGATCGTAATGGATAAAGGCGAAATCGTCGAACAAGGTACTCACGACGAATTACTGGCGAAAAACGGCGTGTACGCCAAACTTTGGGCACATCAGAGTGGTGGTTTTTTGCCAGAATAGTTAACAAGACTTGCCTACAAGGGGGTGAGAAAACCCAAGATTTTGCAAAATTTCTTGCTGGCCTATGCTGACATTCACCCCATAAATGCCACTTGATGTAAATCAATCGACACGCAAAAACCGACTAAAATAGTCGGTTTTTTATTGCCTTGCATATCCAAAAGCATAAAATTTGGCACTCGTTTTACATCATATTGGAGAACACCATTGAAAAGTTGATCTGCTATAAGCAAATGCCTATCTGGACAAAAGCGACGTTGCCACAGATGTTCCAAGAAACACACAACACAGTTGGCACTTGAGTGAAACTGACCATCCTCAAAGGAAACTCTCAAATATTATGAATTACCCGAAGATAGCGATGTCGTGAGCGAAGAGAACTCTGATGTAACGGGTCGATCACGATGCGGAAAACATCTGCTTTTTAACTCATACCATCGAAAAAGAAGATATGGATAGGAGCCACATTGATGATCATCTTTTCCCGATGCCGTTTCTTTTTATCTTCAGAGTAGGTGAAATACAACGAAGACCTTGGGCATCTACACAAAACTGATACCAACGGCAACCGCATCCAACTCAAATTTGCTACGATGTTGGCTAAAAAGCCAAACTAACATGACAGAAGGCTAAAAGGGTGTTTTTACACAATCTCACCAAAACTTACCCCCTTGTATCGCTAGCCTTAGGCTCGAATTTACTGTAAACTACGCTCCCGTCCTGATGGTCATTGACCATTTCCAAATTTCCGATTTCCAATCAAATCATCACAAGGCAGAACAATGACAACCAATTATATTTTTGTAACCGGCGGTGTGGTTTCTTCGTTAGGAAAAGGCATTGCAGCCGCTTCTTTGGCTTCCATTCTTGAAGCCCGTGGCTTGAATGTGACGATGATGAAACTCGATCCGTACATCAACGTTGATCCTGGCACAATGAGCCCAACCCAGCACGGCGAAGTGTTCGTGACTCAAGACGGTGCCGAAACCGATTTAGATTTAGGGCATTACGAGCGTTTTATCCGCACCAAAATGACCAAAGCCAACAATTTCACCAGCGGTAAAATTTATTCCGAAGTGCTTCGCAAAGAACGCCGTGGCGATTACCTTGGTGCCACCATTCAAGTGATCCCTCACATCACCAACGAAATCAAAGCCCGTGTGATTGACGGGGCAAAAGGGCACGATGTGGCAATCGTGGAAGTGGGCGGCACGGTAGGCGATATTGAATCTCTGCCATTCTTAGAAGCCTTGCGTCAGCTGGCGGTCGATGTTGGTCGTGAAAAAACCTTGTTTATGCACTTAACCCTTGTGCCATACATTCCAACCGCAGGCGAAGTGAAAACCAAGCCAACCCAACATTCCGTGAAAGAGTTACTGTCTATCGGTATTCAGCCAGATGTGTTGGTGTGCCGTTCGGATCGTATGATTCCTGCCAACGAGCGAGCGAAGATCGCACTGTTCTGTAACGTGCCAGAACGTGCGGTAATTTCACTGAAAGATGTGGATTCGATCTACCGCATTCCTGCCTTGTTGAAATCACAAGGCTTGGACGATTT
Source organism: Pasteurellaceae bacterium (assembly GCA_030528525.1). Taxonomy (GTDB): domain Bacteria; phylum Pseudomonadota; class Gammaproteobacteria; order Enterobacterales; family Pasteurellaceae; genus JAUMYT01. The sequence continues at coordinate 53,629 of JAUMYT010000002.1, forward strand.
CATCTGCGATCGCTTCCGTTTAACCTGCAAAGAAGCGGATCTCTCTGAATGGGAACAAGTGCTTTATCAACAAGCGAACCCAACGGGCGAAGTCACCATCGGTATGGTCGGCAAATATGTGGAATTGCCAGATGCGTATAAATCGGTCAATGAAGCGTTAAAACACGCAGGGCTGAAAAATCGCTTAACCGTGAATATTCAATATATCGACTCGCAAGATGTTGAAAGCAAAGGCGTGGACGCGTTAAAAGGGGTTGATGCGATTCTCGTACCAGGTGGCTTTGGCTATCGTGGCGTGGAAGGCAAAATTTTGACCGCCCAATATGCTCGTGAAAATGGCATTCCATACTTAGGTATTTGCTTGGGTATGCAAATTGCCTTAATTGAATACGCTCGCAACGTGGCAGGAATGGCAAATGCCAACTCCACCGAATTTGACAAAAATTCTCCGTTCCCAGTCGTGGGCTTGATTACGGAATGGCAAGATGCCGAAGGCAATGTGGAAGTACGCTCAGACGACTCCGACCTTGGCGGCACAATGCGTTTAGGGGCTCAGGCGTGCCATTTAATTGACGGCACATTGGCTCGTGAAGTGTACAGCAACGACACCATTTACGAACGCCACCGTCACCGTTACGAAGTGAACAACACACTCTTGCCACAAATCGAAGCGGCAGGGCTGAAAGTGTCAGGCTTATCGGCAGATCGTAAATTAGTGGAAATCATCGAAGTGCCAAACCACCCGTGGTTTATCGCAGCCCAATTCCACCCAGAATTTACCTCTACCCCACGTGACGGACACCCGTTATTTGAAGGGTTTGTGAAAGCCGCAAAAGAGCATAAAAAAGGCTAAAATAGCAAGAAGCCCTAGATGAACATCTAGGGCTTTTTATTGGCTTTAATATAGAATACTAACGCTTCTTGCATAAATAGAAAAAATTTAGCGTAAAAATGTAGTGAATCTTTGTGTGACAAGATTCTTCCGTTTTTTTAGGGGGAATTATGCAAAAAGGGAAAATAGTGGAAAACAATCAAAAAATGGTCGGTTTATTGAAGTGATGATTGAAGATAAACGGAACAACTAGCAAGACTTCAATAATGCTATCTGAATTGCAATCAATGCTTCTGCAAGCTATCACGGCACATATGAGGACAACCTAATTTATCAATTTTAATCAATTTAAAAGCCCTTTAAACTCACTTTAAAGGGCTCTGTTTTTTAATCATCTAACAAAAATGGGTCATCCCAGATTTCTTCAAGATGTGCCATAAAGCGTTTTTTCTCTTCATCTCTAAACCCGCTTACATCGAGTCCCGATGAGCTAGAGAACCTGACTCTCACTCTTACATCATTAAATTTCTCCGCAATTCTATCAGCTAATCTGCTAGATAGTTTATGCATCATTTCTTCTTGAGCTTGTTGTTTTTTTCGATCTGATTCTTTCACAAATCGGACATCGACAGTTTTCATCGTTCACCTCACTTATACTGTTTATAAAAACAGTATACCAATATGGGCTAGCAACTGTCAATACATACAGTAACACAAGATGATTTGCATAGGTTTTCTCTTTTTCCTCTATGCAAATAATTCTAATAAACTATGCAAAAAGTCGGTGGTTAACATTAATAGGTGAGATTGATCGCCTTTTGCACCGCAGGGCGAGCTAAAATGGCTTCAGCCCAACGAATTAAATGTGGATAGGATTGAACATCTAAAAATTCTCTGGCTTCGTAGGTTCTGCCTAACACAATTTGCCCATACCAACCCCATAATGCCATATCTGCAATGGTATATTCTTCGCCACAAATATAGCTTTTCTGTTCAAATTGCTTATTAAGCAAATCTAACTGACGCTTCACTTCCATCGTAAAACGATTGATTGGATATTCCAATTTTTCAGGGGCATATTTATAGAAATGCCCAAAACCGCCACCAACGTAAGGGGCACTTGCCATTTGCCAAAACAGCCAAGATAAACAAGCGGTACGTTGTTCGATATTTTTGGGTAAGAACGCATCAAATTTTTCTGCAAGGTACAACAGAATCGCCCCCGATTCAAAAATGGGCAACGGTTTTTCTGTGGTTAAGTCCACTAAAGCAGGGATTTTGGCATTGGGATTCACACTCACAAAACCACTGCTAAATTGCTCGCCTTTGCGAATATCAATGGTAAATAAATCATAGTCAGCATTTTTACCCAATGCGAGAAGTTCTTCTAACATTACTGCAACCTTAACGCCATTTGGTGTGCCTAAACTATAAAGCTGTAAGCCTTTGTTACCTTGTGGCAAAGATTGCTCAAACGTAGCACCTGAAATCGGGCGATTCACTGCAGCGAATTCGCCACCATTTGGCTGCTCCCATTGCCAAACTTTAGGGGGAATATAATTCGACATCATCTGTTCTCCAAAAGAATGTAAATAAAAATAAGACAGGGTTTGATTGGATTTTATTACAAATTTGCAACTTTTTGTGAAAATCTACCCCCTTGTATGACTTTTCCCCTTGATCTTTCTGTAATTTTCCCCAAACTATCACGCACTTTTGTTCGATTATTACGGAGGGAAAAGCATAATGACCAATCCACTATTAAATACAACAGATTTACCCAAATTCTCACAAATCCAGCCTGAACATATTCAGCCTGCGATTCAAGAACTGATCCAAAATTGCCGCAACACCATTGAACAAGTGGCACAAATTGAGCACCCAACTTGGGAAAATTTCTATCTGCCACAAGCCATGGCGGGCGATAAATTAAGCCGTGCGTGGTCGCCCGTTGGGCATTTAAACGCCGTGAAAAACAGCCCTGAACTGCGTGAAGCCTACCAAGCCTGCTTGCCGTTGTTGTCTGAATACAGCACTTGGGCAGGGCAACATCAAGGCTTGTATCAAGGCTATGTGAAATTAAAAAGCAGCCCTGAATTTGCCCATTATTCCCTTGCGCAGAAAAAAGCGGTGGAAAACAGTTTACGTGATTTCGAGCTTTCGGGCATTTCCTTGCCAGCGGAAAAACAGAAACGCTATGGCGAAATTTCAATGCGTTTATCCGAACTTAGCTCAAAATTTAGCAACAACGTGCTCGATGCGACAATGGGCTGGGACGTGCTGTTCGACAATGCCGATGAGATCAAAGGCTTACCTGAATCCGCTCTAGAAGCAGCGAAATTAGATGCCGAAAGCAAAGGCAAAACAGGCTATCGCTTTACCCTTGAATTTCCAAGCTATTTGCCTGTGATGACCTATTGTGAAAACCGTGAATTACGTCAGCAAATGTACGAAGCCTACAATACCCGTGCTTCTGATCAAGGCGTGAATGCAGGCAAATGGGATAACTCTGCCATTATGGCAGAAACATTGGCATTGCGTTTAGAGTTGGCAAACTTACTCGGTTTTAAGACCTATGCCGACTACTCCCTTGCCACCAAAATGGCGGAAAGCCCAAAACAAGTGGTGGAATTTTTAGAAGGCTTAGCCAACCGCTCGAAAGCTCAAGGAGAAAAAGAGTTAGCCGAACTCAAAGCCTTTGCCGAAAAAGAGTATGGAATGACGGATTTGCAACCTTGGGACATCGCCTTTTACAGCGAAAAACAAAAGCAAGCGTTATATGCGATCAACGATGAAGCCCTTCGCCCATATTTCCCAGAAAACCGTGTGCTGTCAGGGATGTTTGAGCTGATCAAACGCATTTTTGGAATGAAAGTGGTGGAGCGTAAAGGCGTGGAAGTTTATCACGAGAGCGTGCGTTTCTTCGATATTTTCGATGAAACTGACCGCTTGCGTGGCTCGTTCTATCTTGATTTATACGCTCGTGAACACAAACGTGGCGGGGCGTGGATGGACGACTGCATCGGGCAAAAACGCTTGCCAGACGGCTCATTGCAAAAACCCGTGGCTTACTTAACCTGTAATTTCAACAAACCGATTGGCAACAAACCTGCACTATTCACGATGGAAGAAGTGACCACCTTATTCCACGAATTCGGACACGGTATTCATCATATGCTGACCGAAATTGATGTCGGCGATGTGGCTGGGATCAACGGCGTGCCGTGGGATGCGGTCGAACTACCAAGCCAATTCTTAGAAAATTGGTGCTGGGAAGAAGAGGCTCTAGCCTTTATTTCAGGGCATTACGAAACAGGCGAACCATTGCCAAAAGAGATGTTGACCCAACTGCTCAAAGCGAAAAATTACCAAGCCGCAATGTTCGTGCTTCGCCAATTAGAGTTCGGTATTTTCGATTTCCGCTTGCATATGAGCCAACCACGTGAAGGCATCGTGATGGACACCTTGCGTGACGTGAAAAAACAAGTGGCGGTGGTGGAAATTCCAACCTTCGTGCGGACACCACACAGCTTCGGACACATTTTCGCAGGCGGTTATGCCGCAGGCTATTACAGCTACTTATGGGCGGAAGTGTTGTCTGCCGATGCTTTCTCACGCTTTGAAGAAGAAGGCATTTTCAGCCGTGAAGTGGGCGAATCCTTCTTACAAAACATTTTGACCCGTGGCGGCTCAGAAGAGCCAATGGTGCTGTTTGAACGCTTCCGTGGTCGTAAACCGACCTTAGATGCGTTGTTGCGTCATAAGGGCATTGCGAACTAATCTCATTCATCAAAAAGGCGAGAAAATTCTCGCCTTTTTCTATTTACTGTCTCATTTTTGACTATCTTATCGTTTAAACACGATCTGCGGATCTTTCGTCAGAATGTGTTGGCAAACGGTAATGTCTGCATTATACCAGCGACAAATACACTGCTCTGTTAAAATTTGTTCGGCACTGCCTTGGGCTTGGATCTGCTGATCGGCTAATAAAATGATGTGATCGCCATAGAGTGAAGCTAAGTTGAGATCGTGCAACACACAACACACTGATAGCCCTTTTTCTTCACATAAGGTTCGCATCAGTCGTAAGCACTGTTGCTGATGATGCAGATCCAAGGCAGAGGTTGGCTCATCTAAAAACAGTAATTTGCCTTGCATATCCGCTTGCCAGAGCTGTAATAAGGCTCGTGCCAGTTGGCAGCGTTGTTGCTCTCCGCCTGAGAGTTGGCGATAGGTTCTGCCGATTAATGCTGTGCAATCGGTATAATGAATGACATCGGGCAGATATTGCTCCACATCTTGTTGACGGCGATGATAACCGCCCATTCGGATCACTTCTTCCACCGAAAATGGGAAATTGAGCTGACTATGCTGTCGCATTACCGCTCGAAAGTTGGCAAGTTCCGCAGGGCTGTAATCGGTAATTGGACGATCTTTAAAGTGGCATTGCCCCGAAGTTGGGGGAACATAGCCAGACAGCAGTCGTAGCAAGGTCGATTTTCCTGCTCCATTTGGACCGATCAGCATCGTGATTTTGCCTTGGGGCAAGTGAAGATCGAGATTATCCAGCAAACGATGCCCATCGATCTCAAAAGAGAGTTGTTGGGTCGTCAACAAGGGGGGGAGTACGGGAGCATTTTTGTAAATCATTTGTTGCCCTCACGATAGCGGATCACAAGCCAAAGAAAATAAGGTGCCCCGATAAAACTGGTGATCATTCCCACAGGTAATTCTGCGGGAGAAACCGCTGTTCGGGCAAAGGTGTCAGCAAGGAGCAGTAGAATTGCACCACATAGGGCGGAAGCTGGTAATACCCAGCGATGATCTGCTCCGAATTTAAATCGTACCAAATGTGGAATGACTAAGCCGATAAAACCAATGGCACCACTCACAGCAACCGATGCACCGACTAATAGAGCCCCCAGCAAAATTAACTGCTTTTTCAAACGGGGAACGTTCACACCGAGATAGTGGGCTTCTTCATCCCCAAGTTGCAATAAATTGAGCTTTTTGCTGAGGGTGAGTGCGTAGAGCAAGGTGATGAGAATCACGGTTCCTGCTAAGAGTACGGGTTTCCATTGGGCTTGCCCAAGGCTCCCCATCGACCACAAACTAAATTGACGCAATTGCTGATCGCTACTGATATACGTCAGTACTCCTACCGCAGAAAAGCACAAGGCATTTACGGCGATGCCCGCTAAAAGCAGTTTATTCACAGACGCTTGGGAGCGATAGCTCAACGCATAAATCAAGCTAGAAACAATCACACTGCCAATGAAAGCGGCGATCATCACCCCATATAAAGCAAATTGGGCAGGAAGTAGACTTGGCAAAATAATCGACAACCCTACCGCTAATGCCGCACCGCTATTGACACCAATTAAGGCAGGATCTGCCATTGGGTTATGGAATAAACCTTGAAACAACGCCCCCGATATTGCCAATGCAGCCCCTACAATCACGGCTAATAAAATGCGTGGCAAGCGAATATTCAACCAAATTTGCCACTGGCTATCGTCAAAATCCGTATGCCACAGATCCTGCCAAGTGAGTGAAACCGCTCCAATATTAGATGCGATCAACAACGCACACAGCAGAAATAGGCTTAGTCCAATCAGCCAACGATGCTTCATCGTTATTTGCTCGCTTTCTCAACTGCTTGACGGATTTTTTGCAACTCCTGTGGAATACCTAAGCCGAAGGACATAAAGGCAATATCTTCCACCACCGCATACTGTTTTTGCTTACCTGCGTTGGTATGTGCGACACCTGGGAGTGTCCATAATTTATCCACCGAGCCTAAACGTTCTAAGCCTAAACGGGTGACAACAATCAAATCAGGATTGGCAGCAATCACCCCTTCTTGAGAAATCGGCACAAAGCGAGCGGCATTGCCCATCGCATTTTTCGCCCCGATCAATTTAATTGCACTGTCTGCCACCGTATTTGCGCCTGCGACCATTTGGTTCATTCCTGCGTGGTTAAGAATAAACAGCACCTTCACATCAACAGGTGAGCGATTAACCGCATTCATTTGGGATTGAAACTGCTGGGCTAATGCTGTCGCTTCTTTTTCTTTATTTACCAGTTTGCCGATGGTCTCAATTTTTGCCAGCACACTTTCGGCGGAATAGTTAAATGGTACCTGATCTACTTTCACCCCCGCTGCTTTGACTTGTTCCAGCACGATGGTCGGTTGAGCAATTTGTGTTGCGATGATACGCGTCGGTTTTAACGCTAAAATGCCTTCGGTATTGAGCTGACGCATATAGCCAACATCGGGTAGCTTTTTCGCCTGCTCAGGCACTTCACTGGTGCTGTCTCGCCCGATAAGTTGTTGCTCAGCATTAAGTGCATAAATAATTTCAGTTACATCACCGCCAATACTTAAAATTCGCTCTTGTGCAAAGACAGATGTGCTTAATATGCCCATACAAGCGATCAAATTCAGTAATTTTTTTGCCAATGTCATAAGTGATTCCTTCGTCTAGAGTGAAAAGAGTGTCTATTTTACATTAATGATAACAATTCTCAATGGCATAATGTCTGATTCGTGCAAATGATTGTCTATTTCCCGAGAAATCGCTAGAATCTTGCCATTTTGTACTATTTCTCCCTTACATTAGGAATATTTATGTCATTGGATCTTGCCGAAATTCGCCAGCAAATTAGTCAAATTGACCGCCATCTATTGAAACTGCTGTCTGAACGCCACCAACTGGCGTTTGATGTGGTGCGAAGTAAAGAGATCAGCCAAAAACCGTTACGTGATTTGGAGCGAGAAAAGGCGTTATTATTGGAGTTAGTCAACTTTGCTAAAGCGGAAAATTATCCGCTCGACCCACAGTATGTGACTCAAATTTTCCAGCGAATTATTGAAGATTCCGTCCTAACCCAACAAACCTATCTACAAAATAAGCTGAACCAAACCAAAGCGGAAATTGCGATTGCCTTTCTCGGCAAACGTGGTTCATATTCGCATTTAGCGTCTCGCCAATTTGCCAAGCACTATCCTGACGGCTTTATTGAGTTGAGCTGTGTTTCCTTTGATGACGTGTTTGCCAAAGTCCAAAATGGCGAAGCGGATTACGGCGTGTTGCCGTTGGAAAATACCACATCAGGTTCGATCAACGAAGTGTACGATCTGTTGCAACACACAGATCTCACCTTAGTCGGCGAGCTTGCCTACCCGATCAAACATTGTGTGCTTGGCTTACGCACTATTGATTTGGCAGACATCGACACTATTTACACCCACCCCCAGCCTGCTCAACAATGTAGCCAATTTTTGCAAAGCCTGAACAAAGTGCGAATTAAGTATTGCGAAAGCAGTTCCCACGCAATGCAAATGGTCGCTCGTGCCAACAAAACAAATGTGGTGGCACTTGGCAATGAAGATGGCGGTAAACTGTACGGCTTAAATGTGCTGAAAACGGACATCGCCAACCAAGAAAACAACATCACTCGTTTTATCGTGGTGGCGAAACACGCCGTGGCGGTATCGCCACAAATTCAGAGCAAAACCTTGCTATTGATGACCACAGGGCAGCAAGCAGGGGCGTTGGTGGATGCGTTAATGGTGCTCAAACAGCACGATATTCGAATGACGAAACTGGAATCTCGCCCTATTTACGGCAAACCGTGGGAAGAAATGTTCTATGTGGAGCTAGAAGCGAACATTCACACCGAAAAAATGCAGAACGCTTTGGCAGAATTAGGACAGGTTACTAGCTATCTCAAAGTGCTGGGTTGCTATCCAAGTGAAATGGTCGAGCCTGTGAAGTTATGATGATGTAGGAGCAAGCCGATGTACTTGCTCCGCAATATGTAAAAAGTCTCCATTTTTACCCCCCTTGTAATCCAATGAAATTCAAACCTAAAACCACCCCTTTCAGACGCCCAAAGCCGAAACACACACCCAGTTTTGCGGATACCATCATTGTGTTGTTGAACAAGCCCTATGATGTACTGACCCAATTTACTGACGAGCAGAACCGCCAAACTTTGAAAGATTTTCTTCCTATTCCAGACATTTACCCCGTTGGGCGGTTGGATCGGGATAGCGAAGGCTTACTGTTGCTGACCAACCACGGCGAAATCCAGCACCGCTTGGCGAACCCAAAATTCGACAAACTGAAAACCTATTATGTGTTGGTAGAAGGTGATCCACAGCCTGATGATTTGGCGAAACTTGCCAAAGGTGTGGTACTCAAAGATGGGCTAACCAAACCAGCCAAAGTGAGAAAAATTGCCGATCCTGAGTTGAATTGGGCGACCGCCCCGAAAATTCGTGAGCGAAAAAACATTCCAACTACTTGGCTCGAGTTGAAAATCTGCGAAGGCAAAAATCGCCAAGTAAGACGAATGACGGCTCACATTGGTTTTCCGACGTTACGGCTGATTCGAGTCGGCTTAGGCGATTTTCAGTTAGGCAATATCACGGCTGGCGAATACAAAATACTCAATGATGACGAAAAACGTAGCTTATTCAAACAACTTGCACTACGCAAGGGGTAAGATTTTCACAGAAAAGTGCAAAATCCACAGGCATTTTTTGTGTAAAGAGAGTAAACTAATGCCAATTTTTAATTTCTGCATAAGGATTGAAATATGGCAATTTTAGTCACAGGTGGGGCGGGCTATATCGGTTCGCACACGGTGGTCGAACTTCTCACCCAAGGCAATCGCAGCGGTGATGAGATTGTGGTGCTAGACAATCTCTCCAATTCTTCCCCTGTTTCTCTTGAACGAATCCAACAAATCACGGGCAAAGCGGTAAAATTTTACCAAGGCGATATTTTAGATCGTGAACTGCTCCGCACCATTTTTGCCAATCATTCGATTGAATCGGTGATCCATTTCGCAGGGCTAAAAGCCGTAGGCGAAAGCGTGCAGCAGCCGTTGCGTTACTACCAAAACAATGTGACAGGTTCAATTGTGTTGGTGGAAGAAATGCTCAAAGCAAACGTCAATACCTTGGTGTTCAGCTCATCAGCGACTGTTTACGGCGATCCGAACATCATTCCAATTACCGAAGAATGCACCGTGGGCGGCACAACCAATCCTTACGGCACATCCAAATATATGGTGGAACGCATTTTAGAAGACACCGTGAAAGCCAATCCGCAATTTAGTGCCGTGATTTTGCGTTACTTCAACCCTGTCGGGGCACATTCAAGCGGTTTAATCGGCGAAGATCCGAACGGCATTCCAAACAATTTATTGCCATACATCAGCCAAGTGGCGGTCGGTAAATTGCCACAACTTTCGGTGTTCGGCAGCGATTACGACACGCACGATGGCACAGGTGTGCGAGATTATATTCACGTGGTTGATTTAGCCATTGGGCATTTGAAAGCCTTGGAAAAACACCACAATGATGCAGGTTTCCACGTCTATAATTTAGGCACAGGCACAGGCTATTCGGTATTAGATATGGTGAAAGCCTTTGAGCAAGCGAACCAAATTCAAGTGCCGTATAAATTGGTCGATCGCCGTCCTGGTGATATTGCGGTGTGCTATTCCAATCCGCAAAAGGCACTGGAAAAACTCGGTTGGAAAACCGAACGTGATCTGAATCAGATGATGCAAGACACGTGGAATTGGCAGAAAAATAATCCTAACGGCTATCAATAATTTCTTTATTCTCATTTTATTTTTGAAGAGGTTTTCAATGAAAATTATTTTATTAGGTGCACCTGGTGCAGGCAAAGGCACACAAGCTCAATTTATGATGAACAAATTCGGTATTCCGCAAATTTCAACGGGCGATATGTTCCGTGCAGCCATCAAAGCAGGCACCGAGCTTGGCAAACAAGCCAAAGCCTTAATGGACGAAGGTAAATTAGTGCCCGATGAACTCACTGTGGCATTAGTGAAAGATCGCATTGCTCAACCAGACTGTGCCAAAGGTTTTCTATTAGACGGTTTCCCACGCACCATTCCACAAGCTGATGCACTCAAAGAATCTGGTGTGAAAATTGATTTCGTGTTGGAATTCGATGTGGCAGACGAAGTGATTGTAGAACGTATGAGCGGTCGCCGTGTGCATCAGCCATCAGGCAGAACTTACCACGTGGTGTACAACCCGCCAAAAGTGGAAGGCAAAGATGATGTGACTGGCGAAGATTTAATTATTCGTCCAGACGATAAACCTGAAACCGTGCTAGATCGCCTTGCGATTTACCACAAACAAACCAAACCATTGATTGCTTACTACACCGCCGAAGCGGAAGCAGGCAACACGCAATACCATCGCTTAGACGGCACAAAACCTGTGGAGCAAGTGAGTGCGGAGTTAAATAAACTTTTAGCATAATCTTGCGTTTTCTCACCCCCTTGTTCTACACAAGGGGGGATGTTTTTCTCCAACACTCGCCACAAAAAGCGTATAATTGTCTAATTTATCTCCTTTTATCATCACATATATGTCTGTTTCGTCTAAAAAAACATCGCACAAGACATCTGGGAAAAAACCTATACGAAAGGCCTATTTTCTTCCTACTTTGTTCAAATTTTTCCTTTTAGTGAGTTGTTGCATTGCGTTATATGGCATTTACTTAGATGGTAAAATCCGCACTAAAATGGACGGACAAATTTGGCAATTACCTGCTGAAGTCTATGGACGCATTGAGAGCATTCGACTCACGGATAAGCTCAATATTGAACAAGTCAAACTCATGTTACTGGATAACGGTTATCGTGAAGTCTCTCATATCGCAACCCCTGGCGATTTTAAGCGAGACGGTAATAATTTAGTGGTATTTCGACGTGCGTTCTCCTTTCCAGATAACCCCGAAGCACAGCGTGTGCTCCGTTTACGTTTTCTTGATAATCAATTGGCACGAATTGAAGATCTCGTACAATTAAAGGCAATCGCTGAATTCCGACTCGATCCCAAACGCATTGCCATGATCCATTCAGATAATGATGAAGAACGTATTGCATTACCGCTACAAGATTACCCAAGCTTATTGATCGATACCCTCATCTTAACAGAAGACAAGCGATTCTATGAGCATAGTGGTATTAGCCTGATAAGTATCATGCGAGCGTTAATTACCAATTATCAGGCAGGTAAAACCGTACAAGGTGCCAGCACACTTACCCAACAATTAGTCAAAAACGTATTTTTAACCAGTGAAAAATCGCTTGAACGTAAAATAAACGAAGCATTCATGTCGATCATTTTAGATGCTCGCTATGATAAAAACCGCATTTTAGAAACCTATTTAAACGAGATCTATCTCGGGCAAAATGGGAGTTATCAAATTCACGGCTTTGCATTAGCGAGCCAATTCTATTTCGGTCGCCCGATTCAAGAAATTAGTCTTTCCCAAATGGCATTGCTGGTAGGCATGGCCAAAGGTGCATCATTATATAATCCTTGGCGTAATCCTCAGGCTGCACGAGAAAGACGCAACGTGGTGATTAAGGTTTTATTAGATAATAAGAAAATTTCTCAGCAAGACCATGATTTCCTCGTGAAGCAACCACTCGGTGTAAAAGAGAAAAGCCATATTTATCGGCAACAGCCCGCCTTTATGCATGCCTTGAATGTAGAAATCAAACAGAAATTAGGCGAGTCGAAAAGTAACTTGCTTTCAGGGGCAAAAATTTTTACGACGTTTGATCCCAAGCAGCAACGTTCTGCAGAACTTGCCGTGATCAATGGCGTGGCGGAGATTGAAAATAGCAACAGAAAAATCAAAGAGTTACAATCCGCCATGGTCGTTGCGGAATACCAAACAGGCAAGGTTAGGGCAATTGTAGGCGGTGTGCAAACACAGTATGCAGGTTTTAACCGAGCATTGCAGAGCAAACGGCAAATTGGATCCTTAGTAAAGCCTTCTATTTATGCCATCGCACTGGCTGAACCTGATCTCTATCGCTTAAACACTCTGGTGAATAATCAACCGATTACGATTAGCATCAAGGGAAGTGCCCCTTGGTCTCCACGTAATTACGATCGCAAATTTAGTGATTCTGTCATGTTGATGGATGCACTCGCTCGCTCGCTCAACATTCCGACAGTCAATATCGGCATGAAAATTGGGCTACGTAAAGTCATCAACAAACAAAAAGAGATGGGGTGGAATAATGCCGAAATTCCGCCTTATCCTTCAACCCTATTAGGTGCATATTCTATTTCACCTTATGATGTCACAAAATCCTACCAGGTGCTTGCGAATGCAGGCGTAAAAAAATCGCTCACCACCCTTGAGGCAATTATCACTCACCAAGGCGAGGTTCTTTATCAATCCAATCCACATATAGGGGAGCAAGTTCTTCCTGCAGAAGCTGCTATTCAAACGCTGTATGCGATGCAACAAGTTGTTGAACGAGGCACGGCTCGTCGCTTACAAACCGACTTTGCTTACCTACGCATTGCTGGAAAAACAGGTACTACCAATAATGCCAAAGATACTTGGTTTGTTGGTATTGATGGCGAGCATGTTACCACCGTTTGGCTAGGTAAAGATAACAATACTGATACAGGGCTTACTGGTTCAAGCGGAGCATTAAGAGTCTACAAGGCATATCTTCATCGTGCTCTACCGCCACCACTGAGATTACCACGAACGCCTTATATCCAATGGGTTGGCATCAATAATGACGGGGATTGGGATTGTCAAAGCAGTCGCCAAATTCCTGTTTGGCGAAATCATGGGCAACGCTACTGTACTCGAGATAATGCCATTGAAACGAATCCTAACGTCGGGGGATAGGCTATCCCTGAGTACGCCGAGCCAAATCACAAAAGCTAAGGCTGAAGAACGTGAGATCAAACCAAGGGAATCCCCTTCCATTTCAACAAGGGGGAGAGAACGCCTAAGATTTTGCAAAAAGTGGTCGGTTCTTACCCCCTTGTTGGGTCATCATGAGTTTAGCGTACAACTGTACACTTTTTTCTAGCTTTTTTGCTCATAACCTTTTATATTAGCGAACATTTGTACGCTGAAATAAAAGGTTATTTTTTAATGAATCTGTTTGATTTACACTTCGTAACACGTTTTCGCTATCAGGCGGAAAGATTGACCGATCGCACCGCCTTAAAATTCTTAGATAACGGCAAATGGGAACAAATTTCGTGGTCGCAATTTCAAGAACACGCCAACCAGCTTTCCCACGCTTTGCTCGCCAACGGCATTGAGATTCAAGACAAAATCGCCATTTTCGCCCACAATATGCCCCGTTGGACGATCACCGACATCGGCACGATGCAAATTCGTGCCATCACTGTGCCGATTTATGCGACCAGTACGCCTAAACAGATCGAATATATTTTAAACAATGCCGATGTGCGAATCTTATTTGTCGGCGATCAAGAACAGTACGATCAAGCCATCGAAATAGCGAACAGCTGTCCACAATTAGAAAAAATCGTGGCGATGAAGCCGTCAATCAATCTGTTCAACCAGCCGATCGCTTGCCATTGGGAGGATTTCATCAACGTGCCCGTGCAAGCGGTGGAATTTGAGCAACGTCTTGCCACGAAAACCTTGGACGACTTGTTCACGATTCTCTACACATCAGGCACCACTGGCGAACCGAAAGGCGTGATGTTAGATTTCGCTAACTTGGCTCATCAATTCTACGCACACGACATTGCGTTAAATGTGGATGATTCGGATGTGTCGCTGTCGTTCCTGCCGTTCTCGCACATTTTTGAACGGGCATGGATTTCTTATATTCTGCATCGTGGGGCAACTAACTGCTATTTGGAAGACACCAATTTAGTGCGGGAAACCTTGGCGGAAGTCAAACCAACGCTGATGTGTGCCGTGCCACGTTTGTACGAAAAAATTTACAGTGCGGTGCAAGACAAAGTACAAAAAGCCCCAATCCATCGCCGAGCCTTGTTCAACTGGGCAATTCGGGTGGGCGAGCAACATTTCCAAACGGAAAAACCGTCGCCACTTTTGCGTTTGCAATATGCGTTAGCCAACAAATTGGTGCTGTCAAAATTGCGTGCCTTGCTAGGCGGACGCATTCGTATGATGCCGTGTGGTGGTGCGAAATTAGAGCCGACTATCGGAATGTTTTTCCATAGCATTGGGATTAACATCAAACTCGGCTACGGTATGACCGAAACCACCGCCACCGTTTCTTGCTGGAGCGATAAAGGCTTCAACCCCAATTCTATCGGCACACTGATGCCAAACGTCGAAGTGAAAATTGGCGATGAAAACGAAATTCTCGTGAAAGGCGGAATGGTAATGCGTGGCTACTACAAAAAGCCCGAAGAAACGGCGGCGGCGTTTACCGCTGATGGCTTTTTGAAAACGGGCGATGCGGGCGAGCTAGACGAAACGGGGCATTTGTTCATCACCGATCGCATTAAAGAGCTGATGAAAACCTCCAACGGCAAATACATCGCACCGCAATACATTGAAGGTAAAATCGGCAAGGACAAATTTATCGAGCAAATTGCGGTGATTGCCGATGCGAAAAAATATGTGTCTGCCTTGATTGTGCCAAGTTTCGAGAGCTTAGAAGAGTACGCCAAACAGCTCAACATCAAATATCACGACCGTTTGGATCTGATCAAAAATTCCGACATCGTGCAGATGATTGAGAAACGCATCAATGAGTTGCAAAAAGATTTGCCAAGTTTCGAGCAGATCAAAAAATTCACCCTGCTCCCTGAAGCATTTACGATGAAAATGGAAGAAATCACGCCGACGTTGAAACTTCGCCGCAAAGTGATTTTGCAACGCTATCGAGAGCAGATCGAGAAGATGTATAAATAGCCTATTGAGGATAAATTCGGTGCCATTTCGGATTTTGCAGATTTTTCGCGGAAAGCCCCCCCTTGTAACAAGGCATTTGCGAAAAACATTTGCTTTTTTTAGCCGTTTTGGCTTTAATGCACCCCCAATTTTTTGATTTCCAATGATAGACATATAGAGGCAGATTATGGCAGAGAGTTTTAGCGTTACTCGTCGTTTTTTTGACGATAAAAATTACCCACGTGGTTTTTCCCGCCACGGTGATTACACCATTCGTGAATCCCAAACTTTAGAGCAATTTGGTCAAGCGTGTTTAGCCCTTGAAACAGGCGAACGCAAGCCAAAAACCGCAGAAGAAAAGCAATTCGTCGCAGTAATGAAAGGCGAAGTCGCTGCTGATACCTTCTTAGAAAAAGTCTGGATCAAATACCGCACCTTAACTAGCCGAACCAAACGCATTTATACCCTTTCTGGCGATGTCAGTGGTGATGCTGGCTCAAGCGACGAAACCGAATAATTTTTTCACTTTGGGGCGTAGCAATACGCCCCCATTTATTGATGACAATGACCTTACCGATTTCCGACTATTCTGCACTTTTAGCCCAAAAAGCAGAAAAACTCACGGCATTACTTGCCCCTTTTTCTGCACCCACGCTTGACGTTTTTACTTCTGACACGAGCCATTTCCGCTTGCGTGCGGAATTTCGCATCTGGCACGAAGACGGCGATTTATTTCACATAATGTTTGACCAAGCAACCAAACAGCGTTACCGAGTCGATCAATTCCCGATTGCCAGCCAACTGATTAACCGAATGATGACGGTGCTGTTAGCCGAAATCAAAGGCAACGAACTGCTCACTCGCAAGCTGTTTCAAATTGACTATTTAAGCACCTTGAGCGGACAAATTGCGGTGTCAATGTTGTACCACAAACCGTTAACGGACGAGTGGATTACTCAGGCGAAACTGCTGAAACAGCGTTTAACAGGCTATGGCTTTGATGTGCAACTGATTGGGCGAGCAACCAAGCAGAAAATCGCATTGGATTGTGATTATGTGGAAGAAGTTCTGAATGTTGATGGCAGGGATTACTACTACCGCCAAGTTGAAAACAGTTTCACCCAGCCGAATGGCAAAATGAACATCAAGATGCTTGAATGGGCGAGACGTTGCACCGCCAACAGCCAAGGCGATCTGCTTGAGCTTTACTGTGGCAACGGCAATTTCTCGATTGCCTTGGCGAGCAATTTCCGTAAAGTGCTGGCGACTGAAATTTCAAAATCATCAGTGGAATCGGCACAATATAACATTGCGAAAAA
The DNA here is from genome assembly GCA_030528525.1 of Pasteurellaceae bacterium. GTDB lineage: Bacteria > Pseudomonadota > Gammaproteobacteria > Enterobacterales > Pasteurellaceae > JAUMYT01. Next base: position 70,512 of record JAUMYT010000002.1, read on the forward strand.
TGGCGTGGACAATCTGCAAATTATCCGAATGTCCGCCGAAGAATTTACTCAAGCAATGAACGGCGTGCGGGAATTTTATCGTCTGCGTGGCGTGGATCTAAAAAGCTACGAGTGCAATACGATTTTTGTTGATCCGCCACGGGCTGGCCTAGATGCAGAGACGCTCAATATGGTGCAAGGCTACGAACGCATTTTGTATATTTCGTGCAACCCACACACGCTTGCGGAGAATTTGCAACAACTTTGTCAAACGCATCGCATTGAACGTTGTGCGTTGTTCGATCAATTCCCATACACGGATCACATTGAAAGCGGCGTTTGGCTAATCCGAAAATAAAAAATGACGAAAAATAAAGCATTTAATGCCTTTCATTCATTTAGTGCTTGACCGTTTAGCCTGTTATCTATATCATTCGTTCCGTTTTCAACGGAGGAATGGTCGAGTGGTTGAAGGCACCGGTCTTGAAAACCGGCGAGGGTTTACGCCCTCCGTGAGTTCGAATCTCACTTCCTCCGCCATCAAATTTCAACCTACTGCATTCCAAAGCAGTAGGTTTTCTCTTAAAGAGAAGTCAACATCTAAAATTGTTTTCAACACGGAGGAATGGTCGAGTGGTTGAAGGCACCGGTCTTGAAAACCGGCGAGGGTTTACGCCCTCCGTGAGTTCGAATCTCACTTCCTCCGCCATCTATATTTAAAACCGCAAACAGTTGTTTGCGGTTTTTTCATTTCTGCAACTCTGAGACAGTTAAAATTGTGTACTCTTATTCGGCAAAACCTTGTAGAATAATCGGGTTTATTTTTACTTTAAGGAACAAAACATGGAAACTCTTGAGCGTATCAAACAACAAATCAGCGAAAATCCCATTCTGCTTTATATGAAAGGCTCACCAAAATTCCCATCATGTGGTTTCTCTGCCCGTGCTGTTGAAGCGGTTATCAACTGTCAAGTACCCTTTGGTTATGTGGATATTCTCACCAATCCAGATATTCGTGCTGAATTGCCAAAATACGCGAATTGGCCAACATTCCCACAACTTTGGGTAGAAGGTGAACTCATCGGTGGGTGCGACATTATTTTAGAAATGTTCCAAAAAGGCGAATTACAAGCCTTATTAAAAGAAGTGGCTGAAAAGCATCCTGCGTGATTATCACTGGGGGATTTTGCAAAATCTTGCAGTTTCTCCCCCCCTTGTGATGGAATGAACTGATCTCTCCGCCGATTTTATGTTAAAATTCGGCGGTTTCTTGTTCACTCATGGTAGGAGTGAACCAAGCAACCTGACTGAACCGCACTGAAGCGGTTTTCTTTTTTAATTTCAACAAGTAACCTCTCGTATGGGTTACCACTGTAAAGGAAACATTATGCCAATTATTACCCTTCCAGATGGCTCTCAACGCCAATTCGATAACCCCGTTTCTGTGTTAGAAGTCGCCCAAAGTATCGGGGCAGGACTTGCTAAAGCAACCATCGCAGGACGCGTGAATGGCGTTCGCCGTGATGCAAGCGACATCATCAGCGAAGATGCCACGCTGGAAATTATTACTGCCAAAGACGAAGACGGTTTGGAAATTATCCGCCACTCCACGGCTCACTTGCTCGGTCACGCCATCAAACAACTTTTCCCTGATGTGAAAATGGCAATCGGGCCGACCATTGATAACGGCTTCTACTATGATGTGGATTTAGACCGTTCGCTCACTCAAGAAGATATTGATGCCCTTGAAAAACGCATGCTGGAGTTGGCAAAAACCAACTACGATGTGGTGAAAAAAGTGGTGAGCTGGCAAGAAGCCCGTGATGCGTTTGAACGTCGTGGCGAGCCGTACAAAATGGCGATTTTAGATGAAAATATCGCCAAAGACGATCAACCAGCCCTCTATCATCACGAAGAATATACCGATATGTGCCGTGGGCCACACGTGCCAAATATGCGTTTCTGCCACCATTTCAAATTGATGAAAGTCGCAGGAGCGTACTGGCGTGGCGACAGCAAAAACAAAATGTTGCAACGTATTTACGGCACGGCGTGGGCGGATAAAAAACAGTTAAGCGAATACTTAACCCGTTTGGAAGAAGCGGCAAAACGTGACCACCGTAAAATCGGCAAAGCCTTAGATTTATACCATATGCAGGAAGAAGCTCCAGGCTTGGTGTTCTGGCACAACGACGGCTGGACGATTTTCCGTGAACTCGAAACTTTCGTGCGTACCAAACTCAAAGAGTACGATTATCAGGAAGTGAAAGGCCCGTTTATGATGGACAGAGTCTTGTGGGAAAAAACAGGACACTGGCAAAACTACGGCGATTTAATGTTCACCACCCAATCGGAAAACCGTGAATACGCCATCAAACCGATGAATTGCCCAGGGCACGTGCAAATTTTCAACCAAGGCTTGAAATCCTACCGTGACTTGCCAATTCGGATGGCGGAATTTGGTTCTTGCCACCGTAACGAGCCGTCTGGTTCATTGCACGGTTTAATGCGTGTGCGTGGCTTCACTCAAGACGATGCTCACATCTTCTGTACCGAAGAGCAAATCGAAAGCGAAGTGACCGCTTGTATCAAAATGGTGTACGACATTTATAGCACCTTCGGTTTCCAAAACATTCAAGTGAAACTCTCCACTCGCCCAGAAAAACGCATTGGGGCGGACGAAATGTGGGATCGTGCCGAAGAAGGCTTGGCAAATGCTTTACGCCACAACGGGTTGGAATATGAAATCCAAGAGGGCGAAGGGGCATTCTACGGGCCGAAAATTGAATTTGCCTTGCGTGACTGCTTAGATCGTGAATGGCAATGCGGCACTATCCAGTTAGACTTCGCACTCCCAGGGCGTTTAGACGCTTCTTATGTGGCAGAAGACAACGGTCGCCGTGTGCCTGTGATGATTCACCGTGCAATTTTAGGCTCGATCGAACGTTTCATCGGCATCATCACCGAAGAGTACGCGGGCTTCTTCCCAGCGTGGTTAGCCCCAACGCAAGCGGTGGTAATGAACATTACCGACAGCCAAGCGGACTACGTGCAAAGCGTGGTGAAAGCCTTGTCTGATGCAGGTTTGCGTGTAAAAGCGGATTTACGTAACGAAAAAGTCGGCTTTAAAATCCGTGAACACACCCTACGCCGTGTGCCGTATATGTTAGTCTGTGGTGATAAAGAGATCGAAGCAGGCAAAGTCGCGGTGCGTACCCGTAAAGGGGCAGATCTTGGCACCTTCACTGTGGCAGAATTCACCGAAATGCTCAAAAAACAAGTGCGTTCTCGTGAATTGAAATTGTTTGGGGAAGAATAATTCTTCTGTAAAAATGCGGTCGTATTGACCGCATTTTTGTTAGGTATTTTTTGCAATGATGAAACTCAACAAATCCCTCGCTCAGCAAATTGTGAAACGCACAATGCAGATCATTCCCAATTCGGTGAATGTGATGGACGAGAATGGCGTGATTATTGCTTCGGGCGATCCTAGTCGGTTAAACCAACGGCACACAGGGGCGGTGGTGGCGTTGCGACATCATCAAATTACCGAAATTGATGAACAGTTGGCGAAGCTGTGGAATTATGAAGCTAGGGAAGGGATTAATTTACCGTTGGATTATTTAGGATCAACCGTTGGCGTCATTGGTATTTCAGGCAAACCTGATGAAGTTAGGCAATATGCTCAATTAGTCAAAATGTCGGCGGAATTGATTATGGAGCAATCTTTCCAGTTGGAGCAACAAAGTTGGCAACGCCGTTACAAAGAAGAATTTTTGCGTTCTTTATTAAAAGGGAAATTAACTGAAGAGCAAATCACAGAGCAAGTGGTTTTTTTCAATCTTGAATTACGATCATCATATTCGGTGATTTTAATTAAATTGCTCGATCCCAATGCAGAGCAATTACAAACGTTATTAGCTTATTTTGAGCATCATTATCCAAAAGATCTCACGGCAGTTGTGGGATTGGATCGTTTAGTGTTAGTGAAACATTTGTCAGAAGAGCGGCTAGAACATCAACAAGATCTGGTTGATTTTATGGCATTGAAAATTCAAGCTAAATTATCCATTGGTTTATCCGTCAATACCTTATCTCAAATTCATATTTCATATCAAACTGCCTGTTACGCTTTGGATTATGCAGAAAAATCATATCGCAAAAAGCGATTAATTCATTTTAGTGAGTGTCGATTGCCTGCCTTATTACAGGATTTCATTCACTCTTGGCAAGGGAAAGAATTACTTGCTCCAATCCAAAAATTGATAGAGCAAGATCATAAAAATACGTTGCGAAAAACACTACATCAATACTTTTTATCAAATTGTGATCTCGTTCACACATCAGATAAGTTATCAATTCATACTAACACATTACGTTATCGTTTGGATAAGATTGAGCAGATAACTTCGTTATCTTTCAATAAGATAGAAGATAAATTTGTTCTTTATCTAGCCACAATACAGATTTAATAATTGTATAAAACTACAAAATTATTACCTTTATAAGTGATAAGTTTGTAAAATAATCTAAAGACATTCCGTTTGATTTCGCCAATAATTGCCGAGAAGTTGTACATATTTCATTTGGTTACAAAAAACGGAGCAAATTATGACAGGTCTTAGTCTTATTGTTTGTTTTGTGATTGCCATCATCGTGATGATTTGGCTGATCGCAAAACTCAAAGTTCACCCTTTCCTTGCCTTAATGGCGATTTCCCTTGCCCTTGCGTTAATCGCAGGTATTTCACTCGATAAAATCCCAGGCATTGTCGGGACTGGGTTTAGCAATACCTTCAAAAGTATCGGGATTGTGATTATTTTCGGGGCGATCATCGGCACGATTTTGGAAAAAACCGGTGCCGCACTGAAACTCGCCGATATGGTGGTGAAAGTTGTCGGACAAAAACGCCCAGAGCTGGCAATGTTGATTATGGGCTGGGTGGTCGGTATCCCTGTGTTCTGCGACAGCGGTTTTGTGGTGCTTAACCCCATTCGTGAAGCCATTCGCAAGAAAATTCTCGCCAACCCTGTGGGAATGGCGGTTGCCTTGAGTGCAGGGCTTTACGCTTCTCACGTCTTTATTCCGCCAACACCCGGCCCGATTGCGGCGGCAGGTGCGGTCGGTTTAGGCGGCAATTTATTGCTCGTGATCGTAATGGGCGTGGTGGTGTCCGTGCCTGTGCTATTCGCTAGCTATCTTTTCGCCAAATATATTGGTAAGAAAATCAGCGTCAATGAAGAAAAAGCCGCAGACGGCGTGATCGCCCAAAGCTACGATGAACTGCTCAAACATTACGGCACCTTGCCAAGCGGTTTCTTGAGCCTTGCCCCGATTTTCGCCCCAATTTTGTTAATGGCGTTAGGTTCTATCAGCAAAATTTTAGGGCTAACAGGCGACTTTGCCGTGCTGTTGCAGTTCTTAGGCAACCCGATTATTGCCTTGGCGATTGGCGTGATCTTCGCTATTGTGTTATTGGCAAGTTGCAAAAAAATGGCAGAATTTGACCGCTTGACCAACGAGACCTTGAAATTGGTTGGCCCGATTTTATTCATTACCGCCGCAGGTGGCGTGTTGGGTAACGTGATCACCCAAGCTGGTTTTGTGGAATACATCAAACAAAACGCCCACATCATCAGCACCGCAGGCATTTTCTTCCCGTTCCTGATTTCAGCGATTTTGAAAACCGCTCAAGGCAGCTCAACGGTGGCGATCATTACCACTGCCGCTATTATGGGAATGTTTAACGCTCAAGATTCGTTAATGAACGCTTTAGGTTTAACCAGTGAAATGGCCGCCGCCTTGACCGTAATGGCGATTTCCGCAGGGGCGATGTGCGTGTCCCACGCCAACGACAGCTATTATTGGGTGGTCACGAACTTTACCAAACTCACGCCACAACAGGGCTACCGCACCCAAACTACACTCACTTTTATTATGGGCGTGGTCGGTATGCTCACGGTCTATCTCTTATCTTTAGTGTTGTTGTAAGGATTCAAAATGAAAATTGTGATTGCCCCCGATTCTTTTAAGGAAAGTTTAACCGCACTTGAAGTGGCACAAGCCATTCAAACAGGATTTGCACGGATTTTTCCGCAGGCGGAATTTGAACTGGTGCCAATGGCAGACGGGGGCGAAGGCACTGTGCAGTCGTTAGTCGATGCAACGGGGGGTGTTTTGCAGAAAGTCGTTGCAAAGTCCCCCCTTGCACAGCCTGTGCAAGCCACTTTTGGCTTATCGGGCGATGGCAACACTGCGTTTATCGAAATGGCGGAAGCATCTGGCTTGCATTTAGTGCCGTTTGAGCAACGCAATCCACTGAAAACCACCAGTTTCGGTACGGGTGAATTGATTAAAGCCGCTCTCGATCGTGGCGTGCAAAAAATCCTGCTTGGCATCGGGGGCAGTGCTACCAATGATGGCGGCGTGGGAATGTTACAAGCCTTGGGAGCGAGCTTTCGCAATGTACAAGGGCAAGAAATCGGCTTTGGCGGTGAGCCGTTAGCCGACATCACACACATTGATCTCAGCCAACTCAATCCTCGCTTGGCACAGGTGGAGATTGAAGTCGCCTGTGATGTGAACAATCCACTTTGTGGCGAACAAGGGGCTTCGGCGATTTTCGGCCCACAAAAGGGGGCAACGCCTGAAATGGTGCAACAGCTTGATAATGCCTTAGCTCATTTTGCCGACAAGGTGCAACAGCAGATAGGCTTAAACATCGTCGACCACGCTGGGGCAGGGGCTGCTGGCGGAATGGGCGGTGGCTTGTTGCTGTTGCCCAAAGTGCGGTTAAAATCGGGCGTACAAATTGTGGTTCAAGCCACTAAATTAGCGGAGAAAATCCAAACCGCGGATTTAGTAATCACAGGTGAAGGGCGAATGGACGCTCAAAGTATCGCCGGTAAAACCCCCATTGGCGTGGCAAAAGTGGCGAAGCAATTCGGCAAACCCGTGATTGCAATTGTCGGCAGTTTGCGAGCCGATTACCCCGTGGTTTATCAACACGGCATTGATGCCGTTTTCCCGATTATCCGAGAAATCAAAGGCTTAAACGAAACTTTGCAGGCAGGGCGAGAGAATTTGATTTCCACCGCGGAAAATGTGGCGAGATTATTGAAAATAAATCCGCTGGCGTAAGATTGGCTATTGCATAAACAGGCGAAATCCCGTAAAATTTCGCCCGTTTTTTGTCTGACAACAGGCAAATTTGAGATTAGCACTTCTGCAAGCAGTGTAATCAACGTAAAACTTACCAAGAGGAATTGAATTATTAAACCTGTAAAACGTGTTCAATCAAATCGTGCACACCGTCTAAATGACGAGATCCGTGGCGTAAAAGAAGTTCGTTTAACTGATGAAAATGGCGAACAAGTGGGCATTGTTTCTTTACAAGAAGCCTTAGCAAGAGCGGAAGATGCGGAGCTAGATTTAGTGGAAATCAGCCCAAATGCCGAGCCACCTGTTTGTCGTATTATGAACTATGGTAAGTTCATTTACGAAAAAGAGAAAGCTGCCAAAGAGCAGAAGAAAAAGCAGAAAGTTGTACAAGTGAAGGAAATTAAATTCCGTCCGGGTACAGACGAAGGCGACTATCAGGTAAAACTACGCAGCCTGATTCGCTTTTTAGAAGATGGGGACAAAGCCAAAATCACAGTTCGCTTCCGTGGACGTGAAATGGCTCACCAAGAAATTGGTTTAGATGTGCTTGAGCGTGTGAAAAACGATCTCGCTGAGATTTCTGTTGTGGAATCTGCACCAGGGAAATTAGAAGGTCGTCAAGCCGTGATGGTACTTGCCCCGAAGAAGAAGTAATTAGTGCCATCAAGTAATTTTTAATTTGAGATTTATATGTAGGGGCGAAATATCTTTCGCCCTGAAATGAGTTGGGCAAATAATGATTTGCCCCTACAGTTAAAAATTCGCCTAATTATAATGTTGTAAACTTAAACAATGCGGAGTTATTAAACAATGCCAAAAATCAAAACAGTACGCGGTGCTGCTAAACGTTTCAAAAAAACAGCGTCTGGCGGTTTCAAGCGTAAACAATCTCACTTACGTCACATTTTGACTAAGAAAACGACTAAGCGTAAACGTCACTTACGTCACAAATCAATGGTAGCGAAAGCAGACCAAGTGTTAGTAGTTGCGTGCTTGCCATACGCCTAAGCGTTTGATTAAGTACAACGTACGATTAGTAAATTTTTAGTTTTTAAAATGTGGGCAAACGCCCAATAGACAATTAGGAGATTTAATAATGGCTCGTGTAAAACGTGGTGTTATTGCAAGAGCACGCCATAAGAAAGTTCTTAAGGCTGCTAAAGGTTATTATGGTGCACGTTCACGCGTGTATCGCGTTGCTTTCCAAGCAGTAGTTAAAGCTGCACAATATGCTTACCGTGACCGCCGTCAGCGTAAACGTCAATTCCGTCAATTATGGATTGCACGTATCAACGCAGCAGCTCGTCAAAACGGTTTATCATACAGCAAATTCATCAACGGCTTGAAAAAAGCATCAGTTGAAATCGATCGTAAGATCCTTGCTGATATCGCAGTCTTTGACAAAGTGGCTTTCGCAGCATTAGTTGCTAAAGCAAAATCTGCTCTATAAGTTGCAAAGAAGAGGACGTTTATTTAACGTCCTTTTTTCATTTCAGTGCTATTCCACCCAAGTCACAATTTCCGATAAGGTTTTACGGGCTTTAGGCTTGATTTCTTGTGTACGGTAGCCAAATGTTGCCATCACAGAAACGCCCCATTCTGTCGGATCAAATAAACCTTCTTCAGCAAGCAGCTGGTTGACTTTCGCATAATCAAAACCTTCAATAGGACAACTATCAATGCCAATGGCGGCTGCACCCGTTAACATATTCGCTAAGGCAATATAGGTTTGTTTTGCTGCCCAATCAAATAGAGAGCGCTCGTTTTCTGCAATGTTGGCATCTTCTAGCTGGAATTTCTGATATTTCTCCAATGCGATACGTTGCTGTTCAGGAGATAACAACCCTCTGCGTTCCATTGATTCACGTAGAAAATCAGAATCATAGCGTGCATTTTTTTTCGCCAAGATCACAACCAGATGGCTGGCATCATCAACTTGGCTTACCATTCCCCAGCATATGGGTTTTAATTTCTGCCGTATGGCTGGATTTTGAATCACGAGTAAATGCCAAGGCTCTGAGCCTACTGAACTGGGTGACAGACGAGCAAACTCTAAAATAGCTTTAAAATCTACTGCTGAAATTTTTTTCTTAGGATCATATTGGCGAGTTGATGCACGCTGATGGAAAATTTCCACCATTTGAGAAGCATGAAGTAACATCATAAGTAGTTCCTCATAATTAAATAGATACTATAATTTTACAATAACATCATAACATAAGGGAGGTTTGACTTAACTACCTAGAGTAGTGCCAAAATGGAAACTTACCGTAGGGAAAAAATGGCCAATGTGATATCTCATTTCTTTCGCCTAGCCTCCCTTAGATTGAATTAATTACCATATTATCAACGTGAACTATTAGGCTCTATCTGATTGAGTTCACTCCCCCTATAAACATACTCAAATTTACAATTCCTATTACTCTGCAATTTCCCTCTGCCACTCAACCATGTTACTCTCCACCTTCTGCTTAATAGTCACTCTTTTATTATGCAAATCATTTAATCGATAAAAATTTCCAATAACGACAAGGTGAGTTTTGCAAATTGGATAGGCTCATAAGTATTGGATTTTTAAAATACCACTAGTATTTAACCGGTACCTAGTTTCAATAGTGTATGATGAATTTTATATTTAGAGTAAATCTCGCTACTTAATACCTAAATCAGCAGTGTCCGATTGAGCATAATGAGCTTTACAAACGCAAGTTAGAAGCTGTGAAATAGGTAGATAAGAAAACGGGTAAATATTATAGAATTTCATTCTTGTCTAGGCTCAAGTATAATAACTCAAAATAATCTTGGTTCATTTGCGACATCATGGCGAAATTTTTCGCTTTTAAGTTTAAAAAAAGCAAGAAATAAAGTATCTTTCCATGGTCGCAAACGATTACCTGTTTGCTTGTATTGTTATTATCTAAAGGATCTTATTATGTCAAACCCAATTGCTAATGTTGCAAAATTAATTCGAGAACATGGTGTGAAATTTGTTTTACTTAAATTCACCGATCTTAAAGGAAAAGAACATGGCATTTCACTCCCCGTCTCACTCATCGCTGATGACTTAGAAGACTTATTTGAAGACGGAAAAATGTTTGATGGCTCTTCTGTGGAAGGTTGGCGAACAATCAACAAAGCTGACATGCTCTTAATGCCAATTCCTGAAACAGCTGTTATCGATCCTTTCTCAAACGTCCCAACTTTAATCCTCCGCTGCAGTATTTTTGACCCTAATACAATGCAAAGCTACGATCGTGATCCCCGCTCCATCGCTATTCGTGCAGAACACTATCTAAAATCTACTGGTATTGCCGACAGTGTCCTATTTGGTCCTGAGCCAGAATTTTTTATTTTTGATGATGTCCGTTTTGGTATTCAAATGAACGGGAATAGTTACCAAGTTGATTCTGCTGAAGCTGCTTGGAATACAAATACTTATTATGAGGGAGGAAATCGTTCCTATCGACCGCTCACCAAAGGTGGGTACTGTGCAGTAGCACCAATTGATAGTGCACATGATCTACGCTCTGAAATGTGTATGCTAATGGAAGAATTTGGATTGGTTATTGAGGCTCATCATCATGAAGTGGCAACGGCTGGTCAAAACGAAATTGCGACTCGTTTCAATACACTTACCTTAAAGGCTGATGAAACTCAAATCTATAAATATGTTGTACATAACTTAGCTGCCGCCTATGGAAAAACAGCTTGCTTTATGCCAAAGCCAATCACAGGAGATAATGGCTCTGGTATGCACTGTAATATGTCTTTAAGTAAAGAAGGAAAAAATATTTTTATGGGGGATAAATATGCAGGTTTATCTGAAACCGCATTATATTATATCGGCGGTTTGATTAAACATGCTAAAGCCCTTAACTCATTTACTAACCCAAGTACAAACTCATATAAACGCTTAGTTCCCGGTTTTGAAGCCCCTGTTTTATTAGCCTATTCTGCAAGTAATCGTTCAGCCTCTATTCGTATTCCAGCGGTCACCAGCCCTAAAGCAACGCGCGTAGAAGCCCGCTTCCCAGATCCTCTAGCAAATCCATATTTAGCCTTTGCCGCATTACTGATGGCAGGGTTAGATGGTATCGTTAATAAAATCCATCCTGGAGATGCCATGGATAAAAACCTCTATGATTTACCACCTGAAGAACTAAAAGATATTCCTACCGTTGCAAGCTCACTAGAAGAAGCCTTAAATAGCTTAGCACAAGATAATGCGTTCTTAACTCAGGGTGGCGTTTTTACAAAAGACTTTATTGATGCTTATATTAGTATTAAACGCAAAGAAGTTGAGCGTTTGAATACAACACCACACCCTGTAGAATTTGAAATGTATTATTCATAAATTACAACATATTAAAAAGCGGGTTTTAAAAGAACCCGCTTTTTAATACTTAAATAAATATTTGTTCTCTCACTTGGTAACCTTGAGGAATCGCTGATGTTTCTTCAAAGGTAACAAATTCCCAAGCATTTTCATTCTGTAACACCGCTCTCAACAATTTATTATTTAAACCATGCCCTGACTTATACGCCGAGAACTCACCTAACATGTTATAGCCACACATAAATAAATCACCGATAGCATCTAGCATTTTATGACGGACTAATTCATCTTTAAAACGTAAACCATCCTCATTTAAAATACGGTACTCATCTAGCACGATCGCATTATCTAAGCTACCGCCTAAAGCGAGACCGATAGATTGAAGATACTCAACATCTTTCATAAAAGTAAAGGTTCTTGCTCGGCTTAAATGCTGAATGAAATTTTGTGTTGAAAACTCCATTTGATACTGACGCACAGCTTTGCTGATCATTGGATGAGTAAAATCAATCGTGAAATCTAATTTAAACCCGTTATAAGGCTTAAATTCTGCCCACTTATCACCCTCATCCACGCGAATATGCTGCTTGATACGGATGAATTTCTTCACCGCATTTTGTTCTTCAATACCTGCATCTAACAAAAGATAGATAAAAGGGCTAGAACTGCCATCCATAATTGGTACTTCTGCTGCATCAACTTCTACAATTACATTATCTATCCCCAATGCCGACATCGCAGCATTCAAGTGCTCAACAGTTGAAAGTCTTACTCCATCATCATTCACCAAACAGGTACACAGAGTTGTATCACGAATTAAATCCGCACTTGCAGGGAAGTACACAACAGGCTCTAGATCTGTTCGTGCATAAATAATACCTGTATTTGCCGGTGCTGGACGCAAAGTAAGCGTCACTTTTTTACCACTATGCAAGCCAATACCTGTAACTTTTGTTGCTTGCTTCAGGGTTCTTTGTTTAATCATCGTCTTTCCTTATTTTTCGGAGAGATTATTGCCCGCTATTTCTCATAAACCCAGGAATTGAGCTTGGCGAAAACATCTGTGTATTATCCACCGATTGTGGTTTCTGCCCAGCTTGTGATTGCTGAGTAAATGCAGGTGATTGCCCAAATTGGTTGGGTTGAGAATAGCCATTAAAATGAGAGAAACGAGTATTATCCATATTGTTTGGCTGAATCGCAGGCACCTTTGGGAGGGTAGGTAACATATCTTCTGGCTGGCCAATCCCAGTTGCGACGAGAGTAACATTGACTTTTCCATTCATTTCTGGGTAATAGTTACAACCAAATACAATAGTAGCATCTTCAGTTGCAAAGCCATAAACCAAATCCATCATAGCATAAACCTCTTCCAACAAGAAATCAGTACCTGCATTTACGCTAATTAGCATTCCCTTAGCCCCAGAAATATCGACGTTTTCTAACAATGGGCTGGCAATTGCTGCGTTCATAGCTTCTTCAGCACGACCTTCTCCAACACCGCCTTCAGCAAAGCCAGTTCCAATCATCGCATGACCTTTCTCAGACATTACAGTACGAACATCAGCAAAGTCTACGTTGATATCCGCACCTGTTGGACCTCCTGCACTAGTAATCATATTGGTTATCCCCAATACACAATTACGCAACACATCATTGGCAGCAGCAAAAGCATCAACAGCAGTTGTTGCTTTACCTAAGCTTCTTAATTTATCATTTGGAATAATAATCAGAGAATCAACATATTGAGAAAGCTCTTGAATCCCTTGCTCTGCAAATCGCATACGTCTAGGACCTTCAAAGCGGAATGGTTTTGTTACAACCCCAACAGTTAACGAGCCCTGTTCTTTGGCAATTGAGGCAACAACCGGAGCAGCTCCTGTGCCTGTACCTCCCCCCATCCCGACAGCAATAAATGTCATATTTGCACCAGCTAACATATTTGTTAACGCATCGCGATCTTCATCTGCAGCTTTTCGCCCAATTTCTGGATTAGCCCCTGCTCCAAGCCCCTTCGTTGTTGACGCACCAATTTGAATCGTTTGACGAGTATTACGTTTTCTCAATACTTGGGCATCGGTATTGACATCAAAAAATTCAACACCATTGATTTCTTCTGCCGATTTACTCATATGATCAACGGCATTTCCACCGCCACCGCCAACACCGACGACTTTAATTACTGCATCTTGTGTTGGTTCATAAACAGGTTCAAACATTTTGATTCTCCCTCAAAGTGCCAAATGATTTCACACTTATTAAAAACTTGATTTTATCCAATTGAATCCTTTCTTAACGAGCCGACCAACAACATCAATCGCTCCACCTAATTGACCGCTAAATTCACCACCAGTTGCATTTTCTGGGTCGTTATAATGACTATATTGCAATAATCCAAGCACTGTCGCATATTGTGGTTTATTCACATAATCAGTTAGCCCTGTAATATTAAGTGGCGTTCCCAGTCTAACTTGAGATCCAAAGACAGATTTGGCACATTCTACAATATCTTCGATTTGAGAACCACCACCCGTTAATACAATTCCTGCAATTAATTCTTGCTTAATACCCTTTTGGTATAATTCACTACGCAATTGTGTTAACTCATTTGCTACAATGCTTAAAAGATCGTGATAACATTGAGCAGTGTAATTTGACAATTGAGCCTTCGTAAAAGTTCTTGGCATTCTGCCTCCTAATCCTGCCAATTCAATTTTCTTTTCTGGGAAATTACTTGGTGGCGAAACTGCACTACCAAATTGAACTTTAATTTTTTCAGCTTCTTGGCGAGAGGTTGTAAATATTTGAGCAATATAATCAGTTACATGACTACCACCAAACGGAATAACTTTACTAAAACGTAAAGCCCCATCTGTATAAACTAACACATCCATCGTGCCACCACCAATGTCAATTAAACAAACACCTAATTCTTTTTCATCTTCAGTTAACACTGAGTAACTTGATGCTAATCCTGAAAATACAATTTGATCAATTTTTAACTTACTTCGCTCCACTGCATTTTTCAAATTACGTAACCAATCATTATGACACGCAATTAAATGAGCTTGTGCTTTCAAACGCATTCCCGATAGATTTAATGGGTTTTTAGTCGCAGGTAATTTATCTACTTGATACTCTTGCGGAATGATATGTAGCATTTCTAAACCATCGGGCAATTTAACTGAACGAGCAATATGAATAGCATTATCAATATTTTCACTAGTAACTAACCCCGATAGTGGCACTGTACCATTTTCATTTAAACCTATAATATGTGAACCTGATAATGCTAACGTTACCCCCATGATTTTACATTCAGAAATAGATTCCGCTTCTTCAATTGAACGTTGAATTGCATTGACTACCGCATCTAAATCAACAACGCCGCCCCCTTGAACGCCCTTTGAAGGGCTAACGCCTGAACCCAGCACATTGATCACACCATCAGGCAATACCTCACCGACGACAGCTACTACTTTATGGCTTCCGATATCTAAGCCAACCACAATTTTTGAATCCACCACTTTTGTCATATTCATTCTACTTTTGATTGATATACTATTTAGAAATAAACCCTACAGCAACACCATGTTCATACCGTAAATCAACATAAGCTAGCCGCTTTCCATCCGGTATGTGAATTTCAGGAAAAATCATCACAAACCGATCAATTTTTGGCAACCAATCACCTCGACCTAATCGCAACTCAATAAAATTGTCCAAAGTAATTGTCCAAGAACCTCTAGTATCTGTTTCTACCGATTTTAACACCAATTGGCGAGATGCAACATCTTGCTGAATTTTATACCAAGTATCTAGTACTTTTTTGGCTTCTGAATCTGGTCCGGATAGAATAGGAAATCCACTACTATCAATTCGATCTTTTGGTAATTCAAAAATCACCCCTTGATCTGATAAAAAACGCTTATTATTCCAAATAGCAACAGGACGATGCTCCACTAAGGTCACACTCAATCTATCTGGATAAATTTTTCTGACTACGGCTTTTTTTACCCAAGGTATTTCAAGAAATTTTTGCTTAATTTCCTGAATATCTTGCCCGAAATAGCCTTTTAACGCAGGTTCTTTGGATAATGCTTCACGAATATCAGCATTCGTCGTAAATTGCGTTTTATGGGTTAGAGCATAGGCTTTAATTGGCGTTTTATCTAATAACGACAACCAATTTGACCAATTCGCATAAAGCGTATAAGCGAAAATCAGCCCCAGTAAAAATAGCCCAAATTTGACGTAGCCCCACCAATTTCTTGGGGCTTGCGGCTTGCTCAACTGGGTTCTAATGACCGACGTTGGCTTTTTACGGAATACCACCGACATTACGCACTCAACTCCAAGACACGTTCCACCAAGCGTTCAAAGCTGTAGCCCACCTGTGTTGCTGATTTTGGAAAAATGCTGTGGCTGGTCATTCCTGGGCTGGTGTTGACTTCCACTAAACGGAAATTACCGTTGCCGTCTTCCATCACATCAATGCGACTCCAACCACGGCAACCGACCACGTCATAGGCTTGCTTCACTAATTTCGCCACTTCCGCCTGACGTTCATCACTCAACGCAGGGCAAATATATTGGGTGTTGTCTGACACATATTTGGCGTGATAATCGTAAAATTCGCCATCTGGAATAATTTGCACAGCTGGCAACACTTCACCATCTAACACAGGCACAGAATATTCCGCCCCTGCCAAATTTTCTTCGACCAACACAATTTCATCATATTTCAACGCTTCTTCAATCGCAGGGAGTAATTGCTCGGCGGTTTTCACTTTGCTCACGCCGACACTTGAGCCTTCGCTCGCAGGCTTCACAAACACAGGCAAACCTAATTTTGCAATAATTTCATCCGATCTGACCCCTTGTCCACGGCGAACCACCACCATTTCCGCCGTTGGCAAGCCGACTGCATTCCAAAGCAACTTAGTGCGGAATTTATCCAAGGTAATCGCTGATGCCATTACGCCGCAGCCCGTGTAAGGAATCCCGAGTTGTTCTAACGCCCCTTGTAGCACGCCATTTTCGCCAATGCCACCGTGCAAAATATTGAACACACGTTGAATACCTTTCTCTTTGAGTTTTTCAATCGGGAAAGATTGGGTATCAATCGCCTCTACGTTGTAACCCAAACTTTGTAACGCCCCGAACACGGCTTTGCCCGAATTGAGCGACACTTCACGCTCTGCCGATTCGCCACCAAATAACACCGCAATTTTTTCGTTTTTCATCTTCATTTTGTCCGTTTTATCTTTTCTCATCAATGTAGGGGCGTATTGCATACGCCCAAGGACGTGTGCAACACGTCCCTACCTCATTTTCAATTATGACTTCCAACTTTCCGCCAAATCCCGTGAGAGCTTGCTCACATTGCCTGCCCCTTGAGCTAAAACCAAATCGCCGTCTTGAATAATTTGATCTAACACATCGCCAAGCTGTGCGGTGTCCGACACCAAAATCGGATCGACTTTGCCAAGATTGCGGATCGAACGGCACAAGGCTTTACTGTCTGCCCCCACAATCGGGGCTTCGCCTGCAGCGTAAACGTCTAACATAATCAAGGCATCGACTTGCGACAGCACTTGCACAAATTCATCAAACAGATCACGGGTGCGAGAGTAGCGGTGCGGTTGGAAAATCATCACAATCCGTTTGTTTTCCCAACCTTGGCGAGCGGCTTTGATTGTCACGTCCACTTCCGTTGGGTGGTGTCCGTAATCGTCCACCAACATCACTTTGCCGTTCGGGCGAATGAACGATCCGAGCTGATCAAAACGGCGACCTGCCCCTTGGAACTCGGCAAGGGCGGCTAAAATCGCTTGATTTTCAATCCCTTCTTCTTTCGCTACCGCAAGAGCTGCTGTGGCATTTAACGCATTGTGCTTGCCTGGCACGTTAAGCAACACATCAATCCGTTCGCCTGTTGGGCAAACTACGCTGTAATGCCCTTGGAAGCCCGTTTGTTGATAATCTTCAATGCGATAATCGCAATGTTCGCCAAAGCCATAAGTGATCACCTGGCGACCGACTTTGGGGGCTAATTCCATTAACACATTATCATCGCCACACATCACCGCCAGCCCGTAGAATGGTAAGTTGTGCAAGAATTTGACGTAAGTGGCTTTCATCTTCTCGAAATCGCCGCCGTAGGTTTCCATATGGTCTGGTTCGATATTCGTGACAACCGACACCATCGGTTGCAAATGCAAGAACGAAGCATCACTTTCGTCCGCTTCGGCGATCAAATAACGGCTTGCCCCCAAGTGAGCATTTTTGCCCGCAGATTTGACTAAACCGCCATTCACAAAGGTTGGGTCAAGTTTTGCCTCGGTATAAATCATTGAAATCATTGCGGTTGTGGTGGTTTTGCCGTGTGTCCCTGCCACCGCAATGCCGTGGCGGAATCGCATAATTTCTGCCAACATCTGTGCCCGTTGGATTACTGGGATTCGAGCTTCGTTTGCCGCCACCACTTCAGGGTTATCTTCAGTGATCGCACTGGAAATCACGACCACGCTCGCTCCAGCAATATTATCAGCTTGATGCCCGAAGAAAATCTTCGCCCCAGCTTTGGCAAGGCGTTGGGTTACCGCCCCATCGGCAATGTCCGACCCACTGATTTGATAACCTTCGTTCAATAACACTTCAGCAATGCCCGACATACCTGCTCCACCAATCCCCACAAAATGGATTTGGCTGACACGACGCATTTCTGGCACAAGTTTTTTGATTTTATCTTGGAAATTTTTCATTAGTTTTGTACTCATGAGTAGGGTGGGCATTTTGCCCACCAATGACCGCCACAAGCGGTCAGATTTTTGAAACATTTTGCAATTTGGTGGGCAAATGCCCACCCTACTTTTTTCTTATTTCACCACGTCCACAATCACTTCTGCGACCCGTTTGGCTGCTAATGGCGAGGCTTTTTGTTTCGCTCGAATTGCCATTTCCGTCAATTTCTGACGATCTGCAAGCAACGGTTGCAATGCATTCAATACATTTTCAGGAGTAAAATCAGGCTGCTCAATAATGATAGCCGCACCCTCTTTCGCTAAAAATTCAGCATTCAAAAATTGCTGGCGATCTTTGTGTTGAAACGGCACAAAAATCGCAGGCAAACCTGCGGCGGCAATTTCGCACACGGTCAACGCCCCTGAACGGCAAATCACTAAATCCGCCCATTCATAAGCCGCTTTCATATCCTCAATAAATTCGCTCGCCACCCCATTATTTGCAGATTGATAGATTTTCTCTACCCCTTGTAACTTGCCTTTGCCCACTTGGTGGCTGATAAACACTTGATTACCCAGCTGTTTTGCCACTTCTGGCACGGTTTGGTTCATTACCATTGCCCCTTGGCTGCCACCCATCACTAAAATGTTGATGGGATAGCCTTTTTCTGCAAAACGCACCTCAGGCGGAGCAATTTGGAATAAATCCTGACGCACTGGATTGCCAACGACTTCGGCATTCGCAAACGCCGTTGGGAAGGCTTGCAAGGTTTTATTGGCAATTTTTGACAGCCATTTATTGGTCAGCCCTGCCACCGCATTTTGTTCGTGTAGCACAATCGGCACACCGCATAATTTTGCCGCCACGCCACCCGGCCCTGACACATAACCGCCCATTCCTAACACCGCATCTGGTTGATAGTTTTTAATAATTTTACGGGCTTGCAAAATCGCTTTAAAAATTTCAAACGGGGCTTTCAGCAAGGCTTTAAACCCTTTGCCTTTCAACCCCGAAATGTCAATAAAGTCAATGGGAATGCCGTGTTTTGGCACCAGTTCCGCTTCCATACGATCTTTGGTGCCAAGCCAACGAATCTCCCAGCCTTGTTGCTGTAATTCTCTGGCAACGGCAATGGCAGGGAAAACGTGTCCGCCCGTGCCACCTGCCATTACTAATAATTTCTTCGCCATTGTTCTTCCTACTCTTCTTTTAATGTTGCGTGCCCGACTCGCTCTAGCCGATTCTCGTGGTCAATCCGAGCCAAAATCGCAATCGCCATTGCCATAATCACCAAACTGGAGCCACCATAACTGACTAGCGGGAACGTTAATCCTTTAGTCGGCAATAAACCTGATGCAACGCCTAAATTCACAAAGCCTTGAATAAAGATCCAAATGCCAATCCCAAAAGCAAAGAAGCCTTTAAAGCGAGCTTCTTGAATGAGCGATTCTCGGCTGATTTTTAACGCTCGTAACGTTAAGGCAACCAATAAAAATACAATAAAAATAATCCCCACTAAACCAAACTCTTCCCCAACTACCGCCATCACAAAATCGGTGTGTGCTTCAGGCAAATATTCTAATTTTTGTACCGAATTACCTAACCCTTGCCCAAAGAGTTGCCCTTGACCAAATGCCATTTGTGAATTCGATAGCTGGTAGCCATCGCCATAAGCATCAGCGAAGGGATCCATAAATGAGGTAATCCGTTTCAGTCGATATTCCGATGTTAAAACCAAAAAGGCAAAAGCAACCGCCCCTGCTACAGCTAAAAAGAGAAACTGTAACTTTTTCGCCCCCATTGTAAATAGCATTGCAAAGGTCAGTACAAATAACACTGCAGTACTTCCCAAATCAGGCTGTAACAATAGCAGACCGCTGAAGAGTAACAGAATAACCATTGGGCGAATAAAGCTCAAATTCATTGTCCGCATTTCATCAAACTTCCGCACATAGAAACTTGAAAAATAACAAATTACCGCTAATTTAGCCAATTCCGCAGGCTGGAAATTGATTGGACCAATCGGGATCCAACGCGTTGCACCGTTCACATTTTTCCCAAAAATCAGCACCACTGCTAATAAAAAAATAGATAAAAGAAAAAACGGCACATTCCACTTTTCCCAATTCTCACTCGGAATTTGTATGGCAAGGAAAAATGCCACAATCGACGCAGACACATATATCGCATCACGCACTGCAAAATGAAAAGGATCTTTATACAATCTTGTACTCACCGGAATTGAGGCAGAAGTTACCATTACAAATCCAATGACCAGCAGCCCTAAAAATAACCAAAATAAGGTGCGATCATATAACGCATTCGTTGGTGTTAGCTCAGTCCATTTTTTCCACTCTTGTTTGACTTTTTCTCGCATTAACTCGTTGCTCCTTGAGCTAACTGTGCAAACTGTTTGCCACGCACTTCAAAATTTGGGAACTGATCCAAACTCGCACAGGCAGGCGAAAGCAGAACCATATCGCCTGCGTGCAATTTCGGGCGAATCGCTTCCACAGCCTGTTGCATCGTTTCCACTAAAACGCTGTTTTCGGTGAGCTTTGCCAATTCCGCACCATCACGCCCAAAGCAATAGCACACAATATTTGGCTGATTGATCAGAGGTTTGAGTTCCGAGAAATCCGCCCCTTTGCCATCGCCACCGAGTAAAAGATAAAGGGTGCCATCGACTTTTAAGCCATTTAACGCCGCCACTGTGCTACCGACATTCGTTGCTTTGGAATCGTTGATCCAACGCACGCCATCGGTCGTTGGCACAGGTTGGAAGCGGTGATCCAAGCCTGAATAGGTTTTCAATGCTTTGATAATGCCTGCACGATCTACACCCGCACTTTCCGCCAACGCCATTGCTGCCAAGGCGTTCATCTCATTATGACGACCTTTCAACACCATTTTGGCGGTGTCGATCACTTTGTCTTCGCCAGCGAATAACGCCCCATTCCGTAAGCTGTACTCGCCTGCATTTTCTGCAAATTTTCGGCAAGATCTTACCCCTTGCACAGGGAAAGTTTGGCTGTCTTCGCCATTCACAATCACATTTTCGGCATTGTCATAAATTTTCAGTTTGGCTTGGCGATACTCTTCAAGGCTGTCGTAGCGATCCATATGATCTTCGCTGATATTCAAAATCGTCGCCGCTTTGGCGTTGAGCGAATAAGTGGTTTCCAGTTGGAAACTGGAGAGTTCCAATACATAAAGTTCATAATCGCCTTTAAGTAAACTCAAGGCGGGCACGCCAATGTTGCCACCCATTCCCACTTTCACACCAGCCTGCTTTGCCATTTCGGTAGTCAATGATGTGACGGTACTTTTGCCGTTCGAGCCTGTAATCGCAATAATCGGCGCTTTGGCTTCACGGCAGAACAGCTCAATATCGCCCACCACTTCCACGCCGTTGGCAATCGCTTGCTGAATTTCAGGGGTTGCCAATGCAAGCCCAGGGCTGATCACAATTAAATCAGAACTGAGCAACCACTCAAGGTTCAAACCACCTGTGTGGAGTGGAATATCCGCAGGTAATTTATCCGCACCGCTGGGATTGGCACGAGTGTCAATCACTCGCACTTTTGCCTGTTTATCCGCAAAAAATGCCACACAAGATAGTCCTGTCGTGCCTAAGCCAATAATAGTGATTTGTTTGTTTTGGTATCTCATTTTCTTTTCTATATTGTAGGATGGGCTTTAGCCCATCATTGTTATTTGATGATTTGATGGGCTAAAGCCCATCCTACTTTTAACGCAATTTCAACGTCACTAACCCAATCAATACTAACATCAAGGTGATGATCCAAAACCGCACGATAACTCGTGGTTCTGGCCAGCCTTTCAGTTCAAAGTGATGGTGGATAGGTGCCATTCGGAAGATGCGTTTTTGGCGGAGTTTGTAGGAGCCGACTTGTAAAATCACGGATAAGGCTTCCACCACAAACACACCGCCCATTACCACAAGTAATAATTCTTGGCGAACCAAGACCGCAATCACGCCCAAGGCACCGCCGAGTGAGAGCGAGCCAACATCGCCCATAAACACTTGCGCAGGGTAAGTGTTAAACCATAAAAAGCCCAAGCCCGCCCCGACAATGGCGGTACATAAAATCACCAACTCACCGCTGTATTTGATGTAAGGAATGTGCAAATATTCGGCAAAATTGTAGTTCCCCGTTGCCCACGCAATCAAGGCGAATGCGCCTGCGACCATAATAATCGGCACGATTGCCAAGCC
The DNA here is from genome assembly GCA_030528525.1 of Pasteurellaceae bacterium. Classification (GTDB taxonomy): domain Bacteria; phylum Pseudomonadota; class Gammaproteobacteria; order Enterobacterales; family Pasteurellaceae; genus JAUMYT01. Next base: position 92,975 of record JAUMYT010000002.1, read on the forward strand.
GTCTAAGCCGTCCGTTAAATTCACGGCGTTACTGGTGCCAACAATCACAAAATAGGTCAGCACAATGTAGAACAAGCCAAGCTGTGGCATTACGTCCTTGAAAAACGGCACCACCAGTTGCGTTGCTGCCGTGTCTTTACCAATCGCATACATTCCAAAGGCAGAAATCAAGGCGATCACCGACAGCCAAAAATATTTCCAACGAGCGATTAAGCCGTCTGTGTTTTTGCGTGCGATTTTCCAGTAATCATCGACAAACCCGACCACGCCATAACCAAACAGAATAAACAGTACAAACCAGACATACGGGTTGCGTAAATCTGCCCAAAGGAGCGTACTCACGCCAATCGCAAACAGGATCATAATGCCACCCATTGTCGGTGTGCCCCGTTTTTTGAAGTGGCTTTCTGGCCCGTCATTTCGCACTTCTTGCCCGAATTTGAGGATCTGCAAACGGCGAATGACCCTAGGCCCAATCCACAAGCCGATCAACATTGCCGTGAGCAATGCCATAATGGAACGGAACGTGATGTACGACACCACGTTAAACACGGTGTTAAATTGCACCAAATACTCAGCTAACCAAACTAACATTTGTTATCCTTTAAAAATGAAAATTTTGCCTCAAGAGCGGTGATCAACTCTTCCATTTTTTGGCTGCGAGAGCCTTTTGCCAATAGGACAAGGGGGTGAGAATCTTCCATTTTCTGCAAAATGATGTCTGCCAAAAATGCTGCCATTGCAGTTTTGTCGGTAAAGTGATGAGCAGCATTTTGGCTAATCACGGCACTCTCTTTGCCGAACGATACAACCAAATCCAGCTCAGCGGCAGCTACAAAATCCGCCACTTCCTGATGGCAAGCTGCACTGTCTTTGCCCAGCTCCGCCATATCGCCTACGGCAAAAATGCGGAAGGCAGGGTAATTTTTCAGCACCGACACCGCTGACTTCATTGAATCCACATTGGCGTTATAGCTATCATCAATCAGCAGTAAATTCTGATTGATTTCAATCGGATACAACCGCCCTTTGACTTGCGAACGCTGTTCCAATCCAGCTTTCACCGCATTCAAATCCGCCCCTACCGCCATTGCCAACGCTGTGGCTGCCAAGGCATTGCTCACATTATGTTCGCCCAAATACGGCAGATTGATTGCCACTTCGCCCTGTGGCGTGTGCAAGGTAAAACGTGAACCACTCAAATGCAGCTCCACATTTTCCGCCCAGAAATCGGCATAGCTGTCTTTATCTTCGCCCGTGTAGCAGAACGATTGCAACTCACGCTCGCCAATCGCTTTTTGCCACTGTGGATAATAATGAGCCAAATTGAGAATCGCCTTGCCGTCGGCTTTCAAGCCTTGATAAATCTCGCCTTTCGCTTGAGCCACGCCTGCCAGCGATCCAAACCCTTCCAAATGGGCTGCTGCCACATTATTGACCAAACAGGCATCGGGATTGGCAATTTGAGCGGTGTAGGCGATTTCGCCAATATGATTCGCCCCCAGTTCGACCACCGCAAATTGATGTTGTTCCGTTAAACGTAACAGCGTGAGTGGCACACCTAAGTCGTTGTTTAAATTGCCAAAAGTGTAAAGCACTCGGTCTTCGCTGATCGCAACTTTCTGCAAAATTTTTGCCGTCATCTCTTTCACAGTGGTTTTACCAGATGAGCCTGTCATCGCCACGGTTTTTGGATTGAGCTTGGCTTTCAACCATTTCGCCAACTCGCCCAACGCCAAACGGGTATCTTTCACGATAATTTGTGGCACATTGACGGCTAATTCACGTTCCACCACCAACGCCACACAACCTTGCTCAATGGCTTGTGCCACATAATCGTGAGCGTCAAATTTCTCGCCTTTTAACGCAAAAAACAGCCCCGAACTGACCGCTTGGCGTGTGTCGGTACTGATGTTTTCGATGACCGTATCGCCGTTGCCGATGAGTTTGGCGTTTAAGATATTTGCTATTTCGCTTGTTGTTTGTTTAATCATAAATTTTCCTATGTTACTTTTCTTTGCGTTGCCAAAGAAAAGTAACCAAAAGAAAGTACACCCTGCTTCGCTTGGTTGGGATTTCCTTGACGGAAAATTTGTAAACTCGCTTCGCTCAAACAGTACAAATTTTCCTAGAAATCCCAAGTCGCTCAGAAGGGAACCCGATCCGTCTTTGCGATCGTTATTTTTTAACTATTTTGCAGATTTTTTATAAAATCTGACCCCTTGTAGAACCTTGTAGAAATTGTAAAGTTCGCCCATATCCCTTCTGAACCGCCTGAGCGACTTTGAATTTGTAGAAAAAATTTTATGTTTGAGCTTGCAACGCAAGCGAGTTCAAAATTTTTTCGTTAAGCAAATTCAAACCAAGCGAAGAAAGCGGTGAAGTAGGGCGTGCTTTCTTTGGTTACTTTACTCACTTTGTTCGCCCTTTGGGTCGTTGGCAGAGCCAACGCTCAAACGCTAAAGCGTTTGTCTTTGCACGAGCAAAGAAAGTAACAATTACCCCAAGAATTTTCTTGCCACTTCCTGATCCGAAAAATGATACTTCTTCGTCCCAATAATCTGATAATCCTCGTGCCCTTTGCCTGCAATCAACACCACGTCTTTGCTGTCGGCTTGGGCGATCGCTTGTTCGATCGCGTATTGGCGAATGTGCATTTTTTGGATCGCATTCGGTTTTTTGAAGCCTTGCATAATGTCGGCGAAAATCACATCAGGATCTTCAGTTCTTGGGTTGTCGTCTGTTACGATCACATTGTCGGCGTACTGTTCGGCAATGCTTGCCATTAGCGGACGCTTGCCTGTGTCACGGTCGCCACCGCAACCGAATACGCACCAAAGTTTGCCGTCGCAATGTAGGCGAGCGGCTTGTAACGCTTTTTCGAGTGCGTCTGGTGTGTGGGCGTAGTCCACAATCACCATTGGGTTCGCTTGCGGTGCTTCTTTGCTCACTAAACATTCCATTCGTCCGCAAACACCTGTTAAGTGCGGTGCAGTTTCTAATAATTGAGTCAAATCGTAGCCTAACGCCAACAGTCCAGCAAAAGCCGTCAGTAAGTTGCTGACGTTAAATGCCCCGATCAAACGGCTGTCTAATTTGCCACTGCCCCAAGAGGATTCAAATTCGATGCTTGCTCCTTGTAGCGTATAAGCGACATTTTTCGCTTGAATCCAACGTTTTTGGCTGAGTGTTTGTTGTGGGTTAATACTCACCGCTACTGCTTCAGGCAATTTCGACAGCCATTCACGCCCGATTTGATCATCGGCGTTGATCACTTGCTGTTTGGTGGAAAGTTCGCCGAACAGGCGGAATTTCGCCGCAGCGTACTCTTCCATTGTGTTGTGATAATCCAAATGATCACGGCTCAAATTGGTAAACACCGCTAAATCAAACTCAAGGGCTTCGGCACGGTATTGAGCCAAGCCGTGGCTGGAGACTTCCATTGCACAGAAATCTGCCCCTTGCTCCACGAAACTGGCGAGATTTTGCTGAATTTCAATGGCGGAACCTGTGGTATTGACCGCTTCTTGCACCTGCCCATACAAGCCGTTGCCAATCGTCCCCATTACCGCCGATTTACCACCCAGCAAGTTTCGCCATTGGGCAAGCAGTTGAGCGGTGGTGGTTTTGCCGTTGGTACCGGTAATGCCGACCAACGTCAGTTTTTGAGAGGGTTCGCCATAAAATGCCCCTGCGATTTGAGAGAGCAATTTGGGTAAATTGGGCACGTCAATCACGGTACAAGGGGGGGAGAAAAGGCAAGATTTTGCAAAATCTGTATTTACCTCCACCAAACCAAGTGACTCATCTGATTCAGCCAAAATCAAGCTTGCTCCTTGTTCAATGGCATTGCAGATAAACTGGCGACCATCAACATAATGCCCCTTTAAAGCAATAAAAAGATCACCCCGTTGGATCGCTCGACTATCTAGACACATTTGATTTAATGGAGTGAGTGTTGTCCAGCTCGATAATTTAGGGAAGAAATAGAGTAAACGTTGCATAATATTCTCATTAATTCACTGCTTGTGGCTTAGTAAGACGAATCACCTGGCGACCATCAATAATGTTATCTGGCTTGATATTACGTGCTTTTAGCGTATATCCCATAATTTTCGAGAAAATAGGCCCTGCCACAGCCCCCCCGTAATAATTCGCAACTTTCGGATCGTTAATTAATACCACCAAGGCAAATTGAGGATTACTTGCTGGGGCAATCCCTGCAGTGTAAGCAAGATGTTTGTCCGTATAAATAGTTTTGGGTTTACCATTTTGATCTTTGATGGTTTTGGTTTTTTGGGCTGTTCCTGTTTTCACCGCAACATGAAATCCCTCCACAGCGGCTCTTGTGCCTGTTCCTCCTTTTTCAGCTACTGTTTCCATCATTTTCACCACATCACGGGTAATTTTTTCTGGTAATACACGCTCACCAATCACAGGGGGATCAACTTTAGTAATGGAGAGTGGACGGTAAATACCAAAACTACCCAGGGTCGCGTAAGCACGAGCTAATTGTAGTGGTGTCACGCTTAATCCGTAGCCATAGGATAATGTTGCCCGTTCAATATCAGACAACACTTTATTACGATCGCCCTTTCTCCCTTTAGATTCGCCTAAGCCTAATCTTGTTTCTTTACCAAATCCAACATTATCGTAGGTTTCCAACAATGCTTCTGGCGACATACGTAAAGCAAGACGGCTTACCCCTGTATTACTGGATTTTTGTATTACACCTGTGAGCGTGAGCTTTTCATAGTAAGACGGGTCTTGGATCAACTTTCCATTTGCGGTGAAAGGTTGAGTATTTAATACTTCATCAAGATAGGTCACTTTATTTTGTAATGCGGAAATCACTACGAATGGCTTCACTGTTGACCCCGGCTCAAATGTGTCCGTAATCGCACGATTGGCAGCAAGTTCTACGTTGAATTCATTGCGGTTATTTGGGTTGTAAGAAGGTGCATTCGCCATGGCAAGAATTTCACCTGTTTGTACATCAACCAATACAGCCGTACCCGATTCTGCTTTAGTTTCGCTCACCGCTTTTTTGATTTCATGATAAGCCATTGATTGTAAATCCTCATCAATACTTAGCATGATATTCTGTGGGTTATACTGTTTTTCTTCACGAATATTCTCAATGATATTGCCTTTTGCATCCTTACGAATGACTTTATTACCATTTCGCCCGACCAATAACGCATCAAAACTTTTCTCTAAGCCTTCAGCTCCTTTATCATCAAGGTTGGTAAAACCAATTAATTGTGCAACCTCTTCCCCTAAAGGATAAAAACGTCGAAATTCTTTACGCAATATTAAACCATCAATACCCAAACCTTTATATTCGTTTAAATTAGCCTCCTCCTTCGGTAAAATACCACCAATCAGAAACTCGGCAATGGTTTCTGATTGATGACGAGCTAAATAAATCAAGCTTTTTTCTGAAGACAAATACAATTTTTCCAAGAGTGCTTGATATTTTAAATTCAAACTTTCTGCCAATAGCGCCAATTTATTTTTTTCAAGCTGAATTGCCTCTTCTTCTAATTTGAGAAATTCTGAATAAGGACTATAACGTACTTTACTGAGAAGTACGTCATAATTCACAGCAGTAGTACTAGCCAATAAACGCCAATAATCCTCACTTTCAAGATTGAAGATCGCTCGTGGATTATATTTTTCTCTATCTTCTTTTTTCTTAGCATTAATTTTCTGGGTTATAAACTTATTGACGTTTGATGTAATTTTACTCGTAGATCCTCCTATATCTTTAGCCAGTGCTTGCCAACGTGCTTTATCGCGGTTTAATTTGGAGGAAAAATAACGTCTAGGATCAATTGTGACTGAATACATCGGCACACTTGTAGAAAGTATACGACCATTTCTATCTAGAATGTCTCCTCGAGTCGATGGTAGGTTTACTTTACGTAGGGAATATTGATTCGCTCTTTCAATCATTTCATTTGCTCGTGTGACTTGTAGGTCAGCACTTTGAGCTAACAAGGCTGCAGAGAGTACTACAACAAATAGATAAACCAATATAAAGCGGGAGGGAATGTAACTTTTTAGTGCTTTATTCTCTGGTTTTCTGGCCGTGCTCACTTTAGGTTTAGGTTTAATGTGTTTTTTCATTAAATTACCTCATTAATATTACTTCCTGATCTTTTTTAATTGCTCGTAACTCCAATTTCTCTGCTGCAGCTTCAATAATCGATTTTTTACTCCGTGAATTTTCCTCTAACTGTAGATTAATATATTGATCGTTGAGCTTCTCATTTTGTGAAGCATAGTAGGATTCTTGCGCTGTTAATAGACGTGTTTGATGAGTCACCCAAACAGTCATCACGGCAGAAATAACAACACAAAGTAGTAAAATCAAAGCCACTTTATTGTGGCTAGTTAAATCATCCAAAATGATTTGACGTAAAGGGTAACGTTCATTTGCCATTATCGTTTCTCCGCAATTCGCAATACCGCACTGCGTGAACGTGGGTTTGCGTCAATTTCCGCCTGAGTTGGCATAATCGCTTTGCCAATGGTTTTCAGCGGAATATTTTTATTCAATTCACTTTCTAAAATCGGCAAGCCTTTCGGCACGGCTTCGCCTTTGCTTTGCTTACGCATAAATTGTTTAACCATTCGGTCTTCCAACGAATGGAAACTGATAATTGACAAACGCCCTGCTGGGGCAAGCACGCTCAATGTCGAATTCAACGCCTTTTCCAATTCGTCTAATTCGCTGTTGATAAAAATACGAATGGCTTGGAAAGAGCGAGTGGCTGGGTGTTTGTGCCTTTCTTTAAATGGCACCGACTCCTCAATAATTTTTGCCAGTTGCAAGGTGCGGGAGATCTTCTCTTTTGCAGATTTATTGTAAGAAGTGACCCCTTGTGCGATGCGTTTGGCAAAGCGTTCTTCGCCAAACTCTTTCAAGACCCAAGCTAAGTCTTCTTCAGAGACTTGAGCAAGCCACTCCATTGCAGACACGCCTTTGGTGGTGTCCATTCGCATATCAAGGGGGCCATCTCGCATAAAGCTAAACCCCCTTTCGGCTTCATCTAATTGTGGTGAAGACACGCCTAGATCGAGCAAAATACCGTCAATTTTGCCAACTAAACCCAGTTCTTCGCAGATGTTTGGAATGGCAGAAAATGCCGAATGCACAATTTGAAAACGAGGATCGGAAATGGTATTGGCTTCGGTAATTGCACGAGGATCACGATCAATCGCAATCAGGCGACCCTGTTCGCCAAGACGACTTAAAATCAAACGTGAATGACCGCCACGACCAAAAGTACCATCAATGTAAATGCCGTTCGGTTTAATGGCTAAACCGTCCACAGCTTCATTTAACAGCACTGTAATGTGTTTTGGATCATTCATTTTGCTTTCCATTTATAACGAGAGATGCTTTAGGGCTTCGCAGTTGAGCAGATCAGCAGAATTACCAATCGCCAAATCTTCACTGATTTGGGCTTGCCATTGCTGCTCTTGCCAAATTTCAAATTTATTTAGCTGACCCACTAACATAATTTGCTGTTCAAGTTTTGCGTGCTGACGCAAAACAGGGCTGAGTAAAATTCGCCCAGCAGAATCCATTTCACATTCGGTCGCAAAACCTTGCATCACACGTTGGATTCGGCGTTGGGTGGGGTCAAAATTCGAGAGGGCAAGCAATTTTTGCTCAATCATTTCCCACTCTTTCAGGGGGTAAAGTAGCAGACAAGGTTGGCGAATATCGACAGTACAAATTAGACTGCCTTGGTGCTTTTCAAGCAATTCGGCACGATAGCGTGTTGGGATCGCCAACCGCCCTTTGCTGTCTACATTGATTGAAGTTGCCCCGCGGAACATGATCGCTATTCTCTCATCTTAGTGAAGCTTAATTGATATAAACACGATGGAATATTCCCAAGAAATACCATAAATTCCCACTTTTCTCCACCCATCTTATGAATTCTATCCCTTTACATTCTATGGGGCAAGCTGTTTTATTTTATGCAATGGATACAGCAGAAAATTTCTCGTTATAGAAAGAAAAAATAGACAATAAATCTAATTTATTGCCTATTTTTAGTATGTTATGTAGACAGTGATTATTTCAATTCACCAATGCTCACTTTCGCTTCCGTATGCTGGTTACCCAAAGAAAGAGATTCACAATTTTCCTCTTCCTGACATACTTCTACTGCAACATTTTTTTCTGCTGAAAACTGCTCAACTCGAGCTAATACGTCAAGAGTTTGTTGAACTTTTGGCATCACGCTGACCTGCTCAGAAGATAAGTTCGTTGGTGCAATACCTTGCGATTGATCAATGGCTTGAAGTGCCTCACGATGTGTAATCTGTTTTGCTTCTCCTCGGAAAGATGCACTCTCTTTACGATGTACTCGAGGTTGTTCAAAGAAAGAGACATCCGCATTTTTGATCTCAATTGGCACACTATCTGAGCTGTAATAAGCTGGAGCACCATTTGGAGCAATCACATTTAAGGTGAGATTTTCAACCACCGTTTTGGTATTCGCCGCATCACCTGGTGAAAATGCGGTATTTGCCACATCTGGATAATCATCGGTAATACCTACATTCAAATCTGGGGCTATGCCTGTATTCACTAAAGTGATTTTCAAATCGTCCTTTGACTGCTCCCCTTTCAAGGTAGTATTACCGTCCGTACGCAAAGTATAACCTTGATGGGTTTTCACGAAAATCGAACTTTTGTTTTTTCCAACTAGCTCACCCAGCAAGAAAAATCCTGCAGCTGCTTGTCGAGCATCTGGTGATGAATCACGGATATCAGCACCACTCACCTTAATATGGCTATTATCCAAGACAATTTTTCCGTTCATCCCCAACTTATGTAAACGACGTTGTAAGGTGTCATGAGTTAATGGACGATCAAAGGAAATGCCGATGTCGGAGTCTTGTACATTGATATTTTTAGCCATTAAATGCACGAAACCATCATGAGTTTGAATATTACTATTTTTGATCGTAATTTGAGTATCAAGATGTTGCTTATTCTGTGCGACATTCCACAAGTCATAAGTATCAAAGAATTCACGGGCAACATAGTTTTCGGAAAGCTCTGTCGAATATGTCCAACGACGGCATCGTTCACAATCATGGTGTTTGCGTGAACGAAGGGTACGTTCCTCAATATTTTGCACACCATATTCCCAAGCAGGCGTTTTTAATCCCCAGATACGGCTATTTCCACCATGTAAATAGAAATTCGCTCTTCCTTTATGAGTTAAGCCATCAATCATGACCTGACCAAAACCACCTGCAATAACAAAGTCATCCACATTCTGAAGCCCCAATTTCTGGATATTTACATCAAAATAGCTTCGTTGCTCATCTTCAACAGAGTTCGCTGGTCGATTCAAATAATAACCACTACGCCCCACTCGTCCAAAGCCAATAGAGCCTTTACCCAAATCTAAGGTAGTATTGCGTAAATTCACACTAGTATCTACCCCATCAGGACGCAGAGAACGCTGATAGGCTAACTCAGTAACAATATTCAAACGACCATTATTCGCTTTAATTGTGGCATCATTGAGACTAAATCCTGTTGTATTAATTTTCAGCAAACTGTCACTATTTCTAAATGAATTCACTGCTAAATTGCCAGAAAGCTCAAAATTGCCATGCTCTAGCTGCTTAGTGACTGGATTACGATGCAATTTTAAAGTTACAGAAGTACTTTTACTGTTACCTAGCATCGAAGCAAGCGCAGTATTACTGATAAAACTCCCCTCCATTGCCTCTGTTTTCTGCTCTGCAACAGATAATTTTCCATCTACTTCAATGTTAAATTTATTTTTTTGTCCTAACTCCTCACTATATAAGGCTGTATTTTCACCTCGATTAAATTCGCCTTCAAACGACAGTTTGCTGACTTTAATATTTGTATTTTCAGCCAAAATTTCAGATCCCTTCTTAGACACAATCTGAACCGCTTTTTTCTCTCTGACAGGTGCAGTAAACTCAATCTCACGATCCGCTTTGAGTTTGCTGTTTTCGCCTAAATGAATATGAGAAGCTGATAGTGTAATTTTTCCTTGTTGCTGAGATACCGTATTCGCTTCTAAAATGCCATTATTATTAATCAACGTGTCAATAGCTTGATCTGCCCCTTTTGCTGTTAGCTCAATATAGCCATTATTGGCAATCACAACGCCATTATTTTCCACTAGCTGTGCTAGAGTATTTGCATCTACACTAACACTGATCGCATTTGCTCGTTCATTGAGATCTAACTCAAAATTTTCACCTGCAGCCAAAATAATTTGTGCGGGTGTCGAAATAGTTTCTGTAATGTCGCGCTCCACCCATTCATAGCCATACCAACCATTATCACAATAAGCAGCATAAGTCGGTCCGCCAGTACAAATACGCTTGCGGGTTGTTACCGTTTTGGAAAAATTATCCGCTTCTAGCTTGCCTTCATTTTTCACTTTATCGCCAACTAAAACAATAAAACCATTTTGCCCTGTTGCTTTGATTTTTCCTTGGTTTTTTACCTCACCTTCGTTAGATTTTGCACGCACAAAACGCAGATCACTGCGTGATAAATCTTGCCCTTCTGCCAACACTTTTGTGGTAGCCAGTATTGCCCCCACATTCACTGAGGCATTTTTGCCAAAAATCACCCCATCAGGATTAGCAAGAAAAACTCTCCCATTTGCCTCCAATTTCCCCTGAATTTCACTGGCATTTCCCCCTGTTACTCTATTATATGCTACTGCAATTTCGCTAGGTTGCTGGAAGGTTACCTTATTGGCAGCACCAATATTAAAGCTATCCCATTCAATATTGATTTTTGGGGTTTCCTGCTTAATTAACATATCACCACCTGAAGTAGAGATCGTCGCCTCCCCTATACGAACCTGTCCATTTTGTGGCAACCCTTGAGCAGAGACAACGCCACCTATAAACATACTGTAAATACCTAGACTAATTAAATTTAATTTACGCATTCTATCTACTCCTTGAAATTAAAATGTTTTCACTGCTGAGAACCAAACACGGTGTTTATCTGCTCTAGGCAGTTTATTCCCTATTGGTTTTGCTAGCGTTAAATTCAACATATAATTATTCGTCGCCGAAAGGGACCAATTGACACCAACACTTTGCAATTTCACTCTATTCTTGAACGAATCAGCTAGATTCGCTGGCGTTTTATAAAACTGGCCTTGAGCATAATCATAGCTGACAGAAGAAGTCAGCATACTGTCTTTAAAAATAGGGAAATAATGCTTCAATTCTGCTTGAAAAAGATGTCCCTCATCGACAGACGCCACACCTGAATGATACCCCTTAACAGCATATTGCCCACCTAACAACATTTTTTGTGAGCTATCTAAATTTCGATCCGTAAACTGACCACTTACAGTAAGATTCAATCCCAAATTATTCCCCAGCATCTGCTCATGAGAAAGTGCATAAGTCAAACTTGTAAAAGCATTTCTTGCTTTCCACTGACTATCTTGATAATGAGCTGCTTCATTACTCTGCTGATGCACATTGCCAAAATTTGCCCCTAAAGCAAAATACGTTGTACCATTTTCAACTGCCCGCCAAGAGCCATTAATCAACAAATTCAAACTATTTGCTCGACGCTTTTGTTTTACCTTCGCGGCGTTCTGCTCATCCGTCAGTAATTGATGAGTAAATGCCAATTTAGTATTCATACGGAAAGCTGGCAACCGTACAGTAGGGTGAAGAAAATAAACACCCAATGCATGTGAATACCCTTTTGCATTAAGTGTAGAAAACTCACCCCCTAGTTTATAGCTCATATATTGAGCCTGACCACCTATTCTGCTCCCATAGCCATCTACTAACGCAGAATAATCTAAGCGTATACTTTTTAATTTTGCTGTTTCAGAGGTCATGGCATCCAGTTTTAAGTCATCACCCAAACCAATCAGATTATTTACCCTTCCACCGAACGCGAATCGATATATTCCTGTTTCCTTATTGCCCTGATTATCCACAGATAAGTAAGTAGAGGCTTTTTGACCATCTTCCAAAGAAATGGTTAAATCTGTTGTGCCTTGGTGCTTCCCGGCCTTTAGAGACAATTGTGGCTTAACGCCTTGAATATCATTTAGCAGTAGTGCTAATTTTTCTAAATCCGATTTATACAAGGCGGCTTTATCCCCCACCGTTGTACCGGCAATACGTTGTACCAACGACGTGCGTAGTAGACTATTATTGTGTACATTAACTTCTCCCATTTTTCCTTTGAGAACAAGTACAAGCAAACGGCCATTCTCAATCTCTTGTGGTGGAATAATAGCCCTAGCCACCAAATAATTATTTTGGCGATAATACTGCGTAATTGAATGAGTTAATTGCTTCAGTTCAGACAGCGTCAGCGGTTTATTGATGTAGTGTTGTAAAATCTGTGAAAGATCCTCCTTCACTTCTTGCCCTTCAAATTCAAACACTTGGATTGTTGAGAGTGTGAACTGCAACGCAGAACGATCCGATTGAGATAAAGGAGATTGGCTCGCATTATTATCAAATAATTCTCCGGCCGGTTTCACCTTAGATAACACTTGAGCCTGCTCAAGTTGCCGCCCAAGTGTACCCGCATCTAACGAAGTGGAGTGCAATGTAGCCTGAGCTGAAAGTGATAGGCTAGTTGACAGTAACGTAACTAAGAATGCATTATTTAATTCCATTGTATGTATTTCCTCGTTTAAAAAATAAAACGCCATCATGATAATCTAACCTACAAATGATATTACAAATACAAACTATTCTCAATAATGATTGAATAATAATATTATCTTCGCTATGATATGGTTTTATCCCTGAACTTGATTTAAAAGGATCTCCTAATGAAACTATCAAAACTCTCTCTCGCACTATTTTGCGTTAGCCCTGTTGTTGGTATGGCTCAAACCTCTTCACATTCTTTAGCTGATATCAATGTAGTTGCATTGCGTGACAATATTACTTACACCAAAGCAAGCTATGATATGGTGAATTTAAATAAAGAAGCATTATTAACCCAACATGGCATGAGTGTGGCTGACACATTGAAATACATCAATGGTATTGATATTCAAGGTGGGGCAAGAAGTATTGCACAGAAACCCAATATTCGTGGTTTAAGTGGCAATCGTGTCGTACAAGTAATTGATGGCGTTCGGCAAAATTTTGATTTAGCTCACCGCGGTTCTTACTTTCTACCACTTTCACAAATTCAAGCATTAGAAGTAGTGAAAGGACCATCAAGTACCCTATGGGGAAGCGGTGCATTAGGAGGCGTTGTTGCGATGCGAACCGCAAATGCACTTGATCTCCTCAAAAATAATGATCAATTTGGTTTACACGTCAATCAAGGCTATCAATCGGTAAATGGCTTATCTGAAACGGCATTATCTGCCTTTGCTGCAAATGAAAAAGTGGATGCCCTTATTAGTGCTTTCTACAATAAAGCCAATAATTTACGTTTTGGCAAACAGGGGACTCTACCACACAGTGCCTACACTCAAACAGGCGGTATGGCGAAATTAGGCTGGCAATTTAATGATACTCATCGTCTAGAACTCTCACATCGTACAAGCCTATTCCAACAAACTGCACCAGGTAATAACGAAGCGATCACCGAATTAACTGCTCAAACCATCTTAAACGAAATAGCAAGAAGCAGAAATTACGCTAATTTGACAAGCCGTCTTGGTAGTTCTAGCTATTTATCTAAACAGAAAATTGTCGATCAAAGTTCAGCGTTGAATTACTACATCAATCCTGCTGACAATCCTTATCTGAATACTCAGTTCACCATTTATCGTAATAGCACTAAAGAAACGGAAAAACGCGTGATCAGTGGCTTAGATGATAAAACCAAATTAATTACTACTGGCGTCAATGCCCACAACAGCACGGATCTCGGTGGTTTAGCACTTACTTATGGCATTGATATGGTCATTGATAAGGCAGATACTGCCCGAGGAACTAACAACGACGATGGAAAATTCCGGCCTGCACCATATCAAGCAAAAGCAAAAACGACAGGAATCTATTTACTTACCCACGTACCTATTTTAAATGACACACTCGTATTTTCACCAAGCATTCGTTACGATCATTTTGATACTCGTAGCCAACACACCCGCTATAAAAGTACACATTGGTCTCCAGCAGCAGCATTGACTTGGAAAAGTACACCATGGCTTGATTTAACCGCACGTTATACCGAAGCATTCCGTGCACCATCCATGCAAGAACGTTTTGTCAGCGGAGCACATTTCGGTACAAACATTCGTGGTCTAGATGTCGTAAATCGTTTCAAAGCTAATCCAAATCTCAAACCTGAAACAGCTAAAAATAAAGAATTGAGTGCCAAATTCCATTTCTTTGAACTCTTCACTGATTCAGATAAACTTAGCTTTAATGCCACTTATTTCCAAAATGATGTGAAAGACTTCATTCATTTACGGGTCTTTAAAGAGAACCCTGCTGATCGACAAGAATTTATGCCAAAAGTGTCTCAATATCAAAATGTTTCAAATGCACGCTTAACAGGAATTGAATTAGAAACAGCATATCAAACTGATCGCATTACGCTCACCGCAGGCTATGCTCAAACTAGAGGTATTGATAAAATCAATAAATCGGCACTTTCTGGCATTGCGGCCGACAAATTCTCCTTCGCTATTGACTATGCTATTGTCAAAGATAAATTCAATATCGGCACCCTTGTAGCATTGTACCGAGATCAGAATCGTGTACCAAAAGATGCAGAAACCTATCAAGGATATACCTTAACCAATATCTATGCTACCTATGCACCGAAGCAAGGGGAGTGGAAGAATCTACGATTAGATGTTGCTATTGATAATCTGTTTGATAAAAAATATCAACCTGCATTCAGTTTAATGGAAGGCCCAGGACGTAATGTGAAAGTCAATTTAGGCTATTATTTCTAATTCGTTCTAGAAAGCCATAAATGCATTTCCCGCAAATCTTTTATAAAGACTGCGGGAAATGTATGATATGGTCTAATAGCCAAAATCATCAGGTAAATTTCTTAACATATCACTCCAAATCGCCGTACTGGTCTGACGATGCTTTTCCATACAAGCTATTGCCAGCTGATGATCATTTTGCTCACAGGCTATTTTTAGCTGATGATAGAAATTCAATGATAAGGTTCTAGAGCTCTGTTCTGTGAAGAAAAGGCTCGCCACTTGTAAATACAAAGGCTTAAAGCTATTTAGAATCAGTCCATATACTGGTTTATTCGCCACAAAAGTAAAGCGACGGAAAAGGTAATAATCAAATTCTGCGTAAGCAGTAGCGGTATTCTCTAAATTATCTAATGCATTAAACAGCATCAATGATGCCACCGAGTCTAGCCGGATCGCTTCAGGAATATAGTACTCCGCCATTCTCGTTCGCAGTGATACCACATTCGCAATAATCATCGGCACAATAGAACGATCAAGTTTAATCAACGTTTGAATAATATTTGGTCCTGCCGTTTCCCACACATCATTGACTTTAGTTGCTTTGCCATGCTGAATACTTAACCACCCATCTCGAGCTAATCGTTGTAATACTTCACGCAACGTTGTCCGTGTTACACCAATAATGTCAGCTAATTCTCTCTCTGCAGGTAAATCGGAGCCCGCAGGAAAATGATTGTTCCAAATACTTTTCACAATATACTCTTCTGCAAGAGCTGCTGGACTCTGTGCTTTTAAAAGATCGTATTTTTCCATCAGAACATTTCCATTTCATGAAGTAGGGTGCCACTTTTGTTAAAAAAATGTGACAAGCTTATCAAAAATCAAATTTACTTATCAAAATCAGCATTGCTGTATTATCGTTCAATCCAAATTATATTACAATTTGGCTATCTTTAGCATTATTTAAAATCATTACCTATGAACAATTTTGAAGCATTTTACAAAAATTTCTTAGGCAAAACACCAGAGTGGTACAAGCTTTGTATTTTAGCCTTCCTCATCATCAATCCTCTTATTTACTTTTTCATTAGCCCTTTTATTGCTGGTTGGGTACTCGTTGCTGAATTTATTTTTACCCTGGCAATGGCGTTAAAATGCTATCCTCTCCAACCTGGTGGTCTACTGGCTATTGAAGCTGTGGCAATCGGCATGACTCATCCTCATCACATTAAACAAGAGATTATGGCAAATTTTGATGTCGTATTACTCCTGATGTTCATGGTGGCCGGTATCTATTTTATGAAACAGCTTCTGCTATATATTTTCACTAAGCTGATTATTACCATTCACTCCAAAAAAATATTATCCCTCGCATTTTGTTTAAGCTCTGCCTTTCTCTCCGCCTTCCTGGATGCCTTAACCGTCATTGCAGTTATCATCAGTGTTGGGGTTGGTTTTTACGGGGTATATCACAAAGTGGCATCAGGCAATAGCTTTGATGATTCTACCGATATTACTAACGACGACAAAATTGCCAATAACAAACAAGTGTTAGAACAATTTCGCGGTTTTTTACGTAGCTTACTCATGCATGCAGGCGTGGGGAGTGCATTAGGAGGGGTAATGACAATGGTGGGGGAACCGCAGAATCTCATCATTGCTGCTCAAGCGGAATGGGGATTTGGTGAATTCTTCCTACGGGTCTCTCCAATTAGCATTATCGTTCTCATTTGTGGTGCAACCACGTGCTACTTATTAGAAAAATATTCCGTATTTGGCTATGGCGATCGTCTGCCTCGGCGAGTCTGGGCAGTATTGGCACATTACAATTTACAACAAGAGCAGAAAATGACGAAGCAAGATCGCCTCAAACTTGCTGTACAAAGTATTGCTGGCATTTGGTTAATTATTGGCTTAGCCTTCCATCTTGCTGATGTTGGATTAATCGGGTTAACCATCATTATCCTATGCACAGCTTTTTGTGGTATCACCGATGAACATGCACTAGGCAAAGCATTCCAAGAATCACTACCTTTCACGGCATTATTAGTCGTATTCTTCTCAATCGTTGCCGTTATTATTGATTTAAAACTGTTCGATCCAATTATTCGCTTCGTACTGTCAGCCGAAAAAGACGCCCAGCTGGCACTCTTTTACGTATTTAATGGATTATTATCGGCTATCTCTGATAACGTTTTTGTTGGTACGGTATACATTAACGAAGCGAAAAATGCCCTTGCATCAGGTGCGATTGATCGTGAACAATTTGATTTAATTGCTGTCGCAATTAATACGGGGACAAATTTACCTTCCGTGGCAACGCCAAATGGTCAGGCAGCATTTTTATTCTTGCTCACCTCATCATTTGCCCCATTAGTTCGTTTATCCTACGGCAGAATGGTCTATATGGCATTGCCTTATACCGTCGTACTTGCCGTAGTTGGCTTTGTCACGATGGAACTCCTCCTTACCCCACTGACACAGTTTATGTTAGAGTGTGGTTGGATCATTCAACGTTAAGGCATTCACTATGTTTGCGTTTTTTAAAACATTATCTCAACAGCGTATGGCATGGCTATTGCTGATATTAAGCTGTATGGCGTTAACCATCACCGCCCTCTACTTTCAGCACAACATGGGCTTACAGCCCTGTGTGATGTGTATTTATGAACGCATCGCCCTGCTTGGCATTTTGATTGCAGGAATATTTGCTATGTTTGCACCCAAAAGTCGATTACTTCGCTGGTCTGCGATACTGTTTGGGCTATTTTGTGCGACAAAAGGATTACTGCTAGCCATTAAACATACTGACTACCAGATCAACCCAGCACCATGGAATCAGTGTTCACCGTTTGTGGAGTTTCCAGCCACCTTGCCTTTAGACACATGGTTTCCTGCACTATTTGCCGCGGGAGGTGACTGTGGAAAAATTAGCTGGCAATTTTTAGGATTGAGCATGCCACAATGGTTGATTGGTATCTTTGCCATTTATGTGCTGATTTTTGTTCTGCTATTACTCAGCCAGTTCAAGCGCACACAACACACGAGGCGTAACCTCTTTCGTTGATCGACAAGGGGGTGAGAAACAAGAAGATTTTGCAAAATCTCTACGTTTCTCACCCCCTTGTAACCACTCAATGGTTTTCGGTGGCTTATGCTTTATGCGGATTACGTGTGTTGCTGCCGACTAAATTTCGCATCAGCAATGCAAAATCCAAATCAATGTCCGCAGGGACATCTAAAAACACAAAGTGTCCGTCACCCAAGCCTGCTTCCACGGCTTCGTTTTTACGATTCAGCATACGCTCGATTTTGAACACGATATTGCCTTTTGGTGTCATCATTTCCACTTCATCGCCCAGCAGGAATTTATTTTTCACCGCCACTTCCGCCATACCTTGCTCGTTGCGTTTGCCGGTAAATTCGCCGACAAATTGCTGGCGTTCCGAAATGGAGTAGCCGTAATCGTAGTTTTGGTATTCATCGTGGGTGTGGCGACGCAAAAACCCTTCGGTATAGCCACGATGTGCCAAGCTTTCGAGTGTATCCATTAAGCTTTCATCAAACGGCTTGCCTGCTACCGCATCATCAATCGCTTTGCGGTAAACTTGAGCGGTTCTTGCACAATAGTAGAACGACTTAGTTCGCCCTTCGATTTTAAGAGAATGCACGCCAATTTGGGCTAATTTTTCCACGTGTTGCACTGCACGCAAATCTTTCGAGTTCATAATATAAGTGCCGTGCTCGTCTTCGTAAGCGGTCATCTGCTCGTCTGGCTTTTGCGTTTCGGCAAGCAAGAACACACGGTTTGTAGTGTCGCCTTCGCCCAAGGTCGGTGCCACGTTTTTGATCTCGATTTGATCGGCAGGATCAATCTTCGACACAATATTGCCGACATCATCGACTTTGCCTTCTTCCACTTGGTATTCCCAACGGCAAGCGTTGGTGCAAGTGCCTTGGTTCGGGTCACGTTTGTTGATGTAGCCCGAGAGCAAGCAACGCCCTGAATACGCCATACACAACGCACCGTGGACGAAAATTTCGATTTCCATATCCGGCACTTGTTGGCGAATTTCAGCAATTTCGTCAATCGACAATTCACGCGACAAAATCACACGGGTCAGCCCCATTTGTCGCCAAAATTTGACCGTTGCCCAGTTCACCGCATTGGCTTGCACCGACAGATGAATATCCATTTCAGGAAAATGCTCACGCACGAGCATTATCAAACCCGGGTCAGACATAATCAACGCATCGGGTTGCATTGCCACCACAGGTTCTAAATCTTTGATAAAGGTTTTCAGTTTGGAATTGTGTGGGGCGATATTGACCACCACATAGAATTTTTTGCCGAGTGCGTGAGCTTCATCAATCCCGATTTTCAGATTAGCGTGGTTGAATTCATTATTTCGCACACGCAAACTATAACGTGGCTGCCCTGCGTAAACGGCATCTGCCCCATAGGCAAAGGCGTAACGCATATTTTTCAGCGAGCCAGCCGGCGAGAGCAATTCAGGTTTGTTTTGTAACATTTGAGATCTCTTTCTGATAACAAGTCAGGGCCTTCTGCAAGAGAAAGCGTAAAAAAGGCGTTATTTTGAGCCAATAACGCCTTTTATGCAAATGATGTTTAGGATTATGCTTACAAACAGCTTAGACTTGCCGTTTTAACGTGAGAAATCACCTCTTCAACGACTTTTTGATCGCCTTTTTGCATTTTCTCTATGTGCTCAACGGTTACAATATTCTCGGCTTTTTTGAGTCCACACTCACAAACTTCAATCAATTTAGGTCGCATATCTTCCGTAACCCCTTTCTGCATCATCTCATTCTCAATACAAGATGCTTTAAAAGATTCACTGAAAGACGTTCTTAATGACGCGGGTGCATCTTTGAGAAACACTTTATCCTCACCATTATCACAGGCTGATAATATTGCCACGCCTAATGGAAATATCAAATAACGAATTGATTTCATTGTTTTTCTCCTAAAATGTGGGTGCTTAGCGAACTTGCTCACACTAATCGCACTACAAGGGGTAAGATCTTGACAAAAAAATGTAAAATATCCCCCTTGATTGTCTGCAAGGCATTTCTGCCTAGCTGATTTATTACCCCTTCGCCTTCTCAATCAAAAACTGCGAAAGCATTGGCACTGGGCGGCCGGTTGCCCCTTTGGCTGCCCCCGATTTCCACGCTGTACCTGCGATGTCTAAGTGAGCCCAAGTGTATTTTTTGGTGAAGTTCGACAAGAACACGCCAGCGGTAATCGCTCCGCCGTAGCTGCCGCCGATGTTGGCGAGATCGGCGAAGTTGGATTTGAGTTGCTCTTGATACTCTTCGCCCGTTGGTAATCGCCACGCACGGTCGTCCGCTTGTTCAGACGCATTGAGCAAGTCGTGAGCCAAGGCGTTGCTGGTGGAGATCAGCCCCGTGGTGTGGTTGCCAAGTGCCACCACACACGCCCCTGTGAGCGTTGCCACGTCGATCACGAGTTCAGGGTCGAAACGCTCCACATAGGTCAAGGCATCGCACAGCACCATACGCCCTTCGGCATCGGTATTCAGCACTTCCACCGTCAGCCCTGCCATTGTGGTGATGATGTCGCCTGGGCGGTAAGCCTTGCCGTCTGGCATATTTTCACAGCCTGCCAACACGCCAATCACGTTTAACGGCAACTGCATCTCGGCAATGGCTTTCATCGTGCCGTACACACCAGCGGCACCGCCCATATCGTATTTCATTTCGTCCATTGACGCAGAAGGCTTGATCGAGATACCACCTGAATCGAAGGTCATTCCCTTGCCGACCAAAATAATCGGTTTGGCATCTGAATTTGGATGATTTTTGTACTCAATCAGCGACATATAAGCAGGGTTTTCCGAGCCTTGCGACACCGCTAAGTAGGCATTCATTCCCAAACCTTTCATCTCTTTTTCATCAATGATGGTGGTCGTAATGTTGGCGTACGCTTTGGCGAGATCTTTCGCACGTTCCGCAAGGTATTTCGGCGTGCAGACATTCGGTGGGCAATTTGCCACATTCTTCGCACAAGCCACCCCCGTTGCAATGCCTTTGCCGTGAACCAAGGCTTGCTCCGCTTCGGCTAAATCTTTACGGCTTGGTACGTTGAACGCCACTTTACGCAGTTCACGGCGAACTTCAGGCTTCACGCTCTTAAATTCGTTGTAGGCGTAGCCCGCTTCTTGAATCGCTTCCACCGCAAAACGCACATTCCAATACAGCGAGCGTGCTTTGACGTGCAGTTCGGTTAAACAGCAGACGATCTCCGTTGAACCTGTGTCGTTCAACACTTGGATCATCTTTTGCATCACTTGTTTGTATTGGCGTTCGGTCAGTTCACGCTCTTTGCCGCAGCCGACCAACAACACCCGATCCGCAGGCACATTCGGCACGTGGTGCAATAACAAGATTTGCCCCACTTTGCCTTCTAAATCGCCTTTTTTGAGCAAGGCAGAAATGTAGCCTTCGCTCAAGGCATCTAATTGCTCGGCAGCGGCGGATAAACGGCGTGGTTCATACACGCCCACGACCAAGCAAGCGGTGCGTTGTTTTTCAACGGATCCATTTTTAACACTAAATTCCATAGAATCTCCCGTGATTTTTTTTGTGTAAAAGGGTATGATTATGCGTTTGCAAGGGGGTGAGAAACGGCGAAATTCTGCAAAATGTGCAAAAAATGCCACTCAACCGACCGCTTGAATTTGCGATGGCTAAAACTACTCCGATATGCCAAAAATGCAAGCACAAATTTGTCAAAATGAGAAGGATGTCGTGATTTTAAGTCGATATTTAACCAAAGAAATTTTTAAGAGCCAAATTGCTATACTTTTCATACTGTTAGTGATCTTCTTCTGCCAACAATTAGTGCGAGTGTTAAGCTCTGCTGTGAGCGGAAAAGTGCCAACGGATCTGGTGTTAAGCCTATTGGGATTGGGAATGCCGACAATGGCACAGCTGATGTTGCCGTTGTCGCTGTTTATTGCCCTTTTGCTCACTTTAGGACGTTTTTATGCCGAAAGTGAAATCACGGTAATGCGAGCCTGTGGCGTGGGGCAAGGTTTGTTGGTCAAAGTTGCCCTGTTTTTATCGCTGTTTACCACCGCCCTTGCTACCTATAACGTGTTTTGGCTCACACCGTGGGCGATCAACAAGCAGAGCGAAATGCTTGCCGAAGCCAAAGCGAATCCCCGTTTTGCCGCTCTTTCCGCAGGGCAATTTATGTCGGCAGGCGGTTATGTGCTGTTTATCGACAACATTCAAGACAACAAAATCAACGATATTTATGTGTTCCAACCGAACCAAGTGAAGAAAAACAAGCCATCCGTGGTGGTGGCAGAATCGGGCGAATTGCAAGGCTTGCCAAATGGTGATCAACTGCTCACACTCGCCCAAAGCACTCGTTATGAAGGCACGCCACAAACGGCAGATTTCCGCATTTCCAGTTTTGACAGTTACACCGCCTATTTGGGCTATCAAGATGTGGAAAGTGATGAAAAATTGGTGCAACGTGCCGATTTTCTGCAGCTGATGAACGATAAATCCCCCGAAGGCAGAGCCGAGTGGCATTGGCGGTTGGCGTTGATTTTTGCCGTGCCGTTAATGGCATTGCTGGCGGTGCCGATGAGCAGCGTGAACCCACGCCAAGGGCGTTTTGCCAAACTCTTGCCTGCGTTGTTGCTCTATTTGATCTATTTCTTGCTACAAAGCTCACTCAAATCCGCAGGCGGTTCGGGCAAAGTGAACGTCAGCTTGCTGATGCCGTTGGTGTCCGTGGCGTTTTTGGTGCTGGGCGTGTTGCTCAACAGTTGGGATAGCAAATGGCTCTCTGCCTTGCGGTATCGATTCAGTTTCAAAGGGAAAAAGGCGGTGGCAGTATGATGAACGTGCTTGAACGCTATATCGGCAAAACCATTTTAGCCGCCATAATGCTGACGTTGTTTATGTTGGTCGGCTTGGGGGCAATCATCAAATTTGTCGAAGAATTCCGTGCCGTGGGGCAAGGCTCTTACGACGGCTTACACGCCGCCTACTATACCTTATTGACGATTCCTCGCGATGTCGAAACCTTTTTCCCGATTGCCGCCCTGCTCGGCTCGTTGATGGGGCTAGGCACATTGGCAAGCCGCAGCGAATTGGTGGTGATGCAATCGTCAGGGTTTTCTCGCTTCCGCATTGGCTTAGCCGTGATGAAAACCGCCATTCCGCTCGTGATTTTCACGATGGTGATCGGCGAATGGGGCGTGCCACAAACGGAACAGTTCGCCCGCAATATGCGTTCTATTGCTCAAAGTGGTGGCTCAATGCTTGCAACAAGCGGTGGGTTCTGGGCAAAAGATGGCAACAATTTTATTTATATCCGCAAAATCAGCGATGAACGCAATTTGAACGATTTGCTAATTTATGAATTTGACAAACGTGAGCTGAAATCCATTCTTAAAGCCCAAAAAGCGACCTTCAAGGACAACGGCTGGGAGTTGCAGAATATCCAAAAATCCACCATTTCTGCCGATGCCATTACCCAAAGCCAACAAAAAACGCAGCCGTGGGCAACCAGTATCACGCCAAGCAAATTGGGGATTGTGTCGCTCAAACCCGAATCACTCTCGATTTCTGGCTTACGTGATTATGTCGGCTTTTTGAAAGACACAGGACAAGATCCAAAACGGTTTGAAATTACGCTCTGGCGAAAAATCTTCCAACCGATTTCAATGGCGGTGATGATGTTACTGGCAATTTCGTTTATTTTCGGCCCCCTTCGCAGCAGCACAATGGGGGCGAAAGTGGTGATCGGCATTATCGCAGGCTTTGCGTTCTATGTGGCGAATATCGTGTTTGGCAATCTCAGCCTTGTGGTCTCGTGGTTGCCTGTGCCACTCGGAGCATTAACGCCAAGTATTCTGTGCTTGATGATCGTTTGGTGGTTGTTGAGTAAGAAAAGGGATTAAAGAAGGAATAAATATGTTAAACAGAATAAAATTAAAAAACTTCACGGTGTTTAATGATGTTGACTTAAAATTATCTCGTAATCTCAATATTATTATTGGTGAAAATGGTATGGGAAAATCCCACTTACTTAAAATTGCTTATTCTATTATTGCAAGTAATAGCAAGCCTAATGGTAATACAGAACAAAGTAATACGAAAACACAACTACAGAAAATTTATGCGGATAAGCTTATTAATGTTTTTAGACCAGAGAGTTTAGGGCGACTCGTTCGTAGAAAACAAGGACGTGAGCGTTGTGAAATTCAATTAACATTTGATGATAGTGATTATAACTGTCAGTTTAGTTTCTCTACTTCAAGCAAAAGCGAAGTACAAATTGAAGATACCCCAAAAAAAATGTTTTCGGATTTCCCTGTTTTTTTACCCACAAGAGAGCTGTTAACGATTTACCCTAGCTTTGTACATACTTATCAAAATAATTATTTGGAATATGAAGAAACTTATTATGATACCTGTGTATTACTCGGTGCTTATTTAACTAAAGGTCCACGAGAGGAACAAGCAAAACAATTATTACAACCTTTAGAAGAAGCAATGGGCGGAAAGACCATTTTAGATAATGGTCGTTTTTATCTTTCTATGCACGGCAAAGGGACAATGGAAATGTCACTCGTCGCAGAAGGATTAAGAAAACTTGCTATGCTTGCTAGACTGATTGCGACAGGATCTTTACTCGGGAAAGGCACATTGTTTTGGGATGAACCCGAAGCGAATTTAAACCCTAAACTGATTAAAACTGTAGCGAAGATTATTATGCAGCTTTGCCAAAGTGGAATCCAAGTATTTATTGCAACGCACTCACTGTTTTTATTAAGAGAATTAGAAATTCTTTCGAAAAAAGAGTTTGAAATGTTAAATACACGTTATCTAGGTTTGAAGGAAGGAGAAAGTGGGATTAGTGTAGAGCAAGGTGATGAAATTTATGATATTGAAACCCTTACACTACTAGATGAATCATTATTACAATCTGATCGCTATATTAACCTATAAGGAATAATAATGATTACATTTAAAGAGGGAAGATTAACCTTTTCTTTTCCTAAAAATAGCGTTGCAAAATATGATGAAACCGCTTTTTATAAAACATTTAAACAAGTTCAAAATGGAGTAAAGGCGGTTGATTTTATTTATATTGATGGGCAAGGTTGGTTAATTGAAGTCAAAGATTATAGAAAAATAACAAAAAAACTTCAAAATGAGATAAAAGAATTTGAACCTGAAGATATTTTGCCTTCAGAATTATCTAATGTTATCACTAAAAAAATCTTCGACACATTAGAAGGTATCAATCTTGCAAAAGAAGTACCTGATGCAGATATTTATTCACTATCTCAAGAATTTTTTCAGCAAGAAAACACAAAAGTAGTTCTTCATTTAGAACAAGATAAAAGCTATGAGAAATTCAGAGCAATAGATCCTGCAGATATTTTACAACAGTTAAGAAGATTGCTACGAAGCATTGATTTAAATCCATATGTTGTAGATTGTAGTAACCTACCCACAAAACCCGAAATTAATTGGTCAGTTCAATCAGAGTAGAAGTATTTCCAATGACACACCCACGTTTTGTTCACCTGAAAGTTCACAGTGATTTCTCGATGATTAACGGATTGGCGAAAGTCAAGCCGTTACTCAAAACTTGCGTTGCCAATAATATGGTGGCGATGGCATTGACGGACTTTACCAACTTTTGTGGTTTGGTGCGGTTTTATGGCGAGGCGTTGAGCTCGGGGGTCAAGCCGATTGTAGGCGTGGACGTGTTGGTTCGTCCTGAACCTGAGAGCGATGATCTGTTTGAGCTGACGTTGCTGGCAAAAAACAATGACGGCTATCAGAACATTACCCTTTTAATTTCAAAGGCTTATCAGCAGGGCTATTTTGAGTTGCCTGTGGTCGAAAAAGCGTGGCTGGCGGAACATAACAATGGCATTATCGTGCTGTCGGGAGGTCGCAATGGCGATGTCGGCAAGGCGTTGCTGAAAGAAAATCTTGCCGAAGCCGAGCAACTCTATCAGTTTTATCAAACGCATTTTCCAAATCATTACTACCTTTCTCTTTGTCGCACAGGGCGAGCAGACGAAGAACGCTACCTTCAACAAGGGGTCACTTTTGCCAAAAAAAATGCAATTCCGTTGGTCGCCGTCAATGATGTGATGTTCTTGAAAGAAGATGACTTCGATGCCCACGAAATCCGTGTCGCCATTCACGACAGCTACACTTTAGACGACCCGAAACGCCCGAAAAAATACTCGCCGCAACAATATTTCCGCAGCGAAGACGAAATGTGTGCCTTGTTTGCGGACTTGCCACAAGCCCTTGAAAATACGGTAAAAATTGCCGAGCGGTGTAATGTGACCATTCGCTTAGGCGAATACTTTTTGCCGAATTTCCCCACAGGCGATCTGTCCACCGAAGATTATCTGGTTAAAAAATCCCGTGAAGGTTTGGAAGAGCGGTTGGAGTTTCTGTTCCCCGATCCTGAAGTGCGAGCTGCCAAGCGGTCAGTTTATGACGAACGTTTGCAAGTGGAACTCGATGTAATCAACCAAATGGGCTTCCCAGGCTACTTCTTGATCGTGATGGAATTTATCCAATGGTCGAAAGATAACGACATTCCTGTCGGCCCTGGGCGTGGTTCGGGGGCAGGATCGTTGGTGGCGTATGCGTTGAAAATTACCGATCTCGATCCGTTGGAGTTCGATCTGCTTTTCGAGCGGTTTTTAAATCCTGAACGGGTATCAATGCCCGATTTTGACGTGGATTTCTGTATGGACGGGCGAGATCGGGTGATCGAACACGTGTCCGAAACCTACGGTCGCCAAGCGGTGTCGCAGATCATCACTTTCGGCACAATGGCTGCCAAAGCGGTGATTCGAGATGTGGGGCGTGTGTTGGGGCATCCGTACAGCTTTGTCGATCGCATTTCCAAACTGATTCCGCCTGACCCAGGAATGACCTTAGCCAAAGCCTTTGATGCCGAGCCGAAACTGCAAGAGCTGTACGACACCGACGAAGAAGTGCAAGCCTTGATTGATATGGCTCGCAAGCTCGAAGGGGTAACCCGAAATGCAGGCAAACACGCAGGGGGCGTGGTAATTGCCCCAACCGCAATTACCGATTTCTCGCCACTTTATTGCGACTCCGAAGGCTTGCATCCTGTGACCCACTTCGACAAAAACGATGTGGAATACGCAGGCTTGGTTAAATTTGACTTCTTGGGGCTACGCACGCTGACCATCATCAAATGGGCGTTGGAGATGATCAACCAACGTCTCGCTCGTGAAGGCAAAGAGCCTGTGCGGATTGAAAGTATTCCGCTTGATGATGAAAAAGCGTTCAAACTGCTCAAAGCGGCGAAAACCACGGCGGTGTTCCAGCTGGAATCTCGGGGAATGAAAGATCTGATTTCTCGTCTACAACCGAGTAACTTTGAAGACATCATTGCCTTGGTGGCGTTGTTCCGCCCTGGCCCTTTAGAGGCAGGAATGGTACAGAACTTTATCGACCGCAAACACGGCAAAGAGCCGATTTCTTACCCTGATGCTCAATATCAGCACGAATGGCTGCAACCGATTTTAGAGCCGACTTACGGCATTATCGTCTATCAAGAGCAAGTGATGCAGATCGCCCAAGTGTTGGCAGGCTATACGCTCGGTGGGGCGGATTTACTTCGCCGTGCAATGGGTAAGAAAAAGCCCGAAGAAATGGCGGCTCAACGGGCGATTTTTGAAGAAGGGGCGGTAAAAAAAGGCGTGGACGGCGAGTTGGCGATGAAAATCTTTGACTTGGTGGAAAAATTCGCAGGCTACGGCTTTAACAAATCTCACTCCGCCGCCTATGCGTTGGTTTCATACCAAACGCTTTGGCTGAAAACCCACTATCCTGCGGAATTTATGGCGGCGGTGATGACCTCGGAATTGGACAACACCGACAAAATCGTGGGCTTCTACGATGAATGTATCAATATGGGCTTGACCGTGGTGCCGCCTGACATCAACACGGGCAAACACCGCTTCAGCGTAAACGAAAAAGGCGAAATTGTGTATGGTTTGGGGGCGATCAAAGGCGTGGGCGAAGGCCCTGTCGATGCCTTGCTTGAAGCTCGCCAAAAAGGCGGGATTTTCAAAGATCTGTTTGATCTTACCGCTCGCGTGGATCTGAAAAAAGTCAATCGCCGCACTTTTGAAGGCTTGATTATGGCAGGGGCGTTCGACAAACTTGGGCCGCACCGTGCCGCCTTAATGCAGAATTTGGAAGATGCGTTAAAAGCCTCCGACCAACACGCTAAAATGGAAGCCTTAGGGCAAAGCGATATGTTCGGCGTGCTGACTGAAACCCCTGAAGAAGTGCAAAACGCCTACGCCAACACGCCGAAATGGACGGAGCAGAAAATTCTTGAAGGCGAAAAAGAGACCTTAGGGCTGTATTTGAGTGGTCACCCTGTCGGTCGGTTTTTAAAAGAACTCGCCCACTACGCCCCTGCTCGCTTGAACGAACTGCAACCGACTTACCGTGGGCAAGTGGCAACCGTAGCAGGTTTAGTGATGGCTTCTCGCATTGCTGTGACCAAAAAAGGCAACCGCCTTGGCATTGCGACCATTGAAGACAGAGCAGGACGACTGGACATTACGCTCTTCTCCGAAGCCTTGGAAAAATTCGGGCATTTGGTCGAAAAAGATCAGATCATTGTAGCGACTGGTTCTATTCAATTTGACGATTTCAGCGGCGGCTTGAAAATGGCCGCCCGTGAAATAATGAGTTTGGAAGATGCCCGCTCTCGCTTTGCCAAAAGTTTAGCGTTAGCCATCAGCCAAGAACAGCTTACGCCAGCCTTTATCAAGCAACTGACCACCATTCTTGAACCGAACAAAAACGGCGTGGTGCCACTGCATTTCTACTACCAAAGCCCACAAGGGCGAGCCTTGCTCAAAGGCGGTGTGGAATGGCGAGTCGATCCTAAAGAAGAGATGCTTTCAGCATTGAAAGAGCTACTCGGCGAAAATGCGGTGGAGCTGGAGTTTGACTAATCGCCTAGCATCATCGTGCGATAATTTTACAGAAACTGCGATTTTCTCCCCCCCTTGTAGGGACGGTAACATATAACACATTAATCATTTTAGACACGTAAA
The DNA here is from genome assembly GCA_030528525.1 of Pasteurellaceae bacterium. GTDB lineage: Bacteria > Pseudomonadota > Gammaproteobacteria > Enterobacterales > Pasteurellaceae > JAUMYT01. The sequence goes on from JAUMYT010000002.1 coordinate 122,070, forward strand.
TCATGTTAAGACATCTTTACACACTACTATTTTATCTCGTTCAGCCTTTGGTGCTGCTTTCTATGTGGCGTAAAGGGCGAAAACAGCCCGAATATCGCCAGCGATTGTCTGAACGATATGGCTTTTACGGCTCGCTGGTGCAACCGAAACCGAATGGCATTGTGATCCACGCAGCCTCTGTGGGCGAAGTGATTGCTGCCACACCATTGGTGCGAGCCATTCAACAGCAATATCCTGATTTGCCGATCACAATGACGACCGTCACGCCAACGGGCTCCGCACGCGTGCAAGCTGCCTTTGGCGAGCAAGTGTCGCATTTTTATCTGCCTTACGATTTGCCTGATACGATTAGCCGTTTTCTGCGATTTGTGCAGCCGAAACTGTTTATGGTTATTGAAACAGAACTCTGGCCAAATCTCATTCACCAATTGGCAAGCCAGCAGATCCCATTTGTGCTGGCAAATGCTCGCTTGTCTCCGCGTTCTGCTCAACGTTATGGTTGGGTAAAATCGCATTTACAGTCCATGTGGCGTGAGATCGGTCTGATTCTCGCTCAAGACCAAGTGAGTGCCGATCGTTATTTGGAATTGGGCTACAATCCTGAGCATTTAATCAACACGGGGAATCTCAAATTCGATCTTGAAATTACCCCTGAAATGTATCAACGCGTGGCAGATGCTCGGCAAGCATTATCCCTTACCGATCGCCCCGTTTGGATTGCGGGTAGCACCCACGAAGGCGAGGAACAAATTGTGCTTGAAGCTCATCAGAAACTGCTGGAAACCTATCCCGATTTGGTACTCATTTTAGTGCCTCGCCACCCAGAGCGGTTTGGGCATGTAGAAACATTACTACAAAAAATGCACATTCCGTATTGTAAGCGGTCAGATCATCAAGCCCTTTTACCACAAACCCATGTGCTACTGGGGAATACGATGGGCGAAATGATGTTGCTCTACGGATTGGCACAGATTGCGTTTGTGGGCGGTAGCCTCGTTAAACACGGCGGACATAACCCGCTTGAACCGATCGCCTTTAAATTGCCCGTGATTAGCGGGCTTCACACCTTCAATTTTCCTGAGGTCTTTGCTAAATTACGGAAAGTCAATGGTGTGATAGAGATCGAAAGCAACGCCGATACCTTAGCCCAAGCCGTTGCCCAATTGCTCACGGAACAAACTGAGTATGAAACCATCCGACAAGCTGGTTTTACCGTGCTACAAGAAAATCAGGGGGCATTACAGCGGCATTTGAATTTATTAGCCCCGTTTTTACAATAAAAAGTATGACAGAAAGGATAACGATGACACAAACCGTACTTTACGCAGGCACCTTTGACCCCATCACTAATGGGCATTTAGATATTATTCAGCGTGCTGCCAAGTTATTTGATAAAGTGATCGTGGCGGTGGCAAACAGCCCAAGTAAACAGCCTCTTTTCAGCCTTGAACAGCGAATTGAATTGGTCGAACAAAGTTGCCAACACTTGCCCAATGTACAAGCGGTGGGATTTAGCGGACTACTTGCTAATTTTGCCGATGAACAGCAAGCCACCGTTTTACTGCGTGGCATTCGGGGGGCTGATGATATTGACTATGAAATCCAATTAGCACAGCTCAATCAGCAACTGAACGCCCGTTTAGACACGATTTTTTTACCACCTGCGGTCGAGTGGCGTTACCTCTCTTCCACCATGGTGCGGGAAATTTACCGCCATCACGGCGATGTGGCAAAATTTGTGCCAGCTGCTGTATATCAAGCATTACAACCCCATAAGGAATTGAAATGAGCCAAGACAAACAGAATTTAATTTGGATCGATCTCGAAATGACGGGGCTTGATCCCGAAGTGGAACGGATTATCGAAATTGCCACCATCGTGACCGATAAAGATCTGAACATTCTCGCTGAAGGCCCTGTGCTGGCGGTGCATCAATCGGACGAGCTATTGAACAAAATGAGTGAATGGTGTGTCAAAACTCACACCGCTAACGGCTTAGTTGAACGTGTCAAGCAAAGCAAGCTGACCGAACGTGCCGCCGAATTGCAAACCTTGGATTTCTTGAAAAAGTGGGTGCCCAAAGGGGTTTCGCCGATTTGTGGCAACAGCGTGCCGCAAGACAAACGTTTTTTATACAAATATATGCCTGAATTGGCGGACTACTTCCACTATCGCCATTTAGACGTCAGCACGCTCAAAGAGCTGGCTAGCCGTTGGAAGCCTGAAATGCTCAACCAATTCAGCAAAAAAAATACCCATTTGGCGTTAGATGACATCAAAGAATCTATTGAAGAATTGAAATTCTATCGCCGCCATTTTATCAATTTGGACTAATACCCCGTAGGATGATGTCGTAGGGTGGGCTTTTAGCCCACCATAACTATTAATGTTTTTTTGATGGGCTAAAGCCCATCCTACGAGTGATTTATGTATTTAGAAAACGAAGAAAAACTACTCGCTTTCGGCTCACAACTTGCCGAAAAACTCAAAACCTATTTAAGCCAAGATCCTGAACGTTCGCTAGTGATCTATCTCAATGGCGAACTGGGAGCGGGCAAAACCACGCTGACCCGTAGTATCGTGCGAGCCTTTGGGCATCAAGGCAATGTGAAAAGCCCGACTTATACCTTAGTTGAAGAGTATTCGCTACCGCCGTTTGCCTTGTACCATTTTGATTTGTATCGCCTTGCCGATCCCGAAGAGCTTGAATTTATGGGCATTCGTGATTACTTCCGCCCACAGACACTCTGTCTGCTCGAATGGGCAAGCCGTGGCGAAGGAATGATTCCGCCTGCGGATATCGTGATTCAGTTGGATTACGCTGAACAAGGCAGAAAGGTAATGTTGTTACCGCAACACTTTCAGATTGAACAAATACTCTCAAATATGGTTTAAACAAGTTTGCAAAAAATTTACCATTCTCGTCCCCTTGTATAACAAAATAAAAAAACAAGGTAAACTATCGGTCAGCTTAATTCACCATAGGTAGAGAACAATGAAAAAGAAATTATTCCCCACCCTTGCCCTTGGATTGGTTTTAGTCGTAGCTAGCGTCTCTCAGGCTCGTACTGTCGTTGTGATTGACGCAGGACACGGTGGCAAAGACCCTGGTGCGATAGGGAAAAATTTAGGATTAAAAGAAAAAGACGTTACCTTATCCATTGCCCGAGAATTAAAAGCGTTGCTGGATGCCAATCCTAATTTTCGCCCCATAATGACTCGTAATGGAAACTACTTTGTTGAGCTTCAAGACCGTACCAAAATTGCCCGAAAAAGTCGAGCCAATTACTTGGTTTCCATTCACGCAGATTCTTCGCCCAATTCGGAAAATCTGAAAGGGGCATCGGTTTGGGTGCTGTCTAACCGCCGTGCCAGCGATGAACTTGGGAAATGGCTAGAAAATAATGAAAAACAGTCTGAATTACTCGGTGGAGCAGCCTCTGTACTCGCCGGTGTGAATGAGCCTTATTTAAATCAAACTGTACTGGATTTACAATTTTCCCACGCACGACGCTCGGGCTATGAATTAGGCCAAACCATACTCAACAAACTCAAAAGCGTTACAACCTTATTTAAAAGTTCACCACAATATGCAAGCTTAAGTGTGCTACGCTCCCCTGATATTACAAGTATTTTAGTTGAAACCGGTTTTTTATCCAATGCAACTGAAGAGCAAAAACTAGCTAATAAAATCCATCAACGTAAACTTGCTCAAGCTATTTATCAGGGGCTAGTGGAGTATCGTAAGAAAACTGCCTCATCTTCCAAAACAACCAAAGAGAGTCCCCCAGAAAAACCAACCCAAACTAGTTCTTCTGTCGTTACACATCATATTGTACAACCAAATGAAACGCTGTATTCAATTGCACGATTACATAAAACCACACCAGAAAAACTGCGTCAGCTCAATAATCTGAATGATAATAAAATTATTGCCGGTAAAAAGCTGAAAGTGAAATAACCGCACAGGCAGATCCCTATGGGATCTGCCTGCTTCATTTAATTTACATATAACGCGTAAATACAAGGGGATGAGAAATCATAAGATTTTGCAAATTGTTACCGCACAGCCCCCAACTCAAATCCGAGGGCAAATACCTTACCACTTACAGAATAAAGCGACTCAAGTCTTCGTTTTCCACCACATCATTTAAGGCGTTGTTGACATAGCTTTCGTCGATCACGATTTTCTGCCCTGAGCGTTCACTTGCATCAAATGAGATGTCGTCCATTAAACGCTCCAACACCGTGTGCAAGCGTCTTGCCCCAATGTTTTCGGTTTTCTCGTTCACACGGAATGCGGACTCGGCAATGCGACTGATGCCATCTTTGGTGAACTCAATTTCCACGCCTTCGGTTTTCATCAATTCACGATATTGCAATGTGAGTGATGCGTTCGGCTCGGTGAGAATGCGTTCAAAATCTTCTTTGTTGAGTGATTTTAACTCGACTCGAATTGGTAAACGCCCTTGCAATTCAGGCAATAAATCGGATGGGCGAGCCACTTGGAATGCACCTGAGCAGATGAACAAAATATGGTCGGTTTTGACCATACCGTGCTTGGTGCTGACGGTTGAACCTTCGATAATCGGCAGTAAATCCCGTTGTACGCCTTCACGAGAAACATCACCGCCACTGTGTTCACTTTTTTTGCAGATTTTGTCGATCTCATCAATAAACACAATGCCGTGCTGTTCCACTGCGTCAATCGCTTGTTGTTTGAGTTCGTCCTGATTGACCAACTTAGCCGCTTCTTCATCAATCAAAATTTTAAACGCTTCTTTGATTTTCATTTTGCGTTTTTTGGTTTTGTTTGGCGACATGCCTTCAAACAGCGATTGCAGCTGAGAAGTCATTTCTTCCATCCCTGGCGGGGTCATAATTTCGACACTGACCGGGCTGGAAATATCAATTTCAATCTCTTTGTCATCTAGCTGACCTTCACGCAATTTTTTGCGGAAAATTTGGCGAGTGGATTTGTTCTCGGTATTTTCCGCATTGCCCCACTGATCTTTCGCAGGCGGCAATAGAATATCCAAAATGCGATCTTCCGCCGCTTCTTCGGCACGGAAACGGTTTTTCTCCACCGCTTGTTGCCGCACCAGTTTGACCGCCACATCGGTTAAATCACGGATAATCGAATCCACTTCCTTGCCGACATAGCCCACTTCGGTGAACTTGGTCGCTTCCACTTTGATAAATGGGGCATTCGCCAATTTTGCCAAACGGCGAGCGATTTCCGTTTTCCCCACGCCTGTCGGTCCAATCATCAGAATGTTTTTTGGGGTGACTTCTTGGCGTAGATCTTCGGGCAACTGCATACGCCGCCAGCGGTTACGCAAGGCAATTGCCACCGCACGCTTGGCTTCGTGTTGTCCAATAATATGAGCATCGAGCTCAGAGACAATTTCTCTTGGGGTCATTGACATTTTTTGTTCCTTTTTTACAACCCTCGCCCGCTTGCGGGAGAGGGACAGATTTGAGCTTCGTTCAGAAGCGAAAATCAGGGAGAGGGCGAGATCGCAACTTTGCAAAAAAGATGTGAAAAATCACCGCTTGTTTGCCCTCTCTCTGCTTAAAATGCTGAACGCATTTTAAGCGGTCTCTCCCCCGTAAACGAGGGAGAGTAGTTATGCTTACACTTCTTCAATCACATGATTATGATTGCTGTAAATATCAATATCGCCAGCGATTTTTAACGCTTCGGCAACAATTTCTTTGGCGGATAAACTATTTTCGGTGCGAAGTAATGCCAACGCTGCAGCTTTGGCGTAGTTGCCACCAGAGCCAATTGCAAGCACATCTTGCTCAGGTTCGATCACATCGCCAGAACCTGAAATCAGCAGAAACTCGCTGTCATTTGCCACAATCATCATCGCTTCTAAACGGCGTAAGGCTCGGTCAGAACGCCACTCTTTCGCCAGTTCCACCGCCGATTTGACTAAATGCCCTTGGTGTAGCTCCAATTTTTTCTCGAACAGATCACGCAAAATAAACGCATCGGCGGTTGAGCCTGCAAAGCCTGTGACCACTTTATCTTTATACATTCGGCGAACTTTTCGCACCGTGCCTTTTTCAATGCAGTTGCCAAGAGTGGCTTGCCCATCACCGCCAATCGCCACTTTGCCGTCTCGGCGAACGCATACAATCGTTGTCATCTTGATTCCTTATTTTTCATAAAAACTGGGCGAGATATTGGGATAAAACGAGAGAATTCAAGAGCAAGCGGCAAAATGCGAAAAAATTTGCAAAATCTCGCCGTTTCTCCCCCCCTTGTTAGACTCAGGACAGTTGCTCGGTTAATCGCAATGCCACTGGAACATTTTCGATACGTTCAACCTGCACTTTATAGACTAGCTGCTGCACGCCCATATCAAGAGCCTGCTGATACCATTTGGCATAATCGGGATCAATGTGCTGAGCCACAGCAAACTGCGTAATTCCCGTATGCAATACAGCAAACAGCATTACCGCTCGCTGCCCACCTTGAGCAATTTGAGTCAGCTCTCTAAGGTGTTTTTGTCCTCGTTCAGTTTTTGCATCAGGGAACATACCAACGCCTTGCTGAGTGAGCAACGTGGTAGATTTCACTTCCACAAAACAATTCGGCAGATTTTCCTGTTTGAGTAAGAAATCAATACGACTTTTCTCTTCACCATATGGCTGTTCAGGCACGATCGTTGCATATTCCGCCAATTGTTCAATCCATTGATGTTCCAACGCTTCTTGTACCAAGTGGTTGGCTCGCAGTGTGTTGACGCAAATCAGATCGCCTGCTGCGGTTTCAGTTAACTCCCAAGTGTAAGGATATTTTCGTTTGGGATTACTTGAGGTGGAAAACCACACGCTATCGCCAGCATTGGCACAACCTGTCATCGCCCCCGTATTTGGACAATGAATCGTCACTTGCTCACCATCGGGTAATTGAATATCGGCTAAAAACCGTTTATAACGGCGAACTAATATGCCGTGAGAAAGGGGAGGAAATTGCATACAGTTTCCTTGATATTGCGGGGAAATCCTATTCTGGGCGATTTCATTTTTTAAGTCAACGCCGCCTTTTGCCAACAAACGCCCGCCCGATGATTATCAAGGGGGCAGAAAACTGCTAAAATCTGCAAAATTTTTTCTGAGAACTCACACAAATTATGGCTTTAATTAACCTTTCAAACTCCTATTTAGGCTTTGGCGATCACCCTTTGTTAGATCACACCGAATTGCACATTGAGCAAGGCGAGCGAGTTTGCTTGGTCGGGCGTAACGGGGCAGGTAAATCCACCTTGATGAAAGTGCTGGCAGGCGAAGTGCAGCTGGACGATGGCAAACTGATTTTTGAAAAAGACATTGTCGTGACTCGTTTAGAGCAAGATCCGCCCCGCCATATTGAAGACAGCGTTTTTGATTACGTTGCCGAAGGGATCGCCCATTTAAGCGACTTATTGAAGCAATATCACCACATTTCGCAGCAAATGCAGACCGATTACAGCGACACGCTGATGTCGCAGCTCGCCCAAGTGCAAGCCCAACTGGAACACGCCAACGGCTGGGAATTTGAACGGCGTATTCAAGACACACTCAAACTGCTAGAACTTGCCCCCAACAAACGCCTGTGCGAACTGTCAGGCGGCTGGGTTCGCCGTGCGGCGTTGGCTCGGGCGTTGGTTGCCGATCCTGATGTGTTGCTACTGGACGAGCCAACCAACCATTTGGACGTGGACACCATTGCGTGGCTGGAAAATCTGTTGCTGGAATTTAAAGGCAGCATCATTTTTATTTCCCACGACCGTGCTTTTATCCGCAAAATGGCGACTCGGATTGTCGATCTCGACCGTGGCAAACTGGTGTCCTACCCAAGCAATTACGATGTTTATTTGGAAACCAAAGCCGAAGATTTGCGAGTAGAATCCTTGCAAAATGAGCTGTTCGACAAAAAACTCGCCCAAGAAGAAGTCTGGATCCGCCAAGGGATCAAAGCACGCCGCACTCGAAACGAAGGGCGTGTGCGTGCCTTGAAAGCGTTGCGAGAAGAACGCCGTAATCGCCGTGATGTGTTGGGAACGGCAAAAATTCAGCTCGATCAAACCGCTCGCAGCGGCAAAATTGTGTTTGAAGTGGAAAATGCCAGCTTCGAAGTAGGTGGTAAAACCTTGCTGAAAGATTTCAGCACTACGATTTTGCGTGGTGATAAAATCGCTTTCATCGGGGCGAATGGTATTGGTAAAACCACTTTGATCAAGCTACTTCTGGGCGAAGTTCAGCCAACATCAGGCTCGGTGCGTTGCGGTACTAAATTGGAAGTGGCGTATTTCGACCAATATCGTGCCGAACTCGATCCTGAAAAAACCGTGATGGACAACGTGGCGGACGGCAAGCAAGACGTGGAAATCAACGGCGTCAAACGCCACGTGCTGGGCTATTTGCAAGATTTCCTGTTTCCTCCAAAACGGGCGATGGTTCCTGTCAAAGCCCTGTCGGGCGGTGAACGCAACCGTTTATTGCTGGCAAAATTGTTGCTCAAACCGAACAACTTGCTGATTTTGGACGAGCCCACCAACGACTTGGATGTGGAAACCTTAGAACTGTTGGAAGAGATGCTGACCGACTACCAAGGCACACTGATCGTGGTCAGCCACGACCGCCAATTCATCGACAACACCGTCACCGAATGTTTTATGTTTGAAGGCGAAGGCGTGGTGAACAAATACGTCGGCGGCTACTTCGATGCCAAAAAACAGCAAGCCAACTACCACGCCAGCCTTGAGCACAAGGGGGGGAGAAACCCAGAGATTTTGCAAAAAAATGCGAATAGTGCACCACTTATTGAGCAAGCCAGCCGTTCTACAGAGAGCTCCCGCAAGCAGGGCGAGGCTCGCAAGGCAAAACTCTCTTACAAAGATCAGCGAGAGCTGGAAACGCTCCCCGAAAAAATGGAACAGCTCGAAGCCGAAATCGAAGCCTTGCAAGCAGAAGTGAACCGTGCCGATTTCTTCAGCAAAGATCCTAGCTACACCCAGACCCAACTGCAAAAATTAGCCGACACCGAATTAGCGTTAGAGCAAGCCTTTGAGCGGTGGGAAGCACTGGAAAATATCAAGAATGGCTATGTCTAGCCCAATAGGTTGCCAGCTAACATTGCAATACCTTACAGGCTAACCGGTAATACGCATCTGCCATGTCAAGATTTTGGCTGACGACCTTGCCCGTGTGGTAAAAGTGAGCAAGTCGATATTGCGAATAGGCTTTGCCTTGGTCGGCGGCTTGGCGATATAAATGAAATGCTCGGTGCGGATCCGCTGTGGTGCCTTGCCCCAATTCATACATTATCGCCAGTTGTTCTTGTAGTTTGGCGTTTTTCGGGGAAATTTGGTGGGCTTTGATAAAATTCTCAAAGGCTTTTTCATTATTTCGCACCGTGCCAATGCCGTGATAATAAAAAGTGCCGAGCAAATCATAATTCAGCCCTTGTTCCGCACTTTTCTTGAACCAATAAAAGGCGTTGGCATCATCTTTCGGCACCCACTCGCCTTGATAATAGGCAAACGCCACCGTGGTTTGTGAGCCTCTTTCGCCCAATTCTGCGGCGTTTAAATGCCACTCGAACGCTTTTTTGCCGTCTTTTTCCACGCCACACCCAAACTGATACATATTGCCAAGCTGATAATGGGCAATCGCATTGCCCTGCTCTGCCGATTTTTTGTACCAATACAACGCCTTGGCGTGATCTTTCTCTAAATACTCTTAGGTTTGCCCAAAGTGATACGCCGTGCCGAGCATTACTTGTGCCATTGGATCGCCCTGCTCCGCTTTTTTCGTGAGATCCGCCAAGTTGAGTTGGTGTAACTCTGTTGCGGCTACAAGGGGTGAGATCAGGGCAAAAAAGTGCAAAAGGTTGGGTTTCATTATCTGCTCCATAAAAAACGGCAACTGCTGAAACGGTTGCCGTTGAGTGTAATCTTACAAACTGCCTTTTCGCAATGGGCGATTTGCTCGCATATCTTGATACCATTCACACGCTTGCGAATGCCCTGATTTATCGCAAATATCACCCATTAACTCCGTTGCGGCTTTCTTATTTTGGAAATGTTCCCGAGTTTGGTATTGCACAACTGCAGCAACTGTTCCACCATATTGACTACCGTCCTGCCACGCTTTTAAGCCCCATTCAAATACTTTTTTATCATCTTGGCGAACAAAATTTCCAAAATAGTACATTTGAGCTAAACGATGACGAGCATTTCCCCGAAATTCTGTAATTACCAACTTGTCTATTTCTTCACTATCTTTAACTGGCTTTAAAAACGCATCAGGAATATTGGCAATCTCTTCATAAATACGTCGAGCCGCTACCCCATTTTTCTCGATTCCCCCTTCTCCAAAGTTGTAAATATCTGCAATTCTGAAACGAGCACTATAGTAGTAGTGAGTATCTTTGACTTTCGGATTGCTGGTAACACGATAATACCACTCGAGTGCTTTGCGATAATCTTTTGGGAACTGTTGTATCGAATTCAATGAATACGGTTGACAAGTTCCTTTATAATAAGCTTCTGCTACTTTCTCCTGGTCAGATGGAGCTTCAGTTTGCTCCGCTTTATGTTCAAGCCAATAGAGACTTTCTTGATACTCTCCCTTTTTACAGTATTCATCAGCTAATTGCCGTTGATAAAAACTATCGCCTTGTTTGGCCTTTTCAATATTCTCAGGGGTAATATAACTATAATTTGCTTGAGTTGATGACAAAAATAGTAAATATCCTAAACTAAATTTAGTTAGTGGGCTTGCCCATCTCTTGCATAAAATCATTTCAAATTCCTTATATAAAATTAAACAATATGGCTGTTAATGGTCGACTTATTCTTCTGCAATGTGCGATTCTTCAATACTTTTGATCTTAAAATCTTTAGAGCTTATTTGACGTCTATCCGATTTCTTGATCTTCAAATACAAAGCAGCTTCAACATCTTCAATACTATCCACATCAACAAAATTAACTCTGTGTGCACTTGCATCGCTGTTAGTGAGAAATCCTTTCTCTTTTTCATCAAAAATGATATGAAATCTTGGCATTATTTTTCTCCTATACTAAACAATAACTGAACAAAATCTAATTATATATTGTTTTTTTTTTGCACAATTCGTTATCCTAAAAAAGCAGTACAACGCAAAATTTGTTATTATTTTGTTATTTTTTACACACAGGAGAAAAGTATGAAAAACCAACATTTTATTGGCTTGGGCGTGGCGGGGAATTTTGCTGGGCATTTGGAGCAGGCAGGCGAAGCCAAGGATTTTTTGAAAGTGGCGGTAAAAGATGCCATTCAGCCGAAGGCGATTTTTCCGTTTTATGTGCCAAGTGAAGTGCTTTCCGAGCAGGATCAGTTTTTGGCTGCGTTTCCGCTTTCATCAGAGACGATCCATTTTCCGAATGATGCGGATAATTTGCAGATTGAGCCTGAAGTGGCGTTGATGTGTGAAATTCAGTATGACAATCAACAAGTTGTGGCGTTAAAGCCGACCCATTTTGCCGCGTATAACGACTGCTCAATCCGCCGCCCGAACGCTCGCAAAATTTGTGAGAAAAAGAATTGGGGGGCAAATTCTAAAGGGTTGTCTGCAACGTGGATTGCGTTGGATACATTCGAGCAAGGCGGCAATTTGGACGATTATCACATCGCTTGTTTCCATAAGCGTGCAGGCGTGTTGAATGAATATGGCATTGATAGCCCAACGGTGGGTTACAGCTATTTTCATCAGCAGTTGTTAGATTGGATCGTGGATCGAATGAATCATCAGCCTGATCAAGATCCGATGAACAATATCGCTGATCTGTTGGCTCGGGCAAATTACCCAACCCAAGCGGTGATCAGCATTGGGGCGACTCGCTACACCGAATTTGGCGAGCGGAATTTCTTGCAAGTGAATGACACCAGCATTGTGGCGGTGTACAACGCCAAGCAATATCACCACGAACAGATCGTGGCAATGGCGGAAAGTGAGCAGTTTGCAGAGGATGTGTCGGCGTTGGTGCAGAAAGTCATTTAAAAATCGGGAAAATTGCCGTTTTTTGGGACATATGCAATGCGTCCCCACAGCCGATCATTATCAAAAATCATTGAAAAATCAAAGATATGTAGGGGCGTATTGCATACGCCCATTGCGATTTTAAATTTGCAGAAATCGGGAAAATTGCCGTTTTTTGGGACGTATGCAATACGTCCCTACAGCCGAGCATTATCAAAAATCATTTAAAAAATCAAAGAGATATAGGAGCGTATTGCATACGCCCAATCTACTTACTCTACGCCCCAAATCTTTTTATACGCCTGTTTGTAGCCGTTTTGTGGATCGTAAAGGTTGTGATGCCCACCGTCGAAAGCGATATTTTGTTGAATCACCAAATGTGCAGGCGTAACATAGCCTGAAGGCGGTTCGCCTGCAAAGGCTCGGTTGAGTTCATCGACTAACTGCCAGCCGTGCAAATGCAAGGGTTCTGGCACAGTGGCGAACTGTTTATCTTGCTGACGAATGCGTTGGTAGGCAGAAGCGGAACCATCGCCTGCGGAAATATTCAATGGGCGATCTTTGTTCGCCGAACGCAGAGCTGGTGCCATAAAATCAAAATAGAGATCATTTATTGCAAGCGAATATTGCCAATCATCGCCATATTTCTGCAATAAATTGAAAGTCAAGCTCGGCATACGACTGGCGGTATCAGCAAGTGGTGTGTCGATAAATTCGAGCACTTGGCAGCCTTGGCATTGTTTAATCGTTTCTTCCATTACCTTAGCTTTACGCAAAGCAATTTCATAGAGAGAATCGGTAAAAATCACGACTTTGGCATTACCGTTTGATTCTGCAACCGCAAGCAGGGCAGAAAGACGAGCGATTTCATCGGAGTCGGACGTGACATTATAAAAAATGCCATATTTTTCAATCGCTCCTGCGTCTGGTAAGGCGTGCCAAGCGGTCAGTTTGATGCCATTTTTTGCCGCTTTTTGTAGCGGTATGCGTGCCACATTCGGGTTCCAACCGCCAATCACAATCGCATCAGGGCGGCGGGCTATGGCTTGGTTGAGTGCTGCCAATTGATTGCCGACTGAACCCGCACCGTCTAGTACATCAAGTTGCCAGTCCGTGTGTTGCACGGCGTCTTTCATTCCGTCTAACACACCCAATACTCCGCCGTTTTTCATATCGGAGGCGATAAAAATCACCCGTTTTTTGTGTTGTAATGCCGGCCCTGCGGTCGGCCCGTCCCACTGCGTTTGTGCGGCAGTTGCCGCTTGTACTTGCTGTTTAGCGTGTTCGACAAAGGGATCGCTTGCGAAAACATTGGCTGAAAATAAGCTCAAAGCCAGTAATAATCGTGATAATTTCATTCTATCTCCTTAACCTTTTTTCTGATGACGTTTGCGTTGGGCATAGGCGGCAATGGTAATTGATAACAACAAAGTAACGCCATTAAACAGCGGTTCCACCCAAAATGCCCCGCCAAATTGTTGAATGCCTGAAATGCCAATCGCCAACACCGCAATGCCGACCACCGTTCCCCAAACATTCACTCTGCCAGGGCGAATGGTGGTACTGCCTAAAAATGCCCCCACCAGTGCAGGCAAGAGATAATCCATGCCGACACTCGCTTGCCCCACGCCTTGTTGAGCGGCAATCAACACGCCCGTGAACGCCGTGATGAGACTGGAACTCATAAAAGCAACCATCGTATATTTTTTCACGTTGATGCCGTTCAAATAAGCCGCTGTGGGATTGCTGCCCACTGCATACATACACCGACCTGTTGCCGTGTGTTCCGTAATCAGCCACATCAAGATCGCCAGCCCTAGCACATAAAAGGCGGAAATCGGCAAGCCTAGTATTTCGGTGCTGTTGAGCGCAAAAAAGCCGTCGGGCAGATCGCCGATAATTTGCCGCCCGCCTGAATGCCAAAGGGCAATAGCGTAGAGCAACGTGCCTGAGCCGAGTGTGGCGACAAAGCTGTCGATATCAGCTAATGCCACCAAAATGCCGTTAAACAAACCATAAAGTAACGCCAAGCCAAGCACCGCCAAGATTGCCGATTGCCACGCAAAGCCATATTCGACTTGCAGGGTAATGACTAAAATGTGCCATAACACGATGCCAAAGCCAACATTCAGATCGATTTTGCCGACGATCATCGTGGTGGTTGCGGCTAACGCTAACAAGGCGATCTTCGATTTACTTTCCAAAATCGCATTGAGCGTGAGCATTGAGGCGAAAGAGTCGGTGGCAAGCGAAAAGCCGATGACCAAGATCACACACAGCCACAGCAAGGCATAGCGAATCAGGTGTTGCGAAAGCCACGCCAACACACCGTCTTCTTGTAGGGAAACTGCTTGTTCTAACGCCGTTGATTTAAGATGGGTTTGTGCCATTTGGGTTCCTTTTAAAATGTCTGATTGCACAAGGGGGTGAGAAACTCAGCGTTTTTGCAAAATATCCCTGCGATCACACCGCTTGTTCGGTGTTGTCTGAAGCGAATGTCAGCAAATTGGCATTGGTCAGCTGCTCGCCTGCAAGTTCGCCCACTATCTTGCCACGATTGAACACCAACGCCCGATGGCAAAGTTGGGCGATCTCCTCAAAGTCGCTGGAAATAATCAATATTGCCATACCTTGAGCCGCTGCCTGCTGCAACAAGCGGTAGATTTCCGCTCTCGCCCCCACGTCCACACCAGCGGTAGGGTCTTCTAAAATCAGTAGAGATAAATCCAAACTTAGCCAACGTGCCAACACTACTTTCTGCTGATTACCGCCTGAAAACGCGGTGATCGGCAATTCAGGGTTATTTGGGCGAATGCTAAACCGCTCAAATTGCTGTTGGCTCTGTTGGCGTTCAGTGGATTGAGAGTAGTGCTGGCAAGGCAAAAAGCCCTGCAACATTGGATTAAGCGAGAGATTTTCCCTTGCACTTAACCTTAATGCGAGACTTTCGCCCAAGCGATCGCCAGCCACTAAGCCAACGCCCTGTGTAATAGCTTGTTGGGGCGATGTGGCAGTATAGCGTTGATTATTCAGGAAAATATCGCCTGATTTGGCGGAATGCAATCCAAACAGCAGCCGCCCAATCTGCTCTTGCCCTGCTCCACGCAAACCCGCTAATGCTAAAATTTCACCTTGCTTCAAGCAAAACGAAATGGGATTTTCCTTCAACACTACCTGCGCTAATCGCAACATTTCAGGTTGATCGAACGAAGAAAGTTCAGGGCGAATTGGTGCGGTTGTTTTGCCTGTAATCGCTTCCACTAACGCACCGCTTGTAAAATCCGTGATCTTGCCTTGTGCTACCGTATTGCCATCTCGCAACACCAACAGACGATCGGCAATGGCTCGCACTTCGTCCAAGCGGTGGGTGACATATAGCATTCCCACGCCTTGTGTTTTCAAGGTTCGCAGCACGTCAAACACACGCTCCACATCGCTTAATGGCAAACTGGCTGTGGGTTCATCCAACACCAAAATTTCCGCCTTTACCGCCACCGCTCGGGCAATCGCTACCAACGCTTTTTCAGCTCGGCTAAGCTGAAATACGCGTTGGTTTGGATTGATATTCACTCCAATTACCGCCAGTGCCTGTGCCGCTTGCTGATGCACCTTTTGCCAGTCCACCAAGCCCAGCAGCCCAAACCACCCCGCACGGCGAGGAAAGCCCATACTGAAGGCGATATTTTCCGCCACCGTCTGCCACTCAATTAAACCTAAATCTTGATGAATAAAGGCGATCGGCTTGTATTTGCCCTGTTCTATCGAACGTGCCGAACGGATCGGCTGCTGATGAAACCGCATCTCGCCCTGATCGATCGGCTGTACGCCTGCAAGCATTTTGATCAGCGTGGATTTGCCCGCCCCATTTTCCCCCAACAATGCCACCACTTCGCCAGCTTGAATTTGCAAGCTCACTTGATTGACCGCAATTTGTGAGCCAAAGCGTTTGGTGAGAGATTCTAATGTTAAAATGGGTTGAGTTTCGTTCATTGTGTGGCAAAAAGTTGAAAAAATTGGCGGTATTCTATCATTATCTTTCATCGCTTGGGCGAAGGATTTACGCCACTGTTTTTGCGACACAGATCGCAAAATGCCCATTTTCTTCTGATTTTTTCGCAAAAATTTTATACAGTCGCCACGTTTTTCCATATTCAGGAGAATATATGTGGCGATGTTTATTTCTATTTTTTACCCCTGCACTTTCTGCCGAGCCATTAAATTTGATGTTGTTGGGGCAATATCAACACCAAGATGTCAGCGGCTGGGTAATGAGCGAAAAATTAGACGGCGTGCGTGGCTTTTGGGACGGTAAGCAGTTGTTGAGCCGTCAGGGCTATCCACTCAACCCACCTGATTATTTTGTGAAAGATTTTCCGCCTTTTGCGATTGACGGCGAACTGTTCAGCGAACGGGGCAAATTTGATGAAATCTCTGCCACCGTGCGAGCCACCAATCCGAAAGGTTGGTATAAACTCAAATTGCACGTGTTTGATGTGCCAAATGCACAAGGCGATTTGTTCCAACGTCTTGCAAGCCTTGAGCGTTATTTGCAAGAAAACCCAACGCCACATATTGCGATTATTCCACAAATTCCTGTGCAAAATTCAGCACATTTACAGCAATTCTTCAGCGAAATTCAGCAGCTGGGTGGCGAAGGGGTGGTGGTGCGGAACCCGAATTCGCCCTACATTCACGGGCGTTCGGCACAAATTCTCAAACTCAAAGCGGTATTAGATGAAGAGTGCACGGTGGTAGCACATCATAAAGGCAAGGGAAAATATGCCGACAAACTGGGGGCGATTACCTGTGAAAATCAGCGAGGACGGTTTCGGATCGGCTCTGGCTTTAAAGATAAAGATCGGGACAATCCACCGCCGATTGGTAGCCAAATCACTTACAAATACCGTGGGCTAACCGCTTCAGGAAAACCCAGATTTGCGACTTTTTGGCGAGTACGAGCGGATGAACCGATAAGTCCATAGGCAATTTTGCAGTTTTTCGGCAAGATCTTACCCCTTGCAAGGGGGTGAGAAACGCAAGGAAAATGCAAAATCTTTCTATTTCTTGTAAACTACGCCCTTATTTCAACCTTAAATAAGGAAACCAAATGACCTTTCCAAAATGCCCTGAGTGTAAGGGCGAAAATACTTACCACGATTCGATTCAATTTGTCTGCCCTGATTGTGCGTTTGAGTGGACGGGCGAAGAAGTCGAACAAGATGACGATAAATTAATTGTCAAAGACAGCAATGGCAATTTGCTCTCTGATGGCGACGATGTGATTTTGATTAAAGATTTAAAACTCAAAGGCTCATCAGAAGTGTTGAAAAAAGGCACCAAATACAAAGGCATTCGATTAGTCGAAGGCGATCATAATGTGGATTGCGGTAAATTGTTGCTGAAATCGGAATTTCTGAAAAAAGCCTAACAAAAATGGACGCGAAGGCGTCCATTTTTGTTGTTTATCACTTTGTTACGGCACAATCACGGTAAATACATAAGCGGCTAAATTCACTAATAACACAATGCCATAAAGCATATTAGAACGCCCGTGGTTGAGCGACACCATTACCACGAAAGTCGATAACGCCAGCAATACCATTGATTTCCAATCTAACCCTAACACCATATTGATGTCGTAAAGTAAGCAAACAATCACCACCGCAGGAATGGTTAAGCCGATACTGGCAAGTGCTGAGCCGAGAGCTAAGTTTACGCTGGTTTGTAAGCGGTTACGGCTGGCAGCGGTTAAGGCAGCTAAGCCTTCTGGCATCAACACCACCGCAGCGATAATGACCCCGACTAACGCCAATGGTGCTCCTGCACCTACCACCATACTTTCAATCGCAGGGGATAAGGCTTTGGCAAGCAAGACCACAATGCCTAAGCAAACCACCAGTAACACTAAGCTAATCAAGGCGACTTTGGTTGAAGGCGGTTCGGCGTGGTGGCTTGGATCATCATCTTCAGCCAAGAAATAATCACGGTGGCGGACGGTTTGCATCATAATAAAAGCCGCGTATAGCACTAAAGAGGCAATTGCCACAAAGACCAACTGTGATGGACTATACGTTGGGCCGTCTGTGGAAGTGGTGAAATTAGGTAACACCAACGTTAGCACCAAAATGGAAATGAGCGTAACCAAGGCGGTACTCACCGATTTTTGGCTGAAGAACTGCTCATAATGTTTCAAACCGCCAATCAGCAAACAGCCGCCTAAAATGCCGTTTAAAATCAACATAATCGCAGCGAAAACCGTATCTCGAGCTAAATAAGCGGCATTATCGCCGCCTGCAATCATCAGCGACACAATCAACGCCACTTCAATAATCGTAATCGCCAAGGCTAAAATAATTGTTCCGAACGGTTCGCCGACTTTGTGAGCCACTACTTCGGCGTGGTGAACGGCAGACAACACCGCTCCAATCAGCAACGCTCCGCCTAACAGTTGCAAATACCATTCGCCTTTTACGCCGAAAAAGTACGCTCCCCACGCCAAAATTGGCAACAGCACCGACCAAAGCGGTAACGCCACTTTGGTCGGTTGATCCATTTCCATTTTTAATTCCATCTTTCACTCCTTAACATTCCTGCCCTTTGGCACTCATAATTTCAATAATTTGTCTGTCCATATAGACCATACTTTTGGTGGCGATGGCACACAGATTGCTGATTGATTTATCGACACTCTGTTCCACAATGCCTTCATTGCCTGTGACTCGGCTGTTATCTAATGCCATTAACACCGCTTTGTACGCAGAGGAAACGCCTGTGGAGACTTTCATTGCACAGCTATTGGCTGCACCATCGCATAACACACCACTGATGTCGCCAATCATACTACAAATCGCCATACTGATGGCGTTAAAATTGCCGCCTAACAAATATGCCATACCTGCCGCACTGCCCATTGCTGCGGTGGTGACGGCACACAATGCCGAGAGTTTCGGCAGTTTGCTGTGAATATAAATCGCAATGGTGTGGGATAAAAATAACGCTCGAATCAACTGCTCATCACTGGCATTAACAAAACGAGCGACAATCACAGACGGCATTGTCGCCGCAATTCCTTGGTTGCCCGAGCCTGAATTGCTCATTGCAGGCAATAACGCCCCACCCATTCGGGCATCAGAGGCGGCGGTGGTTTCAATCACAATCCGATTGAGCAAATCGTCAGAAAGCAAACCCAGCTCAATCTGCTTTTTCAAGGTTCTGCCGATATGCAAGCCGTACTCTTTTTCTAAGCCTTCTTTGGATAAGGCACTGTTAAGCTGTGCGGCTTCGGCAATAAACGCCAATTTTTCCACGGGCGTTTGCATTGCGAAATCGTAAATTTGTTGAGCGGAAAGCTGATTGAAAAATTGAGTATCATCGACACAATCGGCAACTACTACGTCTTGCTGAAACAGCACCTCGCCATTTTTCTCAATTCGTACTACGTTGGTGTGCGAATCTTGAATACAGACCTTGACCCAACCACTTTCGCCCAGTACCAACGCTTCGGAGTAGAGCGGACATTCCACATTGGCAATATCCACTTTCACTCGATTTTCAGCGAGCATTGCCTTGGCTTTTGCCACATCGTCAGGCTGAATATGTTTCAGCACTTCCAAGCCAGCCGAAGCATCGCCTGCAATCGCTCCCGCTGCGGCAGCTATTGGCAAGCCGACCATTCCCGTGCCAGGCACGGTTACGCCCATTCCATTTTTCATCAAATTCGGCGACACTTTTGCCTGAATTTGTTGGAGTGGAGAATCCAAATGCGACACCGCAATCGCCGAGGCTAACGCCAACGAAATCGGCTCGGTACAGCCCAACGCTGGGGCAACATCTCGTTTTACAATGGCAAGCAACTGCTCGCCGAAATCAAAATTGCTCATTTTTCCCACCATTTTGCAAAAAGTTCGCTATTCTACCCCCCTTGTATGCCAACATAAACAGAAATTTTGCTGATTTCTTCAACATAACAAGGCGATTTTCAACACGAAAAAGCTTCCTGCAACTTTTTCTAAAACTTTAACTTGAACGCAATCGTTTGCTCGGCTAAACTTAACCGCCTACTTCTAGCAAAGGTTAATGGCGACTCGAAAGTACCAACCCCAATTTATTTTAGGAGTAAATAATGTCTCAACCCGCAATTCTTGTCCTTGCCGACGGTTCAGTATTTCGTGGAAAATCCATCGGCAGCGAGGGTTATACCATCGGTGAAGTGGTGTTTAACACCGCAATGACGGGCTATCAAGAAATTCTAACCGACCCTTCTTACACAGGGCAAATTGTTACTTTAACCTATCCCCACATCGGCAACACAGGTGCAAACAGCGAAGACACCGAATCCAAAGCGGTGTATGCCGCAGGGCTGATTATTCGGGATTTGCCACTGCTACACAGCAATTTCCGTTCCAATTTATCGCTGCAAGACTATCTCATTCAAAATAATATCGTGGCGATTGCCGACATCGACACCCGCCGTTTAACTCGCTTATTGCGTGAAAAAGGGGCACAAGCAGGCTGCATTTATGTGGGCGATGACGAAGCCAAAGCCTTGGAATTAGCTAAAAGTTTCGGCTCAATGGCAGGACAAGATCTCGCCAAAGACGTGAGCTGTAAAGAACTCTATCAATGGACAGACGGCGAATGGAAACTCGGCGAAGGCTATGTGCCACAAGGCAAAGCGGCATTCCACGTGGTCGCCTTTGACTACGGTGTGAAGCACAATATTTTGCGAATGCTTGCCGAACGGGGTTGTCGTTTAACCGTGGTACCTGCGAAAACCTCCGCCGAAGCCGTGCTTGCGTTAAACCCAGACGGCATCTTCTTATCAAATGGCCCTGGCGACCCAGAACCGTGCGATTATGCAATCAGCGCCATTCAAAAATTACTTGCCACCAAAAAACCGATTTTCGGCATCTGCCTTGGGCATCAACTGCTCGGTTTAGCCGCTGGCGGTAAAACCAAAAAAATGGCGTTCGGACACCACGGGGCAAATCACCCTGTGCAAGATTTAGACAGCCAAAAAGTGTTGATCACCAGTC
Source organism: Pasteurellaceae bacterium (assembly GCA_030528525.1). GTDB lineage: Bacteria > Pseudomonadota > Gammaproteobacteria > Enterobacterales > Pasteurellaceae > JAUMYT01. The sequence goes on from JAUMYT010000002.1 coordinate 143,126, forward strand.
AAAATCACGGTTTTGAAGTAGATGAAGCGAGCCTACCAGCGAATGTGCGTGTCACCCATCGCTCGTTATTTGACGGCACGGTGCAAGGCATTGAGCTAACTGATCAAGTGGCGTTTTCGTTCCAAGGTCACCCAGAAGCCAGCCCAGGCCCAAACGACGTGGCGTATCTGTTTGATCGCTTTATTGATGAATTAAGAAAGGCAAAAGCCGCATAAAAGAAAAGGACGTTTGAAACGTCCTTTTCGTTAAACAGCGAGAGCGAAATGACGCATTTATTGGTTGAACTGATCGGCGAGCTGTTCAAATGGCTAATGGAAGCCATTTGGGAACGCTACCCGACCACGAGCAAAGTCATTTACGGCGGCACTTTTGGGCTGTTCTTTCTCTATTTCTGGCTGTTTGACGATGAAATGGCGTGGTGGAGTGCGGGGATCTTCGCTGTTTTCCTGAGTTTAATTGTTGGTACTCTGCTAGTGATCTTGCTCCATTTGGGTGTGAAATGGTGCTACAAGGGGTCAGATTAGACGGAAAAAGTGCAAAATGACAAACCTAGAAAAAAATAACTATATCAGCGAAATTAAACAGATTGTTGCGAACGCTCGCCAACAAGCCTATATCGCTGTCAATTCAGCAATCGTCGAAGCCTATTGGCGAATTGGTGAACGTATTGTTTTAGAAGAACAAAACGGAAAAGTGCGGGCGGATTACGGAAAAGAAATCATTAAACAGCTTTCCATTGAATTAACCAATGAATTTGGGAAAGGATTTAGTACTCGAAGTCTTTGGGAAATTCGTAAATTTTATCTGTTATTCCCCGAGTATTTAAAAGTGCGAACAGTGTTCGCACAATTAACGTGGTCACATTTTCAACGAGTGCTTAAAGTGCAAAATGATCAAGCTCGTCTTTATTACTTGAAAGAAGCGGCGGAAAATCATTGGTCAGTCCGTACGCTAGATCGCAATATTTCAACGCTTTATTACGACCGTTTACTGGCAAGCCCAAATAAAACGCCTGTTGAAACGGAAATGCAACGTAAAGCAGAAAAATTCACGCCTGCCGATTTCATCAAAAATCCAACGGTGTTGGAATTTCTCAATCTACCCGCTCATCACGCTTACAGTGAAGCCGAATTAGAAAAAGCACTTATCGACAATGTTCAACAATTTATGTTGGAACTTGGAAAAGGCTTTGCATTTATTGCTCGTCAACAGCATATTCGCACGGAAACCAGTGATTTCTTTATCGACCTCGTGTTTTATAACTACATCTTGAAATGTTTTGTGATTGTCGAATTAAAAACCGACAAACTCACCCATCAAGACATCGGGCAGCTCGATATGTATGTTCGAATGTATGATGACTTACATAAACAAGAAAACGATAATCCAACCATTGGCTTGCTCCTTTGTACTGAAACCGACAGTATTGTTGCAAAATATTCTATATTGAATGATAAAAGTCAGCTATTTGCCAGCAAATATGTACATTATCTGCCGAGTGAAGAAGAACTTGTGCGTGAAATTGAGCAGCAAAAATTGCTGTTCGAACTTGCCTATGAAAAACACTAACAAGCGGTCAGTTGTTCGACCAATTTTGCAGATAAAGGAATCTAAATGAAAACCTTATTTTTCGACATTGACGGCACCTTGCACAAAGAAGACATTCTGTTTAACTTTATCGTCTTTTTATACCGCAAGCATTGGCTAAAAACCTTGCTCTGCCTACCGCTGATTTTGCTTGGGATTATCTTGTGGAAACTCGGTAACAACAGCAACTTAGGCGTGAATATGCTCTATTTTATCGCCTGTTTCGGCTTAAACGAAAAAGGCTACCGCCAAGCCGTTGCCGAATTCGCCCAACACTTTAAAGCAACCTATACGCCCTTTGCTCAAGTGCAAGCCAAATTGAACCACAGCGACCGCATTTTTCTGATTTCGGGCAGCCCTGTGGAGTTAATCCAAGCGGTGTATCCCAACTTGACCCAACAACCAAACGTGCGACTTATCGGCTCAATCAGCCAAGCCAAATGGGGATCTCGTTACATCAGCGAACGTTGCTACGCCGAACATAAAAGAGTGATGTTAGACCGAGAATATCCCAATACGCAGTTTGACGAAGGTTACAGCGACAGCCTAAAAGATCTGCCGATTTTAGCCTTGTGCAAACAGGCGTTTCGGGTGGATAAACGTGGCGATATTCAACCGCTCACAACAGATGACAAGGGGTAAGATCTTGATGAAAAAGTGCAAAAATGAATTCCCTCCCCCGCTTGCGGGGGAGGGTTAGGGTGGGGGGAACTAACTTAATTGCGTGAAAAAGAAACAGCAAAACTGCGACAATATGCCAAAGAGTTAAAATCAGAGATGACAGAAGCGGAAAAATTGCTTTGGTCAAAAATACGCAGAAAGCAGCTAAATGGCGTGAAATTTTGTCGGCAAAAAATTATCGGAAATTATATTGTGGATTTTTTATCATTCGAACGAATGTTAATTATCGAAATTGATGGAGGGCAACACGCTTGCCAAATTAGCTATGATAATGCAAGAACGCTCTATTTGGAGCAACAAGGCTTTAGAGTAATTCGATTTTGGAATAGTGACATCTTATTCCAAATAGACAATGTGATGGAACAATTATGGGAATTGACTAGGGATTAAGCAAATAAGCACTTGCCCCCACCCTAGCCCTCCCCCGCAAGCGGAGGAGGGAACTAAATAGCATAAAAATTCAACCAAAGAGAAAACCAAAATGCCAAAACGTACAGACATAAAAACCATTTTAATTATTGGAGCAGGCCCGATTGTGATTGGGCAGGCGTGTGAATTTGACTACTCGGGGGCACAGGCGTGTAAGGCGTTGCGTGAAGAAGGGTATAAGGTGGTGTTGGTCAATTCCAACCCTGCGACCATTATGACCGACCCTGAAATGGCGGACGTTACTTACATTGAGCCGATCGAGTGGCGAACCGTTGAGAAAATCATCGAAAAAGAACGCCCTGATGCGATTTTGCCAACAATGGGCGGGCAAACGGCGTTGAACTGTGCCTTGGATCTTTCTCGCAATGGTGTGCTGAAAAAATACAAGGTGGAGCTGATCGGGGCGACGGAAGATGCGATTGATAAAGCCGAAGATCGTGGGCGTTTTAAAGCTGCGATGGAAAAAATCGGCTTGAGCTGCCCGAAATCTTTTGTGGCCCACAGCTTTGAAGAAGCCTTGGCTGCACAGGAAAAAGTGGGTTATCCAACGTTGATTCGTCCATCATTCACAATGGGCGGTTCAGGCGGCGGCATCGCTTACAACCGTGATGAATTTATGGCAATTTGTGAGCGTGGCTTTGAAGCCTCGCCAACCCACGAATTGTTGATCGAACAGTCGGTTCTTGGCTGGAAAGAGTACGAAATGGAAGTGGTGCGGGATAAGGCGGACAACTGCATTATCATCTGTTCGATCGAAAACTTCGACCCGATGGGCGTGCATACTGGGGATTCGATTACCGTTGCTCCTGCTCAAACTTTAACCGATAAAGAGTACCAAATTATGCGTAACGCTAGCCTTGCGGTGTTGCGTGAAATTGGCGTGGACACGGGCGGTTCTAACGTGCAGTTTGCGATCAACCCTGAAAATGGCGAGATGATCGTAATCGAAATGAACCCACGAGTCAGCCGTTCATCTGCGTTGGCATCGAAAGCCACGGGCTTCCCGATTGCCAAAGTCGCAGCGAAATTGGCGGTGGGCTACACCTTAAACGAACTTCGCAACGACATCACAGGCGGTTTGATCCCTGCGTCCTTTGAGCCAACATTAGACTATGTGGTGACCAAAATTCCACGTTTCGCCTTTGAAAAATTTGCCAATGCGGACGATCGTTTAACCACCCAAATGAAATCCGTGGGCGAAGTAATGGCAATGGGTCGCACCTTCCAAGAGAGCTTGCAAAAAGCCTTGCGTGGATTAGAAACAGGCATTTGCGGTTTCAACTTGTTGTCGGAAGAACCTGAAAAAATCCGCCGTGAACTGGCAAACCCCGGCCCTGACCGCATTCGCTATGTGGCAGACGCTTTTGGGGCAGGCTTCTCACTGGAAGAAGTGCATCACTACTCGAAAATCGACCCGTGGTTCTTGGTGCAAATTCAAGATCTGGTGCAAGAAGAACTCGATCTAGAGAAAAAACAGTTCAGCGATTTAGATTATGACGAACTGCGTAAATTAAAACGCAAAGGCTTCTCCGACAAACGGATCGCCCAACTGACCAAAGTGAGCGAAAAAACCGTGCGTGATTATCGCCGCAGCTTGAACATTCTGCCTGTGTACAAACGAGTGGACACCTGTGCGGCGGAATTTGCGTCAGACACTGCGTATCTCTACTCTACTTACGAAGAAGAGTGCGAAGCGAAACCGAGCGATCGCAAAAAAGTGATGATTTTAGGCGGTGGCCCGAACCGTATCGGGCAAGGAATCGAATTCGACTACTGCTGTGTACACGCGTCCCTTGCCTTGCGTGAAGCAGGCTATGAAACCATTATGGTGAACTGCAACCCTGAAACCGTGTCTACCGATTTCGACACATCAGACCGTTTGTATTTCGAGCCATTGACCTTAGAAGATGTGCTAGAAATCGTGCGTGTGGAAAATCCGTGGGGCGTGATTGTGCATTACGGCGGACAAACCCCACTCAAACTGGCAAATGCCTTGCACGAAAACGGCGTGAACATTATCGGCACGTCTGCCGACAGCATTGATGCAGCGGAAGACCGTGAGCGTTTCCAACGTATTCTTAACGAGTTAAATCTCAAACAACCTGCAAACCGCACCGCACGCAACGCCACTGAAGCGGTGGGCTTGGCAAACGAAGTGGGCTATCCGCTGGTGGTTCGCCCGTCTTATGTGTTGGGCGGACGGGCAATGCAAATCGTGTATAACGATGAAGAATTGCACAAATATATGCGTGAAGCCGTGAGTGTGTCGGACGACAGCCCGATTTTGCTTGATCACTTCTTAAACAATGCGATTGAAGTGGACGTGGACTGCATTTCAGACGGCGAAAACGTGGTCATCGGCGGTATTATGCAACACGTGGAACAAGCAGGGATCCACAGTGGCGACTCCGCTTGTTCATTACCACCATACTCATTAAGCGGTGAGATCCTTGATGAAATTCGCCGACAAACCAAAGAAATGGCGTTGGCATTAAAAGTACGTGGTTTGATGAACGTGCAATTTGCGGTGCAAAATGACGTGATTTATGTGTTAGAAGTGAACCCACGAGCCAGCCGTACCGTGCCGTTTGTGAGTAAAGCCACGGGTCGCCCATTGGCGAAAATTGCCGCACGAGTGATGGCAGGCGAAACCTTAGCGGAACTTGGGGCGTTAAACGAAGTGATTCCAGACAAATTCTTCGTGAAAGAAGCCGTGTTCCCATTCATCAAATTCCCAGGGGTGGATACGATTCTAGGTCCTGAAATGCGTTCCACAGGCGAAGTGATGGGCGTGGGCGAAACCTTTGCGGAAGCCTTCTTCAAAGCCCAATTAGGGGCGGGCGAACGCATTCCGAAAATCGGCAAAGTGTTTATGTCCGTGATTGACCAAGACAAAGCCACACTGTTGGAAATCGCCAAGAAATTCCAAGAGCAAGGCTACGGCTTATGTGCCACCTTTGGATCGGCGAAATTCCTGAGAGAAAATGGCATTGCGGTGCAGACTATCAACAAAGTGCGTGAAGGCAGACCGCATATTGTCGATGCAATCAAAAACGGCGAAATTGCCCTGATCATCAACACCGTCAGCGGCGATCCTGAAGTGATTGCTGACAGTCATTCGATCCGCCGCACCGCCCTGCAACAACGTGTGCCAATTCAAACTACGATCTCTGGGGCATATGCCTTGGTGGAAGGGGTGAAACACATCAACGAATTTGATGTCTATTCGGTACAAGAGTTGCATCAAGAGATCAATGGCTAACTCACACAAGCGGTGAGATCCACCGCTGATTTTACCAACAGGGCATCGCAAATGCCCTTTTTCACATTCGGGAGAACAGTATGAATACCCCACCGATTCAATTTAGCGATGACCAAAAAAAGCTAATGTACATTGCTTACGGATTATTTGCCGTCAGCATTGTTTTGGGCGGATTAACCGCAGTCGCAGGCGTGATTTTGGTTTATCTTAAACGTAGTGAAATGCAAGGCACGATCTATGCCGATCACTGCTCGTTTCTGATCCGCACCTTTTGGGGTGCTGTGATTGCCTTTATCATTGGCTTTATCCTCTCCGTGATCCTCATTGGCGGCTTTGTGCTGTTTTTAATCCCAATTTGGTATCTGCTTCGCATCGTTTATGGCTTAATTAAGCTACACGACGGAAAAAGCGTTACCCCTACGGGCTGGCTAATCTAAGGAAGGCAATAATGAGCCGAATTCTCCTCATTCGACACGTCACCCCGAAGGTCAGCAATGCGGTTTGTGATCATCTCACCGCCCAGCAGCGAATTGATGAATACAATCAAACCGACGATCTCTGCCTTGAAGAAATTGACTTCGCTGCCATTGCCCCAATGTTGAGTGAAGTTTCGCACATTTATTGCTCACCGCTAATTCGAGCCAAACGTACGGCGGAAGCTCTTTTTCCTACTCATCAAATTCAATTTGATGAACGCTTAAAAGAGTTTAATTTGCGGATCTTTCCTTTGCCTTTTCATTGTTCATTTAAGCGATGGTTAATCATTTCTCGGCTTTTATGGTTTGTTGGCATCAATCGCACCCAATGCTCACCGACAGCAGAAAAGCAACGGGTACTGGATTTTATGCAGCAACATTCTCTTGAACACAGTGCGATTGTCGCCCACGGCTTTGTGCTACGCACCGTGCAAAAACAGCTAGAAAAGCAGGGCTACCGCCAACAGAGCGGATATAGAAAGGGGTGTTTTACGTTAAGTGTTATGACACGCTAAATCGCGATGAAGGGAGATTAAATCTCATCGGCATGGTGAATGAGCACAAATTTTTCCCAAAGTTGATCATTGGTTTCAATATGCGCGGGATCGCTGATGATGCATTGATTAATCGGGCACACTTTTTGGCAAGTCGGGATCTCGTAATGTCCAACACATTCAGTGCAAAGGGCAGGGTCAATCACGTAGATCTCCTCCCCCATTGAAATGGCCTGATTCGGGCATTCAGGCTCGCACATATCACAATTGGTACACTTATGAGTAATCAGTAACGCCATAACATTATTCTCGACATTGGGGCTGGCGATTATACCTTGATCTACAAAAGTAGAAAGTACTTATCCACCTTTTTGCAAAATCTTTGCGTTTCTCCCCCCCTTGTCAGGGCAAAAAACGATGACAATGTTTCCGATTTCCCCTATCATTTCGTCAGTTATTTTTAGAGGCGATACAATGACTGATTTTGCTTATCTTCAACAAAAACGTAAACAGCTCAACTTAAAGGTGAACGACATTTGTGAGCAAGCCAACGTAACACGTGCTTATTTCAACCAACTGGTCACAGGAAAAATTAAAAATCCGAGTGCCGCAAAATTGAAAGCATTACATAAAGTGTTAGACATTGTGGAAGCACCAAATCAACGCATTGGTGTCATTTTCGGCAAGTTCTATCCTGTACATACTGGGCATATCAATATGATTTATGAAGCGTTCAGTAAAGTCGATCTGCTTCACGTCATTGTGTGTACCGACACCGAGCGTGATACTCTTCTGTTCCAAGATAGCAAAATGAAGAAAATGCCAAGCAATCAAGATCGACTGCGTTGGATGCAACAGATTTTCAAATATCAACAAAAACAAATCTTCATTCACCACCTCGAAGAAGACGGCATTCCAAGCTATCCAAACGGTTGGGCAGCGTGGGCAGAACGTGTCCAAGCATTATTTGAAAAGAAAAACATTTGCCCAAGTGTTGTGTTTAGTAGCGAAGTACAAGATAAAGCCCCGTACGAACAATATCTCAATTTAGAAGTGCATTTGGTCGACCCAGAACGGCAATCGTTCAATGTGTCTGCTACCAAAATTCGCAATAACCCGTTCCAATATTGGCGGTTTATACCCAAAGAAGTTCGCCCGTTTTTCGTGAAAACCATTGCCATTTTAGGCGGGGAAAGTAGTGGAAAAAGCGTACTGGTGAGCAAACTTGCCAATGTGTTTAACACCACATCGGCGTGGGAATACGGACGTGAATATGTGTTTGAACAGCTTGGAGGCGACGAACAAGCGATGCAGTATTCCGACTATCCGCAAATTGCCCTTGGACATCAACGCTATGTCGACTATGCCACCAAGCACGCTCATAAAGTGGCGATTATAGATACTGACTACATCACCACACAAGCGTTTTGTATTCAATATGAAGGCAAAGCCCACCCGTTTTTAGATTCGATGATCCGCGAATATCCGTTTGATGTCACCATTTTGCTATCGAATAACACCAAATGGGTGGACGACGGCTTACGCAGCTTAGGCTCAACCAAACAACGTCAGCGTTTCCAACAACTGCTGAAAAAATTACTGGATAAATACAACGTCCCTTACATTGAAATTGAATCACCAAGCTATTTAGATCGCTACAACCAAACCAAAGAAGTGGTTGAAGCCATTTTGAATGAAGAAGCGATTCCTTTAACGTTCAACACTAACAAAGAGAAATAAGCATGATACTTTTTGCGGGCGATCCTCACGGCAGCTACGCCCACCTCTACCCGATTTTAAAAGAGCGAACGGACGTATCGCTCATCATTTTAGGCGACTTACAGCTCACCACCACCGAAGAGCTTGATCAACTCGCTCAACATTGCGATTTATGGTTTATTCACGGCAACCACGACAGCAAAACAGTGGCGGCTTTCGATGCGATTTGGGGGTCACACTGGAAAGAACGAAATTTGCACGGCAGAGTGGTAGAGATTCAAGGCTCTCGCATTGCAGGGCTGGGTGGCGTTTTCCGTGGACACATCTGGATGCCGCCACACCGCCCAATGTTCTTCGATCCGATCCACTATTGCCAATATTCTCCACAAGAACGCATTTGGCGTGGTGGTGTACCATTACGCCATCGCAGCTCCATTTTCCCGTCCGATGTGGAGATGTTAGAAACGCAACAAGCGGATATTTTAGTTAGCCACGAAGCCCCTCGCCCACACCCACAAGGCTTTGCGTTGCTCAACCAACTGGCAAGAAAAATGGGCGTAAAAAAAATCTTCCATGGCCACCATCACGATAATTTCGACTACCGAGGCATTAACCGCAACCGCCATTGCGATATGTTTAACATCGGCTTTCGCAGCGTCGCCGACATTGACGGTAATTATCTACTTATGGGGGTGGATGACCGAGATAACAAATAACGCTTAGGGTTTTACGATAGATTTGTGGTAAATATTTTGAGCATACATTATTTCGCCTATTTTCTCCGCCTGTTCTTGCACATGGCTAAACACAAAACCACTGCGTTGTGCCACGTTATTGCTCCGTTCATTATGTACGGCACAACGTAAAATATAAGTCGAAAAATAGTCTTGCGTAGCATTAATCACTGCCTGCACGGCTTGCGTAACAATCCCCTTGCCTTGCACATCTGGCGAAAGCCAATACCCGATTAGTGCCGTGCGATTCTGCCAATCAATAGGTTTATTCAAGCTGATTGTTCCAACTGCCTCTCCTGCCACACAAATTGCCCATACTAATGATTCTCCTTGTTCTGCTTCTTTCATACACAGTCGAATAAAATCTTGCGAATCATTGAGTTGATGAGTAAAACGTGGCCAATGCATGAAATTAGAAAGGTAATCACGGTGACGATCAATATGATTGAACAGCGATTCGGCATGCTGTAATCCCACTTTCTCAAGTTGAATAGCCGATGAGAGTAAAATGACATCAGATAATGTGTGCATAATGTCTTTCCTTTTGTATCGTTAAATTAATAATAAAAAACAATCAGATAGGAAATAAAATAACAAAAAAAAGCCTTGAACGAAAGTTCAAGGCTTTAAAATTTGGTGGAGATAAACGGGATCGAACCGATGACCTCTTGCATGCCATGCAAGCGCTCTCCCAACTGAGCTATATCCCCAAAAACAGGCGAAATGATATGCTTTTGTGATTAAGCTGTCAATGATTAAAATCGTTTAAATCATCAACTGCTTAAAAACTGACTAGCTTTGGGTTTGAATAAATTCAATGGCTTTCGCAAGGCGAGCAAGCACTTTCTCCTTGCCAACCAATTTGGCGGTAATATCCATTGACGGCGATTGTCCAGAGCCGGTTACCGCAAGGCGGAACGGCATACCTACTTTCCCCATACCAATTTCTAACTCGGCAGCGGTTTGGTTCATTGCTTCGTGGATCGCTTCCACTGTCCAGTCGTTACAAGGGGTCAGTTTTTCCAATAATTTTGCAAGTGGAGCAATGGCTTCGGCTTTGAAGTTTTTCGCTGCCGCTTTTTCATCGTAGCCGTCAAATTCTTCATAGAAATAACGGCTTGCTGCTGCCATTTCTTTTAAGGTTTTGCAACGTTCGCCCAACACACTCACGATTTCCGCCAGTGGCACGCTGTTTTGGTAATCAATGCCTTGTTGTTGCATATGCCATTTTAGGTAGCTTGCCACATAGTTTGGATCAAGGGTGCGGATATAATGTTGATTCAACCATTGCAATTTTTCGGTGTTGAAGGCACTGGCAGAACGGCTCACCGAGTGCAAATCAAACAGTTCGATCATCTCTTCACGGCTGAAAATTTCTTGGTCGCCGTGTCCCCAGCCCAAACGCACAAGGTAATTGACTAAGGCTTCTGGCAGATAGCCATCATCACGGTATTGCATTACGCCGACTGCCCCGTGGCGTTTTGATAGTTTTTGCCCATCATCGCCGTTAATCATTGAAACGTGGGCGTAAACAGGAATCGGTGCCCCTAACGCTTTGAGAATATTGATTTGGCGTGGCGTGTTGTTGATGTGATCTTCGCCCCGCACAACGTGGGTGATGCCCATATCCCAATCGTCCACCACCACACAGAAGTTATAGGTTGGCGAACCGTCAGAACGGCGAATGATCAAATCGTCTAATTCGCTATTGCTGATCTCAATGCGACCACGCACCGCATCATCAAACACCACCGAGCCTTCCGTTGGATTTTTGAACCGCACCACGTGTGGGGCGGTTGGATCGGCTGGCGGATTATTCAAGCAGTAGCGATCGTAGCGTGGTTTTTCTTTGCGAGCTTCTTGTTCAGCACGCAAGGCATCTAACCGCTCTTTTGAACAGTAGCAACGATACGCCAAGCCTTGCTCTAACATTTGGTCGATCACTTGATTGTAGCGGTCAAAACGCTTGGTTTGGTAATAAGGCCCGTGTTCCCACGCTAAATTGAGCCATTCCATTCCTTCTAAAATGGCTGCGGTGGCTTCTGGGGTGGAGCGTTCTAAATCGGTATCTTCAATGCGTAATACAAATTCGCCATTGTTATGTTTGGCGTATAACCACGAGTAAAGGGCGGTTCTCGCACCGCCAACGTGTAAATAACCCGTTGGGCTTGGAGCAAAGCGAGTACGCACTTTCACATTCGGATCTAAAGGGAAAAGGGCTTCAATCTTCATTTGTTATCCTAATTTTTAATTTATGAGCCAAAAAACTTGCTCATTTTACTCTTCTTATTTTTGATTAGTAGTGAAAAATCGGCAAATTGGGCGAAAAATTCAACGAATGGGCAAATTTTTGAAAAAATCGTTTGACGAGAATTTTTAGATCCCTATAATGCCACTCCGCAACGCATTGTTGCAGACAGTTTGAAAAGGGCGATTAGCTCAGTTGGGAGAGCACCTCCCTTACAAGGAGGGGGTCACTGGTTCGAGACCGGTATCGCCCACCACTTTTTACTTTTTAGCAAAAAGTACCAACCTTTCAAACTTCCCTTTGATTTAAGTCTCAAGTGGGCGATTAGCTCAGTTGGGAGAGCACCTCCCTTACAAGGAGGGGGTCACTGGT
>JAUMYT010000016.1 GCA_030528525.1 Pasteurellaceae bacterium
AGACCAACTCAAATTCTGCGGTAATTTGCCCATTTTCCACGCCCTGCAAGGGGGGGAGAAAATCTGAGATATTGCCAATTTCCGCATTGAAAAATTGCTGATGAGCTTCTCGCCATTCGGCAAAACTGCCCTCGCCTTCCGCCAAGGCAAAATCCTCAGAAACTTTGCCAAATTGTTCCACAAATACATCGGTAAGCTGAATATCAACCAACGGCTTGCCCTGCCCATCTAGAATGGTTTGCACTTTGCCATCTGCTTGCGGAAGTGGCTCATTTTCGAGCGTATAAAACAAACGCCCCGAACAGGTCGCCGTTTTTCTGCCAGCCAGCACGAGTGCCGCAAGATAATTCGGCGAGCCGCCAAATGCCCATTGCAACGGGTTTTCCATTTTCCACCAAACCCTTTTAGTGAACCTTTGGTTTTTCAATAGCTGCTTTGGCAAAATTCTCTCTTAAAAACAATGCCACCACTCGTAGATATTCGATCACTTCTTCGCCCGCTTCGAGCAGTTCTTCGGGGTTTTCGTCTTCTTCGTAGCCGAGTTTGGCGATTTCGTCTAAATCATCAATCGCTTCGCCGACTTCATCGGTCTCTTGTTGTAATGTTGGCTGTGCTAAACCTAAGCCAAGCAAAAAGTGGTTGGTCCATTCGGCAATGCTGTCGGCAAGGGAAAAGCCGTTGTTGTCCGTTGGTCGCCATAAATCAAACAGCAAGGTAGCATCATTAAAACTGTCGTTAAGTTGTTGATAAAATTCGGTTAATTTGGCAAGTGGGGCTTGCGAAAAGGCGTGTCCATCATTGGTAAATTGGTAGGTGAGCGTTTGCCACGAGTCGTCTTGCACGCCGCCTGCGAGCAAACCGCTTAAGAAGCCGTGAAATTCGGCAGCGGTGTATTGAATTTGCAGATCGTTGATGAGCTGTTTAAAATCGCTTGAAGTCAAAATTGGCATAGTCTGTGATGATTATTTGTGATTTAGTCAAAGAGTGGCATAATAGCAAAAATTTTTAGTTTGGTAAGGATTTCCCGACAATGTCGAAAAATAATGTGGAATTATCGCTATTTGGGCAAGTGTTACGCTTATATTGTCCGCCTGAACAGCAGGAATTTTTGCTTGCGTCCGCGCAGCGTTTGGAAGATCGTGTCGCTGCATTAAAAGAGCAATCGGGCATTATTCAGTTGGAAAAAGTGCTGTCGATTGTGGCGTTAAACTTGCATTATGAACTGGAGCAAGAGCAACGCAAAAATATGGAAAATAAAAATGTGTTGATGGCGTGTGTGGAACAGCTCGACAGTTCGTTGGCAAAATTTCAATCCACCGATGCCGATAACGTGATTATTGGTCAAGAAAATAACGAATAACACAATTTCTGGCATTTTCTTGATCTCAACACTAGGAAAACGGCTCAAATTCCGTTAGTATTCGCACTGCCTGAGGTGTGCGTTGTTGGTTACGTCCCTGAGCCGATATTTGAAACTCCTTGAGTTGGACTCTAAATCGTTGGTGAGCAGGCTCGCTTGCGAGAAGCCTAAAAATGATTATGTTCGACTCCCTTGAACCGTCTGGTTCAAGGACCATTACTGATAACGGCACTTCGGGTCTTTTTTATGTCTATTCCATCTTCTCGCCAACAGCTCCGCCAACAAATGCGAGCCAAACGCCAAGCCCTTTCAAGCGAACAGCAACACATCGCCAGTCAAAACATTATTGCCCCTGCACTTGACTTGATTGCACATTACCAAGCCCAACACCTTGCGTTTTATTTGCCATTTAATGGCGAGATCTCCCCCCTTGCATTGATGGACACCTTACGCCAACAGCACAAGCAAATTTATCTGCCCGTGTTACACCCGTTTTCCGCCCATCAACTGCTGTTTTTACGCTTTGATGATGAACGTGATTTGGAACAAAACCGCTTCGGCATTTGGCAACCGAAATTAGATGTGCGGAAAGTGTTGCCACTCAACGAATTGGAGATGATTTTTGTGCCGTTGGTCGCTTGCGACAAACAGCATAATCGGCTGGGAATGGGCGGTGGCTTTTATGACCGCACGCTCGCACAGCAAAATTTGATTAGCGTGGGATTGGCTCATCGCTGTCAGCAAGTCGAGCAACTGCCCGTTGAGAGTTGGGATATGCCGTTAAGCCATTTGATTATCGGAGATTGTGCCTAATGGAACTCAAACTCCCGCCACCGTTCGTTTTCCTGCTGGGTGCAGGGATCATTTACGCCCTGCCGAACGCCTTTGAAAGCCCATTGATATTGCGTGGGCTTGCGGTGTTGATCGCCTTTTTTGCCTTAGTGATTGACGCATCCGCCCTGCTTGCCTTTCGCCAACAACGCACCACAATCAGCCCACTCACGCCCCATAACACATCATCACTCGTTACCCACGGCATTTACCGCTTCACTCGCAATCCGATGTATTTGGGCTTGGCATTGCTGCTATTGGCGTGGTCGCTTTGGCTTGCCCAACCATTCGGCGTGCTAGTGTTATGGGGCTTTGTGGCGTATCTCAATCGTTTTCAGATCCTGCCCGAAGAACGCATTTTACTCGCCAAATTCGGCGAAGCATTTCGCCAATACCAAACCGAAGTGCCACGTTGGATCAGTTACAAGGGGGCGAGAAAAACCTAGATATTGGCAAATTGTCGAGCTCCCACTTATTGTGCCTGTTCTACTGAACGCAATTCCTCCATCGCCTGCCGACAAATCGCCCACGCAGAGCCGATCGCCAAAAACACCATTGCTAATGCCACCAATAAATCGGGCAGATTGGATTGCGTAATATAAACCGCTACCGCAGCGAGTAATACCAAGAGATTGCCAAGCATATCATTGCGACTACACAGCCACACGCCACGCATATTGCTGTCGCCATCACGAAAGGCGAACAACAACCAAACCGACAGCCCGTTGGCAATAAAGGCTAACACGCCCACCAAGCCCATTTCGTGATAATTCGGCATCTCGCCCAAATAGAAACGGTAGCCCGTTGTGATGAACACATAAGCACCAAATAGCCCCATTGTGCTCCCTTTGAGCAACGATGCTTTAGCTCGGGTGGCTAAACTCGCCGAAAGCACAAACAAACTGATGCCGTAATTGCCCGCATCGCCTAGAAAATCTAAACTGTCCGCCAAGAGCGATACTGAGCCTGACGCATAACTCATCACCAATTCCACCAAGAACATCACTGCATTTATCCCAAACACCGCCCACAAAACACGGCGATAGCCGGCAGTTTGCGTAACATTCAGTGGCTGACAAGATGAACACCCTTTTCCCATATTTACTCCTGATTAAAATAACCTTTCTTGGTTTTCAAACTCAGGCTATACTCTAAACCCTGTTCTTAGCACAGGGTCAAGCGATGTCTCACACTTTTTTTCACATTCGCGACATTTGTCAGCAAGCAAATTGCACGCCTGAAACCATTCGTTATTACGAAAAAATCGGTCTGCTGCCCAAACCACAACGGGCGGACAACGGTTATCGGCTATATACGGAAGAGACTTTATTATTGCTACGTTTTATCCAAGCTTGCCGTGGCATTGGGTTTTCCGTTGATGAGACCTTTCAACTCGTTCAACTACGCAATAACCCGAACGCCGATTGTGAAAATGCCGATCAGTTGGTACAACACCATCTTGAGCAAGTGGAACAAAAAATTGCTCATCTCATTGAAATTAAAGCCTTTTTAGATAACTTAAACCCCTGCAACGAACACCAAGCCCAGCGTTGTAAAGTGCTGAATGCGTTGAATGGGCAAGGCTAACACCACGAACAATTTGCAAATTTTGCAAAAAAATCGCAAAATCTTACCCCTTGTAAACACACGATAAAAAGGAAAAAACGATGCTAACCAACCTCACCAGCTACGAAGAAACCATTTTCAGCAAAATCATTCGTAAAGAAATTCCTGCGGCAATTGTCTATCAAGACGACTTAGTGACCGCCTTCCGAGACATTGCTCCGCAAGCCCCAACCCACATTTTGATCATTCCGAATAAATTTATTCCGACCGTCAATCACGTGACAGCTGAAGACGAATTGGCACTCGGTCGCCTTTTCACGGTGGCGGCGAAAATCGCCAAGGAAGAAGGGATTGCCGAAAACGGCTACCGCCTGATTATGAACTGCAATCAGCACGGCGGTCAGGAAGTGTTCCACATTCATATGCACTTGGTCGGCGGCGAACCGCTTGGCAAAATGTTGGCGAAATAAGATGAAACGCTTATCGTTTGTTGCGGTTTTTGCCCTGTTTCTCACCGCTTGTTCGAGCAATCCCGCCAGTTATTTGCCAGCAGGCACCCAGCCGATTGTGAATGTGGAATCGCCCTTGGTGGAAAAGGTGAAGGTTGATGCTCAGCCGTTATTATTGAAAGTGAGCAACCGAACAGACAGTCCGCTGAATGTGATGTATAAACTGTTTTGGTATGATTTGGATGGCGTAACTCAAACGCTTGATCCGAACGACCGCACGCCGTGGCGTAACTTCTGGCTCGAACCCCACGCCACCCACGAAATGCACTTAGCCAAACCCACGGCGGAAAGTGCCAACTACCGAGTTTACTTGCGTGGCGAGCGTTAACGCCCTTGAGTGGCTAACACAAAATCGGCAACAAGCGGTTCGCACCATTACTGATTTACCAGGGCTGACCGCTTGTAGCCAACTGATTACCCTTGCCAACGGCGAACGCTATGTGCTTCGCACCCAAAGCCAGCGAGCCACAGATTATGGCGTGAATTATCAGCAAGAAGCCCAGCTACTCCGCCATATCGCCCCTTTGGGCATTTCCCCCACACCAATTTATACCGATGAAAACGCCAGCCTACTGGCTTGGATTGACGGCGAAGTCCCAACCGCATTTCGCCCTGATTTATTGCGGAAATTGGCAGAGACAATGGCAAGGCTACACGCCACATCCCTGCAAGGGGTCAGATCATTGCCAAAAAGTGCAAAATTCGATCTCGCCGAGCGTTGTCAATTCTTATGGGACAAACTCTCGCCCGAAAAACAGCACGCCTTGCCGTTCTCACCACCATTTCCGCAAATTACGCCTTTTCGCCAAGCCCTGTGCCACCACGATGTGCATTTGGGGAATTTGGTCGAGCAGGGAGATCGGCTGTTTTTGATTGATTGGGAATATGCCGCCATTTCGGATCCTGCGTTGGATCTTACCTTGTTTCTGCACGCTAATCGTTTGTCTGAAGGCGATCAACAGCTCTTTCTGAAAAGCTATTTTGCAAAAAGTCGAGATTTCTCCCCCCCTTGCTGCCTTGCCAAAATGGCACAATATCAGAAAGCAGTCGCCAAGCTCAACGAGCTATGGTATGCTATTTAACCAATGAATTGAGAATTATTTTTATTTGTAATGTTTTGTAAATTCATTTGAACAGATGAATGAGAATGATTATCATCTAATCACTTCAAAAATAATAGGTAATCACTCCAACTCTTTACGCCGCATTCCCCCACAAAATGCGGCGTTTTTTTCGCATAATGATTCGATTTGCTTTCCATCAAGGCTGGCTCTGTAGTACAGGTTTTGCAAAAGTATATTGTCGGATTGCTGGTGGCGTATAATTGGCGATGAAATCTCCCACTTCTTTCAAATCATTAGAAAAGAGCGTTTTCTCAAAGTCAGCTTGCGTTAAAAATCCCTGTTCAACCATCTGACGAAACATGGCTTGCAACGGCTGGTAATAGCCATCGCTATCAAACAAA
Source organism: Pasteurellaceae bacterium (assembly GCA_030528525.1). Classification (GTDB taxonomy): domain Bacteria; phylum Pseudomonadota; class Gammaproteobacteria; order Enterobacterales; family Pasteurellaceae; genus JAUMYT01. The sequence goes on from JAUMYT010000016.1 coordinate 5,732, forward strand.
ATACAAGGGTTGTTATTTTGCCCAATTCTTGCCCAAGAAATCACCTCAATAATCTCTTCAAGTGTGCCAGGGCCACCAGCTAAGGCGATATAAGCTTCTCCTAGTTCAATGAGCTTCGCTTTACGTTCTGTCATTGATGCTACGCTGATCATTTCGGTCAGCCCATTATGCGCAAGCTCCCGTGCTTGTAAAAAAGTCGGCATAATGCCGATGACTTCGCCTCCATGAGCCAGCACACGATCTGCTAATAACCCCATTAGCCCTGCTCGTCCACCACCATAAACCAAAGTATGTTGATTGGCCACCAACCAATCGGCAAGCTGTTCTGTTGCATCGTGATGGCGTGGATTATTGCCAAGGCTAGCGCCACAATATACCGTAATTTTCATTTATTTTTTCACCCCTTTTGATTAAAGTAGCCAGCATCATAACATAAAGGAAGGAGCACTAATGCATTTTCATGAATATCAACACTGGGTTCGAGAATTCTACCGGCAACATAATTGGTATGAACGAGACGTTTTCCGTCGCTTAACCTATTTGGTTGAAGAGGTAGGCGAAGTTGCCTGTGCAGTACGAGCTATTGAGATTGGACGAGAACGCCCTGATGAAACCGAACAGAATCTTGAGCAAAAACGAGAAAATCTCATTGAAGAACTCGGTGATGTGATGGATAACTTATTTATTTTAGCCGATAAATATCAGATTGATTTAGAAGCGGTGATTGCTCGTCATCAGCAAAAATTTCTGCAACGCTATGGCACTCAGCCTAGAGCAAAATAGGGGACATCTCCCCTATTTTGATTATTTCTTCTGCTCAGCTTTTTTCTCTGGTAAATAACCTGACTTAATATGCCCCATATGCGGTAAATTGTGGGCGATGCCTTTGTGGCAGTCTATACAGGTTTTGCCTTCTTTTTCTGCCATTGCGTGCATTTTTGCTGCAACGCCTTTTTGTTGGGTGAAGTCCATATCGGCGAAGTTGTGGCAGTTACGACACTCTTGCGAATTGTTGGCTTTCATTCTCGCCCATTCACGTTCCGCCATTGCCAAACGGTGCTGTTCAAATTTCTCTTTGGTATCCACCTTGCCTGTGAAGTGAGCGTAAACTTCTTTCGCCGCTTCAATTTTACGCGTCCATTTTGGGATAAATTCGTGTGGCACGTGGCAGTCGGAACAGATCGCTTTCACACCGCTGCGGTTCATATAGTGCGGCGATGCACGATACTCTGGCACAACGTCATTCATATGGCAGCTTGAACAAAATTCTTCAGTGTTAGTGTATTCCAACCCTTTGTTAAATCCGCCCCAAAACAGAATGCCGCCCAAAGCAGAAATCAGAATTAAAAAGCCGATTCCCATTTTACTTGGGGTGCGAAACCACCGCCAAAAGCCTTTGATCAACTTCATCATTATTCACCCCCAAAACCTTTAGTCGGCTGGAAGTTATTTTCGATAATCGGCTCCACTTCCGCTTGTGGCACGTGGCATTGCAAGCAGAAATAACGGCGTGGTGCGGTCTCGCCTGTCAGTTTGCCGTCACGATCCATAAAGTGCGTTGGGCTGATGCGTGGAGCACCCGTGAAACGGTAATTTTCCACCCCGTGGCAATTCAAACATTGGTTGGTATTTTTTGTTACCTGATAGCCACGAATGCTGTGGGGAATCATCGGCGGTTGGTTCACATAATTTAACGCCAATTTGCCGTTATCTTTCGGCATATTGTGAAACTCTGGGGCGGTTGCTTCCACGCCTTTATCTGGGCTGGAAGGCACTTTTTCGATGGTATTTGCCAACGCCACACCAGATAGGGCAACCAATAATAAGGCGAGATATTTTTTCATTTTTCACTCCAGTTTTATATTTATAAAGTTAGAACTTAAATTCTGCCCCCGCTTGCGGGGGAAGTACCGCCGAAGGCGGGGTAGGGGGCAACAAGGGGTTAGATTTTGATGAAAATTTGCAAAATTGCCCCCTTCGGTTTCGCTTCGCTCAACCACTTCCCCCGCAAGCGGGGGCAGAATTGGTTTGTCATTCAAATTTCATTAAATAATCCGCTTCTCTTTCTCAAATCGAGTCGAGAAGGTAAAAACATTTTCGGCACAGACGTCCACACAGCGTCCGCAACTAATACAATCTTTATCCAGCACGATTTGACTTTCTTCGGGCTTGCCGTGCAACGGCGAACGCAACACTTGGGGTTCGGGGCAGACGTTATAGCAATCCATACAGCGATCGCACCGCTTGCGATCAATCACTTTCACTCGTACCACGCTTTTTGCTCCGATCAACGCATAGGTTGCACCGATTGGGCAGAGATGTCCGCACCAGCCGTGTTCGACAATCAGTAAATCGAACAAAAACACCGCCAATACCAGCCAGAGTGTCGCCCCCACACCGAACACAAACACCCGTCCGAGCGCGGCAACAGGGTTGATCCACTCCCACAATAGCGTGCCGGAAATGCTACTTCCCACCAAAATCATCGCCAAAATGCCGTAGCGTAAATTGCGGGGCAATTTTGCTGATTGGCGAATGCCGAGTTTACGTCTAAGCCAAGCGGCACAGTCGGTCACGATATTCAGCGGACAAACCCACCCACAAAAGGCTTTACTGGCAAGCACCGCATAAATCAGCACGATAATGCCCGCGCCTAACAAGGTTTTCCATTCAGGCAAATAACCAGTGGCAAGGCTTTCAGCGGTGATCAGCGGATCGGTTAAGGGGATCACGTCAAACAACAGACTTGAGCTGTAATTGCCTTTTAAGATCCAAACATTCCACATCGGGCCACTTAAAAACATCAGCACCACGCTGAGTTGGCTCAAACGGCGTAAGATCAAAAAGCGATACGCTCGCCACCAGCCGAGTTTTTGCCGAGCTTCCAAGCCTGCATTTTTTGGGCTATTGGCTGCCATTATTGCCCCCCTTCGGGTAAACGGGTTGGCAAACGCAAAATGCCTTCGGGGTTCACATCGTCCAGCAAAGAATGCCCTGCTTTTGCCTTTTCTTCCCAACCTAAACGGTAGTGCTTGCCGAGCATTCCCTTGGCGAGATCCATTGGTAACACTTTGATCGCCGCTTCTTCCAACACACAGGCTTCTTCGCATTTTCCGCAACCCGTGCAAGCATCGGAATGCACCGTCGGGATAAATTTGGCGTGCTTGCCCGAGCGTTCATTGCGTTGCACTTCAAGGGTGATCGCCTTGTCGATCAACGGACAAACCCGATAACAGACATCACAGCGTAAGCCTTGCCAATTCAAGCAAGTTTCGTGATCTAACAACACCGACAAGCCCATTCGAGCATCGTCAATATTGGTTAAATCCGGATCTAACGCCCCACTCGGGCAGGCTTTCACGCACGGAATATCAGGACACATTTCGCACGGTTTGTCCCGAGCGATAAAATAAGGCGTGCCTGCTTCCATTGGCGACAGCAGTGAAGCCAAATGCAACATTTCGTACGGGCAAGCCTGTACGCACTGACCACACCGCACGCAAGCGGCGGTGAAGTCGTGATCGTTTGGCAATGCCCCCGGTGGTCGCAATGCCACGCCTTGTCGAGCAAGGCTTTGGTTTTGTTGCAACGCCAAAATGATCCCCACACCACAGACACCGCCTGCGGTTCGGGTCGCATTTTTCAGAAATTGACGGCGAGATGGATCGAGCTTCATAGTTTGCAAAACCACATCAAATTTCAGCCCCCGTTGCATTTCCATTCTGCCCCCGCTTGCGGGGGAAGTACCGCCGAAGGCGGGGTAGGGGGCAACAAGGGGTTAGATTTTGATGAAAATTTGCAAAATTGCCCCCTTCGGTTTCGCTTCGCTCAACCACTTCCCCCGCAAGCGGGGGCAGAATTGGGTCAGGGAGAGCCAAAAACTACGCCTTCTCCACCTTCACCGCACATTTTTTGAAGTCGGTTTCTTTGGAGATTGGATCGGTGGCATCTAGCGTGAGTTTGTTCGCCAACTGCCCTGCATCGAAGAAGGTGGTGTAGATCACGCCTTCTGGCATTTTGTTGCGTCCACGGGTGTCTAAGTGCGAAATCATCTCGCCACGACGTGAAATCACTTTCACTTTATCACCGTGACGCAAGCCCCGTTTTTTCGCATCCGTTGGGTGCATCCATACCAAGTTATTCGGGAACGAGCGGTGCAATTCAGGCACACGGCGAGTCATTGAACCCGTATGCCAATGCTCTAACACACGTCCTGTAGTCAGCCATAAATCGTACTCGGCATCTGGGGCTTCCGCAGGTGGCTCATACGGCACGGCAAGGATCACCGCACGTTTGTCTTTGTTGCCGTAGAACGCCACGCCTTCGCCTGGTTGTACATACGGATCGTAGCCTTCGCGGTAACGCCACAAGGTTTCTTTGCCGTCCACCACTGGCCAACGTAAGCCGTGGGCTTTGTGATAGACCTCAAAATCGGCTAAATCGTGTCCGTGTCCACGTCCAAATGCGGCGTACTCTTCAAATAAGCCTTTTTGTAGGTAGAAGCCGAAATGCTCCGCTTCATCATTGATGTAACCTGCTTTGTCTTTCGGCGTTTCAAATTTATCGACTTGACCATTGCGGAATAAGGCTTCGTACAAGGTTTTGCCTTTGTATTCAGGGTTTGCCGCCAGCACATCTTCAGGCCACACTTCATCGGTTTTGAAGTATTTAGAAAATTCAACTAATTGCCATAAGTCTGATTTGGCTTCGCCGGGTGCTTTCACTTGTTGATACCAGAACTGCGTACGGCGTTCTGCGTTGCCGTAAGCCCCTTCTTTTTCCACCCACATTGCGGTTGGTAAAATCAAGTCGGCGGAAAGAGCAGATACCGTTGGGTATGGGTCAGAAACGACCACGAAGTTGCGTTCATCACGCCAGCCTGGCATACGCTCTTGGTTGATGTTCGGGCCAGCCTGCATATTGTTGTTACACATTACCCAGTACGCATTGAGTTTGCCGTCTTTCAAAGCACGGTCTTGGGCAATGGCGTGCAAGCCGACTTTGGTTTGAATCACGCCACTTGGCAACTTCCAAAGTTGTTCCGCCGTTTTCACGTGCTCAGGGTTGGTCACGACTAAATCCGCTGGCAAGCGGTGAGCAAATGTGCCCACTTCGCGAGCTGTACCACAAGCAGACGGCTGCCCTGTGAGCGAGAATGGGCCACAACCTGGTTTAGAAATTTTGCCAGTGAGCAAGTGTAGGTTGTAAAGCAAGTGGTTCACCCATACACCACGGGTGTGTTGGTTAAAGCCCATTGTCCAAAACGACACTATGTTCAAATTTGGATCGGCATACATTTTCGCCAAGGCTTCAAGCTGTTCTTTTGGCACGCCTGAAATTTCATGGGCTTTTTCAAGGGTATAAGGGGCAACGAGTTTTTTGTACTCTTCAAAATCGCTGTCGTGCATTTTGCCAGCGGTTTTGGCGTTTTTCGCCGCTTGCTCTAATGGGTGATCTGGACGCAAGCCGTAGCCGATGTCCGTTTCGCCCCGTTTAAATTTGGTGTGTTTTTGTACGAAATCTTGATCAATAGCGTTATGTTCGATCAAGTAATTGGCGATGTAGTTCAAAATTGCTAAATCTGAATGCGGTTTGAACACGATAGGCAAATCCGCCAGTTCGAAGGAGCGGTTTTCAAAGGTCGAAAGCACCGCCACTTGCGAATCTTTTTTCGACAAACGGCGATCGGAAATGCGTGACCACAAAATCGGGTGCATTTCTGCCATATTCGATCCCCAAAGCACGAACGCATCGGCTTTTTCGATGTCGTCATAGCAGCCCATTGGCTCGTCCATACCGAACACACGCATAAAAGTCACCGCCGCTGACGCCATACAGTGGCGAGCGTTCGGGTCGATATTGTTTGAACGCAAGCCTGCTTTGAACAGCTTAGATTTCGCCGTGCCTTCAAAAATGGTGGACTGCCCTGATGTGAACATTCCAATGCCGTTCGGGCCTTGTTCTTTCAAGGCTTTTTTGAATTTTTCCGCCATAATGGTGAACGCTTGATCCCACGAGACTGGGGTAAATTCACCATTTTTGTCGTACTTGCCGTCTTTCATTCGCAACATCGGCGCGGTTAAACGGTCTTTACCGTACATAATTTTTGGCAAGAAATAGCCTTTGATACAGTTTAAACCACGATTCACTTCCGAGTCAGGGTCGCCTTGCGATGCCACCACACGCCCGTTTTGCGTCCCCACAAGCACGCTACAACCCGTTCCGCAGAAACGGCACGGGGCTTTATTCCAAGTGATTGTATTGTCATCGGCATAGACATTTTTCACAGGAATGCTGATCCCTGCGGCAACGGCAGCAGCTGCGGCTGCGTTGGCTTTCATAAAATCTCGACGATTCAGTTGCATAATATTCCCCACAATAATAGGTAAAATTTCATTGTAGGGGCGTATTGCATACGCCCACGGACGTGTGCAACACGTCCCTACAAAACGTTAATTAAAATTCTTCATCCTGCTGGCTATAAATCAACGACACCACGATCACGCCGTCAATGTCTTTGATGCTTTCCATTAGCTCGACCAATGTCGGCTGGAAATCCGCCTCCAGCACCACGACCAATTTGCCTTCATCTGGCTTTTCGCCGTGGATTTCGGTGTGTGGCATTGCCAGCAATGCCGTTTTCACTTGTACCAATTTTTCAGGCTTGACTTGCACCACCAGACTGCACACATACCAATTTCCATTGGCATAGTCGTGGTTTAATTTATCGGCTACATTTTTCATACTAAAATTTTAATCGACTGCGTTGGGCAAACGCTCAAGCACGCCCCACAGCCGTTACAGCTTTCCAATTCTAAAAACGGTGTCGCCACTCGCCCGATTTCTCGCTTAAACCGAATGGCTCGGCTTTCGCAACTTTCATCGCAACGGCGACACTCCACATTCTGCATTGCCAAACAGTTCGGCTGAATCTCGACTTTGTGCGTCCAGGGTTCTTCTGTCGTGGAACGGAAAATCGGCAACTCACACGCCTTAACACAGGCTTGGCAAAAACTACACTCTTTTCTCCCTTGGCTGAAATCCACTTCGGGATAACCGCCTGCCCCTTTGACCAAAATTTGCATTTCGCACGCCTGAATACAAGCATTACAAGCGGTGCAATGATCAACAAATTTTGCCAAATCCGCCCAAGGTGGACGAATCACATTCAACCCTTGCTGTTTGGCTTGCTCGCTTTTCAGCGAATTTAAAAAACTGCCCCGCAAAAAATGGCGGCGAGAAAGCGATGATTCCATTGCAAAATAGTTGAGTAAAGGAGTGGGAATTTCTGAAGCTATTTTAAAGAATTGGGAAATTGGTGTGAAAAGCTAATTGAAGGGAATTTGATAGCCATCAAAAAATAGCGATAAATTCGTCATTGAATCTATCGCTATATAATTGATTTTATATGAATTTTAAGAATAATTCTTATTAACGCTGACGTGCTTTAAAACGTGGATTGGTTTTACAAATTACATAGAGCTTGCCTTTGCGGCGAACCACTTGGCAATCTGGGTGGCGTGATTTGGCAGTTTTCAGTGAATTCAAAATTTTCATTGCTTCTCTCCTTATTTTTTCGATGCCAATGAAATGCCTTTGAAACGCTCGTTGAATTTGCTTGCACGTCCTTCGGTGTTCGCTTCACGACGTTTGCCGGTGTAAACAGGGTGCGATGCCGATGACGTATCTAGCGGATAGAGCGGATACTCTTTACCATCTTCCCACACCATTGTTTTGGTGGTTGTCGCACAAGAGCGAATTACCCAGCCTTGCTGCACACTGCTGTCGTAAAACAATACTTCACGATAATTTTCAGGGTGGATCCCTTTTTTCATATAAACTCCAAATAACCATAAATTAAAAGTGGATTTATTTTGCCTGATAATTTGATTTATATCTACAATTTTTTTATGGTTTTTCTATTTTTCAATAAAATGACGGCGAAAACTTGCAAATTTGCGATCGAGATCGGCTTTCTGCAGTGAAAAATGTGCTAGGCTAACGTGTTTTTGAAATGAATTTGAGGAACGAAAATGGCTCAACAACCTTTCTTAATTGCCCCGTCTATTTTATCCGCCGATTTCGCTCGCTTAGGCGAAGATGTACGTGATGTGTTGAATGCGGGGGCGGATTTAATCCATTTTGATGTGATGGACAACCATTATGTACCGAATTTGACTTTCGGACCTGCAATTTGCAAGGCGTTACGTGACTACGGCATTGAATGCCCGATTGATGTGCATTTAATGGTCAAACCTGTTGATCGCATCATTCCCGATTTCGCTAAAGCAGGGGCGAACATCATCACCTTCCACCCCGAAGCCAGCGAACATATCGACCGCTCGTTACAGCTCATTCGTGATCACGGCTGCCAATCAGGCTTGGTGTTCAACCCCGCCACGCCGTTGCACTATTTGGATTATGTAATGGATAAAGTTGATGTGATTTTGCTGATGTCGGTCAACCCAGGCTTTGGCGGGCAGAGCTTTATCCCCTCAACGCTGGATAAATTACGCGAAGTTCGCCGTCGCATTGATGCAAGCGGATGCAACATTCGCTTAGAAGTCGATGGTGGCGTGAAGATCAACAATATCGCCGAGATCGCCAAAGCTGGGGCAGATATGTTCGTGGCAGGTTCCGCCATTTTCGATCAACCTGATTACAAAGCCGTGATCGAGCAAATGCGGAAAGAACTGGCACAAATCGCTTAATCAGCCATTCGCAAGGGGGAATTTTTGCAAAAAGTCCACGTTTCTCTCCCCCTTGTAAGCTGTCTCACTACTAGAGTTTGATAAACCCATCATAAACGTGTACGGCATCGCCTGTCATATACAGCGGTTTGCCTACGCCTTGCCATTCAATGTGGAGTGTGCCACCGGGTAAATCCACTTGCACTTCATTGTCTAACACGCCTTGCATAATGCCGACTGCCACAGCACCACAGGCTCCGCTGCCACAGGCTTGGGTTTCGCCTGCTCCACGTTCAAACACTCTTAATTTGATGTGTTTGCGGTTGATCACTTGCATAAAGCCAATATTGGCTCGCTCTGGAAAGCGTTCGTGGCGTTCAAGCAATGCCCCGAGTTCTAGCACGTTGGCGGTGCGAATATCTTCCACTTGTAGCACGCAGTGCGGATTGCCCATTGATACCACGCCACACAGCACCGTTTGAATGTCGGTGCGGAGAATATAATTTTTCTCGAATTTGTTAGCTGTGAATGGAATTTGAACAGGCTCCCAAATCGGCTCGCCCATATTGACTCGCACTTGCCCGTCTTCTTTTAGGCTCAACACCATTTTGCCTTTGGCGGTGCTGACGTGAATGTCTGGTTTGTTGGTCAGGCATTTCAGCGTAACAAAGCGAGCGAAGCATCTCGCCCCGTTGCCACATTGCGACACTTCGCTACCGTCTGCGTTGAAAATACGGTAGTGGAAATCCAGTTCGGGATCATAAGGTGGTTCGACCAATAACAGTTGATCAAACCCGATTCCTCGATGTCTATCTGAGAGTTTACGAATAATTTCCTCAGTAAGATAAACGCTTTGGGTTACGCCATCAATTACCATAAAATCATTACCCAAACCGTGCATTTTTGAAAATTGCATCTTTTTTCCTGTGATTAGAATTTTTTATTGATCTTAAACATAGTGATAATTTTTTTCTATGCTATATTGCACGCCTTTTTTGAACTGAATGCGATTGATAAATACCCTCGCCCGCTTGCGGGAGAGGGACAGATTTTCGCTTCGTTCAGAAGTGAAAATCAGGGAGAGGGCTGAAATCCAATTTGCAAAAAGTCAGTGATAAATCACCGCTTGTCGCCCTCTCTCTGCTCAAAAGTACTGAACGCACTTTTGAGCGGTCTCTCTCCCGTAAACGGGAGAGAGGGTAATAGCATTTCTCAAAAACGATCTTCTCCGCCAGTATGGAGATTTTTTCTGTAAATTACAATGGAGCAATTTATGTCTGCAATGTTTCTTGTTCAATTTGCCATTGTGTTACTCTGTATTTTAGTCGGTGCCCGCATTGGTGGCATTGGTTTAGGGGTAATGGGTGGCGTTGGTTTATCAATTTTAGCCTTTGGTTTCGGTTTAAAACCCGCTGGCTTGCCGATTGATGTAATGTTAATGATTATGGCGGTGGTGTCTGCGGCAGCGGCAATGCAAGCGGCAGGTGGTTTGGATTATATGATCAAAATCGCTACCAACATTTTACGCCGTAATCCCAAATACATTACTTTTATGGCACCTGCGGTGACTTGGACGTTTACGGTGTTAGCCGGTACTGGGCACGTTGCCTATTCGGTATTGCCTGTGATTGCGGAAGTGAGTCGTCACAACGGTATCCGCCCAGAACGTCCGCTTTCAATGGCGGTAATTGCCTCGCAATTTGCGATTGTGGCAAGCCCGATTGCCGCAGCGGTGGTGTCTGTGGTGGCATTCCTTGAGCCACAAGGGATCAGCCTGTTGAACGTGTTACTGGTGACGATTCCTTCCACCATTTTAGGGCTGTTTTGTGCTTGTTTAATTGTGAACAAACTCGGCAAGGAATTAAAAGACGATCCAAAATACCAACAACTTTTACAAGATCCTGATTATCTGAAAAAAGTGGGAAGTGCCACAGCGGAAGAAAAGATTGAAATCAAACCTACTGCAAAATTATCCGTTGGCTTGTTTTTATTCGGGGCATTTTTAGTGGTATTTATGGGGGCAGTACCAACGGTAATCAAAAATATTACCGCTGCCTACAATGGTGAAGTCACAGGCTTTGCAAAAACCGTAGTGGATATTCTCTCTCTCTTCCGCCCAACCTTTGACGGCAAACCAATGGGAATGGCTCACACCATTGAAATCGTAATGCTTACCGTGGGGGCGTTAATCATCTTAACTTGCAAACCAAACGGCAATGCGATTACGCAAGGTTCGGTGTTCCACGCGGGTATGCGTGCCGTGATTGCGATCTTCGGGATTGCGTGGCTCGGTGACACCTTAATGCAAGCCCATATAACCGAAGTGAAAGAGATGGTGAAAGACTTAGTGCAAACCGCACCTTGGGCGTTTGCGTTGGCGTTGTTCGTGCTGTCTGTGTTAGTGAACAGCCAAGGGGCAACGGTCGCAACCTTGTTCCCAGTAGGCATTGCCCTTGGTATTCCTGCACCGATTTTAATCGGCGTGTTTGTGGCAGTAAACGGCTACTTCTTTATTCCGAACTACGGCCCGATCATTGCGTCCATCGACTTCGACAGCACCGGTACAACCAAAATCGGCAAGTTTATTTTCAACCACAGCTTTATGCTCCCAGGCTTGCTCAGTATGGCGTTTAGCCTAGGATTTGGCTTGTTGTTTGCCAATATGTTCTTATAATAGATAACGGATGCTGCTAGCGTCCGTTTGATTTTGCATTTTCTTCTGTGTTCTCACCCCCTTGTAAGGAACAGTATGGCGACCTACATCATCGGCGATTTACACGGCTGCTTTGCCGAATTTCAAGCTTTGCTCAAACAAGCAAACTTCAACCCAGAGCAAGATGAACTCTGGCTAACGGGCGATTTGATTGCTCGGGGCGAAGATTCTCTTGCCTGTTTGCGTTTTGTAAAAAATCTCGGCAATCGTGGCAAAACGGTGCTTGGCAATCACGATCTGCATTTTCTTGCGACAGTGCTGGGGATTAAGAAGGTCAAGCCGAAAGATAAAGTGGATGCGATTCTAAGTGCCCCTGACCGTGATGAATTGATCGACTGGCTACGCCAGCAACCGCTATTACGCCAGCACCCCGAACATCACTTTGTGCTAACCCACGCAGGTATCAGCCCAGAATGGGATTTAACGACCGCCAAGCAATGTGCGAATGACGTTGAAAGTGTGCTGAGATCGGAGAATTATGGCGAGTTACTCGCCCAAATGTACGACAACCAGCCCAACCGCTGGTCGCCCGATTTACAAGGCATTGAACGACTGCGTTATGCGATCAACGTCTTTACCCGAATGCGATTCTGCCACCCTGACAAGCGGTTAGATTTTGACTGCAAATTGCCGCCAAGCGAGGTGCAAGACGGCTTAAAACCGTGGTTTGAATTGGATAATCCGCTGTTTGCGGAACAAGACATTCTATTCGGGCATTGGGCAAGTTTAATCGGCTACCCAACGCCACCGCATATTTATGCGTTAGACACAGGCTGCGTGTGGGGCAATCATTTGACGATGCTGCGTTGGGAAGATAAAGCGGTATTCACACAAGTTGCACACAATTCGGATTAAAAATCGCCAGTTATCGGTAAATCAACGAAAAACGCTTGAATCACACACGGTTTTTCAATAGAATACTGACCGTTTTATGCGACTATAGCTCAGTTGGTTAGAGCACCACCTTGACATGGTGGGGGTCACTGGTTCGAGTCCAGCTAGTCGCACCATTATTCCTAGCGTAACTTAACGCAACCTATCGCAAAGCCCTTGATATTCAAGGGCTTTTTGCTATCTATAAGATAGGAAATGTACATTCACATTTTATTAGGCTTACACAAGGAAAAATGACAAACGCCACATAAGGGGCTATACTGCAATGCCTGCAACTCATTAAAGGAGAAAATCATGCATATTGATACGTCAGAACTTTGTGATGTTTATTCAGACCAAGTTGATGTTGTTGAACCCATCTTTTCAAGTTTTGGTGGACGAACCCATTTTTTTGGCAAAATCACTACGGTGAAATGCTTTGAAAGCAATGGGTTGATTGCTGAAATTTTAGAAGAAGATGGACAGGGTAGAGTGCTGTTAATAGATGGTGGCGGTGTAGTACGTCGTGCCTTAATTAATGCTGAATTGGCTAAATTAGCGGTCGATAACGGTTGGGAAGGCATCATTGTCAATGGTGCGGTACGTCAAATAGATGTGCTAGAAACCCTAGATATTGGTATTCAAGCTCTTGCTCCTATTCCAGTTGGTGCCGACGATAATACCGTAGGTGAAATTGATACACCGGTTAATTTTGGTGGCGTGAGTTTCCTACCAGAAGATTATGTATACGCCGATTTAACGGGGATTATTCTCTCTCCTGAATTGCTAGATATAGAACAACTCTCCGAATAATCTATTTACGATGTTTAACTGCATAGCAACACAACGATGATCCCACATTGTGTTGCTGCTCTTTTTTCAATGCATTGCCTTATGTCATTATGTCCTTGCCAATCTCATTTACGCTATCAAGACTGCTGCCAACCCTTTCACCTTAACACAAAACAACCAGAAAATGCCGAACAGCTTATGCGTTCTCGCTATAGTGCCTATACACTGTGCAATATTGATTATATTGTCCAAACTACATTGCCTGCTCAACAGCCATTTCTCGATCGCCAAGCAATGCAACATTGGGCGAGAGATACTGACTGGCAGGGGTTAAGCATACATTCATATCAGCCTCATCTATCTAAAATTCATAGTGTCGTTGCATTTACTGCCGACTTCTATACTCCCGAAGGGATGCAACATCATGATGAATGCTCTATCTTTGTTTATACACAAGGTCGTTGGTATTTTGTTGATCCCAATACACCTAGACCAACGGCAAAACAGCCCTGTCTCTGTGGCTCTGGAAAAAAATTTAAACACTGTTGTGGCCTGCAACTCATCACTTATACAGACTAAATGTGTTTAACCGTAGAACATAAAACGACAAAGCCACAAGCTCTCGCTGTGGCTTTTGTACTATTTAAGATCACACATTGTGCATAAAACGCTGAATTCTACCTGATGCAATCTCTTCTTCACGAATGGTCATAATTTCACAGCCATCTTTAGTCACCACAATCTGATGCTCAAACTGGGCTGAATGACTACGATCTTTCGTTTTTACCGTCCAGCCATCATTCATCATACGGATCTCTTTTTTGCCTGCGTTAATCATCGGTTCAATGGTAAACACCATGCCTTCTTGTAAAATCACCCCACCATCATCGGTAAAATAGTGACAAACTTGCGGCTCGCAGTGGAATTCATCACCAACACCGTGTCCACAAAATTCACGCACCACAGAAAAGCCCTCTTTTTCGACATACGTTTGAATGGTTTTCCCAATTTGATGCAAACGAATACCTGGCTTCACAATACGCAACGCTTTATAGAGAGACTCTTGAGTTACTTCAATCAAACGTTTATCACGAATACTCGGCTCGCCAATCACATACATTTTTGAGTTATCGCCGAAATAGCCATTTTTGATCACAGTAACATCAATGTTCACAATATCGCCTTTTTTGAGCTTTTTGTCATCGCTTGGAATGCCGTGGCAAACCACTTCATTCAAGGAAATGCACACGGATTTTGGAAATCCTTTATAATTCAAACAAGCAGGAATCCCTCCTTGTACATTTTGAATGTAATCGTGACAAATGCGATCTAGCTCACCTGTGCTGATGCCTTCTTTCACATAAGGTTCGATCATCACTAGTACGTCTGCTGCCAATTTACAAGCAATGCGGATTTTTTCAAGTTCCGCTTCAGAGCGGAGTGGAATATTGTTCATTAATTTATCTCTTTTTTGTGGAGTCAAAAATTCCGATGATTATACCCTGTTTATCGCCAGAATTCATCGCTACCCGACGCTGCAAGGGGGTGAGAAAAACGAAGATTTTGCAAAATTTCCATCTAACGCTGCTGATACACCGTTTCAAACGGCACACGATAACGGTCGCCCCAGATTCCCCTGCCAGCTTTGCGAACGCCGCAAGAGACGATCATATTCACTTCCGCCCCCTTTGGCAGATCGAGTATTTTCTTCACGCGAAGGCTATCCAACCCTTCGAGCGGACAGGTGTCATAGCCTTGCTCCGCCATTGCCAACATAAAGGTTTGAGCCACCAAGGCACAGCTTTTATGGGTGGTCACTCGCATATCGCTTTCCGACACATTTACCGAAATAGGACGTTTGAGATGAATCGCATAGGCTAACGCTTTGCGAAATAGCCCAAGCAAACCAAAGGCTCGGCGATAAACAAACGGCATCAATTTGGCGTAGTAGGCTTTTTTGCCTTTGATGCGATTTTCCCAACGATCTGGCGGACTATGGCGTTTGATGTTGTCGATTTCAAACGCCAACACATCGGCAGCTCGCTCTTGATACAAATCCTGACGAGTGACAAAAACAACCATTTGTTGTGCTGTGGTCGCCGCTTGCTGTCCTAAGCAAGCGGTGGCGAGTTGGCTCAACAGATCTTTATCTGTAATGTGATAAAACTCGTACAACTGCATATTCGAGCTAGTCGGGGCAAGGGTTGCCAGTTCCAAACAGGCTTTGACTTTGTCGCTATCTAGTGGAACATCTGGATCAAAATAGCGCACGGCTCGGCGGTAATTCAGCAAATCAGACAGTGCCATTTTCTTTTCCTTCTCTCACTTTTTATAAACTTTGATATAACTTGAATGCCTGCCCGTCCGACATACTCGCCAAATAATCGCAAATCACCCGTGGGCGTTTGGCGGTGTCGGTGGCTTTCCAGCGTGCTGCCACGCCTTTTGGCAATAGTCTTGCAGGATCACAACTGAGCATATCGAACAGATCCATTAAAATCCGTTGCCCTTTGTATTCCACCCGTTGGGTTTTCACATCGCAGATCACATAGTCGTACACAAAAGTTTTCAGCACGTCCAACACCGCTCGCACGTCCGCTGGCAAGGTGGCGTTGAAACGGAGCAACGGCTCGTCAAACTCGCCCACTTCTTGCCACTGTACGTTGGTGGCGAAATAATTGACCAACGCCCCAATCACATCTTTGCGTTCATAGCGGTGCGGCGAAAACAGTTTGGCATTGATGATCGGCAACATTGTGCGAAGCCACGGCGATTCGCACTGTTGCAAAGCGTGTTCAGCGTTCTGCCACGTTTGTGGCGTGACCATTCCGCCCACAATCGCATCTTCCAAATCGTGTACACCGTAGGCGATGTCGTCCGCCAGTTCCATAATGCTACAATCCAAGGATTTATAACGGGTTTTGTGTGGCAGTTGCGGATTTTCGCTCGGCACCACCGTGCAGAAAAGTTGCTTGTCTTTTGCCGATAACGGCTCTAACACCCAGTCAAAAAAGACTTGGTCGTCACGGAACAGTCCTTTGTTGGTTTTCAGATCGTGCAGATTGATGAAACGGTCGTTCGGAATCGGTTTGGGCGAAGTTGGCAAGGTTTGATCGAGAAAGGTCGGGTATTTAATCACGCCAAGCAATGTACGGCGGGTTAAATTCATTCCAGCCTTCTCAGTGTAAGGTTCAAGTTGAGTCATAATGCGGAACGATTGGGCGTTACCTTCAAATCCGCCGAAGCCTTGCATTTTGTAATTCAACGCCATTTCGCCGCCGTGTCCAAAGGGTGGATGCCCTAAATCGTGAGCAAAACAGAGCGATTCAATCAAACTGCGAGACGGCAGCAAAGCGGTGTAGTCGGACAATTTTGCAGATTTTTCCACAAAAAGATCCCCTTGCAATGCTTTATTATCGCTGGCGAGTTTGGCTCGCAAGCTATTACCAATTTGGGCCACTTCCAAAGAGTGCGTTAAACGAGTGCGGTAGAAATCATCTTCGCCCACGGCGTGAATTTGGGTTTTGGCTTGCAAACAGCGAAAGGCTTCCGAATGCAGAATCCGCCCCCGATCTCGCTGAAACGGCGAGCGATGATCGCCCTCACGTTTTTTATCCGCCAAAAATCGTTCCGTCCAAAGTGAATGATCCATTTTTGCTCCCTTGCTCATTTTGTTCAAATTTTCGCAATCATACCGCAGAGTAGCTGTAATGTCTTTATTCCCCACCTTGCAACTTTTCGCACTTTCGCATTTTACGGTATAATGCCCGCCGATAGTGATTATTGAGAACAAATTATGTACAGCAAAATTTTAGCAACGGGTAGTTATTTGCCGGCAAAAGTTCGAACAAATGCCGATTTAGAAAAAATGGTGGAGACGTCAGATGAGTGGATTACGACTCGCTCTGGCATTAAAGAACGCCGTATCGCCGAAGCCCACGAAACGGTGGCAACAATGGGGGCAGAAGCGGCAAAAAAATGTTTAGAGCAAGCTCAACTGGATCCGCAAGCCATTGATTTAGTGATTGTTGGCACGACCAGCAATTCTCACGCCTACCCAAGTGCCGCCTGCCAGATCCAAGGCTTACTTGGCATTGATGATGCAATTGCTTTTGATGTGGCAGCCGCTTGTACAGGTTTTGTGTATGCGTTAAGTGTTGCCGATCAATTTATCCGCACAGGGCAAGTGAAAAAAGCCTTGGTGGTTGGGGCGGATCTCAACTCTCGCAAATTGGACGAAACTGACCGAAGCACCGTGGTGCTATTCGGGGACGGTGCGGGAGCCGTAATTTTAGAAGCGAGTGAAGAACAAGGCATTATTTCCACGCATCTGCACTCATCGCCGGACAAAACCCAAGGCTTGGCATTGCCAAATGAACAGCGTGGCGTGGAAAAATCGGGCTACATTGAAATGCAAGGTAATGCCACTTTCAAACTTGCAGTGCGTGAATTAGCCAACGTAGTGGAAGAAACTTTGGAGAAAAATCAGCTCGATAAGTCAGCGATTGACTGGCTCGTGCCACACCAAGCGAATTTACGCATTATTACCGCCACCGCCGAAAAATTGGAAATGGATTTATCCCAAGTGGTGATTACCTTAGATCGCTACGGCAACACGAGCGGTGCAACCATTCCCGTGGCGTTAGATGAAGCCGTACGTGACGGGCGAATTCAACGTGGACAGCTGTTGTTGCTTGAAGCGTTTGGTGGTGGCTGGACTTGGGGATCGGCATTAGTTCGCTTCTAGTCATCCGATGACAAGGGGGTGAGAAATAAGGACTTTTTACAAAATGGAACAAACAACCTTTGCAGATAAAAAACGAAAAACCGTAGAACAAGCGGAATTTACCGCTGATGGTCGCTATCTTCGCAAAGTTCGCAGTTTTGTATTGCGAACAGGGCGTTTGAGCGATTTTCAACGGGAGATGATGAACAACAACTGGGCAAATTTGGGCTTGGATTATCAAAATACACCATTCAACTTTACCGAAATTTTCGGCAATGAAAATCCTGTTGTGCTGGAAATTGGCTTTGGAATGGGCAAATCGCTAGTGGAAATGGCGGAGCAAAATCCTGATCGCAATTACATTGGCATCGAAGTCCACACACCTGGTGTTGGGGCTTGCATTGCTTATGCCGTGGAAAAAGGCGTGAAAAATTTGCGAGTGATTTGCCACGATGCCACCGAAATTCTGCGGGATAGCATCGCCGATCACAGCCTTGGCGGATTACAGCTTTATTTCCCCGATCCGTGGCAGAAAGCGAAACATCACAAACGCCGCATTGTGCAACCTGCCTTTGTTGAGCGAGTGCTGACAAAGCTAAAATCAGGCGGTTTTATCCATATGGCGACAGATTGGGAAAATTATTCCGAACATATGTTGGACGTGTTACGCCAATTCCCTGAATTGCAAAACCAATCGCCAACTCACGATTTTATTCCCCGCCCAGATTTCCGCCCGCTGACTAAATTTGAGCAGCGTGGGCAGAAATTAGGGCATGGCGTTTGGGATCTCTATTTTCTCAAAGAGTGAAATGGATTCTAAGTGCACCGTGTGCGGAAACATGTCAATCATCGCCGAACGCTTCAATTGATAGCCTTCGGCGATGAGTTTTTCGGCATCTCGCACCAAAGTGGCTGGATTGCAGGAAACATAGACAATACGTTGTGGCTGTAACTGACACAAATGTTCAAGGGCAAAGGCGGCACCACTGCGTGCAGGATCGAGTAACACTTTATTAAACGCTGAGTGTGCCCAAGGTTTATCCGTAAATGACTGGGCGAGATCGGTTTGATAAAATGCCACATTCTCAATGCCATTGAGTTCTGCATTCTGCCGTGCTTGTTGTACCATCTCTTCCACACCTTCCACCCCAACCACATAAGCTGCCTGCAATGCTATCGGTAAAGTGAAATTTCCCATACCGCAGAAAAGGTCAAGAACACGATCTTGTTCAGTCAGCTCAAGCCATTCCAAGGCTGTTGCCACCATTTTTTCATTCTGCTCGGCATTGACTTGAATAAAATCACGCATCGAAAAATGCAATTTTAAACCTGCAATTTGGTAATAAGGGGGTTCACCCCGCCACTGTATCACCTGCCCTTTCTCACTCATCACAAACAGCAATAGCTTGTCAGTCTCAGCAAAATCAAGCAAACGCTGCTTATCTACTTCGGCTAGCTCACCGACATGCCGTAATAACATACAAAGACCGTTATCCGCTTGCACTAATTCCACATGCCCGAGCTGCTTTTTACGTTGCCATTGACTAAATAACGCATGTAACTTCGGCAATAATGCAGACAGGCTCGGCATGAGGACATCACAGTTATTCACATTGATAATCTGTTGCGAATTCGCTTGACGAAAGCCGAATGATAGCCCTTTTTTATCCCAGTTTAAGTGAAGTTTAGCCCGTCGACGATAGTGGCGATCTGGCCCAACAATCATCGGCTCAAACGCAATGGGCGTGGGCTGTAGCCGCTGTAAACGTTGAAAGAGCGCTTGCTGTTTGGCTTCACGTTGCATATTCAGCGGAATATGTTGCATTTGACAGCCGCCGCAAATGGCATAAAACGCACAGTTTGGTATTTGTCGATGAGGCGACATTTTTTGCCACTTGACCGCTCTCGCTCGCCCATACTGCCGTTTTTCTTCAAGCACGGACACTTCAACAATTTCCATCGGTAACGCATTTTCCACAAACCACGTTTTACCCTGATGTTTAGCAACGCCTAACCCTTGATAATCAAGCCGTTCAATCATCAAAGGGGGTAACTTAACAGGAGACTTTTGGGAAAATTTTGGGGATTTTTCTGAATAAAAAAGAGCCATATAAAAATACTGGAAATGGCAACTATCTCAAATTGTCTAAATAAAGACGATGTTGCCGACTTTGAAAAGGCACAATGGTAATCTCATCGCCCTGTTTTAGCAATTGATAAAATTGTGGGTAGTTGAAACTATCTCGTGCAGGCTCTTCTTCGTTCTCCGCATAGACACGACTGATTTTCTTAATTTTATTCTCCTTACACCCTGTACAGCCCGCATAAATTTCCACCTTGTTTTGTTTATCTAGCACATAAACGTTAAAATGCTGCCCATCCGCATTATCTTCAAAAAAGAATTGTAAGAATCCTTCACTAGCAAAATTGTAGATCTCTTTAGGCACATTCAGCTGGCAGCTTGGATCGACAAGGGGGTGAGAAAACGGCACTTCTTGCAATGCCACACCTTGATTAAACACCAATTGCCATTTTTTGCCTGCTAATTTAAAGGTATGCGATTGCTTTTGTGACACCGTACCAAGCTGCACAGAAATGCAACGATTCACTAATTCCATCACAAATTTTTGCAATTCTTTCGCAAGTTGTGCGCTGTAACAAAACACATTCACTGATTGTGGTGGAGCCGAACTGCGATAAATCTTATTAGAAAGAAACTTTAACGCCTTGAGAATGGAATCAGCCCCTTCAATATGCTGCGTCATGATTTCATTCCACATATTACGATAAATTAAGCTAATACTACCAATAATTCCCTGCTCAGAAGAATTTAGGTTGAACAGATCGATATGTGACAATGTCTGTTTGTGTGCTAATTTTTTGGTGGGATCTTGAGTTAAATTCACCGCTACAATCAAATTGCGAATTTCATTTGGGTGATAAAGATCATCATCGCTCATTTGAGGAGATTTTGCTGGAAATGAGAGTCGCAGATCGGTAATAAAATGGCGCAAACGCTGCAAGCTCACTGTTTGGCTAACAATATTTAAGCGAGTGTTAACCGTCACGACGCCGTTAAAGTAAGCCCAAGCGACCAATTTATTCAGCGATTTTTGATATTGCACATAGCGTTTGTTTGAGTCGTAATAACTCAGCGGTGCATGGTTGATCAAATACCAGCCCGCTTTCGTGGACACATTGTCTACCACTTCGACAAAGGTTACTTCTGGTTCTTCAAGGTGCTGCGCAATTTTTTCGTTAATTAAGGTTACCTTACCCGGTAGCACTTCAAATACTGAGTATAATTTGCGCATTAAAATATCAGTATCTTGCGGCATAATGCTTGGATCAATATGAAATTTGCGAGCAAAATTGATTAAATTACGGTAACTTTGCAACAACTGCTCTACCAACATTTGCTGGTGACGCATCGCTTGTTTAATTTTCCAGTTCGGCTTATTTTCTAATACAGCACACTCTTTTTCCGACCACCCCCAACTAGCCGCCAAAGCCTTTAACTGTTGGCGCTTCCAATCATCGCTCTGCCCGTCCATGGCTTTCACATAAAAGCAAGCTCGCAAGCACTCTAATCGTTTAAATTCGCCTCGTTTTTCTAAATAAGCGGTCACTCGCTCCAACATGGCGAGGTAAGGATCAAAATGATAGGGAGTAGCATGTCCCAACAAACGTTGTTTAAACTCCTGAGAAATCAAATAGGCATCGGGATAGGTTTCAGCATAACTTTCTAACAAGAGAATTTTAATCGCTGATTTATACGGATTCTCGATCCCTTTGTATAACTGCCAAAGGCTAGCCCCAAAATATTCCCCCAGTGGCAAAGTGGAAAAATCACCAAAATCAAGCCACTCATTCGGGTCGATCACTTGTTGAGAAATCGCTTGATTAACACATTCTCGATAGCTCTGACCTTGTTCTAAAATATGCAACCATAAAATACGTTTACCCGCCAAACGAATAGCAGAGCGGTAAAACTCATCAAGCAGCACGTAATGTTGGGCAGACCCACTATGCTCTGCCGTTACTTCGCTGTTATATTGCTGTGCTTGAAATGCTTCGGGATTCATCAAGTAAAAATTCAACTCAACCCCTTGCTGGCTCGACCATTTCTTTATTTTCGCTAATTTTTCGTCTAGTGCTTGCAACTGCTCCTCGCTAAAGCAAGTAGAGTGACAAAGCCATAAATCCAGATCGGAAAAACTGTTTTGCGTCACCGAACCAACACTGCCCATCACATACAAGGCATCAAATTGATAATCTGCAACAGGCGATAATGGCATAGAAAGTCGCTCAAGCAGATAACCTTGTGTGGTGGAATCAGGGTGATAATGAAAAATCCCTTGTGGTGCCCGTGGAGTGTAACCAATTAACTTTACGTCGTTATAGTGTAATAAGGCAGGTAGTAAAGCAAAGACTCGCCTGAATGCTTCACTGCTATTATTTAAAGCACGTTGAATTCTAAGCCGTTCAAGCTGATCTATCCGACTTTTTGCCGTATTAATATCAAGCAGAGAAACCGTAGGAGAGTTCATTGAATGGCTGTGTGTGGTTAAATTCAGAACTCTCACTTTTTATCCTCAAATGTTAAAAATGTGATCAATGTAACATTTTTGCAAAGCAAGGAAAATAGTCAACAATAACATCTTGCATAAAAATTCCACTTACCAGCCACTACAAGGGGGTGAGTTTAGCAAAAATTCTACAAAATTTATAAAATCTCCCTTGAAATCAAAAATCTCACCACAACATAAGCGTACGTTGTGCCAAAAACGGCATAAATTATTTTAACCAATAGGAGCAATTTCAATGAATATTCGTCCATTACACGACAAAGTGATTTTAAAACGTGAAGAAGTCGAAACCAAATCCGCAGGCGGTATCGTTTTAACCGGTTCTGCAGCAACTAAATCCACCCGTGGAAAAGTGTTGGCGGTGGGCAACGGTCGCACTTTAGATAACGGTACTGTGTTGCCATTAAATGTGAAAGTGGGCGATGTGGTGATCTTCAACGAATTCGGCGTGAAAGCGGAAAAAATTGACGGCGAAGAAGTGTTGATTTTGTCGGAAGATAATATCTTAGCAATCGTAGAATAAATGTAGGGTGGGCTTCAGCCCACCATTAAAATAAATTAACGATTACAGATGATGGGCTAAAGCCCATCCTACAACTACACATAATAGGAAAATAAAAAATGGCAGCAAAAGACGTAAAATTTGGTAACGAAGCCCGTGTAAAAATGTTAAACGGTGTGAATGTATTAGCGGATGCAGTAAAAGTAACGTTAGGCCCGAAAGGTCGTAACGTGGTGCTAGACAAAGCCTTTGGTGCACCAACGATCACAAAAGACGGCGTGTCTGTGGCACGTGAAATCGAATTAGAAGATAAATTCGAGAATATGGGTGCCCAAATGGTCAAAGAAGTGGCTTCAAAAGCGAATGATGCTGCAGGTGACGGTACAACAACCGCAACCGTTTTAGCTCAAGCGATTGTAAACGAAGGCTTGAAAGCGGTGGCTGCGGGTATGAACCCAATGGATTTAAAACGTGGGATCGACAAAGCGGTAACAGCGGTGGTGGAAGAGTTAAAAGCCTTATCTAAACCGTGCGAAACGTCAAAAGAGATCGAGCAAGTCGGGACAATTTCAGCCAACTCCGACACGACAGTGGGTAAATTGATCGCACAAGCGATGGAAAAAGTCGGTAAAGAAGGCGTGATCACTGTGGAAGACGGTACGGGCTTGGAAGATGCGTTAGACGTGGTAGAAGGTATGCAGTTCGACCGTGGCTACTTATCGCCATACTTCATCAACAAACCAGAAGCAGGCACGGTGGAGTTAGAGAATCCATACATTTTGTTGGTGGATAAAAAAATCTCCAACATTCGTGAAATTCTGCCTGTGTTAGAAGCTGTGGCAAAAGCAGGCAAACCGTTGTTAATCATTGCTGAAGACATTGAAGGCGAAGCCTTAGCAACCTTAGTTGTGAATACAATGCGTGGTATCGTGAAAGTGGCAGCTGTGAAAGCCCCAGGTTTTGGCGACCGCCGCAAAGCGATGTTACAAGACATTGCGATCTTAACCTCAGGCACCGTGATTTCAGAAGAGATCGGTATGGAGCTTGAAAAAGCCACCTTAGAAGAGCTTGGTCAAGCGAAACGTGTCGTGATTTCTAAAGACAACACCACCATCATTGACGGTATCGGCGATGAAGTGCAAATCAAAGGTCGCATTGCACAAATTCGTCAGCAAATTGAAGATTCAACCTCAGACTACGACAAAGAAAAATTGCAAGAGCGTGTCGCGAAACTCGCTGGCGGTGTGGCGGTGATCAAAGTCGGTGCGGCAACCGAAGTCGAAATGAAAGAGAAGAAAGACCGTGTGGATGATGCCCTTCACGCAACCCGTGCTGCGGTGGAAGAAGGTATCGTGGCTGGCGGTGGCGTAGCGTTAGTGCGTGCTGCAAGCAAAGTGGCTGGCGTATTAACAGGCGACAACGAAGAGCAAAACGTCGGTATCCGCTTAGCACTCCGTGCAATGGAAGCCCCTCTTCGCCAAATCGTGACCAACGCTGGCGAAGAAGCGTCTGTTGTGGCTCGCAACGTGAAAGACGGCAGCGGCAACTATGGCTATAACGCCTCGACCGAACAATACGGCGATATGTTAGAAATGGGTATCTTAGACCCAACGAAAGTAACTCGCAGTGCGTTACAATTCGCTGCCTCTATCGCAGGGTTGATGATCACTACGGAATGTATGATTACCGACTTACCAAAAGAGGAAAAAGCCGACCTAGGTGCAGGAATGGGCGGTATGGGTGGAATGGGCGGAATGATGTAACCTATTCTATAAAAACTAAGGCATAGCCGTTATAGGCTATGCCTTTTTAATACATGATAAGGTGGCTGGAAAAACGGTGTGATTTTGCATTTTCTCCCTTTTTCTCACCCCCTTGTAATTCAATCAGCGAATGATTCCTCGCGTAGAACGTTTGAAAAAATCTAGGAACAAGCTCACTGCGGCTTCTGTTTTCGCATATTGCTCAATCTCTGGTATCGCTTCTTCTAGGGTTTTACCACTACGATAGATCAATTTATATACATTGCGGATCGCATGCATCGTTGCTTTCTCAAAGCCCCGTCGCTTCAATCCTTCTAAATTGACCCCGAACGGCTGGGCGTGGTTGCCTTGTGCCATGACATAAGGCGGTACATCTTGGCTGACCATAGAACCACCACCTAACATCACGTGTGAGCCAATCACCACAAACTGATGCACTGCAGACATGCCGCCCACAATCACAAAATCATCAAGAGTGACATGGCCTGCAAGCGTACCATTATTCGCAATAATACAACGGTTTCCAATGCTACAGTCATGAGCGACATGGCAGTTGATCATCAATAAATTATCATCACCTACTTTCGTTATCCCACCGCCTTGTACGGTTCCACGATGGATAGTCACACTTTCTCGAATACGGTTGCGATTACCGATAATTGTTTTAGTTGGCTCGCCCTGATATTTTAAGTCTTGGTTAATTTCGCCAATGCTCGCAAATTGGAAAATCTGATTATCTTCACCAATTTCCGTATCACCTTGAATAACCACATGAGAGTGAATTTTAGTCCCTGCTCCAATTTTGACATCTTTGCCAATCACACAAAATGGACCTATTTCCACATTCGCCCCGATCTTCGCCCCTTCTTCAATCACGGCAAGTGGGCTAATTTGGGCAGAAGGATCAATAAATTGCATCGTTATTCCCCTTTAAATTATTTACGGGCACACATTAATTCAGCTTCACAGACTAACTTGCCATTCACGGTGGCAGTGCCTGTAAAGCGAGTGACTCCACGTTTTTCCGTAATGACTTCTACATGCAAAGTCATTTGATCGCCTGGCACAACGGGCTTTTTAAAGCGTGCATTATCAATTCCCGCAAAATAGAATAGTGAACCACCTTCTAACTCATGGGTTTTAAATGCTAATAGCCCCATTGCTTGTGCCATCGCTTCTAGAATTAATACACCTGGGAAAATCGGTTTTTGTGGGAAATGACCTGTAAAACAAGGCTCATTCACACTGACATTTTTGATGGCAGTGAGCCATTTTCCCGCTTCAAAATCCACCACGCGATCTACCATCAAAAAAGGATAACGATGTGGTAACAATTGCATAATTTCTTCGATTTCAACCACGTTTGGTTCACGAATTTCTGACACGCTAAGTTCCTCTTAAATGTAAAAATAGAATGTGTTCAATTAGCTTTTCAACTGTTTTTCAACGGCTTTCAAACGCTCGTTGATTTTATCAATGTTCATCGTTAAGGCAGCGGTTTTACGCCATTCCTTGTTGGTTTGGAGCGGGATACCTGATGAATAAATGCCTTTTTCCGTGATTGGACGCATTACCATTCCCATTCCCGTGATAATGGCACCATCACAAATTTCCATATGCCCGTTAATCACACTCGCACCACCAATTTGACAGAAACGACCGACTTTTAGGCTACCAGCCATAATTACGCCACCCGCCACGGCAGTACCAAAACCGATATGTACGTTATGAGCAATTTGGCACAGGTTATCAATGATCACATTATCTTCGATCACAGTAGGATCTAACGCACCGCGATCGATACAAGTACAAGCACCGATTTCAACCCGATTGCCGATAATCACTCCTCCTGTTTGTGGGATTTTAATCCATTGTCCTTTGTCGTTGGCGTAACCAAAACCATCACTTCCAATGACTGCCGATGATTGGATTAAACAATCTGTGCCAATTTGCACATTGTGATAGACCGCCACATTTGCCCATAGCTTGGTTCTCGAGCCAATTTTGCTGTTTTTACCGACAAAGCAACCTGCTCCGATGATCACATCATCGCCCAGTTCCACACCACTTTCAATGACCGCATTTGCCCCAATCGAAACATTGTTGCCTAATTTTGCCTCTGGCGAAATCACGGCACTTTCAGCAATGTCTTGAGCGGGTGTTGGCGTACTGTCCATATATTGAGCTAAAATCGCATAAGCAAGGTAAGGGTTAGCAACAACGATCAAATTTTGTTCATCTCGACAAAATTCCACATCTGCTTGACTGACGATAATCGCACCTGCTTGGCTTTTGCCCAGTTGTTCACGATATTTTGGATTAGAAATAAAGGTAATTTGCGAGCCGTTGGCTTTGTCGAGCGGGGCAATACTTGAAATGACTAAATCGGCATTACCCCGAAGAGTGCCGCCGATTTGCTCCGCTAATTCAATTAAACGGAAATTCCTCATCATTATTTAGCCTGTTCTGCAGCTTGTTCTGTGGTTTTCACTTTTGCTTTAAGCTCCGCCAACACATCTTCTGTGATATTAGCTTTGTCATCTTTCGCATAAAATGCTGCTGAAGGATATAACACCACAGTATAGCCTTTAGCATCAGCAACCACTTTCACCGCGTTATTAATATCTTCTACCGCCTTTTGTCGAATTGCATCCGTGTCAATATTTGATTTTGACTGCTCATCTTGTAATTTTTGCTGCAATTCAGCGACTTTCTTTTCAAACGCTTCAATGTTTTGTCTCAATGCCACTTCACGTTTTTGTAACGCTTCTACTTTATTTTGAAACGCTTTTTCCTCATCTTGAATAGCTTTCTGGCGTGCTTGGATATCTTTAGAACGTAAACGCGGTGCTTCTTTTTCTAAAGCCGCAACTTTTTTCTTTAAAGAGGCTTCTACTTTCTCTTTTTCCTCTTGCAGTTTTTTTGCATCATCTTCAATCTTTTGAAATTCTACTGCTAAGGCTTGATCTTCTTCTGCCAATTTTTTTTCTTCATCAGCAAATTTTGCTTTGCTATCTGCCAAAATTTTCTCAATTTTAGCAGCCGTTTCGACCATAACTGGATGATTTTGCAACAAGTAAGCTGGATCAGCAAAGCCGATTTTATCGTTTGCTTTTGCAATATTCGCACCAAATGTAAAAAGCACAGCCACCGCTGCAAGTTTAACGAAATGTTTCATTGGATTTCCTTTTTTAACATAAATACAAGGGGGGCACTTCTCTTGACTTTTTGCAAAATGCCCCCGTAAGAAAACGAGAATTTAGAACGAACCGCCAATGCTGAATTGGAATTGCTCTACTTCATCACCTTTATATTTTTTGAGCGGTTTTGCATAAGAGAATAACAATGGGCCAATCGGTGAATTCCATTGGAACGAGACCCCTGCCGATGCACGCACTCTACGGTAGTTACCATTTTCTACAGCGGGATAAACTTTCTGATGAGCTTTCCAACGCGTATCCCATACCGTCGCAACATCAACAAAGACCGAACTCCTGACCGTATGTTGGTATTTCTCACTGATGAATGGCGTTGGCGTAATTAATTCTAAAGAAGCCGTAGCCATTGCGTTTCCACCGATAATATCCCCTCTTATATTACAGAATGGGAATTTTTGATCGCAGTCCTTGTGAAGATAAATGGCTTTAGGTCCTATTGCTCCATAGCCAAAACCACGTAAGGAGCCGATACCGCCTGCGGAATAATGCTGATAGAACGGTAAACGTTTACCGCCATAACCATTTGCATAGGACACACCAAACTTGGTATGCACTACCCATTTATGCTCACGATTAAGCGGAAAGTAATGACGATAATCTACATTCAGCTTGTAATATTTATTATCTGAGCCTGGCAAAGTAACTCGTCCACCAATATTTGCTACTGCCCCTTTAGTTGGAAAAAATCCACGATTTAAACTGTTGTAGTTCCAACCAAAAGAAAAATCAAAATCATTAGCCTTGATCATTTTATAAAAGCCAAATTGCGGATCAATTGAGATCCCTAAGGATTTGACATACAACTCACGGTTAAACTCACGCTCGGCGTTTTTTATCACATCATGGACATAACCTACTCCTAAATAGTAAGAGTTATGTTCATCTACGGGAAAGCCTAAACTACCGTTTACCCCATAAGTGCGGCGTTTATAACTTGACGCAGAGCTGTTTTTACCATTATCAAAATCTTCATAGAAGATATTCCCCCCTAAGCTCACCCCATCTTTGGTGAAATACGGTTCTGTATAACCTAAGTTGATACTCGTACCATAGTCAGCTCGCTGACCATTTAAACTGATTGAAGATCCTAACCCCAAAAAGTTATCTTGCTTAATACCCGCTTGGTAATTAAAACCACTTTCTGTCCCGTATCCAATACCAAAATTGATGCTACCTGTATTACGCTCTTTAATTTTATAGATTAAATCTACTTGATCTGGCGTTCCCTGTACCGAGGGGAAACTCATCTCGACACCCTCGTAGAACCCCGTACGCTCTAAGCGAGCTTTTCCTAAATTAGCTTTACCTGTGGATAACCAGGTTCCTTCCTGCTGACGCATTTCACGACGTAGCGTTGAATCGGCTGTAATATCGTTACCCTCAAAGCGGATTTGACGAACATACACCCGAGGACCAGCATCAACTACATAGTTGATACGCACAGATTTGTTTGTATCATCAAAAATCGGATAAATCTCAACTTTAGCGGAAGCAAATCCACTGCCACCTAAAACTTCCTTAATGCCTTCTTCAATTGCAAGCAAGTCATCACGACGAAATTGCTGACCCGATTTGAAATCTTTTAACAATCCCTTCAATTCATTATCCATTTTCGCCGTATTTCCCACGATACGAATATCGCTGATTTGGTATTGCTCTCCTTCATGGATCTTATAGGTTAATGCAACTTCTTTTTTATCCTCACTAAACTGCACATTTTCTTGGATATTGAACTTAGCATAACCTCTATTCATGTAGAAATTTTGTAGGGTTTCTAGATCCTTATGATATACGGGCTGTTCAAACTTACTGCTTTGGAAAATATTCCACCACGCAACATCAGGTTGAATATCCAACTGTTTCAGTAATTGCTTTGAGCTAAATGCGTGATTACCTTCAAACTGAATGGTTTTAACATAGGCAACGTCATTTTCTTTAATCATTAATTTTACATCAACATTACCATTTACTGCTTGAGTCACTTCTGAATCGACTATCGCATTATAGCGACCGATTGAATGATAATGCTCCAATAAGGCTTGCTTAAACGATGATAGTTTCTCTGAGTTAAATACTTCACCGCGTGTAATTAAGTTCATTTTAAGATTCTGCTCAAGTGGCTCTTTTGGAATAGCAGAATTTCCTTCAACACTGACTTTGTTAATAATCGGGAAATTCACCACTTTCACCACAAGCGTATCGCCTTCTCGCACCGCTCGCACATCTTGAAAACGATTTTGTAAAAATAACTGTCTAACGACATTAGCAATATCATTATCTGTGGCACGCTGCCCCACTTTGACGGGTAACGTTGGTAAAATACTCGCACCCGTTTCTGCAGATACACCATCAATACGAATATCTTTCACCACAAAAGGGGCTGCCAGCACGCCATTTGCAATCAATAGGGTAGAAAGTAAGAGTCTCTTCATTGATAAATCCTATGATTTGTAAAATTATTGAATAACCTAACCCCTTGTAGGCTAGAAGTGAAGTAAGTCGTTAAATAAAGTGAATACCATCAGCCCTAAGACAAACATCAAACCAAACTGCTGGAACTTAACCTGTGCACTTTCAGGTAATGCCTTACCTTTCAGAGCCTCAATAGCAAAGCAGATTAATTTTCCGCCATCTAACGGAAGAATAGGAAACAGATTCATTACACCTAAATTCACGCTAATTAATGCCATAAATCCAAGATAGTAAACCCAACCAATTTCAACGGTGGTTCCCGCTCCTTTCGCAATAGAAATTGGCCCTCCCATATTTTTCAATGAAAGATCGCCTGTGAATAAATTTCCTATAAATTGCAAAATAGTTTGAATCAGAGAACCCACTTTATAGACGCTTTTTTCCAATGCGGTAAGCATACCATACTTTAATTCAGTCCGATACTTATCCGCCAGTGGCTGATAGTGAGGCGAAATACCAATCAAATAGCGATCCTCTTCAGGCGATTTTATCGGTGTCAACTCAACATGATATTGAGAACCTGAACGCTCAAGTACTAATGACAATGGGTTTCCCGTTTTTACCTGAGCAATTAAGACATTCCAATCAAAGGGCTGCTGATTAACCGAAAGAATCTTATCCCCTTCACGCACACCGGCTTTCGCTGCTGCGGAATGTTCGACCACCTGCTTAATGATTGGTTCAACCGTGCCACTTTTCGGACGAATTCCAAGGCTCGTGAGTGGACTTTGGCGATTGCCGTCGATCTGCCATTGGCTCAAATCAAGATAAAATGAGCGAGAGATATGTTCATCCACTAAATTCCCTGAAATTTCAACTTGCTTGGCTCCTACTTTGCCAATTAATGCCAGTGTCGCTTCTTCCCAATCTTGTACCTCACGCCCATCAACTTGCTTAATTTCAAATTCTTCAGGCACTTTTGCTTGGGCGGCAATGCTTTCTGGCAAGACAGATCCGACCACAGGTTTTACTGTTGGAATACCTGCAATAAACACCGCCCAATACGCCAAAATTGCAAATAAAAAATTAGCGACTGGCCCAGCTAAAACAATAAATGTACGTTGTAAAACAGATTTAGATTCTACAGATTGTTCTTTTGAGAACGTATATTCTGCTTCACCCGCATACATCTGGACATAGCCACCCAATGGAATCAATGAAAAAGCAAATTCCGTGCCCTGTTTATCCGTTTTTCGCCACAGTACTTTACCAAAGCCAATCGAAAATCGAATGACCTGCACGCCACATCGACGAGCTGCCCAAAAGTGTCCATATTCGTGAACAAACACCAATACGCAGATCAGCACAAAAAACGCTAAAATTGAGGTCATATTTGCCCTTAGAGTAAAAAGAAAAAACCAATAGCGAAAACTGGAACGGCAGCAGTCAAACTATCAATACGGTCTAAAATACCGCCATGTCCCGGAATAAGATTACTGCTGTCTTTAATACCTGCTTGGCGTTTAAACATACTTTCGGTCAAATCACCAATAATCGAAATTGCCACAGTTACCGTCGACAATACAATAAATGGCAATGTAGCCAGCTCACGCCCAAATACATTTTCAGGGGTAACATTTAAGAAAAGTGTTGCAATGATCGCAGAAGTCATCACTCCACCAATAGCACCTTCCCAAGATTTTCCCGGAGAAACTTTCGGGGCGAGTTTGTGCTTACCCAAGGCACGACCGACGAAATATGCACCCGTATCGGCTGCCCACACCAACAAGAAAACGTAAAGTAACAGATAAGTGCCTTGATATGCATCAAGATGATAATGATAAAAACGTAGTGCTAATACGCCAATCAAGAAGGGAATTAAGGTACTAAAGCCAAAAATAAATTTCGCCACGATGGATTTACTCCACCACGTAGATGATTTCGGATACGAAACAACCAACACAATAGCAATTAGCCACCAAATTCCCCCCACAAACAGCAGTGGCGTTGTTTCATCTGTCAGAAAACGAGCGGCTTGGATATAGTGGCTGCTCGCCATCATAGGGAAAATCAATACACCAAAGGCAACAAAAGCCACCAATGCACGAGCAATTGGGCGTTTAAACCCAGCAAATTGCGCCCACTCCCACATGCCAAGCACGACAATCGCAGTCAATGCCAAAGTAAAAAGCAATGGCGGTAACCAAAACAAGGCAACGATTGCCACCACTAACATCACAATCGCTGATAAAACACGTTGTTTAAGCATTGAATTTTCCTTTTAATTGAGGGTTAATTTGTGCTACCGAAACGGCGATCGCGTTGTTGATACGCCAAAATTGCTTCGCTAAATACCTGCTCATTAAAATCAGGCCAAAGCACAGGGGTAAAATAAAGTTCCGCATAAGCAATCTGCCACAGCAAGAAATTACTGATCCGCTGCTCGCCACTGGTTCGAATAAGCAAATCAACTTGTGGCTGGCTCCCTGTCGCCAATGCTTGCTGAAACCGAGCATACGTGATGTCCTCAGGAATGATTTCTCCCTGCTGTACTTGTCTGGCCAGCGTCTGCGTTGCATGGACAATATCCCAATAACCACCATAATTCGCCGCAACATTTAGCGTCAATCCAGTATTATTTGCGGTTAACGCTTCAGACTGTTCAATTCGTTGTTGTAAATGAGAGCTAAATGCCGATTTATCACCAATAATTTTCAGGCGAATATTATTTTTATGGAGCATTTTCACCTCGGAATCCAACGCTTTCATAAAAAGGTGCATCAACGCAGAAACTTCATTTTCGGGGCGGTTCCAATTTTCGCTACTAAAAGCATACAAGGTAAGCACTTTGATCTGATGCCGAGCGGCAAAATTCACCGCTGCTCGCACCGCCTTTACGCCATTTTGATGACCAAAAATGCGTAATTTGCCTTGTTGCTTTGCCCAACGACCATTACCATCCATAATAATCGCAACATGTTGGGGCATATTATTCCGATCAAAATCCACAGTAACTCACTTAGTTTCAATGCTTAGAATGCAAAATGTTGCCACTATACCATTAACAAGATATAGAGTGAAATAAAATGTCTGGAGCACGTTTGTAAGAGGCTTACAAGGGGGCGAGAAATAACGACTTTTTGCAAAACGCTCAATGCGACACGATACAAAGGGATAATGCCACTTGTGCTTATCCCTATCTCTTAGACTTAACGTAATGTTATCCGAGCAAATTTACGTTTTCCAACCTGATAAACAGCCGTGGTACCTACGTTGATAATCTGTTTTGGATCAATCACTTTCTCGCCGTCTATCTTCACACCGCCTTGATTGACAGAGCGAATGGCTTCAGAAGTAGAAGGGACTAAACCTGCTTCTTTAAGCAAATTCGCCAAGCCCATTTCGCCCTCAAAAGTGAACTCTGGCATTTCATCTGGCATTGCTCCTTTTTGGAAACGGTTGATGAACTCCTGCTCGGCGGCATCGGCATCAGTTTCGCTGTGGAAGCGTGCAATAATCTCTTTAGCGAGTAAAATCTTCACATCACGTGGGTTTTTGCCATTGGCGACATCCGCTTTGAGCTGTGCGATCTCTTCAAGCGGTCGGAAAGAGAGTAAATTGTACCAATCCCACATCAATTCATCAGAAATCGACATCACTTTGCCGAACATTTCGCTTGGGGCTTCGGTGACACCGATATAGTTACCGAGTGATTTCGACATTTTTTTCTCGCCATCTAAACCGACTAGCAATGGCAAGGTCATCGCCACTTGCGGTTTTTGCCCTGCGGATTTCTGTAATTCACGTCCAATCAACAAGTTGAACGTTTGGTCTGTACCACCTAATTCGATATCCGCTTCTAACGCCACGGAATCGTGACCTTGCAATAATGGGTAGATAAATTCGTGGATCGCAATCGGCTGGTTATTACCAAAGCGTTTTTTGAAATCATCACGTTCAAGCATTCGGGCTACGGTGTAATTGGAGGCAAGGCGGATCATTCCTTCTGTACCAAGTTCTCCAAGCCATTTGGAGTTAAACTCAATACGAGTTTTTTGCGGATCGAGAATTTTGAAAATTTGCTCTTTGTAGGTTTCCGCATTGCGTTGCACATCTTCACGAGTCAGCGGTGGACGGGTACTGTTTTTGCCTGACGGATCACCGACCATTCCAGTGAAATCGCCGATCAAGAAGATCACTTCGTGTCCGAGTTGTTGGAATTGGCGTAATTTGTTAAGCACAACAGTATGCCCCAAATGAATATCAGGTGCGGTTGGATCCGCTCCAAGTTTGACACGCAATGGGCGGTTTTCTTTAAGTTTTTCGATTAAATCGGCTTCTGAATAGACATCTTCCACGCCACGTTTCAGTTCCGCAAGCGTGGTTTCAAGAGATAGGCTCATTAATTTTCCTTGTAATTTGATGCTGAAAAATGAGATGCATTATAGCGAAATCTGGCTTAAAAGCGAATGCAAGGGGAAACTTGAATGCGACATTAAAAAAATCCCTGAAAGTATACTTGCAGGGATCTTTTATTTTCATTTTATTAGCCAAGCAGTCCAGCTTGATGGGCGATAAATAGGAGTGTAAAGCCAGTGAGATAGAGCAAACCGATAATGGAGAGCCAGAATAGTCCACCTTTAACACGGTGTTCGCCTTTTAAGACCAACGATAAGTTTAGCCACGCAAAAATTGGGGTGGAGACGAAGGAGCAGATCATCGCAAAGCGGAGCATTGTCGCTACATCGCTCATAAACATGGTGATAATCACAATACCAGCCGCTGACGCAAGAGTCATCCACAAATTCAACGCCATTTGTGAGCTTTCCGTTTTATTCATCAATAACCGCAAACTTTCTGCATTGGCACGAGAATAGCCGTCAATGACGGTAATGGTGGTGCCGAGCATACACATAAAGGCAATGAAGGCAATCAACATTCTCGACCAATCGCCAATCGCATAGGCGTACATTTTGATCAGCTGGGCGATATATTTCACCCCTGCTTTTTCAACGACTTCGCCCGAGCCATATTGCACCAAGGCACCTAATGCTAAGAACACCAACGCCAAAACTGCTGTGCCGATATAGCCCACGTTAAAATCAAACAAACCATCACGATAGCTCACTTTAGCAAAACGTTTTTTCGCTACCACCCACATTGAATTGACCGCAGAAATCTCAATCGGGGCGGGCATCCAGCCCATTAACGCCACGATAAACGCAAGTGATGCCAAATTCCACGGCGAAGGTTCCACAAATTCAGGCACCATTACGCTACCTTTGAATGCGGCAATAATCACCGCAGACACCGTTGAAATCGTCAAAGCAATCATAATCAGCTTGGAAAAACGGTCTAACGCCCGATATTTACCAATCAATAACAAGCCCCAAGTGCTAGCAATTACAATAGTGCTTAATTGCGGAATGGTTAAGCCGAGTGATGATGGCAACATAAAGCTTAAAATGGCAGCGGTGACAATCCCCACGCCTGCGGTGTTCACCATTGTAGCGAATACGTTCAAGAGAAAGAAAATCCAGAGATAAACCTTGCCTTTTTCTTTATAGCCTTCAAGCAAGGTTTTGTTGGACGCTAAGGTATATTGTGCCCCAAAGCGGAAGAATGGATATTTGAATAGATTGGCTAAAATAATGATGATGGCTAACTGCCAGCCATAAATCGCCCCTGATTGGGTGGAGGCGATAATATGTGAACCACCCACCGCCGCCGATGCCATTAAAATGCCTGGCCCCATTGCCGCAAATTTGCTTTTCCACGTAGATGTGGTTTCTGAATGTTGTGTCATAGTTTTCCTTTTTGTTATTAAGTTGTAATGAACGTGATTTTAATCACAAAACAGTAAAAACAACAAGGAAAAATCAACACAAAACACTAAAAAATGCAAAAATACAGAAAAATATAAATAAAACAAACTAAAAAACGTTTATTTATAAAATCAATTAGATTTTTATCCTGATTTTCTGCAAATTTCCCGATGAATGTTGGGTTTACTCGCTTTTTTCACCGCTTTTCGCCTTGCCTCACCCCAGCAAGATAACAAATTGCACAAAAAAAAAACAATATATAATTGAAAAACAACCAACTCTTTTTTAATGAGTCTTTATGAAAATCGTTAAAACGTTACTTTTATCCAGCCTACTTGCCACCGCCGCATTCTACGCACAGGCACTTTCCCCAGAAGAGCAATTTGAACAGGGGGTAACCGCTTATAAACAAGGCAATTATCAAAAAGCCCATGAACTTTTCTTACCTTTAGCGGAGCAAGGTGAGGCAAAAGCTCAATTCAATTTAGGAGTAATGTATAAGGAAGGGGAAGGGATAAAACAAGATGATTATCAAGCGTTCAAATGGTTTGAAAAAGCCGCAGAGCAAGGTGAGGCACCGGCTCAAATAGCGTTAGGTGGAATGTATGCTTTAGGAAAAGGCGTGGAGCCGAATCGCAATCTTGCAAGAAAATGGATAGGCTTAGCTTGTGATAATGGCTTGCAAGTGGCTTGTGATCTCTACCGTGAATTACATGTAGGGAAATAAGATGAGTGTTTCATTGCAATGCGAATTTTGGGCAGTGGGGCAAGGCTTATTTTCTAGCGGTAAAATTTTAAGTGGGGGCAACCCCACTTTTAGTTGGGTGTATGATTGTGGAACAGTTTCTCGGAAAATTTTTCTAGAAAATGCCATTGATCAAATGGTTTCCCAATATTCTGAACCTGAACTTGATTTATTGGTAATTTCTCATTTCGATAAAGATCATATTAGTGGTTTACCTTATTTATTAGGCAAAAAATCGGCTAATTATTGGCTACTCCCTTATGCCCCACTTTGGCAACGTTTGCTTATTCTACTTATGCAAGATAACGATATTCAGGAAGATGAATTTGAATTTTATCTCAACCCTATTCAATATCTTGAAACACACTATCCTGAAGCTATTCAAGGCAAAACGATTTTGCTTGTGCCAAGCACAGAGCAAGCAGTCAGAGTGTCAGAAAATCACGATGATAATGATGTTTTTTATTTTGTGCCACAGGATCCACAAGATGAAACTATGGCAGATGAAGTGGCTTTATGGAATAGGAAAAGTAAAGCGGAAGTCACTGTGGTTGATCCAACCAAAGCTATGCAACATCAAGGTGTTGAGTCTATTCCTTACAATATGCCACTTTCTTATTTACCTAAACAGTCAGCTAATCTCAACCAATTCCAAATAGATGTTCAAAATATAGTACAGTCAAATTTATCTACTCAAAATAAAATCAAACAATTACGCCATCATTATGATCAACATTTTGGCAAACACTCATTAAATCGCAATATCATTTCACTTTTCTTATATATTTCTACTGTGCTACCTACCAACCAAAAACCATCGAAACAAAAAACAGCGGTGTTGTATTGTGGCGATGGCGACTTACATAATCCGTTATATGTGGATTTATTAGAAAATGCTCTCACGCCAGCACGTTTTACGAATATCTATGTTTTCCAAGTGCCACATCACGGAGCAGAAAGCAATAGTTACAATGGCTTAGCTCAACATATTCAGCCTGCTACCAGCATTTTTTCAGCAAGACCAGACGATAAACGATATTCACACCCTTCTTCCCAAGTACTTAGAGATTTTGCCGCATATCGACCACAAATTACAGACACTACAAATACGATCTCGTTTTCAATATAAGGACAACCAATGAACAAAAAACTCTCTCTTCTTATCACCACCGTTATTTTAGGGGCGG
Source organism: Pasteurellaceae bacterium (assembly GCA_030528525.1). Lineage (GTDB taxonomy): Bacteria > Pseudomonadota > Gammaproteobacteria > Enterobacterales > Pasteurellaceae > JAUMYT01. The sequence continues at coordinate 43,767 of JAUMYT010000016.1, forward strand.
GTGCCGCTGGTGGTTATGTTTATTATCAACATCAAGCCGAAAAATTAGAAATTCAATATATGAATGTGAAACGCTTGTTTGATGACGAAAAATATCACGAAGCCTTGAGCCAATTTCAGCCCCTTGCGGAACAAGGGCACGCTCTATCGCAATTTACTCTGTACAAAATGTATGCTGAAGGCAAAGGTGTTCGCTACAATTTAGAACAAGCGGTATTTTGGTTGCAAAAAGCGGCAGAAAATGGAGAGGCAGATGCACAGGCAATCTTGGCTCGGCATTATCGACAGGGAAAAGGCATCAATCACGATCTCAAATTAGCGGTGCATTGGTTAGAAAAAGCGGCTAAGGCAAATCATTCAGAAGCATTAAATCATTTGGGCGAACTCTATCGCGATGGCATTGGTGTACAAAAAAATATCAAAAAAGCGGTGGAGTTATTTGAAAAATCCGCTGAACAAAATAACGCTGATGCCAACTGGAATTTGGCTTTACTGTATAAAGAAGGCGATGGAGTTGAAAAAGATGAAGAAAAATTTAACAAATGCAAAGCTACCGCAGCCCATTGGGGAAATAAAGATGCTCAATATTATTTTGGGCGTGAATCTTATAAGTTAGCACAAGAAACAGAAAAATTATTTGGAGACACATCTTTATACAAACTTGCTATTGATTTTATTACCAAAGCCGCCGAGCAAGATCACGCCGATGCCCAATATCTGTTGGCGGAAATCTATTACGATAGCAAAGGCGTGGAGAAAAATCTGTACCGAGCAGCCAAATGGTATGAAAAAGCGGCGGAAAATGGCAATAAAGACAGCTATTTTCGTTTGGGGTATATGTATGATGCAGGAGAAGGAGTGGAAGAGAATGAATACACAGCGATTAAATGGTATAAAAAAGCAGCGGATAATGGCAATAAAACAGCACAATTTAACTTAGCTCTCATTTATGCGGAACAGCAAAAAGGAAAAGAAGCTGTACAATTGTTGTTGCCATTAGCAGAAGAAGGGCATTATAAAGCTCAAGATATATTGGGCGATATTTATAAAAATGGTGATGGCGTTGCCCGTGATTATGCGGAAGCGGCGAAGTGGTACCAAAAAGCCGTGGATCAAGGTTATGATGTTTCTCAAGTGGAATTAGGTTTACTTTATGAGAATGGCAATGGCGTAAAACAAGATAAAGCCAAAGCGGTGGAGCTGTATCGCAAAGCGGCAAATAAGGGCAATCAGTATGCTCAAGTTAATCTTGGTTTTATGTATGAAACAGGGCAAGGCATCGCACAGGATGACAAACAAGCGGTGAGTTGGTATGAAAAATCAGCCAACCAAGGCAATGTGCGAGCAATGAAACTTTTGGCAAATCTTTATTTAGACGGCAAAGGCGTTACTAAAAGCGAGAAAAAAGCGATCGAGTGGTATGAAAAAGCAGCGAATAAAGGCGACAGTGATGCCCAATTTGAGCTAGGTTTACGCTATGCGAACGGAGATGGTGTACCACAAAATCACGCTAAAGCGATTGAGTGGTACCGCAAAGCGGCACTACAAGGCAATGGTGGGGCTTGGAATAATTTGGCGGTGCTGAAAGCTAATGGCTATCCAGTGGAATCGCTTTACTACCATTCCCAAAGTTTTATCTTCGTTCGGCAAATGTACGAACAAGCCTGTAAACTGGGCGACCAAAAAGGCTGTGAGAATTATAAAAATTACAAAGGGCTTTACTAATCTTGTGGGCATCAATGGATGCCCTTTATTTTGCCCAACCTAAATGCGGTGAGCTGTGTCATAATAGACGTCTATTTAGCTATTTAACACCTTGAAATGAAACGCCTATTTTTTCTGCTTAGTCTATTTTGTATCTTGCCACTCACTGCTACCACTCAGGTTCGCCAACTGTCGTGCAAAGTGGTGGGGATTTCGGATGGCGACACGATCACCTGTTTGCACAATCGCAAGCCAATCAAAGTGCGTTTGTTATATATTGATGCTCCTGAATCGGCACAGCCGTTTGGCAACCGAGCTAAACAAGCGTTGTCAGCGTTAGCCTTTAAAAAGCAAGTGCGACTGGAGAGTTCAGGATATGATCGCTATCAGCGGCTGCTGGCGGTGGTGTATGACGAGCAAAATCACAACCTAAATTTGCAGCTCGTTAAACAAGGGATGGCATGGGCATATCGCCAAACCCAGCCGATGTATCAGCAAGCCCAACAGCACGCTCAAGCGGCGAAACTTGGTTTATGGCAGGACAAACAGCCGATCAACCCCGCCGACTGGCGAGCCAATCACCCCCACAAGGGGGTGAGAAACGAGCCGATTTTGCAAAAGTCCCTACGCAACACACCGCTTGCCACTCTCGACTGTAACAAACAGCTCTCTTGCAAAGAGATGGAGCGTCGAGGTTTTAGTTATCCGCAAGTTAAACAACATTTTCTGCAATGTGGCTGGAAAGCACGAGATGGCAATGAGGACGGTATTCCGTGTAACCGACTTTATCGAAAATGGCAACAAAACCGTCAAATCAAGCGAGATAAGGCGGGTTAATACGAGTTAAATCGGCTCTCGTGGCACGGCATTTGGATAGCCGAATTGCCGCCACGCTTCATACACCACCACCGCCACCGAATTAGATAAATTCATACTGCGGCTGCCTGCCACCATTGGTAGGCGGATTTTTTGGCTCATCGGCAGGCTGTCTAAAATCGGCATTGGAATGCCAC
>JAUMYT010000033.1 GCA_030528525.1 Pasteurellaceae bacterium
TCCCCCATTCCACGCCACCGTTTTTTCTAATGGTAAGCGGGCACTGGGTAGCGGTGGTACGGCGGCTTTGCCGAGGGCGAGTAACATCACGGGAGCGTAGCGGTGAGCATCAATGTCAAATCGGCTTAACACTTGCTCACGGTTGAAAATCCCAATCGCGTGGCTGTCGTAGCCTTTGTCTTTGGCAATCAACATCAGTTGCATTGCGGCAAGGCTAGTGTCAATCAGCACTTGATCACGAATCTCTTGTGGACTCAAGGCATTATGGGTTTCAAGCAGGAAATTTAACTGGCGTTCACGGAAATTTTGGTGTAAACAGCCCTTTTCGATACTGCAATCCAAAATCTCGCCCAGTAATTTTTCATAGTGTAAATCGGCAAGCACAATAATGACCGCAGATGCCGATTGGCACGGCGGAGCATTAAACGCCACCACATCCAGCAGTTTATTTTTCTGTTCAGCTTCATCAATAACGACAAATCGCCACGGCTGTAAATTGGCTTTAGACGGTGCCAGTTGGGCTAGAGCCAACATTTCGCTCAACACTTCACGGGGAATTTGGTGTTTGTCATCAAACAATTTGATGGTTTTACGCTGTTTAATCACATCAATCAGTTGCATCTTTTCTCCTTAAAATTGAAAATAATCCGTGCAGTGTAAAGCAATTTAGCTGAAAATTTTGGGGAATATTCGGCAAAAAGTTGAACGAGATCAAAGGGGGAAGCAATGAAAAAAGTAGCGATTATCGGCTTAGGTTGGCTAGGCTTGCCGTTGGCTAAACATTTATCGGCACAGGGCTGGCAGGTCAAAGGCACTAAACGTAGCGATGTAAACATAGACGGCATTGATACCTTTCGCTTTTGTTTGGGCGATAAATTGGAGAGAGAGCTGGGCGAATTATTGCGAGTCGATAGCCTTGTGATCAATATTCCGCCGAGCAAAATCGGTGATGATGCCTATTTCAACGGGATCAAGGGGGTGATTAATCACGCAATTTTACAAAATGTGCGACATCTTCTGTTTGTTAGCACGACGGGGGTATTTCCGCAAACAAGTGGCGTTTTTGACGAAAGTTGTTGCGATCTGCTTGAAACTGGCACGGTTAGGGTTGAACGTTGGCTACAAACCTTACCCATTCATTGCGATATTGTTCGATTAGCAGGGCTGATTGGCAAACATCGCCACCCTGTCTTTCATCTGGCTGGAAAACGTGAACTGAAAAACGCAGGGCAACCGGTGAATTTAGTGCACCAACAAGATGTGATTCGTGCGATTGAATGGCTACTCAACACGCCCAATCAGCAACGGATTTTCCATTTATGTGCCAGCCAACACCCAACCCGAGCCGAATATTACACCGCAATAGCCACCAAATTCGGGCTAGCCGATTTGCACTTTTTGCCCGAGATCTCCCCCCTTGTACGCATCATTTCTGGGGAAAAAATTTGCCGTGAGCTGGGCTTTCAGTATCAATTTGATGATCCATTGACAATGCCTATTGATTGAGCGTTTCAGCTCTGCCAAGCCTGCTCGGTTAATTTCTTGCCAAAATGACTTTCAATCAAACGCACAGTAATAGGGTGCTGTGGATTTAACAGTACCTCTTTCGTCTTGCCCAACTCGACCACTTCGCCACCGTCCATTACCATCAATGTATCGGCAATGTGTTTGATTAAACCGAGATTTTGCCCGACATAAATATACGACAGCCCAAGCCGTTCCTGCAAATTTAGCATTAAATTAGTCAGCTGACTTTTAAGTGAAAAATCTAAAGCACTCAGGCTGTCGTCAAAAATCACAATTTCAGGGTTGAGAATTAATGCCCGAGCCAATGCCACACGTTGTTTTTGGCTACTGGACACTTCGCTAATCGGAATCAAGGCGTGTTCAGGATACAACCCGACTAATTTGAGCGTTTTAAAAATCCGTTCGTTGCGATTCTCTTCAGACAATGTGGTCGCCAGTTTCAACGGTGAGTCCAAAATCTGCCCGATATTATAATTTGGGTCGAAAGCATCATTGGGATCTTGAAATACCATTCGGATCTTCTTGGCTCGAAAATCATAATCGCCATACTGTAATGGTCGATCTTTGAAGATCATCTTGCCTGATGTGGGTTCTGTAATGCCCACCAACATTTTCGCTAGGGTCGATTTTCCCGCCCCATTTGCTCCAATAATCGCAAGCGTCTGTTTCTGTTCGAGCTGAAAGGAGACATTTTTTACCGCATAAAAATCTTGCTGGCGGAAAAAACCAATGCGGTCAGTAAAGCGTTTGCTCAGGCTTTGAACGTCAAGTAAATGCATAAATTATCCTAACAAAAAGACCGCATAATGCGGTCTTTTTTAGCAAAATGTGTGTAAATTATAATACATTCACGCAGTTTAAGTCTTCGAAAGATTGCTCTAAGCGTTTAGACATTGACTCTTCCATTTTGCGTAACCAAACACGTGGATCGTAATATTTTTTGTTTGGTGCATCTTCGCCCGTTGGGTTGCCTAATTGACCTTGAAGGTATTCGTGGTTCGCTTTGTAGAACTGTAAAATACCGTCCCAAGATGCCCATTGGGTGTCGGTGTCGATGTTCATTTTGATCGCACCGTAGCTGATTGCTTCACGGATCTCTTCACGGCTTGAGCCTGAACCGCCGTGGAATACGAAATCTAATGAGTTGTGTGGCAGATTACGCTCTGCAGATACGAATTTTTGTGAATCGCCTAAAATAGACGGTTTTAATTTCACGTTACCTGGTTTGTAAACGCCGTGTACGTTACCGAATGCCGCAGCAATAGTGAAACGTGGGCTAACTGGGTTTAATGAATCATAAACGTAAAGCACTTCAGACGGTTGGGTGTACAGACGAGATTCATCCACATCACTGTTGTCCACGCCGTCTTCTTCGCCACCGGTGATCCCGATTTCGATCTCTAATGTCATTCCGATTTTGCTCATACGCTCAAGGTATTTTTTGCAGATTTCCATATTTTCTGCGATTGGCTCTTCAGACAAGTCAATCATATGGGAAGAGAATAATGGTTTGCCGGTTTCTGCGAAGTGTTTTTCGCCTGCTTCTAACATACCGTCAATCCACGGCAGTAAGTTTTTTGCGGCGTGGTCGGTGTGAAGAATCACTGGAACACCGTACTCTTTGGCTAATTCGTGAACGTGTTTTGCACCTGCTACCGCACCTAATACATCATTACGTGTACCGCTTGCCGATTTTAAGCCTTTACCCGCATAGAATTGTGCACCGCCGTTTGAGAATTGGATAATCACAGGGGCTTTCACACGTGCAGCCGTTTCTAGTACGACATTTACTGAGTTTGTGCCAACGCAGTTTACTGCTGGCAATGCAAAGTTGTGCTCTTTTGCAAATGCAAAGACTTTTTGAACATCGTCACCAGTTAACACGCCTGGTTTTACAATATCTAATAATTTAGCCATTTTGGGTTTCCTTCTTTTGAGATGGGCGTATGCAATACGCCCCTACCATTTAATTAAAATTAGTCGTTCGCACGTTTTTCAAGAATTTCAACAGCAGGTAATACTTTACCTTCCACAAATTCTAAGAACGCACCGCCACCCGTTGAGATGTAAGAGACTTTATCTGAAATGCCGAACATATCAATCGCCGCTAAGGTATCACCGCCACCTGCGATCGAAAATGCACCGTTAGCCGTTGCATCAACAATTGCTTGAGCCACGATTTCAGTCCCTTTACGGAAATTCGGGAATTCAAATACGCCAACAGGGCCGTTCCAAAGAATGGTTTTCGCATTGCGGATAATTTCTGCTAATTGTTCCGCTGATTTATCACCAATGTCGAAAATCGATTCGCCGTCTGCCACTTGGTTTACTGCTTTTTCGGTTGCAGCTGCGGTTTCAGAAAATTCAGTGCCGACACGCACATCAACAGGCACAGGAATGTTAGTGGCTTTTGATAAGCGTTGTGCTTCAGGAATTAAATCTGCTTCATATAAAGAGTTACCCACATTGTTGCCTTCTGCGGCAATGAAGGTATTGGCGATACCGCCACCTACGATTAACTGGTCAGCGATTTTTGAAAGGGAATCTAACACAGTCAGTTTAGTAGACACTTTTGAACCACCCACAATCGCCAACATTGGACGTTGTGGCTCTTTTAAGGCTTTGCCTAACGCATCTAATTCTGCGGCAAGTAATGGACCTGCACAGGCGACTGGAGCAAATTGAGCCACGCCGTAGGTTGAACCTTCTGCACGGTGAGCGGTGCCGAATGCGTCCATCACAAACACATCACAAAGTGCGGCATATTTTTTCGCCAATTCTGGATCGTTTTTCTTCTCGCCTTTGTTGATACGCACGTTTTCAAGCACCACGACTTCGTTTTCGTTCACGTCTACGCCGTCTAAATAATCACGCACTAAACGCACAGGCACATCTAATGCTTGATTTAAGTAATCCACCACCGGTTGTAATGAGTTAGCTTCTTCAAATACGCCTTCCGTTGGACGACCTAAGTGCGAAGTGACCATCACTTTCGCCCCTTTTTGCAACGCTAATTTTAAGGTTGGGATAGTCGCACGAATACGAGCATCTGATGTAACTTTGCCATCTTTCACTGGCACGTTTAAATCAGCACGAATGAAAAGACGTTTACCTGCAAGGTCAAGGTCTGCCATTTTTTTTACGGACATAGTGAGTTCCTCTTTGAAGATTCAAAAATAAAAATCAAATTGATTATACCATTTTCAACTCAATTTAAACGAATCTAGATCAAATTATTGTGTAAAGAGTAGGGTTTATTTCAAAAAATAAAATTATTTATCACTCGACAAAATATGAAAAAAACTTATATTTGCAACAAAAATTTAACATAAGTTTGGAGTTGAAATAATGACAAATAATACAAAAAATCCTATTCGGGGATTAACTATCCTTGGAATTGATCTCATCTTATTCTTTCTGTTACTTCAATGGCTTCCCTTCTCTGAACAAGAAAATCGGGGGTTAGCACTTTTAGTTTTTGTGGGTATTCTATGGCTAACCGAAGCCTTTAATATCACGGTTACTGCGTTAATGATCCCCATTTTTGCGATTGGTTTGAATGTGCTTTCAACCAAAGCCGCTTTTGCCCCCTTCTCTGAGCCGATTATTTTTATGTTCTTTGGTGGCTTTGTGATTGCGGCCGTGCTTAACATTCAAAAAATTGATCTTTGGATTGCCAACCGTATTATCTATTTAGCCCGAGGGAGTTTAAAACGGACGGTCATCTATCTTTTTGCCGTGACCGCAGGATTATCCCTATTCATTAATAATACCGCCGTTACGGCAATGATGTTGCCGCTAACTTTAGGTATTTTGCACCAAGTTGATTTCAAACAACACCGCCGTTTGTACGTGTTTGTATTACTTGGTATTGCGTTTAGTTCGAGTATTGGTGGCATCGGAACCTTAGTCGGCAGTGCCCCGAATGCGATTTTAGCCTCCCAGCTAAAAATTTCATTCTCTGAATGGCTGCCGTATGGAATGCCCGTGGCGATTTTGCTGATGATTGCAATGATCTTAACCCTACTCGCTGTTTTCCGCCCAAACTTCAACATCCAATTTGAAACCAATGTAGAGCAAATTCCGTTAACCCGTGAGCGGATTATCACTCTTGTGATTTTCTGTATTACTGCAATGTTATTGGTATTTAGTAGCAGTATCGAACCGCTTGTTCGCAACGCATTGTCTCTTAAAGAGTCGATCCGCAGTTTTGATGCAGTGATTGCAATGACTGCCGTATTAGCTTTCTGTATTTTAAATACCGCTGAATGGAAAGAGATTCAATCTCGTACCGAATGGGGCGTATTGATGCTGTTTGGCGGTGGTTTGGTACTCAGTATCGTCTTGCGTGAAACAGGTGCAAGTAAAATTCTCGCTAATACCATTGTAGAGTATATTGGTCAGCAACATTGGTTATTAATGACGATTGCGATGTCAGCATTTATCGTCTTCCTCACAGAATTTACATCCAATACCGCCAGTGCTGCGTTACTGATGCCGATTTATATTTCTGTGGCAAGCAGTTTAGGACTTCCACCGATTTCATTGGCAGCAATCATTGCCTGCGGAGCATCTTGTGCCTTTATGCTACCAATTGCCACGCCACCGAATGCGATTGTATTCTCCACAGGTTACATTCAGCAGAAAGAGATGGTACGAGTTGGGATTATTCTTAACATCGTTTGTGTGTCGATTATCGGGATACTTTCCTACTTCTTCTGGATGACTTGGTGGTAAT
>JAUMYT010000034.1 GCA_030528525.1 Pasteurellaceae bacterium
GCATTGCCACCTGCGGCTGCGGTGTTAATGCTGATCGCTTTTTCGTGCAGGAGTGGTAATAACGACAAAGCAAGATCGAGACTTTCAATGTAAGTCAAAATCGCCCCTGAACGTTCGGCGTAATGCGCTTTTTGTTCAGCGGATAACGGCTCCAGCACCACCATTACGCTCAATTTTTCCACTTTGTTGAAATCGTCCACCACGCTGACTAAGCCGTCAAATTGGGCGGCGAATTTCGCCAGTTCGCTGTCGCTTGCGACTACCGCACGGCTGCCGCACAACACAATCGCAATCAAGGCTTGAATTTGTTGCTCACGGGTGCCGTTGCCGATGGCAATCACAGGGCGAGCTTCCAACCGCATAAAGTTGTTTTCGCCCGTGATGCCTTGCATTGGATAGACTTTGCCAAGTAGAGATTGGCGACTTAGGCTCGTGATTAACGCTAAGGCATTTTGTTGCTCCGTGCCTGAAAGGGCGGCTTGCACGCCTGCTTTCAACACGCTGGTGTCCACCGCTTTGGCTTCGCCCGATAAGCCGTCTAACGTCCATTCGTTGCGGTTCGCCAAACGTTGTAGGTAGAGTGGGCCGCCTGCTTTCGGGCCTGTGCCTGACAAGCCCATTCCGCCGAATGGTTGCACGCCAACCACCGCTCCAACAGTGTTGCGGTTTACATACAGGTTGCCTGCGTGAATGGAGTCGAGCCATAGATCCACGGTTTCATCAATACGGCTATGCAAACCGCTGGTTAAGCCAAAGCCTGTGGAATTGATGTCTGCCATCACTTGTGGCAACTTGTCCGCATCAAAGCGAATCACGTGGAGCACCGGCCCGAACACTTCGTGTTTGAGCTGGCTGATGTGGTCGATTTCCAATAAGGTTGGTGGCACGAAAATGCCATTTTCGGCAATCCCTGCATCAATCGGTACTTGATAGCACGATTTCGCCTGTTTTTTCATTGCTTCGATATGGTCGAGCAAGCGTTTTTGTGCGATTTCATCAATCACAGGGCCAACATCGGTGGTGAGATTTTGCGGTCTGCCGACTTTCAGCTCCGCCATTGCCCCTTTGAGCATCGTCAAAATGTGATCCGCCACATCATGTTGCAGATACAGCACACGCAACGCTGAACAACGTTGCCCTGCAGAATCGAATGCGGAGTTCAACACGTCCGCTACCACTTGCTCGCCAAGGGCAGAACTGTCTACGATCATCGCATTCTGCCCGCCTGTTTCAGCCACAAGGGGGATAGTATTTTGGACTTTTTGTAAATTCTTATTGATGTTCTTCGCCGTATCCGTTGAGCCAGTGAAAATCACGCCGTTCACTCGGCTGTCAGACACTAACGCTGTCCCAACCACTTTTCCGCTCCCTGGTAAGCATTGCAACGCCTGTTTTGGAACGCCTGCTTGGTGGAACAGATTGACCGCATAAAATGCCATTAGCGAAGTCTGCTCGGCAGGTTTCGCCAACACCACGTTGCCCGCCACCAACGCAGACGACACTTCGCCCACGAAAATCGCAAGCGGGAAGTTCCACGGGCTGATCGCCACCACAATGCCACGCGGTTTGCGATAACCTTCTGGATTTAACCGCACTTCACGGGCGTAATAACGGCAGAAATCCACCGCTTCACGCACTTCAGCAATGGCGTTATTCAAGGTTTTACCTGCTTCACGCACCGCTAAATCAAACAGCTGTGGCATATTTTCTTCCATTAAATCCGCCATTTTTTCGAGGGCTTCGGCACGCACCACAGGCGACGTATTTTGCCATTCGGTTTTAAATTCTTCGGCAAATTCAAAGGCTTTGAGCACATCAGACGGTGTCGCATAGCACACTTCACCGACAATTTCTTGGGTGTGAGCTGGGTTTCGCACCACACGAATTTCTTGATCGTCAAATTTGCCATCGGCAATTTGCGGTTGAGCCACATAGCGTTGGCTTGCCAGTTCGTTTAATTTGTCTTGCAACTGTTGCAAACGAGTAGCATCGGTTAAATCGTAACCTTTGGAGTTTTGGCGTTGCTCGCCAAAGAGTTTCACTGGCATTGGGATTTTCGGGTGCATTGTGCCTTGGGTTGGCGTGGCTTTTGCCACAGGATCTTGTGCCAGATCGTCAATGCTCAAGTTTTCATCGACAATTTGGTTTACAAACGAGCTGTTCGCCCCGTTTTCCAGCAAACGGCGAACCAAATACGCCAATAGGGTTTGATAAGAACCTACTGGAGCATAAATACGGCATTGTACGTTGAGATTATGTTCGCCCACCACTTGATCGTAAAGCGTTTCGCCCATTCCGTGTAAGCATTGGAACTCAAAACGTTTACCTTTCGCTAGATGATAAATGGTCGAGAGCGTTTGGGCATTGTGAGTGGCGAATTGCGGATAGATCACATCTTGTGCTGCGAGCAATTTTTTGGCACAGACGATGTAGTTCAAATCCGTATGCACTTTGCGAGAGAACACAGGGTAGCCTTCCGCTCCGTCCGTTTGAGCCCGTTTGATTTCGGTGTCCCAATACGCACCTTTCACTAAGCGAATCATCAATTGGCGATTGTTCTCACGGGCTTTTTCGATAAGATGTTCAATCACATACGGGCAACGTTTTTGGTACGCCTGCACCACAAAACCAATGCCGTTAAAACCAGCTAAATCAGGATCAGCCAACAGGCGATCCATTAAATCCAGTGATAATTCAAGACGATCCGCTTCTTCGGCATCAATGTTCAAGCCAATATCATATTTTTTCGCCAATAAAAACAACTCTTTCAAGCGTGGATAGAGTTCGTCCATCACTCGCTGATGTTGAGCCAAACTGTAACGAGGGTGAATGGCGGAGAGTTTGACCGACACACCCGAGGATTTATATACGCCCAAGCCACGAGAAACTGCTCCCACGGCGTGAATGGACGAGACATAATCAGCGTAATAGCGTTTGGCATCTTCTTCGGTAAATGCCGCTTCGCCCAACATATCGTAACTGTAACGGTAGCCCATTGCGAAGCGTTTTTCGCCGTTTTTAATCGCATCTTGGATCGTTTCGCCTGTGACAAATTGCTTGCCGAGCAACCGCATTGCCACATCAACGCCAGCCCGAATTAACGGCTCACCGCCTTTGGCGATCAAGCGAGACAGGGCGGAAGCCAAACCGCTTTCGCTGTGGGTAGAGACCAATTTGCCTGTGACCACCAAGCCCCACGCCGCCGCATTCACAAATAAGGACGGGCTGTTGCCTGTGTGCGAACGCCAGTCGCCTTTGGCGATTTTATCGCGAATGAGTTTATCCGCCGTGCCTTTGTCAGGAATACGCAATAAGGCTTCGGCTAAACACATCAACGCCACCCCTTCTTGGCTTGAGAGCGAAAATTCGTGCATTAACGCATCAACCCCGCTCGCTTTTTGGCGTGCTTGGCGAACTTTGCCCACTAATTTTACGGTGAGTGCTTTGATGTCGTCAGCGAATTCATCTGTTTTGGCTTGTTCAAATAAATTTTGTACAAGTGCTTGCTCATCAATGCGGTAATGTTCGCTCAACGCATGACGAAGTACGGTGCCTGTCGGCAGAATTTGGTAACTTGAGAGAGAAGGCATAATTGGCTCCTAGATGATAGATTATTCAATTTATAGACTCCGCCTGATGATAACAACGGGGGCTGTTTTTAGGGTAGTTTTTACAAAACATCCATAGGCTCTTGAGGCGAAGTTGTAGGATGGGCTTTAGCCCATCAGCTTAATCTGAAATTGACTTGATGGGCTAAAGCCCATCCTACTATTTTGCATTTTTTGACAAAGATCTTACCCCTTGTAAGATCATAAAAGACGGCTGATCGCTCAACCGTCTTTATTTTTATTTGCTCATTTCCGTGTGGTAAGCATTTTCTGCTTTGTCGAAGTTCGCCACTAACTCCGCTTTCGGAGCTGGCGTAATCAACGACACTACAACAATCGCCACGGTAGCTAAAATAAAGCCAGGGATCATTTCATAGATACCGCTGTTCGGCACAACACTGTTCCAGAACACGACCACTAATGCCCCTGTGAGCATACCTGCCATTGCCCCTGCCCAGTTCATTCGTTTCCAGAACAATGAAAGGATAACCACAGGACCGAAGGCACAACCAAAACCTGCCCACGCATAAGACACCAAGCCAAGCACTTTGCTATTTGGATCTTGAGCAATCACAATCGCCAGCACCGCAATTGCAAGCACCATAATACGACCAAGCCATACCAGCTCTTTTTGGCTCGCATTCGGGCGAAGCATACCTTTATAGAAATCTTCAGTAATCGCACTTGAACAGATCAATAACTGACAGCTTAACGTACTCATTACCGCCGCTAAAATCGCAGAGAGCAGAATCCCTGCAATCCACGGATTGAATAACAATTTAGAGAGCTCAATAAACACTTGCTCGTGGTTTTGGCTCACAATGCCTGCTTGTTCAGGGTTGGCGAAGAAGTAGGCTTGACCAAAGAAGCCAATGCCGACTGCACCGAATAAGCAGATGATCATCCACATCATACTAATGCGACGTGCGTTTGGAATAGATTTCACGCTATCGGCAGCCATAAAACGTGCCAAAATGTGTGGCTGACCAAAATAGCCCAAGCCCCAAGCGGACAGGCTCAATAAGCCAATGAAAGTCGTGCCAGTGAAAAGGTCAGTGAAATCTTTGTTCGTTGCTGCCCCTGCTTGCATAATCACATCGTGAGTTTGTTCAAAACCGCCTAAATGGATCAGCACGAAAATTGGGGTTAAGAACAGAGCAAAGAGCATTAAGGTGGCTTGAATGGTGTCCGTCCAGCTCACTGCCAAGAAACCGCCGATAAAGGTGTAAATAATTGTCGCTAATGCTCCATACCAAAGTGCAGTGGCGTACGGCACGCCAAAGAGATTTTCAAACAATCTCGCCCCAGCAACTACGCCCGATGCACAGTAAATCGCAAAGAAGAATAAGATAATCGCCGCAGATACGATTTTGAGTAGTTTGGTTTTATCGCCAAAGCGGTGGTTGAAGTATTCAGGTAGGGTCAAAGCATTGCCGTTATATTCGGTAAACATACGCAAACGCCCTGCCACAAATAGCCAGTTCAGATACGCCCCGATGGTTAAACCAATGGCAATCCAGCCTTCAACAAGACCTGCGGCATACACCGCCCCCGGCAAGCCCATCAGTAGCCAGCCTGACATATCAGAAGCCCCTGCTGACAAGCCCGTCACAAAGCTACCTAAACGGCGACCGCCTAAGATGTAGTCGGATAAATTATGGGTAAAACGATAGGCAATAAAGCCGATTAAGATCATTCCGATGATGTAGATCAGGAATGTGGTAATGGTTGGATCAAAACTGAACATTAACTTTCTCCTATTTCAATAGTCTTGCCACTATATCAGAAATCACAATGCATTTGGATTGCATAAACAGAAGAATTATAGCCGAAGATAATGTAAACACTCACAAGTTTTTAACAATTCTGTGATCTAGCTAACATTTCATTTTGACAAGGGGGTGAGTAACCACGAGATAGTCAAAAATCAATTACAATAATCTCATAAGAAGACAAGGGGAGAGATTTTCTTCAAAAAGTGCAAAAAGCAAAAACCCCAGTCACTGCA
>JAUMYT010000035.1 GCA_030528525.1 Pasteurellaceae bacterium
TTTAGCCCATCATTTTAATCTATTTATGATATTGATGGGCTAAAGCCCATCCTACAAGGAGAAACTATGAATTTTGCAGAATTTTTCCAAAAAATCACCGCTTGCGTTGCCATTTGTGGCTTGGCGGCTTGTGTCAGCCAAACATCGCCCGACCACTCGCCAAGTAGCTTCAATCGAAGCGAAGCGGTCAAAGCTCGTATCAATCTTGCGTTAGCCTATTTGGAGCAGAACGACTTGCCGAAAGCCAAGCAAAATATCGACAAAGCCCTTGAACACGACCGCAACGACTACCTTCCACATTCTGTGCTTGCCTACTATTACCAACAAATCGGCGACATTTCCCAAGCGGAACAAAGCTACCAAACAGCCCTTTCATTGAGTGAAAAACAGGGCAACGAAAAACAGCCACGCCCTGATGTGTTGAACAATTACGGCACCTTTTTATGCAAACAAGGCAAATTTGAACAGGCTTATAGCCAATTTGAGCAGGCGTTAAAGGGCCAGCAGCCTTACTATCATCAAGCTGATACGCTAGAAAATATCGCTTTGTGTGCAAATCGTGCAAATCATAGGCAGCGGCAATCGGAAGCCTTGAAGCAGCTAGCTAAATTCGATCCTGCTCGTGTAGCGACATTAGAGGCACTATTCGTGCCTTAAATGGGGCTAAGCGTTTACAAGCCAATGCTTTTTCTATAAAGTGCCGGACATTTTTAGTGTGTTGTTGATTGATTTATTCAAGGATCTTCTGTGCAATTTCTTTCGATTATCCGCATTGTCGGCATTTTGGTGATGTGCTTTTCGTTCACAATGCTTGTGCCTGCATTTGTGGCGTTGATTTATGGCGATGGCGGTGGGAAATCGTTTTTAGAAGCCTTTGTGCTGACGTTTTCGGTCGGCACGGTGCTGTGGTGGCTGTGTCGGCAACACAAAAACGAACTGCGTTCCCGTGAAGGTTTTTTGATCGTGGTGCTGTTTTGGGTGGTGCTTGGCTCGCTTGGAGCAGTTCCATTTATTCTGCTTGAAAACCCTGATCTCAACTTTTCCCAATCCATTTTTGAATCCTTTTCGGGGTTGACTACCACGGGTGCCACGGTTATCACAGGCTTGGATAATCTGCCGAAAGCCATTCTGTTTTATCGTCAATTCCTGCAATGGCTTGGCGGAATGGGGATTATCGTATTAGCGGTGGCGATCATTCCGTTGCTTGGCATTGGTGGAATGCAGCTCTATCGTGCTGAAATGCCTGGCCCGCTCAAAGAGCAGAAAATGCGTCCACGCATTACCGAAACTGCCAAAGCCTTGTGGCTGATTTATGTGTCACTCACGGTGCTGTGTGCCTTGGCGTTTTGGTTGGCAGGAATGAATGCCTTTGATGCGATTTCGCACAGTTTTGCGACCGTAGCGATTGGCGGATTTTCCACCCACGATGCGAGTATCGGCTATTTCAACAGCGACATCATCAACTACATCACAGTCTTTTTCCTGCTGATTTCCGCCTGTAACTTTGCGTTGCATTTTGCCTTGCTCGACCAATTCCAAGGTCGTTACAAAGGGCAGGCGAGAAAACATATTTTAGGGCTATATTGGCGAGATTATGAATTCCGTTTCTTCATTTTGGTGCAACTTTCGCTGTTTTTGATCTGCTTTGTAGTGCTGTTTTTGTACAACGTTTTTGATGATGTGCCGACCACTTTATCACAGGCATTGTTCCAATCTGTTTCGCTTTCGACCACCGCAGGTTTTACCACCAACGATTTCAGCTCGTGGCCGTCTTTTCTGCCGTTGCTGATCGTACTCGCTTCGTTTATTGGCGGTTGTGCTGGCTCAACAGGGGGCGGTTTGAAAATGTTCCGTGTTCTGTTGCTCTATTTGCAAGGCAAACGGGAAATTCACCGCTTTATCCACCCAAATGTGATTCAGCCGATCAAACTGGGCAGACACGTCTTGTCTGAACGGATTGTCGATGGCGTTTGGGCGTTTTTCTCGGCGTATTTCTTTGTGTTTATCGTCTGCTGGATTGCAACAATTGCCTGCGGAATGGAAACCTTTGATGCTCTCAATGCAGTCATCGCTACGATGAACAATCTCGGCCCTGCACTCGGCACAGTCAGTAGCAATTTCGTCCACGTGCCAGACAGTGCCAAATGGGTGCTGACCTTTGCGATGGTCTGCGGACGTTTGGAAGTGTTTACCTTGTTGGTGATTTTAAGTCCCGCCTTTTGGCGAGACTAACTAGTGGAACTATTCAAATACCACTTTACCTGACGCACTGGCTGAAATAGTTGCCTTACCTGCTTCAAGTGGTAGGGGCTCGCTTGCACTGGCTGAACGGAATGCGGTTTCGGCGGTGAGATACATTTTCGTCTGTACTGGGCGACTTCGTCCGTTTGGTGTATTGAGATGTACTTCACTGAGCTGGTAGCTTTTGGCATTCAGCGATTTTTGAATCAGAGCCGCTTTATGCTGAAATTGTTTGATGATCTCTAAGGTCATCTCATCTTCTAGTGATGCAAGAGTTTCAGGTGAAACACTGAAATCCACATAGCGAATGGCGACCTCATCGCCTAAATTTTCTACTATATTCGCAATGCTTTCAAATTCTTTGCCTGTTAATTGCACGCTACCTTCTGCAACCCAACCGACCACTTTCCCTTTGTTATCGTAATCGGCGTAATTGCTTAATCCATTAGTAGAAATGTCAATGTTAGGATATTGCTTGGCAGATTTTAGTACGCTGTTTAGGGCATCAGAGACAGATTTTTTTAAGTCGCTGAGTTTTTTGCCGGTTTTACGACTGTATACTTCGACTTGCATTAAATCTTTTTCGACGGTACGTTCCACTTGGGTTGAAAAATGAAAAGAGGCTCGATTTTGGAGAGTGTCTGCTGGTGTATTTGCCATTGTGTTGAGGGTGGCAGCTGCAAGGGGGAGAGTAACGAGTAGATTTTGTAATTTCATAAAAACTCCTAAGCTAAAAGACCTGAATTAGAACGAATATTTGTGGATTAGTTCAACCGAACAAGGGCAATCACCCATGCCAGTTGTGGATTGTTTG
The DNA here is from genome assembly GCA_030528525.1 of Pasteurellaceae bacterium. Taxonomy (GTDB): domain Bacteria; phylum Pseudomonadota; class Gammaproteobacteria; order Enterobacterales; family Pasteurellaceae; genus JAUMYT01. The sequence goes on from JAUMYT010000035.1 coordinate 3,056, forward strand.
CGTCAATTTTCCACACGACATTATAGCCCGCTAAGTGCATGCCGTAAGTGCGTTCGGTGAGTTTACCTTGCTGATAGGCAGGGCGTGGATCTTGAGCAAGCACTTCTTGGATAAATTTCTTTGGATTGTGAATGCCCCATTTTGCAAAATCTCGGGCGATCTCGCCCCCTTGTAAGGCCGTTTCATTAAAGCAGACTTGCAAGTTGGTGGCAGGTTTGTGTTGAGCAAAACCAGATTGAGCATTAGGTTCATTGTCTGCATAGGCAAGATAGGGTTTGATGTCAAAAATCGGGGTGCCATCTACTAAATCAACGCTACCTAGGCGTAATTGCACTTCGCCATCAATGATTTCAACGCTTTCAAGAGCGACTTTAGATAAACCTAATGGGTTGGGTCTGTGAGTGGATCGGCTAGCAAATACGCCGATGCGTTCATTTCCACCTAATCGAGGTGGACGAACAGTCGCATGCCAAGTGCGATCGGGTATTTGATGAAAATGGAAAATCAGCCATAAATGGCTAAATTGTGTTAAACCTCGCACCGCATCGGGCGAATTATAGGGCGGAAGTAGACGTAAGATGCCTTTGCCTTCTGTCACTAAATTTGGCTGACGGGGTACGGCAAATTTTTCGCCATAAGGGGTTTGGATAATGCCAATCGGCTTTAATGTGATGCAATGAGATTGTTCGGACATAAAAGTGATCTTTTTCTGTAAAAAATCAAAAAATGGAGAATGAATCTGTAATAATATGTGCAACTTTAGCTTATATATCCGTACAGATTTGATTTATGATGAAACCACATTCTACTTTTTCTATTTGGTTTAGTACAGCTCGCCCGAAAACACTGCCTTTAGCATTAGCCCCAATCTGCGTTGGTTCTGCGTTAGCCTACTGGGCAGATGCGTTTGATGGAATGACTACATTGTTGGCATTCATCACGACATTGTTGTTACAAATCTTATCTAACTTCGCGAATGATTATGGCGATCATGTAAAAGGCAGCGATACTGCAGAACGTATTGGGCCTCTGCGGGCGATTCAACAGGGCAGGATTAGCCGTGAACAGCTTAAAACAGCGTTATGGGTGGTGAGCATCATGGCTTTGCTTTCTGGCGGGCTTTTGGTGATTTATGCCTACCAAAGTTGGCAAGATCTGTTAATGTTTATGCTATTAGGTGGTTTGGCTGTGGTGGCGGCAATCACCTACACAGTTGGGAAAACACCTTACGGCTATTTAGGATTAGGTGATATCTCTGTCTTGATTTTCTTTGGTTTTTTAGGCGTAATAGGTACATTTTATTTACAAGTACATGAACTGCCCCCTATGATTCTCTTACCTGCCTTAGGTTGTGGGTTACTCGCCGTTGCGGTATTGAATATTAATAATTTGCGTGATATTCAACAAGATAAACAAGCAGGAAAAAATACCCTAATTGTCCGTATTGGTGGGCAAAATGGTCGACGCTATCATGTCGTATTGCTCGGCGTGGCAATCTCCGCTTATTTGATTTTTGCATTAAACATGTTCGAGCATGCCTATCAGTTTTTGTTTCTTCTTAGCATACCGCTATTGGCTAAACATGCTTGGTTTGTTTATCATCATCAACAACCTGAGCAACTGCGTCCGTTATTAGGGCAGATGGCGGGATTGGCATTACTGACGAATAGTTTGTTTGCGTTAGGATTAGTGCTGTAAAAATAAAATTTGCAAAAACGTTGTTTTTCTCACCCCCTTGTTACAGGCAAGGGGGATTCGGGGACTAAATACTAAAGGAAGAACCGCAACCGCAAGTAGAGGTGGCATTGGGGTTATTGACCACAAAACGCGAGCCTTCTAAGCCTTCAATGTAGTCAACGGTTCCCCCGATTAAATATTGTAAACTCATGGGATCGACCACTAAGCCGACACTTTGATTCTCAATCGTTAAATCGCCTTCGTTGATTTGATCGTCAAAGGTAAAACCATATTGGAAACCACTGCAGCCTCCCCCTGTGATATAGACACGTAAACGTAAATTAGGATTATCTTCCCCTTCAATTAAGCTCTTTACTTTTGTTGCTGCAGCATCGGTAAAGACGAGGGGTACACTGATCTCACTCATTTTTTGTCCTAAATCAAATTTCTGAAAAACGGTGCATTATCCAACAACAATAAGTTATGATCAAGCAACAACTGCAGGAGAATGAATAATGGTAAAGAAATCTTAGAAAGTATGTAACTGAGCCAATTCCATTGGAACGAAATCAAAAGAAAGAAATGAGAGGTTGTGATTGATTTAAGTTGGTCATACTTAAAAGAAGTGGTGGGCGATACCGGTCTCGAACCAGTGACCCCCTCCTTGTAAGGGAGGTGCTCTCCCAACTGAGCTAATCGCCCTTTTCTAAAGCAAAATTTTTGCTTTTAAAAAAGATATGTAAATCAAAAGTGGTGGGCGATACCGGTCTCGAACCAGTGACCCCCTCCTTGTAAGGGAGG
>JAUMYT010000017.1 GCA_030528525.1 Pasteurellaceae bacterium
ATCCTAGAATTGTCCTATTGTCCTAATTGTCCTATAGTTTTTTGCTATATATAAATAAAAAAGCAAAAAATCAAAAATTGGCGGCAGGTGGAGAAAATGGAAAGTGGTGAGGTTATGCTACATTTTATAAAAGAGTTGTGTTTATACGTTAAGAGCGTATAATGAAACCAAAATAGAAACACAAGGGCAAGTAATGAATTTAACCTTTATTGAAACGAGCTTATTTTCAAGATTTAGGGCGGAGCATATTAGTGATGAAACTTTTAGAGCCTTGCAGAATGAGCTACTAAGCAACCCAACAAAGGGCGATATGATTAAGGGCTTGAATGGCGTTAGAAAAATCCGCATTGCAGATGATAAACGCAATAAAGGCAAGCGAGGCGGTGCAAGGGTAATCTATTTTTATTACACGACAAGAGAGCATATTTATTTTCTTTTTGCTTATAGCAAAAACGAAGCGGAAGATTTAAGCCAAGAGCAAAGGCAAGCAGTTAATGCTTTATTAGAAATAATCAAAACAAAGTAAAGTGAGGTGGTAAATATGAGTTTTTACGATGATTTAGTCACAAGTTTAACGGAAGTCAAAGAGCATTTAGAGGGCAAGCGAACACTGCGAACCGAAACGCTAAGCAAGCCCGAGCCAATAACAATTACAGCCGAAGAAGTCAGAGCAATCAGAGAACGCTTAAATTTATCGCAAGCCGTATTTGCTAGAAAGCTAAGAACTTCAGTAAGAACCTATCAAGGGTGGGAGCAGGGTAAAACCAAACCCAATCCGCAAGCCGTGCTATTGCTGAAAATGGTAGAGCAGTCACCACAAACCTTTGAGCAATTGGCGAGTATTTAAAACAGGCGAAATCGCCATAATTAAACCACACCACAGGGCGAGAAAATCGCCCTTAATTTTGCGACCAGTGAACACTATGGCAAGACCGACCAAATATAACACTAAAATAATTTCTAAGATATGCCAAGCAATCGCTGACGGTAAGAGCTTAAGGAGTATTTGTAACAATTCTAAAATGCCAAATAAATCAACTATATTTAGATGGTTGAATATCTACCCTGAATTTATGAAAGAATATCAGCTTGCGGTGGCACTGAGAAACGAAACATACACCGATAAAATTCTAGAGATTGCTGACAGTGCCGATAGAGAGAATTTAGAAGTGAGTAAATTGCAAATTGATAGCTTTAAATGGTATTTAGCCAAATTAGCTTTAAAGGCTCATAGATTTAATTTATAAAGTGCTTTTTTACCCTTGATCAAATACCCTACAGAACTACCCAAAAAGTGAGATATAGCAAGGCTTGAAAGGGTGATCAAACCGCAAAAAAGAACCACCGCCAAACATTTCAGAAAATATAACTATATTAGGCTTGTATAATGGCGTATAACACAATCCAACGGCTAAAATGTTGAAAGATGATGAATTTAACCCGCTCAATTTTGAGCATATTAAAGTGGATATAAAATAAACAGAAAAGGGGGTAACTTTTCAAAAAGGGTACAAGATTAGGTACAAGAATCTAAAACCAATTCATAAAATCATTTAAAATCAAATGGTTAAATATAAAATTCAACTCCCATTCACTCCGCCACTCCCTATTTTTCCCCGCCAACTTGTGAAAACGGCCAAAATCATTGACAATATTTCTCCCTATTTTTGCATTGGTAAGGAGAACACTATGCACTTTCAAGATCTACGACAAACCAACCCAGACCTCCCTTTTAGCGAGCAGCTGCGTTTATACAGTGATGAGGCTTGGCAAAGAATTATTCATCACCGCTTTGTCGAAGAAATCGGTGCAGGGAGTTTAGCTAAGGACGTATTAGCCAACTATTTGGTGCAAGACTATGCCTTTGTGGATAGCCTTATTCGCTTGGTCTGCACAGCGATTGCTGATGCACCTTCTATGCAGGTTCGTCATGTGCTGGCGAATTTTCTCAGTGCTGTCACCCGTGAAGAGAATACCTATTTTATCCGCAATTTTGATGCGTTGAATGTGTCTGAAGCCACTTTCCGAAACCCGACGTTAAATCCGGTTGCCCGAGCTTTTGATCAAGCATTATTCGAGGCGTCACAGCAAGGCTATGCACAGGCCATCACTACCTTATTGGTAGCGGAATGGAGCTATCGCACTTGGGCAATGCGACTGCGTGGTAAAACACCCGCACAGTTTTACCATCACGAATGGATTACCCTGCATGACAACCCTGAATTCAATCAATTTTTGGATTGGATTCGGACACAAGTCGATCACTTCGCCGAAAAGCCTGTGGAAGAACAAAATGCCCTTGCTGAGCAGTTCCTGCGGCTATGTCGTTTAGAATATCAATTCTTTGATGCCGCTTACGATCTGCCTGCAAGGGGGTGAGAAAGGTGGAGATTTTGTAAAATTTGCCTTGGTATGGCCGCAACGTTTATGTTCTGGAAGAAATCAAGTAAAATCTCGCCTCACTTTACGTACAACAGGAGATTTCAATGAGCCAATCGATTTGCATCATCACCGGCAGCACCCTTGGTGGGGCGGAATATGTGGCGGACAATCTTAACGATGTCTTGAGTCAGCAAGGTTTTGAGGTTGAATTATTCAACAATGCCGAATTGAGCGATATTCAGCACCAACACCATTTGTTAATCGTCAGTTCCACTCACGGAGCAGGTGAATTGCCTGACAACATCAAACCACTATTTGACGATCTTGCGGCACAAAAACCGAATCTCAGCCAAATGAAATTTGGCGTGATTGGCTTAGGCAGTTCCGACTACGACACGTTCTGCAATGCGGTCAATATTATTGAAGCGGAATTGAAAGCCCTTGGTGCCACACAAGTTTGCGAGTCGCTTCGCATTGATGTGGTCAATAATTTCGACCACGACGGCGGTGCCGAAGCGTGGTTGCCCACCTTCACCGAGAAGCTGTAAATGAAAGTCGGTTTAGTGCTAGAAGGCGGGGCGATGCGGGGCATGTTCACCGCAGGCGTGTTGGATGTATTTCTTGAACAGCACATTCAAATTGACGGCATTGTCGCTGTGTCTGCAGGGGCGTTGTTTGGGGTCAATTTGCCGTCCAAGCAGAAAGGGCGGGCATTGCGATACAACAAGCAATTTCTCAACGATAAACGCTATCTCGGCTGGCACAGTTTGCTGACTACGGGCAACATTGTGAACAAAGCATTTGCCTTCTACCAAGTGCCGTTTGTTCACGATGTGTTCGACAATGACGAATTTAAACGCTCACCGATTGATTTTTACGCCACCGTCACCAACGTGGAAAGCGGCTTGGCAGAGCATATCCAAATTACCGATCCCTTCGCCCAAATGGAAGTGTTGCGGGCATCATCAGCGATGCCTTATGTGTCGAAAATCGTGGACGTGGACGGCAAAAAGTATCTCGACGGTGGCATTGCCGACAGCATTCCGCTCGATTTCTGTCAATCCCTTGGCTTTGACAAAATCATTGTGGTGCTGACTCGCCCATTTGATTATCGCAAAAAGCCGTCCAGTCCGTTGATGAGTAAATTATGCTATCACCGTTACCCAAAACTGGCGGAAACCTTACAAAATCGCTATAAAATCTACAATCAACAGGTCGAAAAAGTGATCACAGAAAATGAGAACGGCAACATTTTTGTGCTGCGACCGTCCAAAGATCTAGCCATCAAACGCATCGAAAAAGACATGAATAAAATCCAAGCAATGTACGATCTCGGTGTGGCAGATACTTGGCGAGAACTGCCTGCGTTGCAGCGTTATCTCACCAATACAAGGGGGTGAGAAACTGCGACTTTTTGCAATTCCTCCTCACAAAAAGGACGCTGTTGACTCCCCCCCACTGTTGGATGAATGAGCGTATTCAGCTGACGTTAAAAGGGCTAAGTCCTATAGAGTACAGAACTCAGCCCTTGAATTAAACACGTCTGATTTTTGAGGTTAGATCAACATTTATTATTCAGCGTCTTCTTTTTCCCACTCTAACGCCCGTTTCACCGCACGTTTCCAGCCTTTATAACGGCGGGTGCGTTTCGCTTCATCGTCATCAGGTGAGAAGGTGCGTTCCACTTGGGCTTTGCCACGCAACTCTTCAAGGCTACCCCAGAAGCCTGTGGCTAAACCAGCAAGATAAGCCGCACCCAGTGCGGTCACTTCCAGCACTTGTGGGCGTTCTACTTTGGCGTTCAAAATATCTGCTTGAAACTGCATTAAGAAGTTGTTCGCAACGGCACCGCCGTCCACTCGTAAGGTTTCGAGCGTTTCGCCACTGTCCGCTTGCATTGCGTCTAACACTTCACGGGTTTGGTAGGCGATAGACTCCAGCGTTGCACGCACAATGTGGTTGCGGTTTGAACCACGAGATAAACCAACGATTGCCCCACGAGCATACGGATCCCAATACGGTGCACCTAAACCTGTGAAAGCTGGCACCACGTACACGCCGTTAGTGCTGTCCACTTTGGTGGCGAAGTATTCGGAGTCGCGTGCATCGTGAATAATTTTCAGCTCATCACGCAACCATTGAATTGAAGCACCGCCCATAAAGATAGAGCCTTCTAACGCATAGCACGGTTCGCCTTTGGCATTACACGCAATGGTAGTCAGCAAGCCGTTTTGTGATTCCACCGCTTTGTCGCCCGTGTTCATCAACATAAAGCAACCTGTGCCGTAGGTGTTTTTCGCCATACCGGCTTCCACACATAAATGCCCGTACAGTGCCGCTTGTTGGTCGCCTGCAATCCCTGCCACAGGAATTCGCACACCGCCCATACCGCCGATGTTGGTTTGTCCGTAAATTTCTGACGAGTTTTTCACTTCTGGCAACATTTCACGTGGAATATCGAGCAATTCCAACATTTTGTCGTCCCATTGCTTGGTGTGAATGTTGAAAAGCATTGTGCGAGAAGCGTTGGTGTAATCGGTGACGTGTACACGTCCTTGGGTCAATTTCCAGACCAACCACGTATCGACGGTGCCGAACAATAATTCGCCTTTTTTGGCACGCTCTCTTGCCCCTTCCACATTATCCAAAATCCATTTGACTTTGGTGCCTGAGAAGTAAGGGTCAACCACTAAGCCCGTGGTTTTGCGAATGTAATCGGCGTGTCCATCGGCTTTTAATTTCGCACAAAAATCGGACGTACGGCGACATTGCCACACAATCGCATTGTAAATCGGCTTGCCTGTCTCTTTCTCCCAAACAATGGTGGTTTCACGCTGGTTGGTGATCCCAATCGCCGCAATTTGATCGGCCTTAATGCCCGCTTTCGCCACCACTTCATTTAAGGTGGAACTTTGAGTTGCCCAAATTTCCATCGGGTTATGTTCTACCCAGCCTGCTTGCGGATAAATTTGAGTAAATTCACGTTGTGCCACATCAACGATATTGGCATTTTTATCTAACAACACCGCACGAGAGCTTGTGGTACCTTGGTCTAAGGCGATAATATATTGTTTAGTCATCTCATCACTCCTTCAATTAACGAATTTTGCAAGGTAAGTTTTTGCCGATTAAACGGGTGTACAGGAACGCCCCTAATAATGCCCCGACAATCGGGCCAAAGATAGGCACTAAGAAATACGGAATATCACGACCGCCAGTGAACGCCACATCGCCCCAACCTGCTAAGAAGGCGAACACTTTCGGGCCGAAGTCACGTGCTGGGTTCATCGCAAAGCCTGTTAATGGGCCAAAGGAACCACCGATCACCGCAATTAAGAAACCGATCAATAACGGTGCCATTGGCCCACGTGGTACGCCGTTGCCGTCATCGGTTAAGGCTAAAATTAACGCCATCAATACCGCCGTGATCGCCATTTCCACCACAAACGCTTGTGCTACGCTGATATGTGGGTTCGGATAAGTGGAGAACACGCCAGCAAAGCCAACGCCTTCGCCACGCACAATGTTTTGTGCCGCTTCCGCTGCCACAAACAGATCTTTATATAAGAAGAATACAACAGCCGCTGCGGTGAAGGCACCCAGCACTTGTGAAGCAATATAAGGCAACACTTTTTTGCCATCAAAGCAGGCAAATTTCCATAATGCGATGGTGACCGCAGGGTTTAAGTGTGCTCCTGATAGCCCTGCAGACGCATACACCGCCATTGCGACCGCCAAGCCCCACATAATGGAGATTTCCCACAAACCAAAGGTTGCCCCTGCGACCTGTGCCGCAGCCACACAACCAGCCCCAAAGAAAATAATTAACCCTGTACCGATAAATTCCCCGATACACGCTGCTTTAAGTGATTTTTCCATACGTCCCCCATTGACAATGAAATTTAGTTGAAAAATCGAAAACTGATTGAAAACGAAAATTTTCGTTGCGAAATATAATCAAAAAAACGTTTTTCTCAATCACCAAACATCAAAAATGTGACATACCGCACATTTTTCTTGAATCAAACTGTAAAAATTTGAAGCACATCACATTTTTGATTTATTTCGAAAATTTAAGAAATTCATCATCACGGCAAATGCGACAAGGGGGTGAGAAAAAGGGCGATTTTGTCAACACTCATCGGCTCAAGCTACTTTTGCATTTTTCAGCCAAGATCTGCCCCCTTGCAAATACGAAAAAAGCCATCGCAAGGCGATGGCTTTCATCAACAAACATCTGCAATTATTTCTGCAAGAACTGCACGCCTGTATCTGGGAAATCGGTGAACACGCCCGTTGCCCCTGCTTTGTTAAGCAGGGCATCGTACATTTCATCGACATTGCGGAAGAATGGATCGAGCGAGTCTTTACGCACGGTATATGGGTGCACTTCCATCTTGTAATTCGCCAACTCTTTGACTAATGGCGTATAGACTAGATTGCCTGTTTTGGACTGTTTGCGGTCGATCAACATATACCAACCTGGCCCTACGCCGTCAGCATATTTTGCCACTTCCGCCATTGCCCCTGGCTCAAACATCCAGTCGTAGCTGTAATTGACCCACTTGCCCGATTTATCTTTCTCTTCCGTTTCGTGCCAGTCGGTGTAAGCAATCAACTGGACTAATTTCACGTCCATTCCCAATTTTGGCAGCAATTCGGTTTTGATCCGCTTGAGTTCGTTGAAATCAAAGGTTTGTAGATAAACACGTGCATCTTTGCTGTCGTAGCCATATTTTTTCAGCACTTTGAGCGTTTCAAGGGCAATGTCTTTGCCTTCTTGGTGGTGCAACCACGGAGCCTTGATTTCAGGGTAAATGCCAATTTTCTTGCCCGTGGATTTTTCTAACCCTTGGATAAATTCAATTTCATCTTCAAAGGTGTGAATACGGAAATCCGATTTCCACATTGGGAAGCGGTTCGGGTAAACCTGCACTTGCTTACCGTCTTCCACTTTGAAATTTTCCGTCATTTCAAGGGTTTGGATCTCTTTTAAAGTGAAATCCGCCACATAATAGCGACCGTCTTTTCTCGCCCGTTTCGGGAATTTTTTCGCCACATCGGTTAAGCCGTCAAGGAAGTGATCGTGGATCACAATCAAGCGGTTGTCTTTGGTCATCGCCAAATCTTGCTCTAAATAATCCGCTTGCTGCCCAAATGCCAAAGCTTTGGATTCCAGCGTATGCTCTGGCAAATAACCGCTTGCCCCACGGTGAGCGATAATCAATTTATCGGCTTTTGCCATCATTGTTTGCGGTGCAGTTTGACAGCCGGCTAATAGTGCTGTGGCTAACGTTGAGAGAACTAAGGTTTTGATTTTCATCGGTGACTCCTTTTGTAGGATGGGCTTTAGCCCATCACTTTTATTCTGCATAAGTTGGAGGGGAATTGATGGGCTAAAGCCCATCCTACTTGGCTATATTGATAAAAAAGGGACATAGACTTTCATCTATCTCCCTTTCGTGTTGAGCAATTATTTACCGTAATGGTCGCCCAGTTTCGCTTTGTGTTTGCTCTCTTCCATCATCGTGATGAACATTAGCAATACCGCTAACACACCGCCTGCGATCATCACATAGAAACCGCCGTCCCAGCCGTAGTATTCCGCTGCCCAACCCACAACGGCTGACGCTGACACGGTACCACCTAAGTAGCCGAATAAGCCTGTAAACCCTGCGGATGTCCCTGCGGCTTTTTTCGGGGCAAGTTCAAGGGCGTGTAAGCCGATGAGCATAACAGGGCCGTAAATCAAGAAGCCGATGGTGGTCATTAAAATGAAGTCCGTTAACTGATATGGGTTTGCATACCACGCTTGACCTGCGTATTGTGCCAACTCACTTTCAGGAGTCGCTGGGTTGAGCCATAATGCCACCACCGCTGCAGTGGTCAGGATCATAAAGATGAAGCCTGTTAACCCCCGTTTACCTTTGAACACTTTGTCAGAGACCCAACCGCACAATAATGTCCCTGGGATCGCCGCTAATTCATAAATGGTATATGCCCACGCGGTGCCTTTGATGTTGAAGTGTTTCACTTCGCCCAAATACACTGGCGACCATTTCAACACGCCATAGCGGATTAAGTAAACGAATACGTTCGCAATGGCGATGTACCATAACAATCTGTTTTTCAACACATAGGTTACAAAAATGTCTTTTGTACTTAAATCGTGCTCATACGTTTTTTCGTTATAGTCATCTGGGTAATCGTTACGCCATTTCTCAACTGGCGGTAATCCGCACGATTGTGGCGTGTCTTTCATCACGAAATAGATTGGAATAGCCGCAATCATCGCCGCAATACCTGGGTAATAAAGGGCTTCTTGCCACACGTCTTTCGCCGTGGCTTCCACGCCGTGAGTGGAGAAATACATCGCACTCGCAAGTAACACCATCGCCCCTGGCACCATACCGCCTAAGTTGTGAGCCGTGTTCCAAATCGACACGATTGAACCACGTTCCGATTTAGACCACCAATGCACCATCGTTCTGCCACACGGTGGCCAGCCCATTCCTTGGAACCAACCGTTTAGGAAAATTAAGGTAAACATCACCATAATACCTGATGTTGCCCAAGGCATTAAGCCCATCATTGTCATACACAAACCAGACAACAATAAACCAAAGGGTAAGAAAACTTTCGGATTTGAGCGGTCAGAAATGGACGCCATAAAGAATTTAGACAAGCCGTAGGCAAGACCAGCACCCGTACCGATAATACCCAGTTCTGCTTTGTTATACATTCCTGCTTCAATTAAGCCTTTTTGTGCTAAATCGAAATTGGCACGCACGAAATAATAAGCCGCATAGCCGAAGAAAATTCCAGCAAAAACTTGCCAACGTAAACGGCGATAAGTGGAATCCACTTTATCTGCCGGAAGCTCCGCAATATGGGGAGCAGGTTTAAATGGACCAAACATAAGCAACTCCAAAAATAAGTAGCGATTATAAAAATGTTCACTTCTCAACGCAGCATTGCGTTGGGGGTGGCATCATAAAGTGTTTATGAAAATAACAAAGCGAAAATCTTCAATTTTGTGAGCTAATTCACAAAATTTTTACCATTTCCCGATGTAATGTGAAACAGATCACAATTTTGCATTCCATTTCGCTCATTTTATTGCTCAAAAATGTTGTTTACCGCTAAAATACTTTCGTTTCTACTAAGTTTTGTTTATTTTTTAATGGATTGTGGGGGATAAGATGAAAATATCACCGCAAATGTATCGCAATGTGGCGGATTTTTCGCCACAAACGGCGGACGTTATCATTATTGGTGGCGGTGCAACGGGGGCTGGTATTGCCCGAGATTGTGCATTACGGGGCATTGATTGCATTTTATTGGAACGGCGAGATATTGCCACAGGGGCAACGGGGCGAAATCACGGCTTGTTGCACAGCGGAGCAAGATATGCAGTGAAAGACCGTGAATCCGCCGAAGAGTGCATTATCGAAAATAAAATCCTACGCCAAATCGCTCGCCACTGTATTGAGGAAACCGAAGGGCTATTCATTACCTTACCTGAAGATGATTTGAATTACCAAAAAACCTTTATTGACGCGTGTACCGCATCGGGCATTGAAGCGGTGGCGATTGATCCACAGCTTGCCAAAGTGATGGAGCCGTCCGTCAATCCTGCGTTAGTCGGGGCGGTGGTCGTGCCAGATGGCTCGATTGACCCTTTCCGTTTAACTGCTTCCAATATGCTTGATGCCACCGAAAACGGGGCGAAAGTCTTTACTTATTGCGAAGTGAAAGGGCTGATCCAAGAAGGCGGAAAAGTGATTGGCGTGAAAGTGTACGATCACAAAAACCGTGTTGACCGCCAATTTTTTGCCTCGGTGGTGGTCAATGCAGGCGGCATTTGGGGGCAAGGCATTGCCGAATATGCCGACCTGAAAATCCGTATGTTCCCTGCCAAAGGGGCGTTGTTGGTAATGGGACACCGCATCAACAAAATGGTAATCAACCGTTGTCGTAACCCTGCCGATGCCGATATTCTCGTGCCAGGCGATACCATCAGCATTATCGGCACCACGTCCAGCCGTATTCCTTACGATCAAATCGACAATATGGTCGTTACCCCTGAAGAAGTGGATATTCTGTTCCGTGAAGGCGAAAAACTCGCCCCAAGTTTACGCCATACCCGAGTGTTGCGAGCGTATGCGGGAGTGCGTCCGTTGGTGGCAAGCGATGATGATCCGTCTGGACGCAACGTCAGCCGTGGCATTGTGTTGCTTGATCACCAAGAGCGAGATGGCTTGGACGGCTTCATCACGATCACAGGTGGCAAATTGATGACCTACCGTCTGATGGCAGAATGGGCAACGGATTTAGTTTGCAAAAAATTGAACAAAACCACCGCTTGCACCACCGCTGACAAGCCATTGCCTGGTTCCAGCGAAAGCCGTGCCGAAACCAACAGCAAAGTGATTTCGTTGCCAAGCACCATTCGTTATTCGGCCGTCTATCGCCACGGTTCTCGAGCGACTCGCTTGCTGGACAAAGAACGGCTAGATCGCTCGCTGGTGTGCGAATGCGAAGCCGTTACCGCTGGCGAAGTGCGGTATGCGGTGGACGAATTGAGCGTAAATAATTTAGTCGATCTCCGCCGCCGCACCCGTGTGGGAATGGGTACTTGCCAAGCGGAACTCTGTGCCTGCCGAGCCGCAGGGCTGATGAGTCGTTTTGACGTTGCCACGCCACGCCAATCCACCACCCAACTTGCTGCCTTTATGGAAGAGCGTTGGCGTGGCATTGAGCCGATTGCGTGGGGCGATGCGATTCGGGAAGCGGAATTTACCAGTTGGATCTATTACAGCTTGCTTGGGCTAAACGATGTGCAACCACTCACCGCACAAGAGCAACAAGCACAACAGGGGACGGACGACAATGAATTTTGATGTAGTGATTATCGGCGGCGGTCTTTCAGGGCTAACGTGTGGCATCGCCTTGCAAGAAAAGGGCAAACAATGTGTGATTATCAACAACGGGCAAGCAGCGATTGACTTCAGCTCTGGCTCAATGGATTTGCTAGGGCGTTCGACAAGGGGTGAGATCTTGCCAACTTTCTGCAAATCTTTTACTCAACTAGAAGCCGATTTGCCCCAGCACCCATATTGCTTGCTCGGCAAAGACAAAACGCTCGAAAAAGCTCAACAGTTTGAGCAATTAGCGAAAACGCTCAATTTAGATCTGATTGGCTCGACTGCCACCAATCATCTGCGAGTGACGCCACTCGGCGGCTTGCGACCAACGTGGCTGTCGCCAAACAGCGTGCCAACGGTGCAAGGCAACGAGCCATTCGCTCACAAACGCATCGCCATTCTTGGCATTGAAGGCTATCACGATTTCCAACCGCAGTTGTTGGCGGACAATCTCAAACAAAATCCACAATTTGCCGATTGTGAATTAACCACCGCCTATTTGCACATTCCAGAGTTGGATCAGCTTCGGGATAATGCCCGTGAGTTTCGTAGCGTGAACATTGCTCAACTGCTGGAACACAAATTGGCGTTCAAAGATTTAGTCAGCGAAATCCGCCAAGCGAGCCACAATGCCGATGCCATTTTCCTGCCTGCGTGTTTTGGTTTAGATGATCAGCGTTTCTTCAACGCCTTGCAACAAGCAGTCGGCGTGGCGATTTTTGAACTGCCAACCTTGCCACCGTCCTTACTCGGCATTCGTCAGCACAAACAGCTGCGTAGCCGTTTTGAACAGCTCGGCGGAATGATGTTTAACGGCGACCGAGCAATCAAAAGCGAGATGGAAAACGGCAAAGTGAGCAAAATTTATACGCAACTGCACCAAGAACACGGCATTCACGCCCGCCACTTCGTATTGGCATCAGGCAGTTTTTTCAGCAACGGTTTGAAAACGGAATTTGAACGCACCTTTGAACCACTATTTGAAAGCGACATTATCGGCTTGCCAGCTTTCGATCCGCAAAATCGAATGAGTTGGACAACGTCTCGCTTTGCCGATCCGCAACCGTATCAATCCGCAGGCGTGGCAATCAACGCCCAATGCCAAGTGCGAAAAGACGGCGAATTTATCGACAATCTGTACGCCATCGGCAATGTAATTGGCGGTTTCAACAGCCTTGAACTCGGCTGCGGCTCTGGCGTGGCGGTGGTCACGGCGTTAGCGGTGGCGGAGGAGATTTTGAGTAAACAATAATAAAGTAGGATGGGCTTTAGCCCATCAATTCGATTAGATTTTTTGTGATGGGCTAAAGCCCATCCTACATAATTTTCGAACGCATTTAATTCCACATTGTGGGGAAAAATAAAATGAACAACATTCAACGTTTAATCGAACAAGCTCAACAAAATATTAATCCTGCGGTGGTGCATCATTCCTTTGATGAGAGCTTTGAAAGTTGCATTAAATGCACCGCTTGCACGGCGGTTTGCCCGGTTTCTCGGCAAAATCCGTTCTACCCAGGCCCGAAACAAGCGGGGCCTGATGGCGAGCGGTTACGCCTGAAAAGTGCCGATTTGTACGATGAAGCCTTGAAATACTGCACCAACTGCAAACGCTGTGAAATTGCCTGTCCATCTGATGTGAAAATTGGCGACATCATCGTGCGAGCCAGAAACAAACATTTGGATCGCCAAAACAAGCCACTGATGCACAAATTGCGTGATGCGGTGCTGAGTAACACTGACATTATGGGCAAAATGAACACGCCGTTCGCCCCGATTGTGAATACCATTACAGGGCTGAAAGCGACCCGTTTCTTGCTTGAAAAAACCTTAAACGTCAGTCGCCACCGCACTTTGCCAAAATATGCTTTTGGCTCGTTCCGCAACTGGTATCTGAAAAAACAGGCAGAACGCCAAGGGTTATACAAAGACAAAGTCGCCTACTATCACGGCTGTTATGTGAACTACAACAATCCACAGCTTGGCAAAGAGTTGATTGATGTGTTCAACGCAATGGACATCGGCGTGGTCTTGCTTGAAAAAGAGAAATGTTGTGGCTTGCCACTGTCGGTGAACGGTTTCCCAGAACGAGCCAAAGGCTTGGCGAAGTTCAATCTCAAACAGTTGGAAAAGGTGGTTGATCGTGAATTGGACGTGGTCGGCACTTCATCAAGCTGTACGATGAATTTGCGTGATGAATATCACCACGTGCTGGGAATGGATAACGCCAAAATCCGCCCACACGTGAATATCGTCACACGCTATCTGTACCAACTGTTCAACCAAGGTCGCAAGCCGAAATTCAAATCAATGCCGTTGCGGGTGGCGTATCACACCGCTTGCCACGTGGACAAAGCAGGCTGGGCACCCTACACCTTGGACGTGCTCAAACAGATTCCAGACTTAGAGATTGTGATGTTGCCGTCCCAATGTTGCGGCATTGCTGGCACCTACGGCTTCAAAGCGGAAAATTATGATGTGTCGCAAGCGATTGGCAATCCGCTGTTCAACCACATCAACAACGGCGGCTTTGATTATGTGATCTCCGAATGCGAAACCTGCAAATGGCAGATTGATATGTCCACCAATCTCACCTGCTTGCACCCTGTGAGCTTGCTGGCGATGGCGTTGGAGCGATAACTAAACATTATGTAGGGACGTGTTGCACACGTCCTTGGGCGTATGCAATACGCCCCTACAATTTAAACGATGCTTTATTTTGTGTACTTGCTACATCATACCGACAAATCAAATAAACAAGGGGTCAGATCTTGCAGAAAAAGTGCAAAATCTGACCCCTTGATCCCTAAGGAAAATTAGACCTTATCATCAAACTGCAAGTAAACCACTTGGGTTTGGAGATATTCTTCTAAGCCGTGTTTGCCGTCAGCACCGCCGATGCCTGATTTACGCCAGCCAGCGTGGTAGCCTTGCATTGCTTCGAAGTTTTCACGGTTCACATAGGTTTCACCGAATTTTAAGCGAGAGATGACTTTCATCGCTTTGTTGATATTTTGGGTGTAAACGGAAGAGGTTAAGCCGTATTCGCAGTCGTTGGCAAGTTTGATCGCTTCGTCAATGGTGTCGAATGTCGCCACGGGAATGACTGGGCCGAAAATTTCTGAACGCATAATTTCCATTGAGTTATCCACGTTGTCGATAATGGTTGGTTCGAAATAGTAGCCTGTGCCTTCCACCACTTTTCCGCCCATTACTAAGCGTCCGCCTTGTTGTAATGAACGTTCCACCATTTCTTTCACTTTAACCAAGCCTTTTTCGTTCACGAGTGGCCCCATATCGATGTCATCACGCTCTAATGGGTTGCCGTAGCGAACAGCTTTCATTTTTTCGACCAATTTTGCCACGAAGGCGTCTTTGATACTGCGGTGAACGTAGATACGTTCGGCACAGTTACACACTTGCCCTGAGTTGATAACCCGTGAGTTGACCACTGCCGTTGCCGCTAAATCTAAGTCCGCATCATCAAGCACTAACGCAGGAGCCTTGCCGCCAAGCTCTAAATTCACTTTAATGATATTTTTGCTGGCAGCTTCCATCACTTTGTGCCCTGCTAATTGGCTACCCGTGAACGACACCATACCTACTTTTTCGTTGGAAGAGAGTTCTGGGCCAACTTCGTTACCATAACCTGTGACTACGTTAAACACGCCTTTTGGCAAGCCAACTTTGTGGACAATTTCTGCGAACAAAATCGCATTGTTTGGGGCGTCTTCACTTGGTTTGATGACGATGGTATTGCCTGTGACCAACGCTGGTGCCGCTTTACGAGCGACAAGGAAGAACGGGAAGTTCCAAGGCAAGATGCCTGTAGTGACCCCAATCGCTTTTTTGTACAGGAAAATGTGCTCGTTCGGGCGGTCGCTTTGGATAATTTCGCCTTCATAACGGCGTGCCCACTCTGCCATATAGTCGAGATAATCGGCGGTGAAATTCACTTCCACCAAGGAAAGGGCAAGGGTTTTCCCCATCTCTTCGGTAATGGTGCGAGCGATTTCGTCGGCACGCTCACGAATACCGTTAGCAATTAAACGCAAGTATTTTCCACGCTCAACCGCCGGCAATCTTTCCCACGCTTCTTGTGCGTTGTCGGCGGCATCAATGGCGATTTTGGCATCAATGTCGCTCGCACGTGGCACGGTGGATACCACTTGCTCAGTAGCTGGATTATAGACTTCAAAAGTATGTCCGTGGGCGGCGTCCACAAACGCACCGTTGATATACATTTTATATTGCTTAGCCATAAGGTTCTCCTGTTTGGGTTGAACGATGAAAATCATCAGGAAATGAACGTTTGCGACATCAGCACAAACGCCCGCTAAATTGGAGAAATAGTAGCCAAAATCGTGAGCAATGGAATCAATTTATGCAAATTGTTGGATTTTAGTTAACTTTTTGTGAAACAGGTCACAAAACGACTATCCACAAGGGGGCGAGCAATGCCCGATTTTTGCAAATGTTGTGGAGAAACGGGCAAGATTGAAAAATGCTTTGCATTTTTTTGCTCAGATCTTACCCCTTGTTGCCAGTCTTGTTCCAATGAGTCGCCTTGCAAGGGGGTGAGAAACGCAGACATTTTGCAAAAAAAGAGCATCTCAGCTATATGCGTTGAGATGCTCGGAATCTTAGAAAATCATTCGATTAGTAAAGTACGCCTTTCGCTTCGTCTGAATCAATGTTTTCTTTGGTCACATAAACGACACCGGTGTCGATGAATTTCTCCAGTTTTTCGCCTTTGAGCAATTTACCGATAGAGTCTACGCCTTTGTAACCCATTTGGAAGGAAGATTGCACCACGATGCCGTCTAACGTTCCGTCACGCACGAAGTTTTGCAGGTCGGAGTTACCGTCAAAGCCGACTGCCACAATTTTACCCGCAAAACCTTTTTGTTTCACCGCACGTGCCATACCGACTGCGGTTGGCTCGTTCGCTCCGAAGATCGCCGCTAAATCTGGGTTAGCTCCTAAGACGTCTTCCGTTTGGTTTAATGCCGTTGCCATTTCAGAATTTGAGTAGTATGGGCCAACTAATTGGTACTCTGCTTTCGCTTTGACTGCGTCAACAAAGCCGCCAGTACGTTCAATCGCAGATTGTGCCCCTTGGGTGAAGGACATCACGGCCACTTTGCCGCCTTTGACTTTCGCTAATAATTTTTCAGCGGCTAATGCACCGGCTGCACGGTTGTCTGTAGCAAGGAAAGATTGGAAGTATTTGTCTGCATTTTGAAGACCTGAATCAATTAACACCACAGGAATGCCGTTTTCATAGGCCTTTTTCACTGATGGAACAAGTGCAACTGGATCAGATGGGGCTAATACGATCCCAGCTACTTTACGATTGATGGCGTTTTCTACCATATTCACTTGAGCATCAATCGCCGTTTCTGCATCAGGACCTTGGAAGTTGATTTGGTATTTGCCACCTAAATCGGTTTCTGCGGCTTTCGCCCCTTTTTGTACATTTTGCCAGAAAGTTGAGTTAGCGGATTTGACAATCACTGCGATTTCTTGCGATTTTGCCCACGCAGAGCCTGCAAATAGCGTTGATAAACCCAATACGGTTGCCGTGACGATTGCTAATTTTTTCATATGAGATCTCCTATGTAGATTATTTTTTGCCCAGTTTTTTCGATTGACGCAGCTGGTCTAACGACACGGCTACGATAATCACCAAACCGATAACAATCATTTGTACAAACGATGAGACGCCATTCATATTCAAACCATTACGGAGTACACCGATAATGAATGACCCGATTAACGTGCCAGGGATAGTACCCACACCGCCCATCAACGATGTTCCCCCGACGACTGCACTTGCAATTGCATCTAATTCAAACGCCACACCGCCATTTGGTTGTGCAGTGACTAAACGTGATGCAAGGATTACGCCTGCTAAACCAGAGAGTAAACCACTGGCAACATAAGCATAAATTTTGACGACATTGGTTTTGATACCTGATAAACGTGCCGCTTCTTCATTGGAGCCGATGGCGTAAATGTAGCGACCGACTTTTAATTTAGTTAAAGCAAAAGTAAATAAGATAGTGATGAAGATCATAATGATCACAGGATACGGAATGCCTGCAAATACTACTTTTGGTAAGCCATTCGCTCCTTCTTCTACAATTTTGAATAAAGCACCGTTACCGAGTTCTGAGAAGGCTTCTGGCATACCTGAAACTGGGGCAGCATTGGTCACATATAATGCCACGCCACGCGCCACCATCATCATCCCTAAGGTAGCGATAAATGGGGGTAATTTCATTCGGGTAACCAATACTCCATTGATTAAGCCACAGATTCCGCCAACTAAGATGCCTAATACCATACCGATTGGTACAGGTAATCCTGCATTGACGAGCATTGCCGCTGCCACACCAGAGAGAGCAACCACCGAACCTGTACTCAGGTCAATACCGCCTGTTAAGATCACACAGGTTGCCCCAATACCGATTAAAGCAATGGTCGATGTCTGCAAGCCGACGGTCATAATGTTGTTAGAGGTAAAGAAGTATTCGTTGGTCACGCTGAAAAAGATGACTAATAAAATCAATCCTGCCAACGCTGCCATTTTACGCAGTATATCTTTGTATTTATCGCTCATTTTGTGGCTCCTTAATTTTTGTATTCATTCGTGAACATATTTTTTACACCGGTGGCGTATTGCATAATCTCTTCTTGGTCGGTTTTCTTCGTGTCCAACATTCCCGTCATTCTGCCTTCACGCATCACGATCACACGGTCAGTAATCCCGAGAATTTCAGGCAATTCCGATGAAATCACAATCACCCCCACGCCATTGGCGGCTAATTCATCAATCAGCTGATAAATCGCATACTTCGCCCCCACGTCAATCCCACGGGTTGGCTCATCAAAAATCATCACATTCGCATCACGGAACAACCATTTCCCGATCACCACTTTTTGTTGGTTACCTCCACTCAAATTATTCACTAATTGTTCAGGGGTCGGCGTTTTGATTTCCATTTTCTTAATGAACGTATCACTTGCCTCTAATTCATCAGAGGTAGAGATAATGCCTAACTTGTCGGTAACTTTATCCATTGATGCCATTGTGATGTTTTCACGAATGTTCATTCGCACCGCCACGCCGTTGAGCTTACGGTCTTCAGAAAGGTAAGCAATCCCCGCTTTGATCGAGTCGCTCGGATCTTTAATCACCACTTTCTTATTACGCACATAAATTTCGCCTGCATCAAGCTGATCCGCACCGAAAATGGCTCTTGCTAGCTCCGTCCGTTTTGCCCCAACCAAGCCCGTAATGCCGAGCACTTCGCCTTTAAGCAAATCGAAATTGAGTGGCTCAAACACGCCATACCGCTCGGCATTCATCACCGACAGAATAATTTCGTCGGTAATGTTGGCAGTTTTAGGTGGGAAGTGATTATCAAGGGTACGTCCAACCATTTTGGTGATGATTTCGTCCATCGTAATCTCATCAAAACGGTGACTCGATACATAGGTGCCATCACGGAAAATGGTAATGCGGTCACAAATCTGCTTGAGTTCGTCCATACGGTGCGAAATGTACACAATACACACGCCTTTTTGTTTTAAACGGCGAACCAGTTCAAACAGTTTTTCGATCTCTTTTTCGGTTAAGGCGGATGTCGGTTCGTCCATAATTAGGACTTCCACATCAAAGGAAAGGGCTTTGGCGATTTCCACCATTTGCTGACGTGCCACCGATAAATCTTTGACCAAATCGGTCGGTTTCACATCAATGTCGAACATATTCAGCAAATCGGCAGCATCTTTGTTCATTTTGGCTTTATCGACAATGCCGAATTTGTGCGGCTCTCGGGCGAAGAAGATATTTTCCGCCACGGTTAAATGTGGGATCAGGTTCAATTCTTGGAAAATCATACTGATGCCTTCTTTTTGGGCTTCCAGTACCGACGAATAATTGACCTGTTTGCCTTTGTAAGTAATAGTGCCTTCATCGGCTTGATACACACCGATCAAACACTTCATTAGGGTGGATTTCCCCGCTCCATTTTCCCCCATTAGGGCGTGAGCTTCGCCTTTACGCAACTCCAGTTGCACATTTTTCAAGGCTTGCACCCCCACGAAGGATTTGCTGATATTTTGCATTGAGAGCAAAGGAACATCATTTTGCACTGCGGTCATTGACTGCCTCCGTCATCATTCTGATTACATTGGGTTAGGCTTATCGCTGAGATAACAGTCAATATCTTTCAATAAAATCAGCAGAATAAGAAGTTTTTTTATACATCACGTGATTTTTTTGTGATACGGCTCACAAAATTCACCCCCTTCACGTTTTTTTCCCTGCCCGTTTTTACCGAAAAGCTAAAAAATCGGGCATCGAGCCAATTCACCACATTTTGCAAAATCCCCCTTTTTCTCGCCCCCTTGCAAGGGGGAAGATCTTGCCCAAAATCTGCCAAATTCCCTGCAGTCTCACCAAGACGCTAACAAAACAAAAGGTGGGCAATTGCCCACCTGATAAAGAAGCCCAGTTGAACTAACAACACGGACAACGTGGTTTTTCTTCCACACGCAAGCCGTAATTAGCGAATTTTTCCAGCACCACCTGAATTTCTTCATCAGGCAAAACAGGCACATCTGGCGTCGTGGCAAGCATTTTCAGATAAAGGGTCGCTAAAATTTCCACTTCGTGAGCCACCCACAAGGCTTTGGCAAGATTCACTTCGGTGGCGATCATCCCGTGGTGTTGCAACAAAATTGCCTTGCTTTTCGCAATGCCTTCTTTCACATATTCCGCTAATTGCCACGTGCCGAACGTTGCATACGGTACGCACGGCACTTGGTTAGTGCCTGTCACACCAATCATATAGTGAATAGCTGGAATGGCTTTGTTTAAAATCGCCACCGCTGTGCAGTTGACGGCGTGGTTATGCACCACGGCATTGCATTTTGGGCGAACTTCATATACCGCTTGATGAAATTGCCATTCGCTGGACGGAATTTTGCCTGCTTCAAAGGTGCCGTCGTTATCCACATAGACAATGTCATCTTCGGTCATTTGCTCATAAGGCATACCTGATGGCGTGATCAACATCCCGTTGCCATAACGCACGCTGATATTGCCTGCGGTACCTTGGTTTAAGCCCAAACGGGTCATTTCTAAACAGGCATCAATAATTTGTCTTGCTAACTCTTTTCGATTACTCATAACTACCTCTTAACCTTGGTAAACGGGGGTAACCCCTTTTTTCAAAATAATGTTGCCGTATTTGGCTAATTCGCCTGTCACCACCACGGCATAGGCTTTTTCTGCTCGATCATAAAAGGCAAAGCGTTCAACACGCTCGACTTTGGGTGCTTCGCCATTGATCTTGCGAATGGCAGCCAAATAACGTTCTTCCACCATTGGATCAAGCGTATCGCCTGGTACTGCGGACATCATCGCCAGCGGAGCATCGACATATTGGTCAAACTCAAACAGTGGCGAAATGGCTTCAAGTAATGTCGCAATTTGCAAACCGTCTGCACGGATCACTTTTGAATGCAACTGATGAGCAGGAAAATGGGCATCAGATAACACGATTTCATCGCCGTGCCCCATTTCCGCAAGCACTTTCAGCAGTTTTGGCGAAAGTGCAGGGTGAATGCCTTTTAACATTGGAACTCCTTCATATTATTCCCTCCTCCGCTTGCGGGGGAGGGTTAGGGAGGGGGGGAATTTGCAGATTTTTCATCAAATCTGACCCCTTGTTGCCTTCGGCAATCCCCCCACCTTGCCTCCCCCGCAAGCGGGCGAGGGTATTTATAAATGTTGATAAACTTGAGAATTTTCACTCGGAACTATCCGCTTGATCGCAGGTTTCATTGCTTGCTGTGCAGCTTGAACATTGTCGAACACGCCAGCCCCTGTGAAAGTGAACATCGCTGCCCCTAGCACAGTAGTTTCGGACATATCCACCACATCAATCGGCAAGTTCAACACATCAGCACGGATTTGGTTCCAGAGCCTATTTTTCGAACCGCCACCGACACAAATCAGGCTTTTGGCTTTAAATTGCCCCACTTGCTCAAGTAGCGATAAGCCCTCTTTTAAACGGAATGCCATATATTCCAAACCTGCACGGTAGACTTCGCCACGGGTTTTGTGCATTGAAAGCCCTGCGATGGTGCCACTTTGGTGGGTCGTGCCGTCAAATCTGCCTTGTAACTGCACGCCGTTTGCACCTGCTGGCACTTTTTCGCCTTCGCCGATCATTGTTGGATAATAATTTGGCGTATTCGCCACATCACTAAAGAAGGTTTTGCCGATCCACTCCATCACGCCTGAACCGACCCATTGCACCCCTGGGTTGAAGCAACCTGCTTGGCTATCAAACTCAATGGTTAAGCCTTTTTGGGCTTGCTCCCATTGCGGTTCGGCTTGTTGGGTGCGAGCCATTAAAATTTCCCAGGTGCCTGAACTCAGTACAGGTTGGTTGTAATCCGCCCCCGAGCCGAAAATCGCAAATTGGGTATCGTGTCCTGCGGAAATCACGGGTAAATCCGCTGGCAAGCCGAGCTGTTGGGCGATGTCTGCTTTCAAATTCCCCACTTTTTCGCCCGCACTTTTCATTGGCGGAAAATGCGATTTACCTAAACCGAGCAACGCCAAGGCTTCGCTGTCCCAATCGTCTTGGGCGATGTTGGTCATCATTGATGTGCCTGCCATTGTGCGGTCAGTGCTTTGTACGCCCGTTAAGCGATAGGTGAGAATGGACGAAATAAATAAGAAACTCGCCGCTTGAGCGAATAATTCAGGTTTGTTCTGTTTCAACCATAACAATTTGAACAGGGTGTTAAAGCTGTAATGCCCCACGCCGTTGCGTTGGTAGAGCTTCTCGACATCGATCCAGTTCGCCAAACCTTGCATAATCGGCAAGGTGCGTGGGCATTTCCACGAAATGATCGGGTAAAGCTGTTTGCCGTTTTTATCAAAAATGGCACCGTCCACGCCGAAGGTGGTGACCGAAATACCAACAATCTCTTGGCGTTGCGTTTCGGTGAGCTGGGCGAGCGTTTCTTTGGCACAGATCATCAATTTCTGCCAAATTTCATCAATATCCCAAATGTGATAATCAGCAGATTCTTCGCCTGTTTGGGTATTGTTGGCAATGTGATGCACCGCCACCAACTTGCCGTGGCTATCCACCGCCACTGTGCGTAAATTGGTCGCACCACAGTCAAAAATCAGTGAGATAGGCATAAATATATCTCCCTTTTCCTTGTAGGGTGGGCTTCAGCCCACCATTGACCTTTACAAGGGGTCAGATTTTATGAATTTTCTGCAAAATGGTGGGCAAAATGCCCACCCTACCTAGTTAGCGATAAAGCGGTCCGAAGTTGGCACAAGCACGGTAGTCTTGACCTTCTTTATCCTGACCGAACATACTCCACGCACTTGGGCGGAATACGTCTTTATCGGCGACGTTGTGCATATTGACTGGAATGCGGAGCATTGAGGCAAGGGTAATTAAGTCTGCCCCCACGTGTCCGTAAGTCGCTACACAGTGGTTAGCACCCCAGTTTGCCATCACGGAATACACATCGGCAAACGCCCCTTTGCCAGTTAAACGTGGCACAAACCACGTGGTTGGCCAGGTTTCGTTAGTGCGTTTGTTGAGAATGTCGTGCACATTTTCTGGTAAATCAATCGACCAACCTTCCGCAATTTGTAACACAGGGCCGACACCTTTCACGAGATTGATACGGTGCATCGTAAACGGCATTCCGCCTTTGGTGAGATATTGAGATGATAAGCCACCGCCACGGAAATATTCGTACACCGCAGGACACCAACGGGTATTTTCTAAACAACGTTTACCGTCTTCTTCGGTCACTTCCCAGTATGGTTTGATCACAGGTTTGCCATCTTTGTCGGTGTGCTGACCTGTGCCGTCTAACGCTGCTGAACCTGAGTTGATCAAGTGAATAAAGCCACTTTCTGGTTTCCAACCTGTGACACGTTCAACCGATTCTGGGCTCCAGTAAGTCCGCACGTCAGCAAAGATTTGAGCTTGCCCTGTGAGCAAGTTACCAAACAACATATTCACCGCATTCAAGCTGTCATTTTCGGTGGCTAAAATGTACGGTGGACGCACGCCGTTCCAGTCGTAAGTGGAGTTGAGCAAGGCTTCCATAAAGTCGCCGTTCGGGCTGTGGTCTGTCCAATGACGTTGCCCTTGGAAACCACCTGCGATCGCATTGTGTCCTAAGGCTTCTTCGCCGAAATTGAGTTCCGCTAATTTTGGATTACCGACCATCAAATCACGGGTGATAATCGTCATTTTTACCAAAGTTTCACGCAATTTGGCTTTTTCTTCGGCGTTCATTTGGTTTTCTGGAGCGTTTACGTCCACCCCTTCAATGCAGAACTCATTCGCCCATTTCAGTGCTAATTCATACTCTTCTTTGTCGTAAATGCCACGCTCGATACGGCGAGTAATTTCGCTCATATCCACATATTCATTACGCATTCCAAAGTAATCTTGGAAGAACTCTTGGTTCACGATGGAACCCGCAATCCCCATTGAAACAGAACCGATCGAGAGATAAGACTTGCCACGCAAGGTTGCCACTGCAAGCCCTGCACGTGCGAAACGCAATAGTTTTTCTTTCACATCGTCAGGAATGGATTGATCGCTCGCTTCTTGCACTTCGGTGCCGTAAATCGAGAACGCTGGCAAGCCCATTTGGTTGTGTCCTGCTAACGCAGCCGCCAAGTAAACTGCCCCTGGGCGTTCTGTGCCGTTAAAGCCCCAAATCGCTTTTGGCATATGCGGATCCATATCAATGGTTTCTGAACCATAGCACCAGCAAGGTGTTACCGTGAGCACCACGCCCACATTTTCACGTTTGAATTTTTCAGCACAGGCTGCGGCTTCCACCACACCACCGATACAGGTATCGGCAATCACACACTCGACAAAATCCCCGTTGGTGTGACGCACTTCACTCTCAAGCAACGCCGCCACTCGTTTTGCCATATTCATTGTTTGATCTTCAAGGGATTCCCGCACGCCAAGACGACGACCGTCAATGGTGGGACGAATACCGATTTTTACTGGAACGGATTTTAATTGAGTCATAAGAATTTCTCCCGAATCATTGAAATGAACAGAATTAAACGTTGCTATTTTGCAAGCAATTATGGGAAGGGAAAGGAAATCCTGCGTTTTTTGTGAGATAAATCACAAAAAAGGGCTAACAAGGGGTCAGATCTTGGCAAAAATCTGCAAAAAAGATGCCCGATTTTTTCGCTCTTGGTGGAAATCGGGCATTGAGAAGAAAGTTTAAAAATTAGCACGTAATCGAAATGCGATATTTCTCACAATAATCACGGATAGATTTAGGCGGGAGCTGATCGCAAAACAGAATATCCATATCCGATAAATCACACAGTTTAATCAGATCTTTCCGCTCATATTTGCTGTGATCGGCGAACAGAAATATCCGCTTACTCACTGCCAACATTTTACGTTTTAAAACCGCATTCATCTCATTCGATTCCCACACGATGCCGTCTGAAATGCCAGTGCAGGAGCAGATCGCAATATCAATGTTCAGTCGAGAGAGCAGATGCCCCGACAACGAGCCATAAAAAGCATCATATTTGGGCGAATACGTCCCACCTGTGGCGATGATTTCAATCGATGATTTGTTTGCCAAGGCTCGGATATTATGCATCGAACTGGTTACCACCGTGCAAGGCACATCGGGCAACAGTTGAGCAAAGTTCCAACTGCTAGAACTGGCATCTAAACCAATTACCGCCCCTTCAAAAAAGTGAGCCAAGGCATTTTCGGCAATGGATTTTTTCGCTTCGCTGTTGATCCGCTGACGTACCTGAAATGAGCGACCAATATCCCGATTCTTATTACTCACCGCCCCGCCGTGGGTACGGTGCAATAAATTCTGTTGAGCAAGATGATTTAAATCTCGTCGAATCGTTTCCACCGACACCCCAAACGCCGTCGCCAATTCCTGCACACTGGCTTCGTCATATTTTTCCAAAAAACTCAGAATTTCAACTTGGCGGTTTTGCATTGTTTACTCCAATACTTAATGCTATTTGAGCTATTTTACACAAATCTTCACTGTTATACTCTATGCTTAGGTTATTACCACGGGTCAAAAAAGTGCCATTCTTTGCAAAACTTATTTTTCAACTTGTGGATAACTCACTATTTTTTCTGTGATTATCTTGAGATATTCCATTGCATAACGTTGATCTCAATTTTCCCTGTGGATAACTTGAGATCTTATTCACAGCTTAGATCGGATTTTTATTCAGGATCTTTTCTCTCTTTCTTACAGATTAACCCTTTGAATTTATAGGATCTTTTTCAGTTCTCCACAAAAGATCGCCTTGCTAATAAAAACAATAATAAGAGATCTTTATATAAAGATCTTATTTATATTTAGCGATCCTTTTCCGAATTTCGATCGCAGTTCAAAGATCGTAAATAGCTTTTTTCAGATCGGGTTTTTTCAGGTAGAATATCGCCCTTTTATGTTTACAAATGATGTCGATAAACGAAGGCAAAATATGATTTATCGTGAAATATATGATGTGATTGTAGTCGGGGGCGGTCACGCAGGCACTGAAGCGGCATTGGCTCCTGCTCGTATGGGGCTAAAAACCCTGCTTTTAACCCACAATGTGGATACCCTTGGGCAGATGTCTTGTAACCCAGCGATTGGGGGGATTGGCAAAGGGCATTTGGTTAAAGAGATCGATGCAATGGGCGGTTTGATGGCATTGGCAACCGACAAAGCAGGGATCCAATTCCGTACGCTGAACAGCAGCAAAGGCCCTGCAGTACGTGCGACTCGTGCTCAAGCCGACCGAGTGTTATACCGCCAAGCTGTGCGAATCGCATTGGAAAATCAACCGAATTTGGATATTTTTCAGCAAGAAGTGGTGGATATTTTAGTCGAAAACAACTGTGCGGTCGGTGCAGTCACTAAAATGGGGCTGACCTTTAAAGCTCGCTCAGTGATCTTAACTGCAGGAACGTTCTTGGCAGGTAAGATTCACATTGGCTTGGATAACTATGCAGGTGGGCGAGCAGGCGATCCTGCGGCAACGATGCTGGCAGATCGTTTGCGTGATCTCAATTTGCGAGTTGATCGCTTAAAAACAGGGACGCCACCGCGTTTAGATGCTCGCACCATTGATTTCTCGGTGTTGGCGGAACAGCACGGTGACGAGCAATTGCCCGTGTTTTCCTTTATGGGATCGTTAGATCTGCACCCCCGCCAAATTCCGTGTTACATCACTCACACCAACGAGCAAACCCACGATCTTATCCGCAATAGTCTAGATCGTAGCCCGATGTACACGGGGATCATCGAAGGCATTGGCCCACGTTATTGCCCGTCGATTGAAGATAAAGTGATGCGATTTAGCGATCGCAACAGCCATCAAATTTACCTTGAGCCAGAAGGCTTAACCAGTAACGAAGTCTATCCGAACGGGATTTCCACCAGTTTGCCATTTGATGTGCAAATGGGGATTGTTAATTCGATGAAAGGCTTAGAAAACTGCCGTATTATCAAACCAGGTTATGCGATTGAATACGACTATTTCGATCCACGTGATTTAAAACCGACACTCGAAACCAAAGCGATTGACGGTTTGTTCTTCGCAGGGCAAATCAACGGCACCACAGGTTATGAAGAAGCGGCGGCACAAGGCTTATTGGCAGGCATTAACGCAGGCTTACAAGTTCAAGGCAAAGAAGCGTGGTTCCCAACTCGTGATCAAGCTTACACAGGCGTGTTGGTGGACGATCTCTGCACCTTAGGCACTAAAGAGCCGTATCGGGTGTTCACTTCCCGTGCGGAATATCGTTTGCTATTGCGTGAAGACAATGCCGACATTCGCTTAACCCCAACCGCTCACCAATTGGGTTTGATTGACGACGCTCGCTGGGTGCGTTTCAATCAAAAAATGGAAAACATTGAGAAAGAGCGTGAGCGTTTAAAACAGATTTGGGTGCATCTGCAAAGCCCACATTTGGCACAGGTCAATGAATTACTCAGCAGCCCACTTGCTCGTGAAGCCAGTGGCGAAGATTTAATCCGCCGCCCTGAAGTGACTTACGATAAACTCACTCAACTTGAGCCATTTGCCCCTGCGATTGCCGACAAACAAGCCGCCGAGCAAGTGGAAATTGCGATCAAATATCAAGGCTATATTGAACATCAATACCAAGAGATCGAACGGCACAAACGCCACGAAAACACCTTGATCCCTGCGGAATTTGACTACGATAAAGTTGAAAGTCTGTCGAACGAAGTGCGGGCGAAATTGATGCAACATCGCCCTGTGTCAATCGGACAAGCCAGCCGTATTTCAGGCATCACGCCAGCGGCAATTTCGATTTTGCTAGTCAATTTGAAAAAGCAAGGAATGCTAAAACGGGGTGAGTTGTAACCCTTTGCAAGGTGAAATATGGCATTGTTTGATGAATATCTCCGCCAAGGCGAGCCGACCCAAACCGAAAAAGCGAACTTGTGGAAAACCGCCATTGGTTTGCAAGACGTTGATGGCTTAAAACCTTCAGCCTATTTAATTGATACCGCCAAAGCCAATATTGAAGGTGAGATCAATTTTGCTCAAGTTCGGCAACGGCTAGACAGTTATTATCAACAGCAAGCGGTGCGATCAGATGATCGCACCGAAGAAGCGGATAAAGTGTCCGCTCGGATTGCAGAGCTGTTAAGTGAGCAAACTTTCGGTTTTTCCGTGAGCGAATATTTATCAATTCACCGCCGCCTATTTCAAGGCATTTATAAAGAAGCAGGGCAATTACGCACCTTTAACATCAGCAAAAAAGAGTGGGTGTTAAATGGCGAAACGGTGCTATACGGTAGTGCTGAAAGTTTAAGAGAGACCTTGGAATATGATTTTGATCGAGAGAAAAAATTCAGCTACAAGGGGTTAGATCAAGCCCAAATTGTGCAACATCTTGCCACTTTTGTGGCAGATTTGTGGCAAATTCACCCCTTTAGTGAAGGCAATACCCGTACCACGGCGATTTTCTTGATTAAATATCTGCGAAAATTGGGCTATAAACAGGTCAATAACGCCATTTTTGAGCAACATTCGTGGTATTTCCGCAATGCGTTAGTCAGAGCCAATTTTGAAGATCTCTCTCGCAGCATTTATCGCACTGATGAATTTTTGATCGCTTTTTTAGAAAACTTGCTGTTAGCAAAAAACCACTTGCTCAAAAATCGAATGATGCACATTGATTATTCAAGCCCCTAGGAAAAACGATGTCTGAACAACTTGAAATAAGCTCTCTGCAAAATGCCTTTAACTCGCTGTCTGCCACCCTTAAAGAGTTGGCAGATACAGCGTGGTTTCATCAGCAAAAACCGATTATTCAAGATACGCTGATTGCGGGGGCGATTCAAAAATTTGAATTTGTGTATGAATTGAGTTTGAAGATGATGAAACGTCAGCTCAAATTGATGGCAATTGCAGAAGATTTGGTTGAGTCAGATAATTTTCGGGATATTTTGCGTGATGCCGCCAAATTTGGCTTAATTCAAGATATTGATGCGTGGGTGAGTTATCGACAAATGCGAAATATTACCTCTCACACTTACGATCAAGATAAAGCGATGGCGATTTATAACCGTATCAGCGATTTTTTGGTGAGTAGCGGTTATTTATTGGCACAGCTAGATAAATGGAATTCGTCAAATGCAGATTGAGCCGTGGGAACTTGCCATCGTAAAACAGATTTTAAATGAGCAGATCCCAAATTTGCCTGTTTGGGCGTTTGGTTCACGTATCAAAGGCACGGCGAGACCTTATTCTGATCTCGATCTAGCAGTGATCACGGAACAACCCCTCACGTTTTTACAACAAGCGAATTTACAACAGGCGTTTTCGGATTCTGATTTGCCTTGGAAAGTGGATATTTTAGATTGGGCAAGTGCCAGCGAAGCGTTTAAAAAGATTGTGTTAGCCCAATATGTGGTCATTCAATAACCTAAAGGATTTTACAAAATGTTAGCCAAACTCACCCCCTTGTTAGCTCAAGCGGAGATTGTACTGAGCGATAGACAAAAACAGCAACTCATTGATTTTGTTGCGTTATTGGATAAATGGAACAAAGCCTATAATCTCACCTCAGTGCGTGATCCGAATGAAATGCTGATCAAGCACATTATGGATAGCCTTGTGGTCAGCCCTTATCTGCAAGGCGAACACTTTATTGATGTCGGCACAGGGCCGGGCTTGCCAGGGATTCCGCTCGCCATTGCCAACCCCGACAAACAGTTTGTATTGCTTGATAGCCTTGGCAAGCGGATTACCTTTATCAAAAATGCGATCCGCCAACTGGGGATCACGAACGTCACGCCCGTGCAGAGCCGCGTGGAAGCCTACCAAGATCAGCAATTTGACGGCGTGTTAAGCCGTGCGTTTGCATCGCTGAATGATATGGCCGAATGGTGCTACCACCTGCCGAATGCAAGCGGTCAGTTCTATGCCTTAAAAGGACAATATCAGCCAGATGAACTTGCGGAAATCCGTCAGCCGATTGAATTGGTGGACGTGATTAAACTCAGCGTGCCTGAATTGGTCGGCGAACGCCATCTTGTTTTGTTAAAAAAACCATAAATTAAGGATATTTTATGCTACACCACTACACCCTTGAAATGCGTGAACATAGCCTGTTTGTGCCGTACTTCAACCAAATGCGACGCATTCGGGTGTTGTTGCCGAAAAACTACCGCAACGAACCGTGGGAGCATTATCCTGTGCTGTATATGCACGATGGGCAGAACATTTTTTACAGCAAAGAATCCTATTCGGGGCATTCGTGGAAGATTATTCCGACCATTAAAAACCATCACGAATTGCCCAAGCTGATTATTGTCGGCATTGATAACGCAGGTTCGCAACGGCTGGACGAATACGGCCCGTGGAAAACCGATGTGGGCAAAGGCTTTGTGGCACAAGCCGGCGGCAAAGGAATGGAGTACGGCAAATGGGTGGTGGACGTGGTCAAACCCTTTATCGACCAGCACTACCGCACCAAACCTGACCGCCAAAACACGCTGCTGGCAGGTAGCTCAATGGGCGGCATTATTACCGCCTATATGGGTTCGGCGTATCCGCAGGTGTTCGGGCATTTAGGTGTGTTCTCGCTGGCATCTTGGTTTAGCGAGCCTGCCTTTATGCGGTTCGTTCATCATTTCCCGATTGATAAAGCGACCAAAGTATTTATCCAAGTGGGCACCAAAGAAGGCGATGAAGTCGATACTCACTTTATCGCCAATATCAACCAAGCCTATATCGACTGCACCTTGCACTACTACCAAGCCCTGATCCGCACAGGACACCCACTCGACCACATTCGTTTGAAGCTAATGGCAAATGAAATCCACCACGAAAAACACTGGGCGGATCATTTTATTGAGTTTCTGTATTTTGCGTTGAAAGAGTGAGTTTCTGTAAAACGCACATAACTCACAAGCGGCGGTTTAATCTTTCGTTATTGCTTCAATAATATCCTGAACTTCATTGACGATATATTCTGGTACGGATTCAATTTTTTTGGCATTACGTTCAACAAAATCAATCACTCTGACTTGGTAAGCTAAAATAATGCCTTGGGTTTTGCATCCTGTTCCACTTAATGTGACAGCAAAGAGCCATTGTTACGAGCTATTTCAGCGTTTCCTTGCGTAATTGGGGCTATCATCATTACCCCAAATTGATGAAAATCACGACTACTGACAACCAAAGCAGGTCGGCTCTCGCCTTGGATTTCTTTACCCTTAGTGGGATTCAAGCAGACAGAAATAATATCGCCACGATTAAATTGATTTCTTCTCATTTAGACTTCTTTCCCAACTGGTTGGAGAGAGTCCCATTCCTCATCAACATTGAGTTTATCGACTGAGGTTCTGGCAATTCGTTCTGCGAGGGTTAGTCTTTTTCTTGGTTGTGGGCGGTTTGGCACAATTACCAAGGTAATTTTATTGTCAGCGACTTTTTCTAGCTCCAAAAAATCACCCATATTCAAATTCATTGCGTGGGTAAAATCTTTCGGTAACCGAATCGCAGCACTATTTCCCCATTGTTTTACTTGCAATTTCATATTCATTATTCAATCTTCCAATCATTTTTAGAGTATGGGAATGGTATCACAAAATGATACGGTGAGCGAAGTCATAATTTATGACGGTTCAATCGTCCAATCTTGCCAATTTAACTCTGTAATACGTTGAAATTCTTTGGTATTGTGGGTAACTAAAACGGCATCGCAACTCAATGCGTGGCAAGCAATCCAAAGATCATTACTTCCGATGGGCGTACCTTGTTTTTTCAGTAAGGCTGCCCATTTCCCATAAAATTGGCTTATCTTTTTATCAGGGTAGAGAACGGGAATCTGTTTAATCAATGCATTAATCGCCTTCAACGATTTTTCAGGGTTTTGGCTACCGTAAACGCCTTTTAACAATTCAGCATAAGTGACAAAACTCATCGCAAGTTGATCATTTGGAGATAACGTTGCTACTCGTTCTGCCACGATTTTAGGGCGATTTTTGATTAAATAGATAATGATATTGGTATCAAGCAAATAAATCATAGGTTATCTCGTTCTTGTGGCGGCGAATTTTCTCTATCAGATAATGCATCAATAAAATCGTCATCAAATCCATCAAATAACGCCAGAAAAGCATCTGCTTTTGAATTTGGCTGAATGGGGCGTAGCACAATATCCCCATTTTCTTGCTTGAAAATTTCCACTGTATCCACATTAAACCGAAAATCCAACGGAATTCGCACAGCTTGGCTGTTACCACTTTGAAAGACTTTCGTTCGCATCTTTTTCTCTCCTTTGTCGTGATTCACGTAAAAAGTATATACTATGAAATAAATGGTGTCAGTACAGTCACTGAGTTTTATTTTACAAGGGGGCAGATCTTGAAAGAAAAGTGAAAAATAAGTCGGATGGCTGTTTGTATTACAACGGGTCATTTTTCTCAAAAAATCTGCAACTTTCTGTTTTCTAAGGATTTCTAACATGTAATGTTAGTGAGTTCCGATGGAAATTTTATTTTTGGATAAAATTCTCAATAGAATAATCGGTTTTGAGTAGATCAACTAAATTTACTTGTAAAGCATCAGCAATTTTTCCCATTGCATCTATGGAAATGGCTCTTTTTCCACGTTCTACATCACTAATATAAGCACGACTTAAATTAGCATCAAAAGATAGAGCTTCCTGAGAAATATCTTTCAAACGTCTGATTTTTCTCAGATTGTTTGCAAAAGTAAATCGAATTGGATGGGCTATAATTTCTTCATTCTTCATATCCCAAGTATGTTTTTAAATCATATTCAAAACAATCAACTAAAGAATTATTATTGTGTTTCATAGTTTACAAATGATTTTTTTAGTTCTAAAATATATCAACTTTAGTTGATTATTTTGAGGTTTGTTATGAAAGAATTATTTGGTGGTGGTTTTGGAATTGCCATTAGTGCTGGAACTGTTTTGTTACCTATCTATGCGGCGGTTAAAGATATCCAAGCAGATAAAATTTTCTGGGGAATAGTGGATATTGTTACGGTAGTCCCTGGTGTGATTCGTGGGTTGATGTACTTATTTGGTGGATTGTAGAAAACCTTCAAAAGGTTTCAAAGCGGTTTATTAGCTTGGGCGTTCCCATTTGCAACGGGGGCTGTTTTTCGGTTACATTTTGTAAAAAACAAAGACGCCAAATGGCGTCTTTGTTCTATTCAGTCGAGTTAAATAATCCCCTGCTCTTCCAATTTCTTCAGGAAATACGGCATTTGCACTCGCCACCACGGCCAGTCGTGATCGACATCCTGTCCCCAGAAATCGAACCAGCCTTCAATGCCCTTGCCTTCAAAGGCTTTTTGTAGGCGGGCGGTATCGGCGATGTGTTGTTCTTCCCATTTGCCTTGACCGACTGCCACAATGTAGTGATTTTGGCGGTAGCGATCTAAGAACCAGCTGTCGTGTTGGTTCCACAAATAGTCGATCGGCGAGTTGTAGTACACCACTTCATCGCCGTGGAATTCGCCAGAGAAGAATCGGGCATCGTACACACCGCTTAAGGCGATGGCGGTGTCGAATAAATCAGGGTGGCGGAGTGCGAAGTTGATGGTGTGGAACGCTCCCATACTGCACCCTGTGGCGATCATCGCCCCGTCCCAGTTGGATTCGTAGCGGATCAACGGCACCAGTTCGTTCAAAATATAGCGGTCGTAGGCGTTGTGAGCCAATGCCATATCGTGCCCTGATTTCCATTTCGCCAACCACGATTCGCTGTCGTAAGAGTCTGGCGTGTAGAATTTGATTAAGCCACGGTCGATAAACTCACGGCAAGCGTCAATCATTCCAAAGTTGCCGTATTCGTTTTGGTTACCGCCCGAAGACGGGAACACAATCACCGGTTTGCCTGCGTGTCCGTACACATTAAAGTGCATTTCACGCCCTAATTCGCCACTCCAGTGGCTACGTCTTTCAAAATGCATAATAGATTGATTTCCTTACTGTTTTTGGTGTGCGAATTGCACGATTTCACGCATTTGCTCTAAGGTTTCGGCACGAGCTAAGATGCCTTCTTCGCCCATAATTTTGGCGAACACGCCGGGTACGCTTTGAATGCTGATGATGTTCGAGCCAAATTTCTCCCAAATCGCTTGGGTGGAATTGGCGTAATTTTTGTTCGCTTTGCGTGAGATGTACACCACGTTCCACGGATGTTTGATGTCGGTGTAGAACTTGTTTTCCCGCACGATGTTGGCGTATTCGTTGAACACATCGAAATCGTTAGCGTAGTTCCACATATCAATGGTTAAGCCACCTGGTGGACGGCAGTTGATTTCAAGCGGCATAATTTCGCCCGTTTTTTTGGTGCGGAAAAATTCAAAGTGGAAGAAACGCTCACGCACCTTGAAGGCTTCGACACATTGTTTACCGAGTTCGATGAGTTTTGGCGAAATTTCACGCGGCACATAGTAGTACATATCGTTGTCTTGGCTCACGGTGTCTATGACTGCTTCGGAGTATTCAAGGCTGGAGTAGAACACGATATTGCCGTCGTGGTCGGTTAAGCCATCAAAGGTAATGATGTCGCCTTCGATAAACTCTTCCATAATGTATTCGGTGCTTGGGTTGCGATTCGCGAAGAATTGCTCTAAATCATCTTGGGTTTTGACTTTGTAGGTGTCGCTCGCTCCCACGCCAGAGTTTGGCTTGATGATCACAGGGAATTTCAGCTCTTTCACCAGTTTTTTGGCATCTTTTTCATCGCCGAACACACGCCCTTTCGCCACTTTCAGCCCTGCTTTGCGGAACACTTCTTTCATTTGGGCTTTGGTTTTGATCGCCAACATATCCTCGTTTTTGTAGCCGAACACGTTGAAATCGGTGCGTAATTTGGCGTCAAGTTCCAGCCAGTATTCATTGTGCGACTCAACACGATCAATCCGCCCGTATTTATGGGCGAAATAGCCCACCGCACGATAAACCTGCTCATAATCTTCCATATTATCCACACGATAATACTCCGTGAGCGAGTGACGTAGCCCTTCGCTTAACTGCTCATAAGGTGTGTCGGCAATGCCGAGGGTGTTGAAGCCCTGCTCTTTCAGCCGCACCGCAAAGGTTTCAAAATTGGTGGGGAAGTGAGGGGAAATCATCACAAAATTGTAGGGTCTTGACATTGTTTTGCTTCCTATAAGTATGGTTTAAACATATCCCGATTGTAATCAAAATTCGCTAAGAATAAAGGGGCGAAGTGTAAAAAATCACCTTGGAGATCAAAAGTCGGTGAGTTTGTGTAGCAAGGGGGCGAGAAAAAGGCGGATTTTTAAAATAGGCGAATAGGTGGATAGTCTGCATAGCAATGGTTAAATGCGTTTTACAAAAATTTACACTTGGTAACATATTGTTTTTAATGTGTTTTTTTTTTTTTTGATTTTTAACTTATTGATTTTTAAGTGATTTACAAAATTGACCCGTTTTGTTAAATGATTAAAATGTGATCGATTTCATTCTGATAAATATCCAGCGAATGTGATGTCAATTAGCGTGAAATGAACTTGAATGGCATCTTGCCATTTTTTTGATCTTTATTGATAAGGAATTTTGTATGAAAAAATTATTTGCATTAAGTGCGACAACATTATTGGCGTTACCTGCGTTAGCGACAGATGAGCTAGAAATCCCAGATGTTTCTCAGCTCCCTACAACAAAGAGTGCAGTATATACTTTAAGTGGTGATGTGCTTAACGAAACCTGTAGTATTGTCGGTGGGGATAAAGCATTGGAGTTCCCTAAAGCATTAACATCAGATATAAAAAATGGTGTGGAAACAAAAGTGGATTTTACCGTGCAATTAGAACGTTGCCCAAGTATTAATAAACTTGTTTCGTTACACTTCACTCCAAGTGAAGAGCAAGCAGAAGATAATTTGTTGAAAAATACTTATGGCGGTGATAAAGCGAGCGTAAAAGTGAAAATTAGCTCAGGTGAACAGCAAATCTTATTATCAAATCCAAAAGGTGAGCAAAATGTACCGAGTGTGAATGCACAGTCAGAAACAGTCCAATATAACTTCTCTGCATCGTATGTGAAAGATGGGGAGGATGTTTCTGCCGGTGGTGTCTTAGCTACCCTCCCATTCACCGTGATCTATAAATAATCCTTGGGTATTTAAGGCATCGTTAAGTGCCAAAACGGATAGGGGCAAATAACATTTGCCCCTAAATTTCTCTACAAGGGGGTGAGAAAGGTGGTGACTTTGCAAAATCATCGTCGCATAGTCTTGAAATAGTGTTTTTTACAATTATTTACACTTTGTAACTAATTGTTTTTAAACTGTTTTTTTTTTTTTTTTGCGTTCTAAGTTGTTGATTTTTAATCAGTTTACAAAATTGAACTAAATTCGCTTATGAATAAAATGTGATCGGTTTTGAGTTAATAAATGATCAGTTAATTGGTTGTATTGGCACAAAACAGTGGTACTCATGTGAGTGCATATCATTCTATTTTTGATTTATAAGGAATTTTGTATGAAAAAATTACTTCTTGTTGCAAGTTTAAGCACATTAATGGCGGGTTCTGCTTTGGCTGAGGCGTACAAGCCGACAGTTAAAAATGGCGAAGGTATGTTGACAGTAACGGCAGACATGAAAGCGGAGACGTGTGAGTTGGCGGTAGAAAAAAACGTGATGTTTGGCAATATTTGGTTTAACTCAACAAATCCAAGTGATTTCCAAAAAAATGTGGCGTTTCAGGTAACAAATTGTTCACAAACTACAGGTGATAGCCTTAAAGTTACCTTTACACCTGTTTCTGGTACTGTTTCAGAAGGCAAACTCATGAATTTGTCGAATGGTGATGCCAAAGCGGAAAATGTATTCTTAGTGGTGAAAGATGCAAACAATAAAAATGTGTTAGCTGCGGATTATGATGCTACTGGTGTGGATACATGGAGTTTAGATCCTAATGATAATCCAGGCCAAGCCGGACAGAAATTATCGAAGACTTTTACCTACACCTTGGAATTAGAGAAGGGAGAGGGTGCAACAGCAGGGGTCTTTATGACAACACTTCCTTACAGCGTACATTATAAATAATCGTTGTTTATCGGGGTAAAGATAATTTGCCCCGATAATAGAGAGCGTTATGTGATAGGTAATGATTAACCGTTCATTTTCTATCGCATAGCGTTGTTAAGAGACAAGCAATGCAAATGTTATTAAATGATTAAAATAAGGACAACTATGTTTAAGTGGCTTTTATACGTTGGGTTGCTTGGGGTGAGTATGTTGGCTCAAGCAAATGTGGTGATTTCGGGTACGCGAGTGGTATTCCCTGCGGAGAAAAAAGAAATTTCGGTACAGTTGAAAAATCAAGGGGATCGCCCCGCCTTAATCCAAGCATGGCTTGATAATGGTGATGAGCAAGCCGATCCGAAAACGATTAAATTACCTTTCATTATTACTCCGCCAGTGAGCCGTCTTGATCCGCAAAAACAGCAAATATTACGTGTGGCTTATACGGGGGAGCCTCTCGCAAATGACCGTGAAACCTTGTTCTTTTTCAATGTGTTGGATATTCCGCCAAAACCAAGCAGGGCAGAATTAGCCAACAATCCAAATTATTTGCAATTTTCTGTCCGTAGTCGGCTGAAATTTTTCTTCCGCCCTGCGGGCTTGCCTTATTCTGTGACAGATGCTTACCAAAAAGCTCAGTGGCGTGTGAAAGGCAAAACGCTGATCGTGCAAAACCCAACACCGTATTTTATAACCTATTCCATGATTGAGGTAAAACAAAACGGTAAGATTGCCTATGCGAAAAATGCGGATATGGTTGCTCCATTTTCAAGCCATCAATTTGAACTGAGCCGTGCAGTCAGTGGCGGTGAGGTGAGCTGGTCTGCGATTAATGATTATGGTGGTGAGAGTAAGGGCGTTTCACCGTTGAAATAATAAGACAGATTAAATTTGATGAAATCTGCCCGTTTCTTACCCCCTTGTATTGTTTGAGAGAATGCCGATGAAATATGTTTGGTTAACCAAAACTGGCTATGTCTGTGCGATGCTGTGCTGTGCGACGTCTGTCAGTTACGCCGAAGAAGTGGAATTTGATGAGCGTTTTTTAGGCATGTCAGCGGGACAGCCTGTTGCTGATTTAAGCAAATATCGTTTAGGTAACCCAATCCCAACAGGACGCTATCAGGTTGACGTTTCCGTGAATGGTGTTCGCCAAGGGCGTGTTGAAATGATGGTTGAGGAACGAAATGACGATCCTATTCAGGGCATTTGTTTAACGCCTCGTTTAGCTACGGTATTATCATTGAAATCAGAAGCATTTGCCTTACCTCCAAAGGAAAAGTGTGTGAATATTGTGCAGGCAATCCCTGAGGCGAAAATTCAATTTGAGATGGGCGAATTGTCACTCAATGTGGAAATTCCACAAATTTTGGTGTTGCGTCGGCCACGAGGTTATGTGCCTCCATCGTTGTGGCAACCAGGTTCACCAGTGGCATTTGTTCGCTATTACGCCAGCCAACAGATGAGTCGTTCTCAAAATGGGAAGCAGATGAGCTACCGCTATTTGAGCCTGCGAGGTGGGGTGAATATTGGGGGATGGGCGTTACGCCATCAAGGGGCTAAATCTTGGGTAAACCAACATGCATTGCCTTATCAATATCAGCATACTTATTTGAGTCGTGATGTGGATAGTGTAAGAGGGCGACTGACACTGGGGGATTTTGCAACCCATGGTCAGTTTTTTGCTAGCATGAATTTACGTGGCGTGCAGTTAGCTTCTGACGAGCGAATGTTACCGGCTTCTTTACGAGGTTATGCCCCGGTGATTGAAGGTATTGCTCGAAGTTATGCTAGGGTGATTGTGCGACAACAAGATCGGGTGATCTATGAAACCAACGTACCTGCGGGGGCGTTTCGTATTGATGATCTTTATCCTTCAGGGTATTCGGGCGATCTGTTAGTGGAAATTATTGAAGCCGACGGGCAGGTGCATTCGTTTACGGTGCCATTTGCCAAGGGGTTACGATTGTTGCGTAAGGGGCAGTTTCGCTACAACTTAGCGGGTGGCAGACTTCGTCAAGGGGCAAAAATCTTACCAGAAAGCCTATTTCAAGGTGAAATGCAATATGGGCTCATCAATGGACTAACGCTGAATCTTGGTGTGAATACCAGTCGTAACTACTTTACTAGCGTATTAGGTTTGGCGGTTGATACGCCAATCGGAGCATTCGCCACAGATCTACAGTATGCTTACTATCGCTTTCCGCATATACAGCAGAAACAGAAAAAATATGCGATGACAGTGGGTTACAATGCCCGAATCCCTCAGCTGAATACGGTGATTGCGGCATCGTATTATCGCAGTTTTCAGCCAGAGCATTATTCGCTCTCACAAGTATTAGAAATTAATCGATTTGGCAAAATCTTGCCACAACTCACCCCCTTGCAACAACGTTTAACGGTGTCTTTACAGCAGCCATTGGGTAAAAACTGGGGAAGTCTAGGGGTGTCTGGTGTGAGAGAAAGTTATCGGCATGCTCCAACATCACGTTATTACTACCAGCTTCATTATGGTAACAGCTACAAAGGATTGCATTATCAGGTTGGTTATGCACAACACTCCGCAGCGTATTCTACGGGTAAGAAAGATCGGCGTTTTTCATTTAATTTATCGTGGCTGTTTGGCCACGGAACCAACAAGCCGATGCTTTATAGCCATTACCAAAAAGCACCAAATGCGTACCACTTGCAAACAACCTTATCTGGTACACTTGGGCAAGAAGGTAGATTCCATTATAGTCTCTCAACCAGTCAGCAACCAAATCAACGCGATTATTCGGTGTATGGTGGTTATAAAACGTCGGTAGCGTCTATCAATGTGGGATTTAGCCGTGCTAAACAGAGCCAGCAAGGACAGGTTAATCTTTCTGGGGGGATTGTTGCTCATGCAAAAGGTATTACGTTAAGCAATGATTTGGGCGATACCTTTGCTATTATTCATGCTAAAGGGGCAACAGGGGCGAAGATTAACAACAGTAATGGGGCATATTTAGATTGGTTTGGTAATGGCATTGTGCCGTTTATTGCACCGTATCAAACTAACTATGTGGGTATTGATCCCACACCAGTGGCGGATAACGTGGAGGTTGAGGCAACAGGGCGGGAAATCATTCCTCGAGCAAACAGTGCAGTGTTAGTGACATTGAAAACCAAATCGGGAGCGATGGCATTATTTGATGTCAGTTTAGCTAATGGCGATGTGCCACCGCTTGCGGCGGACGTGTTCGATCAACAACACAATCATGTTGGTTATGTGGTGCAAGGAGGGCGAGTGTTTGTCCGTGGCGTAGAGCAACGTGGGACGTTGAAGGTGATTTGGGGAAGTGGTGAGCGTGAGCAGTGCCAGTTTCATTACCAATTAGGTCACGATCCACATCAAGCTATTGCAGTGCAATGTCAATGAGGGAGAAAACATGAGAGCAAGGGTTAAGTTTTTTGCTATTGGGTTATGGTCAAGTGTGTATTCGAGCCAACTGGTCGCATCAGAGGGATATTATTCTCTTCCCTTAAGGTTAAATGATGCGGTTACCGTCGAGTATGCTCGTGATAATCTCCCTTATGAAATGAGTACTGTGACAGGCAACTTGATTGATTCACTTTTAACGGAGTCTTATTCGGTAACCATGTTGGCGGAGAAGGTTGGGGAAATCAATGGGAAAGGGATTTATGCGACCTCGGTGAAAGGTATTGGTTTTACCTTACAGATTAATGATGTGGAGATTCATGTTGGGAAGCAGAATTCACAGCCTATCGGGCAGGCTCAAGGAAGTTTGTCTGCTGTCTCAACGTTGGTTCTTTATGATAAGGTGCCATCAGGCAATTATGTGTTGACTTCGCCACAAACACTTGCCCAAGTGGAGCTCGCTGATGGTTTTAAACCACTTGGCATTACGTTATCGGTTGCTCAGCCTATTGTCGTGAAGCAGAATACCTGTGAACTTCAAAGTAACAAATATCAACAGGTACAACTCCAGCCGATTATGCTCAATGAATTAATCCAAAAGAAAGAAGTTTTGGGTAACCATTTTAATATTCGGCTTCGTTGTGATGCAAATGTACGGGCGGATGTCGTATTTCATGACCACATCATGCCAACAAATACCTCCGATTGCTTAACGTTGAGCCCAGAATCAACCGCAGGGGGAGTATGCATAGCTATTCGGCGTGAAGATAATCAAAAGGTACAATTTGGTCACACATGGACATTTTCCGAGGCTCAACCGGGCTCATTTGAGCCAGAGCGACGATTTTCCGCCTATTATGTTAAGGCAGGCGATCCCACAGCCGGAAAAATTAAAGCGATTGCTACTATTTCTTTTACGTATCACTAACTCTTCAAACAGAGAAGCCCCCCTTCTCTGTTTTCTTTTTATCCAAGAAAATCAAAAAATTTAAAAGAAAATGTCAAAAATGTTAATTACTTAACACTTTTTCTCTG
>JAUMYT010000036.1 GCA_030528525.1 Pasteurellaceae bacterium
AAATCGGCTTAAAACCGTGGGATTGTGCCGCAGGCGACTTAATCGCTCGTGAAGCCGGGGCGTTAGTGACCAACTTTGTAGGTGGTACCGATTATCTCCAATCAGGTAACGTAGTCGCAGGCAATGGGCGTGTGGTCAAAGAGATTTTACACAGCATTCAGCCTGTCTTAACGGAAGAATTAAAAGGTTAAAATTGAAGGTATTTCCCCCTTGCAACGGGGGCTGTTTTTTACCGACATTCTGCAAAATGGTGGGCTAAAGCCCACCCTACCATTTTTTATATATTTGTAAAACTATGCAAAAAACTTACCCGTTGTTAAGTCAAATTCAATCGCCAGAGGATCTGCGATTATTACCGAAAGAACAGCTTAAGCCATTGTGCGACGAACTTCGAGCCTATTTGCTTGAATCCGTTAGCCAATCAAGCGGTCACTTAGCATCGGGATTAGGCGTGGTGGAACTGACTGTCGCCTTGCATTATGTCTATCAAACCCCATTCGACCAACTGATTTGGGACGTGGGGCATCAAGCCTATCCGCACAAAATTCTTACGGGTCGCCGTGACCAAATGCACACCATTCGCCAAAAAGACGGTTTACACCCTTTCCCGTGGCGTGAAGAAAGTCCATACGATGTGTTAAGTGTGGGGCATTCCTCCACTTCTATTAGTGCAGGGCTTGGCATTGCGGTCGCTGCCGAAAAAGAGAACGCAGGGCGTAAAACCGTGTGCGTGATTGGCGATGGGGCGATTACCGCAGGAATGGCGTTTGAGGCGATCAACCACGCAGGTTCACTTCACACCGATATGTTGGTAATTTTAAACGACAACGAAATGTCGATTTCCGAAAATGTCGGGGCGTTGAATAACCACTTAGCTCGTCTGTTCACAGGGTCGTTCTACGGCACCTTGCGTGAAGGGGGCAAAAAATTGCTCTCGGGCTTGCCGCCGATTAAAGAGTTCGTGAAGAAAACTGAAGAACACGTCAAAGGCTTTGTGTCGCCTGTCGGCACAATGTTTGAAACGCTCGGG
This sequence comes from Pasteurellaceae bacterium, assembly GCA_030528525.1. GTDB lineage: Bacteria > Pseudomonadota > Gammaproteobacteria > Enterobacterales > Pasteurellaceae > JAUMYT01. The sequence goes on from JAUMYT010000036.1 coordinate 1,031, forward strand.
TTTAACTATATCGGCCCGATTGACGGACACGATCTCGACGAACTGATCGCCACACTTAAAAATATGCGGAAGATGTCAGGCCCGCTGTTTTTGCATATCAAAACCAAAAAAGGCAAAGGCTACACACCTGCCGAACAAGATCCAATCGGCTTCCACGGCGTGCCGAAATTTGACCATACAAGCGGTCAATTGCCACAAACAAAATCCAATAAGACCTATTCCAACATCTTCGGCGATTGGCTATGCGAAATGGCAGAACGTGATCCGAAAATCATCGGCATCACCCCTGCAATGCGTGAAGGCTCGGGAATGGTGGAGTTTTCCAAACGTTTCCCGAAACAGTATTTTGACGTGGCGATTGCCGAACAACACGCCGTCACATTCGGGGCAGGTTTAGCGATTGCAGGCTACAAACCGGTGGTAGCGATTTATTCGAGCTTTTTACAGCGTGCTTACGATCAGTTGATCCACGATGTCGCCATTCAAAATCTCCCCGTGATTTTCGCCATTGACCGTGCAGGGATTGTCGGGGCAGACGGACAAACCCACCAAGGGGCGTTCGACTTAAGCTTTATGCGTTGCATTCCGAATATGACGATTATGACCCCAAGCGATGAAAACGAAATGCGGCAAATGCTCTACACCGCTTACACAATGAATTCGCCTGCGGCGGTGCGTTACCCGCGTGGCAATGCTCAAGGCGTGGAATTGCAACCAATGCAAGCCCTTGAAATCGGCAAAGGCAAGGTGTTGCAGCAAGGTAAAAAAGTGGCGATTTTGAATTTCGGGGCATTGCTCAATGAAGCGAAAGTTGTGGCAGAAAAACACGGCTACACCTTGGTCGATATGCGTTTTGTGAAACCGTTAGACGAAGCCTTAATTGCCGAGTTAGCAGATAGCCACGAGTTACTCGTGACTCTCGAAGAAAATGCGATTCAAGGCGGAGCAGGCAGTGCAGTAAACGAGTTTTTGCAAAAACTCGGGCGTTCTCACCCCCTTGTTATGTTAGGTATTCCAGACGAATTTATCCCACCTTCCACTCAACCTGAAGCCTATGCTAATTTAGGGCTAGATGCGACCGGAATTGAGCAGAAAATTCTTGCTTATTGCTTATAAATAACAAAAAGCGATTTTTTTGATTTGCCCCAAAAGTTAGACTAATTTAAGGACTTAGCCCTGTATACAACAGGGCTAAGTCCTTTTAATCCTCCTGAATACACCCATGATTGTCGTCACTTATCATAAAAAATCTGCACCTTAATCTGTGGGAAGGTTAGTCCAACTTTTGTGAGCAGAACCATCATTTTTATACTTACTTCATCACAGGTGGAAATCCACCCAAGGCTTTAAGTTTATTGACCATCGTGCAGAATAACTCTGCGGTACGTTCGGTGTCGTATAACGCCGAGTGGGCTTGCTTGCCGTCAAAGGCTAGGTTTGCCATTTGGCAGGCTTTCACTAGCACCGTTTGCCCGTACATAAAACCTGCAAGAGTGGCGGTGTCGAACATCGCAAAAGGGTGGAAGGGATCACGTTTGGCGTTGATGCGTTTTACCGCCGCTTGTAAAAATGCCTGATCGAAGGTGGCGTTATGTGCCACAATCACCGCTCGTTGGCAGCCATTGTCTTTCACCGCTTTTCGCACCATTTTGAACATTTCCACAATCGCAATCTCTTCTGGCACAGCCCCTCGATTCGGGTTGTCAATATCAATGCCGTTCACTTTGAGCGAGTCAGGATTGATGTTCGCACCCTCAAAAGGTTTGATGTGGCGATGAAATTGTTGATCTTGCTTGAGTTCGCCGTTTTCGTCCATTTTTAGCGTAATCGCCGCAATTTCAAGCAATGCATCCGTTTGGGCATTCAGCCCTGCGGTTTCCACATCGATCACCACGGGCAGATAGCCACGAAAGCGGTGTTTCATCAGATTATAATCGGTTGGTTGGTTGTCAGTTTCGTTTGTCATTGGAATAAAAAGTAAGGACGCAGTCGGCGTCCTAAATTTTGCAGAAAATGAGTAAGATCTCCCCCCTTGCGGGAGCGAGAAGCTTAGCCTAACGCCTTTTGAGCATCTTTGTTTTCGATAAATTCAATTTTGTAGCCGTCTGGATCTTCCACAAACGCAATCACGGTTTTGCCCCCTAACACAGGCCCTGCTTCACGGGTGACTTTTCCGCCTGCTTGGCGAACGGCTTCGACTGTGGCATAAATATCGTCCACGCCAATGGCAATGTGCCCGTACGCCGTGCCTAATTCGTAGCTTTCTACGCCCCAGTTATAAGTGAGTTCAAGCACCGCGGTGTCTTTTTCTTCGCCATAGCCCAAAAATGCCAAGGTGTATTTATACTGCTCGTTCTCGCTGGTGCGTAACAGTTTCATTCCTAACACTTCAGTATAAAATTTAATCGAACGTTCTAAGTTCCCCACGCGTAACATTGTGTGTAAAATTCGCATCATCAACTCCTATCATAAAAAATGGCGAGCATTGTCGCACAAACTCGCCATTTTTTCATTGTTTAAATAGTTAGATATGGAAAATTCGGCTATGTCCTGTCGGCATTTGAACCGCAAGGCTTAATTTTCCGCCCATCGTTTCGACATAACGTTTAAGGGTGGATAATTTCAATTCATTGCCACGTTGTTCAATTTGTGCAACGGCAGGTTGTGAAATCCCCAAAGCTTCGGCTAAATCTTTTTGGGATAGCTCCAAATCTTGGCGTAATTGTGCCAACCCACTTTCAAGCATCAATTCTTGAGCTTTTTCGTAAATTTCTGCTTGGCGTTCAGATGGTAAATTTGCCATCCACTCATCTAAAGAAATTAATTTACTCATTCTCTACTCCAAATGTTTTAAATAAGCAGTAAATTCGTCATCGGCTAAACGAATCATTCGATCATAAAATTGTTTATCATTACTTTTATCACCAGCACATAACACAATGGCTTGGCGTAAAGGATCAAAAGCAAAAAATGCCCGTAATGGTTTACCTTGGTGTTGAATCCGTAATTCTTTCATATTGGCATATTGAGAACCTTTGATTGTATCAGCATAAGGTCTTGATAAATAAGGGCCTGCAATTTTCAAAAGGTGAATAACGCCTAAAATACTATCTTGTGTTTTTTCATCTTGAAGATCCAACCAATCACTAAAACACTGAGTAAATAACACCGTCCATTCTGTCATCGTCTGATTATTCGTCATTATTCCTCCGATTTAGACAAAATTCGACTCAGTTTATAACTTATAGCTTATTTGTCAAACACTTTTCAGATACTCCGATTCACAAAAATGTGGCATAATTTGCTCATTTTTAACCTTTTTATTTGATTATGTCAGACCATCACTCCCCATCTAAACTCGAAATTGCGACGCACGCAATCTTACCGCCGTTATTGATGCTGTTTATACAAATGGCGTTGAACCATTTTTCTGCCCCGAAAAATGCGATTTTTATTTCGCCGTATCTGTTGGCGTTTTTTGTTACCGCTATTTTAAGCCTAATTGTGCTGTGGAAAGGGCAAATTTGCCCAGGGCAACGGGGGCGTTTGACATTCGTGCTGCCGTTTTTACTGCTGTTTGCGGTGGGAAATTTGATTTATGTACTCGGGTTTACCCCAAAACATTCGCCAGCGTTGATTGCCATTTCCGCTTCGCTGATTTTGCCGTTGATTCTGTGGAAATTGCCTGACGATGAGCAGTTCAAAAACATCATCATTTACTGTGGCTTGGCGATTGCAGGCATTGGCGTGTTTCAATATTTGCTGATTTATTGGTATGAACTGCCGTCTTTGTTTAACGGCATTCGAGCGAATAATTTTGCTCAACTGCTGTTCGGCATTTTGCTCACAGGTTGGTATTTGATGTTAGCCAAAAGTCGTTTGGACGGTTTCTTCAAACTACTTATCCAACTGGCGTTGATTGCGTTGGTGCTGAGCTACATTTGGACGGCATTTGTACTGTATCAACATCTGCAAGTGATGCCAGAAATGCCGATTGGCTCGTTCGTGGCATTTTTTACGGTGCAATTTGTGATTTTTGTGCTGTTAGCGTGGCTGCTTTTGGGAAAAAACATCAAACATCCCACCGCTTGGACGCTCGCAACGATCCTTGCGATGCTTTATCCGTTTGCCAATGTGATTTAACATTTATTGCGATTTGTCTTGGCGTTTGATTGCCAGAGGCTAGTAATTCAAGGGGGAGAGAAAACTCAAGATTTTGCAATATTTTGATTTTTCTCTCCTTTAATTCAATCAACAATTCCCCCAAATATCAAATTTTTACTTTCATTCAAATCCCATTCGCTATATCATTGCAAGCTA
>JAUMYT010000003.1 GCA_030528525.1 Pasteurellaceae bacterium
TCAAAAAAGCAGGAATGTTGATCCCAAACGGCATTCACGAAAAAGACGTGATCGACTGGTTTGAGTTTGTCATTGATGAGCCCTAGACCATTGGAAAATGGCAAATCACAAGGGGGTGAGAAAAGGTGAATTTTTGCAAAATCCCCTTCTAATTTATACCTTCACCTCAAACCGCTTCGGCACAATCAGCAGCGCTGGCAACACCAGCACCAACATCAACCAGAAGCTCCACGCAGGCGATTGTTGATAAACCAAGCCAGCCACGAAGGTAAACAACGCCATCGCCATACAGCTTGCCAAGCCGAAATAGAGTGCTTGCAATTTGGCGTTATGTTCCACGGGTTGGGTGGAAATGTAGCGGATCATCGCATAATGCCCCATCGCATAGGAAATGGCGTGCAACAGTTGGGCGAAAATCAGGACGCTGAAATCCGTGCTGCTTGCCATTATTGCCCAACGGATCATCGTGCCAAGGGCAGAAACGATAATCAGCCAATGCGTTCGCCACAAGCGAAACAGTTTGTTCGAAAAGAAGAAAAAAGCAATTTCCGCCACCACCGCCACGCCCCAGAGCAAGCTGGCATTTTCGGTGCTAATGCCGTTGCTCGACCAATAGATCGTGCTATATGCATAATAAGCGGCGTGTGAGGCTTGGATCAGCGAAATGGCGATTAACATTTTCAAGGTATTCGGTATTTTGCACAACTGCCAGTAACTCAGTTCAACCGTCGAATTCTCAGCATTTTTAGGCTGTTCCACAAATTGTTGAGTTGGTTTGAGCATAATTCCCACACCTAAAAACACCAACCAGCCCAGCAAAATGCCGATGATGGCACTTTCACCTAGCCAGCCGACCAAATAGCCTGTGGAAATCGACCCCACTACAAAGGCGACCGAGCCAAATAAGCGAGTTTTGCCGTAATCTAACTGATTTTGTTGCTGCCACGTAGAAGCTATCGTGTCGGCAATTGGCATCGAACCACCGTTAAAAATATGGAAAATTGCTATTGCAGGCAACAAAAGCCAAATGGATTCCACCGCCCACGCCACAACAAGCACCACCAATACGGTTGCCCAAGTCAAAAATCGGTTTAATGGAATCAGTTGGTTGGGATTTTTCACTGATCGTGAGAAAAACATCGCCCCGATAAAGCGAAACAGGTAGCCCATTGCGATGAGCAAACCGATCATATCCGTATCGTAGCCGTGATGTTTCAACCACACGGGCAAAAACGGCAACAGTACGCCAAACGCAGCATAAAAACCAAAGAAATTAAAGGACGACCATTGAAATGGTGTGAGTTTGATCATAGGGATTTTTCCATTTCTTCGGCACGTGTAATTGCAGCACTCATTGCTTGATCGACAATTTGCCCCAAATTGTGCTGTTCAAACACCGCTAAGGCTTGAGCGGTTGTGCCACCTTTGGACGTCACATTTTCTCGCAAGGTGGCAATCGACAGTTCAGGATTTGCCACCACCATTTTTGCCGCCCCGACCGCCACCGACTGCACCAACAGACGAGCATCGGCTTCGCTAAAGCCCATTTGCATTGCCGATTGTTGCATTGCCTCCATAAAACGGAAGAAATAGGCTGGGCTGCTGCCCGTAATTGCAATGATTTGGTTCAGTTTTGATTCAGTTTCCACCCAATAAAACTGCCCCACCGCCGACAGCAAGGTTTCGGCAAAACGGCAAGCGGTGGGTTCCACGCTACTTTTTGCAAACAGCCCTGACATTCCTTCGCCAATCAACGACGGCGTATTCGGCATTGACCGCACAATATTTTTCGCTGTTGGCAACAGTTGTTCAAGGCGATCCACCGCAATGCCAGCTGCCACCGACAGCACCCATTTTTGGCTGAAATCGACATCCGCAAATTCAGCACAAACGTCTGCCATCATTTGCGGTTTGACCGCCAAAATCACCACGTCCGCCTGTTCAACGGCTTGGCGATTGCTGAAATCCACATTCAGCCCCATTGTTCGCAACTGCTCACGGCGAGCCTGATTGCTTTTGTTGCACGCCGTAATCAAATTCGCTGGATAGCCACTTTTCAGCAACCCAGCAATAATCGCAAATGCCATATTTCCCGCACCGATAAAGGCAAGTTTTTTGTTCATTGTATCTCTCCAAAAGTTTAAAGCGAATGAATAGGTAGGGTGGGCTTTCAGCCCACCAATCGTGACCTATTCCCCTACTCTCCGCAATTCCACAATACAAATTTGGTGGGCTGAAAGCCCACCCTACCTTAAATTTGGCACTCTGACTGCGATCAAGTGGCAGAATTGCTCATTCAGTAAATCAATAAAATACCGTAAAATACCGCCATTCTACGCTATCAAAAGGAATTCCTAAATGATTTGGTTTAAAAATCTGATGATCTATCGGCTGACCAGCCCCCTTTCATTGCAAGCAGACGAGTTAGAATCGCAGTTGCAACAGGAAAAATTCCACCCTTGCCAACAAAATGAGATGAGCAAATTTGGTTGGAGCAATCCGCTTGCCACCAGCGATTTCCTGCATTTCAACGTCGGGCAGCAGTTTTTGTTGATCGCACATAAAGAAGAGAAAATCTTGCCTGCAACGGTGGTCAAAAAGGAAACGGAAAATCGAATCGAAACCTTAGAGCAAAAAGAGCAACGCAAGCTGAAAAAAACTGAAAAACAGGCGATTAAAGACGACGTGGTGGAAATGCTACTGCCACGGGCGTTCAGCAAGCACCAATTTACCTCAATTTGGTTAGATTTGGAACGTCAGTTGGTGTATGTCGATGCAGGCTCGGCAAAACGAGCGGAAGACAGCTTGGCGTTATTGCGGAAAACCTTAGGTTCACTCCCCGTGGTGCCGATTTCTTTTGCCAAACAACCAATTGATGCGATGACCGAATGGCTCACCAAAGGCGAAACGCCTGCTTGGTTGAATTTGTTGGAAGAAGCCGAATTGAAATCCTTCGACACCGACAGCGTGATCCGTTGCAAACGGCAAGATTTAGAAAGCGATGAAATTGCGATTCATCTCAATGCAGGCAAATTCGTGACCAAATTGGCATTAGAGTGGGAAAACCATTTCAGCTTCGTGTTAAACGAAGACGGAACGCTCGCACGGCTGAAATTCGCCGATGAAGTGCGAGAAAAAAATGACGACATACTCAAAGAAGACATCGCCCAACGCTTCGATGCTGATTTTGTACTGATGACTGAAGAAGTGCGACTCTTTGTGGAAAAACTGACCGAGGCACTCGGCGGCGTGCAGGCTAGGATTTAGCGATTTGCAAGGGGTAAGATCATCAACAAAATCTGCAAAATTCCCTTTTAGACATTTACATCAAACTTCTGTGATCCATTCGTTGGTGTAAAATACGTAGAATCCAAATACCCTGATCGTGCAAACGGTAAAAAATGGTGTGAGAGCGATACACATAGCTCAACACACCATTCCCAATTTCATCTCGTATTCGCCCCATTCTTGGAAATTGAGATAAATGTGTTAGCACATCTTTCATTCCCATAAGGTATTGATTAGATTGAGCAAGTCCAAATTGTTCGGTGGTATATTTGGTAATTGATTTCAAATCCTGTTTCGCCTTTGGAGAAAATTTATACATCCATTTCTCTCCTTGCTTCTGCCACAATCTCATCAAAGCTGTCATCGCAAATACCACTTTCAATGCCTTCTCGAATCGCTTGTTTTAGTTGAATGAGATGTTGCTCCTGCTCTTCCAATAACCGCAAGGCACTCCGCACGACTTCGCTTGTAGATCCATAACGCCCTGATGCCACCATTTCTTGCACAAAATGATTTAACGGCTCGCCTAATGTGACGCTGGTTGTTCTGCTCATTGTTGACTCCTTATGTGTGTGAATTATTCACACAATAACAAATTGAACCGAGAAAATAAAGACGCTCTACGGCTTTTGTGGGAAAATAGCCCAAATTTTTGTGTGGAGTGTGTATGCAAATTTATTTAGTCGGCGGTGCGGTGCGGGATCAGTTGCTCGGTTTGCCAGTGAAAGATCAAGATTGGTTAGTAGTCGGGGCGACACCCGAGCAGTTATTGGCAGAAGGTTATCAACAAGTCGGTAATGATTTCCCTGTTTTTTTACACCCAAAAACCAAAGCGGAATATGCGTTGGCTCGCACCGAACGCAAGCAGGGCAACGGCTACACAGGCTTTATTTGTGATTTTTCGCCCGATGTGACACTCAAAGACGATTTGCAACGGCGAGATTTGACCATCAACGCCATTGCTCAAAGCCCTGACGGTACCTTGCACGATTTTTATGGTGGAATGAACGATTTAGAAACTCGTACACTCCGCCACGTTTCCCCTGCGTTTTGTGAAGATCCGTTGCGAGTGTTGCGAGTCGCTCGCTTCGCTGCTCGCTTTCATTCGCTTGGCTTTCGCATTGCCGATGAAACGGTAAAACTGATGCAGGAAATGACCGCTTGTGGCGAGCTGGCACATCTCACTGCCGAACGCGTTTGGTTGGAAACCCAAAAAGCGTTTGCGACTGATTCTCCGCAAATCTATTTTGAAGTCTTGCGTGAAGTCGGGGCGTTAAAGGTGCTTTTTCCTGAAGTCGATGCCCTATTCGGCGTGCCACAGCCTGAAAAACATCATCCTGAAATTGATTCAGGCGTGCATACGCTCTTGGTTCTGGAACAAGCGAAAAAATTATCGGCACAGGCGAATGATCCCGAAAGTTTGCTATTCGCCGCTCTTTGTCACGATTTAGGCAAAGCACTCACGCCCAAAGAGATTTTGCCCCACCACTACGGACACGAACAAAAAGGCGTTGCCCCGACACAACAGTTAGCCAATCGGCTCAAAGTGCCAGCTCATACCAAAGAGTTTGCCAAATTGGTGACCGAATTTCACACTCACTGCCACAAAATTGCCGAACTTCGCCCCGAAACGGTGCTGAAATTGTTCAACCGATTAGACGTGTGGCGAAAACCCGAACGCTTTGTGGATTTTCTGCTTGCCTGCAAAGCAGACAGCCGTGGGCGGTTGGGCTTTGAAAATCGTGACTATCCTCAATTAGAGCTTGCCCAAAAGTTGTATGACGTTGCCAATAACGTACAAGTGCAAGGCGTGATTGCCGACGGCTTTGAAAAAGCCGCCATTCGTGCGGAATTGGATAAACGGCGGCAGGTGGCAATTCAACACGACAAAATCAACATTCGCTAATACCGTCTATCTTCCTCTGGGTGAAACAAATTCTGCTGCTTTTCGTACAACATTCGGTAGTAATAATCATAGGCTAACACATTTTGCACATAACCACGGGTTTCCAAAAAAGGAATGGACGCGATAAATTCGTCCATGGCTAATCTGCCTCCAGCACGCGCTAGCCAACGTTCCACACGGCTTGCCCCAGCGTTATAAGCTGCGGCAATCAAAATACGATTATTCGGATACTTTTCATTTAACTCTGCCAAATGCGTGGCACCAAGCAAAATATTGTGTAATGGATCGAGCAGATCCTGCTCACGCTGATAGGGCAGTTGATACTTCTTCGCAGTTTCCGCTGCTGTGGAAGGTAACATCTGCATTAGCCCTATTGCATTTGCTGATGAGCGTGCTTGCACATTCCAAGCACTTTCTTGACGAGCAATCGCCATCACAAAACTTTTACGAATCGGCTTGTCTGCTAAAATAGCATCAAACCAGCTGGAATACGCATTCGGCAATCTCAGTGGAATATAATCCCACGCTTTTGCTTGAATGGTTCCCTCCACAGCCAAATCAAACCACTTTTGATCTATCGCATACTGCGATATAGCAAGCTTCTGTTCAAATGTCTGATGCGTTAATAGCTCCAGCCACGCTGATTTTGCCTGCGTCAATCGCCCAAGCTCTCGCAATTCTGCAATCCGATCCAACGTATGCAAAAGTGCATCATCATGGCTTATATTTAGTGTTTCCACTGTAGGAAATTTGAGAATATAGGGTTGATTTAATGCTCTTGCGGCCAACATTGGATAGAATCCTCGCTCCATAGCCAATGCTTGTAATACATTTCTACCCGCATTCGGATCATTTTTCGCGATCCAATAACGCCACTCGGCTTTATTTTTCGCCTCATTTGATAACAAGCCAAGCCACTCATTCAAATCCGTTTGTTGCCAAATCGCCATGCGAATACGACGCTCCGTGAGACTATCTACCTTCAAGGACTTTAGCTGTTCATCTCGCCACAGTTGGAAAATAGGATCTTGATTGTCAAAAAAGCGTTGAATAAACCGAATTTTCCAACTATCCGTTTCTGCTGACGATAGCCCCCAACGCACTGCCCAATTTTGATACACGCCAAAATCAGGATTATCCATCTGCTCTGGCAACAGATTGATATAACGCCCAAAAGCTGCCATCACTACCGCTTTCATATACGGTTCAAGGGGGTGAGAAACTGCGAGATTTTGCAAATTCTTAGGTGTATTCAGTAAATTACTTACCGTGTTTAACCACTCCGCCAATTCACCATTGCTATTTAAACTTAATGTTTGCACTGCCTTTTTTTCCCCTTTTTCAAACAATTTCACCGCTTTTTGCTTCACAATGTCTGCTGTTTTTAGCCCTTTATCTTGCCAATCGCGTTGAATCGCATTGCAATCTGAGGGCAAACTCGCATGTGCTAACCACAAGGATTCAAACTCAGCAAGCAGTTGCGTCAGTTCGGCAGATTCCAACGCCACTTTCACACCTGCTTGTTCCGCCTCTGGGTTGGGTTGCCACTGCTCTGCGAGTAATTGATGGCGTGCTGCTAACAAGCGGCATTGGTTTTCAATACTCTCTGGCAAATAGCCTTGACTAAAACTCACTACATCCGCAAAACGTTGCTGATGATATAGTGCCTCAAACAACACGGATTGCCATGTTGATGGCTGAATAATCTGTGGATAACTTTGGCTAAATCGATCAATTAACGCTTTTTTTGCGGAAAATGACTGATTTTCTGGTAAGTTTAGCTGATAATTCACGAGTAACGTCACCGCATCGGGTAGCAAGGGATAGTCTGGATCAATTAATTTTTCGGCTAACGTAGCGATTTCACTCGAAAAAATCCTCTGCTTCTCTGCTTGTTTTAACAACCTTTCCAGCACTAAAAAATGTTGGCGTTGTGTTGTGTGTTCGTTTTTCCACACGGCGGGTGCCTGATTAAAATGAGGCTCGTTCGCCCACATTGAACTACTGAATATCCCCAAAACTAAAACCGTTTTTTTCCACATTTCATCATCTCCTCTTTCTGCTCTTTAGAATGCAAAAACCGCTTGAAGTTGCCCACAAGCGGTTAAATTTGCATAATGTCCGTTATTCGTCCATCACGACCTTAGCAATGTAGTCCAAATTGCGATAGCGTTGGGCATAATCAATGCCATACCCCACCACAAACTCATCAGGAATGGCAAAACCGATCCATTCGACCGGCACTTGTACTTCACGGCGAGAAGGTTTATCTAATAAGGTACAAATTGCTAGCGAACGTGGTTCACGCAGTTTTAGGATATCTCGCACTTTGCTTAAGGTAAAACCTGTATCAATAATATCCTCGACAATCAACACATCTTTGCCTTGAATCTCACCATCAAGATCTTTCAAAATTTTTACATCTCGGCTTGATTCCGTGCTTGAGCCATAACTTGATGCAGTTAAAAAGTCTACCTCAACAGGTAACTCCAAACGGCGAACAAGATCCGCCATAAACATAAACGAACCTCGTAATAAACCAATGACGACAAGGCTTTGACAATGGTTGTGGTGATAATAATGGGTAATTTCTTTGGCGAGTTCATCAATGCGTTGTTGCACATCTTGTGTTGAAATAAGCGTATCAATATGGTGTTTTTTCATGGCATTAGTTATCGTAATATTAAAGAGTGGGTTATTTTTGATCACATTCGACGTAAAACCAAGTATTTTGTGGTCTGGTTTGTCCGCCAAATAAAAAACCTAGCCAAGGCTAGGTTTTCCCTGTTGATGTATACAAATCGCTAACCGATTAGAAATCCATCAACTCTTTTTCTTTATCTGCTAAAATCTCATCCACTTTTTTGATGTAAGTGTCAGTGATTTTTTGGATATCTTCTTGCGCTTTACGCTCTTCGTTTTCGCTGATCGCTTTCTCTTTTTCTAACGCTTTGATTTTATCGTTAGCATCACGGCGAACGTTACGGATTGCCACTTTACCTTGCTCGCCCTCGCTTTTCACGATTTTAATTAAATCACGGCGGCGTTCTTCCGTTAATGGCGGCAATGGCACACGAATTGTGGTACCTGCTGAAGAAGGATTTAAGCCCAAATCTGATGTCAAAATAGCTTTTTCTACTGCACCGATTAACGAGCGATCAAACACGGTTACCGCTAACGTACGTGCATCTTCTGCAACAACGTTAGCCAACTGGCGTAATGGCGTGGCAGAACCGTAATATTCCACTTGAATGCCGTCTAATAAACTTGGCTGCGCACGACCTGTACGAATTTTCGCAATGTGCCCTTTTAAGGCTTCAATGCTTTTCTCCATACGATCTTGGGTATCTTTTTTAATCTCGTTGATCATTCGTTGTTCCTTTTAGTCAATACAAAAACGTGCGGATTTTACCTAATTTCCCGCCCTTTTCCTAGTGTTAAGTGCAAGGCTTGTGATAGACTTCGTCCACGCCCCATAACAAGGGGGTGAGAAAAATCCACTTTTTGCAAAAGGATAGAACAATGTATCAAGCACAAATTTTAGCAGAACTGCAAGAAGCCGCAGCCGTGTTAGACTCATTTATTAAAGACGAAAAAAATTTAGCCTTAATTCAGCAAGCAGCTTTATTGATTTCGGACAGTTTCAAACAGGGTGGAAAAGTGCTGTCGTGCGGCAACGGCGGATCGCACTGCGATGCGATGCACTTTGCCGAGGAACTGACAGGACGTTATCGTGAAAATCGCCCTGGCTACCCAGCGATTGCCATTTCTGACGTGAGCCATTTGAGTTGCGTGAGTAACGATTTCGGCTATGAATATGTGTTCTCACGCTATGTGGAAGCCGTGGGGCAAAAAGGCGACGTGCTATTTGGCTTGTCCACCTCAGGCAATTCGCAAAACGTGTTAAATGCGATTGCAGCAGCCAAACAAAAAGGCATGAAAGTGATTGCTCTGACGGGCAAAGACGGGGGTAAAATGGCTGGGCTTGCGGATGTCGAAATTCGTGTTCCCCATTTCCGCTATGCCGATCGCATTCAAGAAGTGCATATCAAAGTGATCCATATTTTGATGATGTTAATTGAATTTGAAATGGCGAAAGCTTAATGGACAAAAGGCAGCTTTGGTGAGCTGCCTTTTTTGCTATTGCCCTGACACTTTCAGTTTATCCAGCAAAATCGATCCTGTTTGAATGTTGGAACGGTGTTCTACATCATCGGTGACTGCCACCATATTTTTAAACATATCTTGGAGCTGTCCTGCGATAGTGATTTCCGCCACAGGGTAGGCAATTTCGCCGTTTTCCACCCAAAAACCTGCTGCCCCACGGGAATATTCGCCCGTCACGCCATTGATGGCACTGCCGAGCATTTCAGTCACCAACAAACCTGTGCCCATCTCTTTCAGCAAGGCAGATAAGCCCCCCGTGCGGTTGGGTTTAACCAGCCAGTTGTGAATACCGCCGGCGTGTCCTGTGGTTTGCAAGCCCATTTTTCTGGCACTGTAACTGGTGAGCAAGTAGGTTTGAAGCACACCGTTTGTGATGATTTCTCGGCTTTGGGTGATGACACCTTCGCTATCGAAAGGCGATGACGCAAGCTGTCGCAATAAATGCGGACGTTCACTGATCTGAAACCAGTCGGGCAGAATTTGCTCGCCCAATTTATCTAGCAAGAAACTCGATTTGCGATATAACGCTCCACCACTGATCGCCCCCGCCAAATGCCCGACAAGCCCTGTGGCGACATCATTGTAGAAAATCACAGGCACTTCGCAGGTCGGCAATTGACGTGGATTTAAACGCTCAACCGCCTTGATTGCTGCCTGTTCGCCCACCCATTGTGGCGTAGCAAGTTGGTCAAATTGGCGAGAAATGGTGTATTCGTAATCCCGTTCCAGCTCATCTTCATAAGCCGAAATTACGCTACACGAAAGCGAATAACGGCTAGAGAGATAGCTTTGCAACATACCGTGTGTGTTTCCGTAAACCCGAATACCGCTGTGCGAGTTGAAGGTCGCCCCTTCGCTGTTCACAATCCGATCATCGGCGTTTAGTGCATAATGTTCTGCTTCAATCGCTAATTCGACTGCCTGATCGACATCGATCTCTGCGTGATGATATAAATCCAAATCAGGGGCATCAAATGCCATAAATTCTTTGTCTGCCAAGCCTGTGCAATCATCTTCAGAGGTATATTTTGCAATCGCCAAGGCGGATTCCACCGCTTGTTGAATGGATTTAGGTTGCAAATCGGACGTGGACGCATTGCCTTTGCGTTTGCCCAAATAGACCGAAATGCCGAGTGATCCATCGTTGTTAAATTCGATATTTTCCACCTGTTCCAAACGGCTTGAAACGGACAGCCCCGCCACTTTGGTTACCCCCACTTCGGCAGTTGCTCCTGCTTTGCTGGCAAGATCTAATGCCGTTTGCACCGCATCACGTAAAATCTGTTCTTGTTGTTGTAATTCGGTTTTGCTGATTAAGCTCATAAAGTCCCCCCTTGTATGGGAATAGTCGTGGAATGTGCTGATGAAATCATTGACCCAAGGTGCTTTTCCACATAGAATGCCAAGCGAAAAATCATAACAGAAAAGCCTATCCCTTGCGATAGGCTTTTTAGCTCACAAGAAGGCAAAAATGGCACGAAAAAAGCGACATAATGAAATTGACTGGACGGACGATGAAGAAGAGATCATCTGGGTCAGCAAAAGTGAAATCAAACGCGATGCGGAACACCTGAAAAAATTAGGCGAAAGTTTAATCAACTTAACCCCAAGCAATTTAGCCAAAATTCCCCTTGACGATAATTTGCGTGATGCAATTGAATTGGCTCAACGTTTACGCCTAGAAGCCCGCCGCCGCCAAATTCAGTATGTGGGGAAATTATTGCGGAATCTCGATCCTGAACCGATTCAAGAAGCCTTAGACAAAGTGGAAAATCGCCACAATCAGCAGTTAGCCCTGTTACAAAAATTGGAACAAACTCGAGATCAACTGATTGAGCAAGGCGATGCGGCAGTCAATTCGTTGGTCGATGAATATCCGAATTTAGACCGCCAACATTTACGCAACTTAGTACGTATGGCACAAAAAGAGAAAGCGGCGAACAAACCGCCTAAAAATTACCGTGAAATTTTTCAATATTTAAAATCAATGATTGTGGAACAATAAACAAACTTTGGAGTGAATGATGATTAAAACATTATTTTTGGCTCATTTGAGCTTAGCGTATATCAGCTTGGCGTTATTACTGATTCGTGGCGTATTATCGGCAAAAATGGTCGATTGGCGACAATATAAAATTCTGAAAATTGCCCCACACGCAGTAGACACTTTCCTACTGATTTCGGGTATTGCCCTATTTGTGACTATCGGCTTTGATTGGACAGAAAATTGGATTTTAGCCAAACTACTATTTTTGGTGCTTTACATTATTTTCGCCGCCAAAGCCTTCAAAAAAAGCCAACCCTTTTCGCTTAAACATTTTATTTTAGCCGTGATGAGTTTTATGTTAGTGATGTTTATAGCAGTACTTCATTAAACCTAGCTATTCATTGATACAAAAAAACCGAGCAATGCTCGGTTTTTTTAATCCATTCTGCGAAGAATTACGCGTTACCGCCAGTGATTTTCGCCACTTCTGCAGCAAAATCTTCTTCCACTTTCTCGATACCTTCACCCACTTCTAAGCGAATGAAACCAGAAACTGAAGAACCCACAGATTTTAAGTAGCTACCGACTGATTGTGATGGATCCATTACGAATGGCTGACCTGTTAATGACACTTCGCCAGTGAATTTCGCCATACGACCTTCAACCATTTTCTCTGCGATCTCTTTTGGTTTGCCAGAGTTCATTGCGATTTCGATTTGGATTTCACGCTCTTTCGCAACCACTTCTGCAGACACGTCTTCTGGGTTGACGAACTCAGGTTTAGAGGCTGCAACGTGCATTGCGACTTTCTTCAATTCTTCTTCAGAACCTGCACCCGCAACTAATACACCGATTTTCGCACCGTGTAAATATTGTGCAATCACTTCGCCTTCTAAGTATTGAACACGGCGAATGTTCATATTTTCACCGATTTTCGCCACTAATGCCGCACGTTTTTCTTCAAATTGTGCTTGTAATGCTTCGATAGTAGTGCCTTTGTTCGCCGCTGCGAAATCTGCCACTTCGTTTGCTAAACCAACGAAACCTGCGTCTTTTGCCACGAAGTCAGTTTCACAGTTCATTTCCACTAATACGCCAAAGCCTGCACCAACGCGAGCTAAGATCACACCTTCCGCTGCGATACGACCTGCTTTCTTAGCTGCTTTTGCTTGACCCGATTTACGCATATTGTCGATGGCTAATTCGATATCGCCATTTGCTTCTACTAACGCTTTTTTACATTCCATCATACCAGCGCCAGTACGCTCACGAAGCTCTTTTACGAGTGCTGCTGTAATTTCAGCCATTTTAAATTCCTCTTATGTGTAGATATAAAGAAAGCAGGGGAAATTGCTCGCCCCTGCTTCACAAATTTGAATGTGTGTTAAGGGCTTGTAGCCTTAAAACGATTATTCAGCCGCAACTTCAGCCACTTCAACTTCTTGACCACGACCTTCTTTAACCGCTGCAACTGCTGCATCTAAGTAAAGTTGGATCGCACGAGCTGCGTCGTCGTTACCTGGGATAACGTAGTTTACGCCATCTGGGCTTGCGTTAGTATCAACGATAGCAAATACAGGAATACCTAAGTTGTTTGCTTCTTTGATTGCGATGTGTTCGTAGTCTGCACCGATAACAAAAATCGCATCAGGAAGACCCGCCATATCTTTAATACCGCCTAAGCTTAATTCTAATTTTTCAAGCTCACGAGTACGCATTAACGCTTCTTTCTTCGTGATTTTATCGAAAGTACCGTCTTGCGTTTGAGCTTCTAAATCTTTTAAGCGTTTGATTGATTGACGAACGGTTTTCCAGTTAGTCAACATACCACCTAACCAGCGGTGATTTACGTAGAATTGTTGGCTCTCTACTGCTGCTGCTTTTACTGCGTCAGACGCTGCACGTTTGGTACCTACGAAAAGAATTTTACCGTTGTTGCTTGCAATGCGAGTTAATTCTGCTAACGCATCGTTGAATAATGGTAAGGTTTTTTCTAAGTTGATGATGTGAACACCGTTACGTGCACCGAAAATGAATGGTTTCATTTTTGGGTTCCAGTAACGAGTTTGGTGACCGAAATGAACGCCTGCCTGAAGCATATCGCGCATAGATACTTGTGCCATATAAAATTTCCTTTTGTTAACTCCGCCTTTGGCAAGACGGAAGGGTTTTGCCTCCACATACCCTGAATAATCGACCGTCAAAATTGGCATTTCAACAGCACCCCGATTTTCAGTTGATGATATGTGTGTGATTTTGGGTTAATAAAAAATAAATTGCCGTTTTTTGCTCACGAATTTTTCACGAACAAAAAACGGGCGGATTCTACAGAAAAAACAGGTGAAATGCTAGTCATTTTTTACTACAAGGGGGTGAGAAAATGCAAGATTTTGCAAAATCACATTCGTTCTATTTCGTTTTCACCGGGCGTTGCCAATTTTGGATATGGCGTTGTGGCACACGTGTGATCACTAATTCGTTTTCTGCCACCTCTTTGGTGATCGTCGATCCGGCTCCAACGGTTGAACCGCTGGCAATCTTCACTGGGGCAACGAGTTGGCAATCTGAACCGACAAACACATTATCGCCAATCACGGTTTTGTGTTTGTTCGCACCGTCATAATTACAGGTAATCACGCCAGCCCCGATATTACATTCTTTGCCCACTTCCGCATCCCCGACATAAGATAAATGATTCACCTTAGAACCTTGTGCAATCTGGGCATTTTTCAATTCCACAAAGTTACCCACGTGGGTTTGCTCGCCTAATTGCGTCCCTGGGCGAACACGGGCGAAAGGCCCTACGAACGAGGCGGCACCCACCACGGCATCTTCAAGCACAGAATACGGTTTGATTTCGACATCATCGCCAATCACACAATTTTTGATGATCGCCCCTGCCCCAATTCGTACGCGGTTGCCTAACTTCACTTCGCCTTCAAGCACCACATTCACATCAATTTGCACATCTTTGCCGTGTGAAACCGTGCCACGCAGATCAAAACGGTTTGGATCGATAATCGTCACGCCTGCCAGCAACAATTTTTCGGCTTGCTTGCGTTGGAAATAACGTTCTAACGCTGCCAGTTGCAAACGGTTATTTGCCCCTTCGACTTCCATTAAATCCGTCGCCTGAATCGCTTGCACCTTGAAGCCATCACGGTTTGCCATCGCAATCACATCGGTAATGTAATATTCGCCTTGAGCGTTGTTATTATCTAATTGGGCTAACCATTTTTTGAAACTCGCTCCGTTGGCGACCATAACACCTGTGTTGATCTCTTGGATCTTCAGCTGTTCTGGATTCGCATCTTTTTGCTCCACAATGCCAACCACCGAGCCATTTTCACGCAGAATACGTCCATAACCTGTTGGATTCTCTAACACTACGGTCAGCAAACCGATGCCATTGTCAGGCTTCGCCGCAATCAATTTTTCCAAGGTTTCTTTGGTAATCAATGGCGCATCGCCGTAAAGCATCAAAATATTCTCATCATCGGCAAAAAATGGGGCGGCTTGTTGCATTGCGTGCCCCGTACCGAGCTGTTCGGCTTGCAACACCCAATTCACTGGTTCTTCCGCTAAACGTTGTTGTAACAACTCGCCACCGTGGCCGTAAATCAGATGAATATTGTCCGCATTCAGCTGTTTTGCGGTGTCAATCACGTGTTTGACCATCGGCTTGCCTGCAATCGGGTGCAACACTTTCGGCAAATCCGAATACATTCGCGTGCCTTTGCCCGCCGCTAAAATCACTACACTTAATTTGCTCATTGGAAATCCTTTATTTTAGAAAATGCTCAGCTATTTTACCGAAACCCGCACCAAAACGAAAACGACAAGGGGGTGAGAAACGAGCAAATTTTGCAAAAAATCACGTATTCTCACCCCCTTGTAAACCGTTCACGCCTAATTTTTGTGTGGCGTTTCGTCAAATTCCATCAGTGGTTTGTGCTCGCTGGCGAAGAAGGTGTAAATCACAGGCAACACAAAGAGGGTGAAGAGTGTGCCGATGGTTAAACCTGAGGCGATTACAATGCCGATACTAAACCGCATCACCGCCCCAGCCCCTGTGGCGAACAGTAACGGTACCACGCCTGCCACCATTGCGGCGGTGGTCATCAGAATTGGGCGTAGGCGGATTTTGGCAGCGTGGAAAATCGCTTCACTGCGGGATTTGCCGTGATGTAATTGTTCCTCTTTTGCCACTTCGCACATCAAAATCCCGTGCTTGGTAATCAAACCGACTAAGGTAATCAAGCCAACCTGCGAATAGATGTTGAGCGTTGAACCTGGGATTTTCATAAAGCCGAGAATGTTCAACACCAACAAAGCCCCGCTGATTGCCAATGGCACAGACACCAAGATCACCATTGGATCTCGCCAAGACTCAAATTGGATCGCCAAAACTAAGTAAATCATTACCACCGCTAATGCAAAGGTAATGGCCAAGGCATTGCCTTCTTGTTTGTATTGGCGGGCTTCGCTCATAAAGTCGTACTGATAACCAGACGGCAGAATCTCTTTGGCTGTCGCTTCTGCCCATTGTACCGTATCGCCCATTGAGCCTGAAATCACGCCGCTAATGGTTGCCGAGTTGAGCTGATTCATTCGAGCCAAACTCGCAGGACGAGTTTCCAACTCCATCGTGACAAAGGCACTTAATGGAATGGATTCGCCGTTGCTGGCGGTGACAAAATAGTTACCGAGATCTTGCGGGTTTAAACGGTTTTTACGCTCCACTTGTGACACGATGTTGTATGGACGGCTGTCAATATCCACCCGAGCCAAGGTTGCCCCCGACAAATAACTGCCCAATGTGGCACTGATTTGTTGAGCGGTAACGCCGTAAGTGCCTAATTTGTCTCGCTCTAAACTGATCTTCATTGATGCTGTATCAAATTTCAGATCTAACTGGCTAAAGAAGAATTTGCCTGATTTTTGTGCTGCCACCAGAAATTCTTGAGCAACCTCTGCAAGCTGACGGTAATCGTTCGCCGTGGTGATCACAAAAGAGAACGGCAAACCGCCTTCGCCTGTGGAAATTTCAGGGAAAGCAAACGCCATTACCGACATTTCAGGCACTTGACTACCGACTTTGCTTACCTCCGCCATTACTTCAGCTTGGGAACGAGTCCGCTCGCTCCAATCCACCAACGGAATCAAGGCAAATGCCCCATTCGCAGACGGGAAACCTGGCATAATTTGCGTGGCACTCACTTCAGGAATTTTTTGCGTTTCAAGGGCAAACGGCGTCATCACTTCTTGCACATAATCCAAGTTCACGTTAGACGGCCCCGTGCCCATTGCCACCACAATGCCACGGTCTTCGGCTGGTGCAAGTTCACTTGGCAAGAATTTGAGTAGAAACGGCACAGACGCAAAAATCACGAGTGCGAACAGCAACATTGTTTTTCGCATTGACATCACTAACGTCAGCATATTGGCGTAGCAGTTGGTCATTTTGTCTAAAAAGCCTTCTACACAACGCTCTAGGCGGTTAGGCACTTCATTGCGTTTTAAAATTCGGCTCGACATCATTGGCGAAAGGGTCAAAGCAGCAATCCCCGAAATAAAAACTGCCCCTGCAAGGGTTAACGCAAACTCTTTGAATAATGTGCCAGTAATCCCGCCCATTAACGCCATTGGCGAGTAAACGGCCATTAAGGTGACCGTCATTGCAATCACGGGCACGGCAATTTCACGGGTACCGATAATTGCCGCACGGAATGGCGTTTCGCCTTCTTTGATATGGCGATCCACGTTTTCCAACACTACGATGGCATCGTCCACCACCAAGCCGATAGCCAAAATCAAACCGAGCAAGGTCAGCAAGTTCAAGCTAAAGCCGAAACCTTGTAGCACCATAATTACGCCAATCAATGAGATCGGAATGGTGATAATCGGGATAATCATTGCACGCAGTGATCCCAAGAACAGGGTGATCACCACCAACACGATCACGGTCGCTTCTAAAATGGTTTTCACCACTTCTTGAATGGAACTGTTAATCGCAATGGTTTTGTCGTACATAATTTCCGACTCAATCGAAGAAGGCAAATTCGCCTGAATCTGCTCAATGGCAGGATAGAGATTTTTGGCAACGGTCAGGGAGTTGGCGGTACTCGCCGCTTCAATGGCTAACACCACCGCATCAGAGCCATTCACTAAGGCACGGCTGTTGTCGTTGCTTTTATCTAATTCCACACGGGCAACGTCTTTTAACTTGATTTGCTGACCGCTTGTTGTGGTTTTCACCACTAAATTTGCCAGTTCGTCCACGTTACGAGTGGTCGATTCGACTTTGTTGGCGTAAACGGTGTAATAGCCGTTGGTATTGCCTGCGGCGGTTTGCACGTTATTGGCGGATAAGGCAGAAATCACAGCAGGGGCAGAAAGCCCAAGCCCTGCCATTTTGTCAGGATCGAGCCAAACACGTAGCCCGAAGTTTGCCCCACCGAATAGATTGACTTGCGATACACCGCTCACGGTAAACAACTGTGGTTTAACCACCCGTTCAACATAGTCGGTAATTTGCGGAGCAGAAAGCTCATTGGACGTAAAACGCACGAATAAAATCGCATCCATTGCTCCCGATGTAGCAGAAACCGTTGGATCTTCAATCGAAGACGGCAACTGGGAACGCACCGCATTCACTTTGGCAGCTACATCGGCTACGGCGATCCCTGGCACGGTATTTAACCGCATTTTGACCGTAATTCGGCTCGTGTTTGGAGCACTTGATGAAGTGATGTAGTCAATGTTATCCGCTTGTGCAATGGATTCTTCCAGTTTTGAAGTGACAAAGGCTTGCATTGTTTGAGCATCGGCACCAGGGTAAACAGTCGTCACATTGACTACCGTATTGACCATTTCAGGGTATTCACGCACTTGCAGTTTAAAAATCGCTTGCAAGCCCATTACCACAATCACAATACTGATACAGATGGCAAGCACAGGGCGTTTAATAAAAATATCGGTAAATTTCATTGCTACTTCCTATAAACGGGTGCTGGTTGCAGGCTGGGTTGTGCCTGCCCCTTGTTTATCCGACACTTCGACTAACGCCTTATTGCGTAAACGTTGGAAGCCCCCTGTAACAATGCGATCGCCCACATTCACGCCTGCTTTTAGTTGGGCATAAATGCCTTGGCGGTCAGCGGTTTTCACTTCCACTTGCTTCACACGGAACATTTTTTCCACGTTTTTGCCTTGTTCGCTCAACTTAGTTTTCTCTTCTTCAGATAACGGCACAAGCACATAGGCACTTTCGCCATACATTGTGTAGGTTACGGCAATTTGTGGCACAACGACCTGATTACGTTGGGTCGGCAACAAAATACGTAAACGGGCAAACATCCCTGAATAGAGCTTCTCTTTGCCTTCGACCGTAGCCTCCAATTCGGCTAAACCGGTGGATTTGTTTACGGCAGGATCAATCGCCGTAATCCGAGCATCAAAGGTTTGCCCTAACAACGCATCGGCAGTCACCACCACTTTTTGCCCCACCGTTACACGTTCTAGCTCCGTTTGTGGCAGGGTAAAGCTCACTTTCATTTGGCTGCGATCTTCCACCCGCACAATCTCTGTGCCGACATTGATAAATTGCCCCACATTGATTTTCACGATCCCCGCTTCGCCCTCAAAAGGCGAGTAGATTTGGCGACGTTTAATGGAGGCTTTAAGGGATTCAATATTCGCCACCACTTGGTTATAAGCGGCTTGAGCGTTATCCAACTCCGCACGAGAGGCACTGTTTGATGCCACTAACTTACGAAAACGGTGATAATTCGCTTCCACATTCGGCAGTTGAGCTTCCGCTGCACGCAACGAGGCTTGCTCAACGGTGCTATCTAGCTCCACCAATAATTGCCCTTTCTGCACACGGTCGCCCGATTTGACTAAAATGCGAGTGACTGTGCCATTCATTTGCGAACTTAACATCGCCCCTTGATTTGGGCGAACATAGCCCACGGCTTCCAAGGCTGGTGTCCATTCACTACTTTTCACCTCAGCTACTGTAACTAAAGCGGTGGGTTCTGGCATATTTTTTGCAAATTCCGCTTTTTTCTCGGCAATGAACAAATTCATTCCAACTGTGCCAGCAAACACCAGCACCACAAGAAATAAAACCAGCCCTACGCCAAATTTTTTGGCTGAAGAAGACTTTTGTTTATCTGAACTCATATTTTCTCCAATCATTTTGAGTTAAATTTAATCGGTAATCGCTTTCCACGTCCGCTGAATAATCTCATCAAGTACCGTTTGTGAATATTCTTTACCTAATACTCTACGCAGGCGAATAATTTCCCATACTGTTCTTAAACTTATTGCAAAAATCAACTCTTGGTCTAAGTTGGCAAAAACCCCGTTTTTCTGCCCCCCTTGTAAGAACTTATTGCAAGCCAAACTTTCCGAATTCATATAGGTAGAAAGCAATTTAGAATAGCTTGGCAGAGATTCATATTGATACAAATTTGTCACAACATTTGGATTTTGTTCTAGAAACTGCCAAGTGGCTTTCCACAGAGCTTGATACTGCTCAAACGCTGGTAACCTTTCATCATAGTGCTGTTCAAGATGCTGATGAAAACGCTCAAATAAATAAGTAACCAAACAAGTTAAAAGCGTTTCCTTATCTTTGAAATAGAGATAAATCGTCCCCACCGAAACACCAGCGTGCTTGGCAATTTTATGGGTGGATAAATTCTGCACGCCGATAGTCGCCATCAGCTCATCAGCCGCATTTAAAATACGCAATGCCACCTCATTGAGTGGCATTTTTTGTTCATCAATCATAGCTTATCCCTTAACTGAACGATTGTTCATTTTAATCTATTTTAAAATTTAAGCAAAAATTAAAGGGTCAAATTGTGTAAAGTTCAGTATAGTTAGACACGAGTATACTCGTATGAGCAACATAAGAACGCTCTCTCTTTATAAAGGCTATAACCATAAAAATGATGAAAATAACCGCAATCACACTTTTTTTATTCATTTTCACTTGCACAATAACAGCAAGCTTTCTATAATTCTCATCGCTTTCACACAATACAAGCCAGTGTGACGAAATTGGTAGACGTAGCGGATTCAAAATCCGCCGCCCTTAAAAGCGTGTCGGTTCGAGTCCGACCACTGGCACCATTAGACCTTTCTTAACCTATCGCAACCTTTCGCCAACACCTAGCAAACCCCAGTAATGACAAAGATTTCAATGTTTTTTGTTTGCATTTGCTTATCGCAACAAGTCGGTATAATGGACAAATAATCCCACATTTTATCTATCACACCAGAAGCTTCTGCTTCTAAAAGCAGGCAAAAGCAATAATCACTCACCTGCTTCCCTTCTCTACAGATTGATGTCTAACTTCATATACGCATTGCGTACCTTTTCTAAGGCTTTTTCCACGTTCTCATCACGTGCCAAAACCACACCTAAACGGCGGTGTCCATTGACTTCACCCTTGCCGAATAAACGAATGTTGGTATTCGGTTCAGCAAGGACATTGTGCAAATTGCCGAAGGTCACTTGTTTAGATTGTCCTTCCACCACCACGGCTTTGGACGCCGATGGGCTGATAAGCGTAATTTCAGGGATTGGCAAGCCCAAAATCGCACGGGCGTGCAGGGCGAATTCGGACAATTCTTGGGAAATGAGTGTCACCATTCCTGTGTCGTGTGGGCGTGGCGACACTTCGTTGAAAATGACATCATCGCCACAAATGAACAGTTCTACGCCGAAAATACCTCGTCCACCTAAGGCGGTGGTAATTTTTTCTGCCACCTCTTGAGCCTTTTTCAATGCGGTTTCAGACATCGCTTGTGGCTGCCACGATTCACGGTAGTCACCGTCAATTTGAATATGCCCGATTGGTGGTAAGAAAGATGTACCGTTAATGTGGCGAACGGTCAGCAAAGAAATCTCGTAATCAAATTTGATGAACCCTTCCACGATCACACGTCCACCGCCAGCACGTCCGCCTTGTTGGGCGTAATCCCACGCTTTTTGAATATCCGCTTCGGATTTGATCACGCTTTGACCGTGTCCCGAAGACGACATAATTGGTTTAACCACGCACGGAATACCAATCTCCGCAATCGATTGCGTAAATTGCTCAAAATTATCCACGAAACGGTATGGAGAAGTTTTTAGCCCCAGTTCTTCCGATGCCAAACGGCGAATGCCTTCACGGTTCATTGTGAGTTTGGTCGCTTTGGCGGTTGGGATCACGTTGTAGCCTTCCTGCTCCAATTCCACCAAGGTATCGGTGGCAATCGCTTCCACTTCTGGCACGATAAAGTCAGGTTTTTCTTTTTCAACCAACGCACGTAAAGCGTTGCCGTCTAACATTGAAATGGTGTAGGCACGGTGTGCCACTTGCTGGGCTGGGGCATTTTCGTAGCGATCGACCGCAATCACTTCCACGCCTAAGCGTTGCAGTTCAATCACGACTTCTTTACCCAATTCGCCTGAACCGAGCATCATTACTTTGGTTGCTTTGGGGGTGAGCGGAGTTCCGAGAGTTGTCATAGTCTATTCCTTTTTTTGAATGTAAGATAAAAAATAAGCAGGGTTTATAACCCTGCTTTAAGACTGGCTTCAATAAAGCGATCTAAATCGCCGTCAAGCACCGCTTGCGTGTTGCGATTTTCCACGCCTGTGCGTAAATCTTTAATACGTGCATCGTCTAATACATAAGAGCGAATTTGGCTACCCCAACCGATGTCTGATTTACTTTCTTCCATCGCCTGTTTTTCGGCGTTCTTCTTCATCATTTCCATTTCATACAGCTTGGCTTTGAGCTGTTTCATTGCTTGATCTTTGTTTTGATGTTGCGAACGTCCGTTTTGGCACTGCACCACAATGCCCGATGGCATATGGGTGATCCGCACCGCGGATTCGGTTTTATTGACGTGCTGACCGCCAGCCCCTGAGGCACGATAGACATCAATGCGTAAATCAGCTGGGTTGATTTCGATCTCAAAATCATCATCGACTTCAGGGTAAACGAAGGCGGCACTAAATGAGGTATGGCGGCGGTTGTTGGAATCAAACGGGCTTTTCCGCACTAAGCGATGAATCCCCGTTTCGGTACGCAACCAGCCGAACGCATATTCGCCCGACACTCGAATTGTTGCAGATTTAATCCCTGCCACATCGCCGTCAGACACTTCCATCAATTCGGTTTTGAACCCTTTGCTTTCCGCCCAACGCAAGTACATTCGCAGCAGCATTTCCGTCCAGTCTTGGGCTTCCGTACCGCCCGAACCGGCCTGTAAATCCACATAGCAATCGGCAGCATCGTGAGGGCCGCTAAACATACGGCGAAATTCTAATTGAGCCAGTTTTTCTTCCAGTTGATCGGCTTCTTGTTGGGCTTCATTGAACGTGTCTTGATCTTCGGCTTCCACCGCCAGCTCAATCAAGCCTTCCACATCTTCAATGCCTTGCTCAAGGGCTTTAATCGTATCCACCACGCCTTCCAACGCCACTCGCTCTTTACCGAGTGCTTGGGCTTTTTCAGGATCGTTCCAGACATCAGGTTGTTCTAATTCGGCATTGACTTCTTCAAGGCGTTCGACTTTCAGATCAAAGTCAAAGATACCCCCGAAGGGTGCGGGTGCGTTCTGCCATATCGGCAAGTTGGGTTTTGATTGGATTTAATTCAAACATTGTCTTTCCTTTTGTGAGTATCTTACAAGGGGGTGAGAAAATGGCAGAAAATGCAAAATGAACAAAAGCCCTTCGATTACTCAAAGGGCTTTTGTATGCACTTTTAATTAAGCACGTTTGAAGTCTAAGTGAACCAATTTTGGTTTGGTTGGGTGACGTTGCATTGCTTGCACTTTCACTTTTTCTTCTTTACCACCCACAACGATAGTTAATACTTCGTTGTAGAACGCATCGTGTACTTGTGCGTTGTTTACTTTGTCGTGGTTTAAAACGATTGATACAGGCTCTGCGTTACCACCGTAGATGATTGCAGGCACTTGACCATTGTGACGCAGGCGGCGGCTCGCACCCTTACCTTGCGCTAAACGTACTTCAGCTTCAAATGTAAATGACATTTTGTGTTTCTCATAAAAAGAGAGCAGGACTGCTCTGTGAATAAAAAATAGCAGGCGACCCAGCTATTCCCAATAAATTTTACGGCAAAAAGCCGAATGCGGATTCTACTGAAAAACACAAAAAAAACCAACTGCTTTTTTGTATTTATTTGCGATTTCGCAGAGAATGATCGGCTATTGTTTCTCGTGAATGTTCTTTATTTCAAAATCAGAATTTTTTGCTAGAATAACGCCATTTTTCATTTATAAAGTAAACTAATTAGGAGTAATAAATGGGCAGTTATCAAGCAGATACACGTCTTAGTCCAGAAAATATCAATAACGTAAAAAACGCTATTTTGCATAAACTGGTGTTTGCATTAGGCGTTGAGCCACGTGAAGCGAGCCGCCGTAACTGGTTAAATGCCGCATTGCGTGTAGTGCGTGACCTTTCAACGGAATCTTGGTTACAAACTCGCCGTAGCCAAGCCGCAAACACCAGCCGCCGTGTTTACTATCTTTCAATGGAATTTTTAATGGGGCGTACCTTCAGTAACGCAATGATTGCAGAAGGCGTTTACGAACTCATCAAGGCGGCATTCAAAGAATTAGGCCAAGATTTAGAAGACATCATCAATGAAGAAGGCGATCCCGGTTTAGGCAACGGTGGTTTAGGTCGTTTAGCAGCGTGCTATATGGACAGCCTTGCAGCAATGAAAATCCCAGCCATTGGTTACGGTATTCGCTACGAATACGGTATGTTCCGCCAAGAGATCAAAAACGGCGAGCAAGTGGAATGCCCTGATGCGTGGTTAGATCAAACGTTCGTTTGGCCTTATGTCCGCTCAAGTAAACGCTTCCCTGTTCGTTTCGGCGGCCGCACTTGGCAAGAAGGCAAAAAAACCGTGTGGCAAGCCGAAGAAGAGATCTTCGCTCAAGCTCACGATCAACTGATCCCAGGCTTTGAAACCACCGCAACCAACAGCTTGCGTTTATGGTCAGCTCAGGCAGGCGATAAAGTGTTCGGCTTATCTGACTTCAACCGTGGCGACTATTTTGCTGCAATGAGCCAACAAAACAGCTCTGAAAACGTCTCTCGTGTACTTTATCCAGACGACTCGACCTACAATGGTCGTGAACTGCGTTTACGCCAAGAATACTTCCTCTGCTCTGCTTCGGTGCAGGATATTATCCGCCGCCACGAGTTAGAGTCTGGCTCAATGCTCAATTTTGCTGACAAAGTGGCGATCCACTTAAACGATACTCACCCAACCCTTGCGATTCCTGAGTTAATGCGTATTTTGATTGACGAAAAAGGCTACAGCTGGGAACAAGCGTGGAACACCACTCGCAAAACCTTCTTCTACACCAACCACACCTTGATGAGCGAAGCGTTAGAAACTTGGCCAGTGGAAATGGTGGCACGTGTGTTACCACGCCATCTCCAAATTATTTTTGAAATCAACGACTGGTTCCTGCAAGAGGTGCGTGAGAAATTCCCAGGCGATGAAGAGTTAGTCAAACGGGTTTCCTTAATTGACGAACAAGGCGACCGCCGTATTCGTATGGCGTGGTTAGCCGTTGTGGCATCTGGCAAGGTGAACGGCGTGGCAAAAATCCACTCGGATTTAATGGTGGAATCGATCTTCGCAGACTTTGCAAGAATCTACCCAGATCGTTTCACAAATGTAACGAATGGTGTGACCCCACGCCGTTGGATTCAAATTGCCAACCCAGGTTTAGCGGCAATTTTAGACAAACGTATCGGCAAAAACTGGCGTACCGAATTAACTGAACTCAGCAAATTAAATGCGTTCGCTGACGATGCGGATCTGCAAGCAGAAATTGCGGCAGTGAAAGTGGAAAACAAACGCAAATTAGCCGCTTATGTGGAACAAACGCAAGGCATCAAACTCGATCCTGAAGCGATTTTTGACGTGCAAATCAAACGTATCCACAAATACAAACGCCAACAGCTCAACGTGTTGCACATCATTGCACACTACAACCGCATTTTGAAAAACCCAACGGCAGATTGGCAGCCACGTGTGTTCATTTTCGCGGGTAAAGCCGCAAGTGCTTACTATGCAGCGAAAAAAGTGATTCGTTTAATCAACGATGTCGCAAACGTAATCAACAACGATGCTCGCATTCGTGATTTAATCAAAGTGGTGTTTATCCCGAATTACAGCGTGAGCTTGGCACAAATCATCATTCCAGCGGCTGACGTTTCAGAACAAATTTCATTAGCAGGTACTGAAGCATCCGGCACATCGAATATGAAATTTGCTTTAAATGGTGCGTTAACGATTGGTACGCTAGACGGGGCAAACGTGGAAATTTTAGACCGCGTTGGCAACGACAACATCTTCATTTTCGGTAACACCGTAGAACAAGTGGAAGCATTACGTCGTGAAGGATACTCGCCGTATCACTACTTCGAGAAAGATGCGGAGCTGAATGAAGCGATTTCGCAAATTCTCAACGGCAAATTCTCGCCAGAAGATCCGTATCGCTACCAAGACTTGATTCTGAACTCAGGCGACTACTACCAAGCCTGTGCGGACTTCCGTGCCTATGTGGACGCTCAAGAGAAAGTGGCAGCCTACTTCCGCAATAAGAAAGCGTGGACACGTTCTGCGATCATCAACATCGCCAATATGGGCTACTTCTCGTCTGACCGTTCGGTGCTTGATTACGCACGCGACATTTGGAACATTGAGCCAATGAGCGATGTGGAGCTTTCCTCTCAACCAAGCGTGAAAGAAATGATGAGTGATTCCAGCAAATTATTGCTGATCAAATAGCCTACAAGGGGGTGAGAAAACGCAAGAAAATGCAAAACGCCCCCACGTTAAGCCAATATTATAGAGAACAAAATGGGGCATTCGCCCCATTTTTATACTGTTTGTTTAACGCAGAAATGCCGGAATATTACGCTCATAGTCAGCGATTTTGTCGGCGTGTTGTAGGGTCAAGCCGATATTATCCAAGCCGTTGAGTAAGCAGTGACGGCGGAAGCTGTCGATTTCAAATTTGTAGATTTTTCCGTTGGCTTGCACTGTTTGCGTTTCTAAATCCACGGTAATTTCCGCTCCTTCATTTGCCACCA
The DNA here is from genome assembly GCA_030528525.1 of Pasteurellaceae bacterium. Classification (GTDB taxonomy): domain Bacteria; phylum Pseudomonadota; class Gammaproteobacteria; order Enterobacterales; family Pasteurellaceae; genus JAUMYT01. The sequence goes on from JAUMYT010000003.1 coordinate 26,509, forward strand.
CAAATCTGAACAGCTCGTCCACTTCTTCCTCGCTTAAACGCACAGGCAACATTTGGTTGTTCAAGCTGTTACCGTAGAAAATATCGGCGAAACTTGGGGCGATGATTACTCGAATGCCGTAGTCGTCCAACGCCCAAGGTGCGTGCTCACGGGACGATCCACAACCAAAATTTTCACGAGCAAGTAGAATACTCGCCCCTTGATAGCGTGGGAAATTCAGCACAAAATCAGGATTTGGCTGTTTGCCTTCCTCGTCTAAAAACCGCCATTCGTGAAACAGATGTTGCCCGAATCCGACTCGAGTCACTTTCTGTAAAAATTGCTTGGGAATGATCGCATCGGTATCGACGTTTGATGCGTCTAATGGCACCGCAATGCCAGTGTGTTGTCTAAATTCTTTCGCCATAATCTTATCTCAAGTAGGATGGGCTTCAGCCCATCATAAAATTATCAATCACATTGATGGGCTAAAGCCCATCCTACATTTAGTTCAAAGTAAGATTGCGAACATCCACAAACTTGCCATATACCGCAGCGGCGGCTGCCATTGCGGGGCTGACTAAGTGGGTGCGTCCGCCACGTCCTTGGCGACCTTCAAAGTTGCGGTTACTGGTGGAGGCACAGCGTTCGCCTGCCGCTAAACGGTCGTTATTCATTGCCAAGCACATTGAGCAGCCCGGTTGTCGCCATTCAAAACCCGCATCGATAAAAATTTTGTCCAAGCCCTCTTTTTCCGCTTGTTCACGCACTAAGCCAGAACCTGGCACCACCAACGCTTGCACGCCATTGGCGACTTTTCGTCCTTTCGCTACGGCAGCAGCGGCACGCAGATCTTCAATCCGAGAATTGGTGCAAGAGCCGATAAAGACTTTATCAATCGCCACGTCAGTCAATTTAATGCTGTGTGGCAAATCCATATACGCCAAGGCTTTTTCAGCGGACTGACGTTCGATTGGATCGCTCATTTCCGCAGGATTTGGAATACACTCATTCACGCCAATCACTTGCCCTGGGTTGGTTCCCCACGTCACTTGTGGCTCGATGTCGCTGGCTTCTAATGTTACCACCGTATCAAATTCTGCACCCTCGTCGGTGTGGAGCGTTTTCCAATACGCCACGGCATCATCCCAATCTTTGCCTTTCGGGGCAGACGGGCGATCTTTCAAATACGCAAACGTGGTTTCATCAGGGGCGATCAAACCCGATTTTGCCCCTAATTCGATTGCCATATTGCATACTGTCATTCGCCCTTCCATTGAGAGATCACGAATCGCCTCGCCGCAAAATTCGACCACGTGTCCTGTACCGCCTGCCATCGTGGTTTTGCCGATGATCGCCAGCACAATATCTTTCGCCGTGATGCCTTCTTTCACTTTGCCACGCACTTCGATTTTCATTTTCTTGGCACGGGCTTGCTTGACCGTTTGGGTGGCAAGCACGTGTTCCACTTCGGAAGTCCCAATGCCAAATGCCAACGCCCCGAATGCTCCGTGAGTGGCGGTGTGAGAGTCGCCACAGACAATCGTCATCCCAGGTAAGGTCAAGCCCTGTTCTGGCCCCATCACGTGCACAATGCCTTGATTGATGTGGTTGATGTCGTACAGCTGAATGCCGAATTGATCGGTGTTTTTCGCTAACTCTTCCATTTGGATTCGCCCCATTTCGCCTGAACCGCACAGTTCACGGCTATCGGTTGGCACATTGTGATCCATCGTTGCCACGGTTTTGCTTGGCTGGCGAACTGCTCGACCCATTGCTCGTAAGCCATCAAAGGCTTGTGGCGAAGTCACTTCGTGAACTAAATGGCGGTTGATGTAGAGTAACGGCGTTTCGCCTTCGGCTTCGTGAACGACGTGAGCATCAAACAATTTTTCGTATAAAGTCTTTTTCATAAGCGTTCCAACTCAAGTTAATTTGAAAGGGCGTGCAAGGGCATTTTGCACTTTTTATGCAATAAGTCCCCCCTTGCAAACAATGAGTAGGACTATAACGGCTGTTGTGAAGAAAGTAAAATGGGGTTTTTAGCGTTTTTGACTGTGTAAAAAGGAAAAAAATAGTCAGTTCTCTATGGTTTCAATTTTTTATACTGATTATTTTTGCTTTTTTAGTGTTAGATACTTTTCTTGTTTTGATTTGTAGCAGAATTGTTAAAAGAGAAATTGGTTATCTTTTGATGAAAAGATAACCAATTTGTTATGCGTTGCTCGAGCGACAACAGAGCCAATAATAGGCAATCAACGCAGTAAAGGTACAAAGTGCCATAGTAAACAGCATTGGGCGTTCGCTCGTTAAAGGAATGTGTGAAATGATCAAGCCAACTAAAGAACCAATACCAAAACGGGCAGTGCCCGCCAATGCATTTGCAGTGCCTGCCATTTGTGGATAACGGTCGAGCATTGCCGCAGCGGCATTGCTATTGATGGTCGAAACCATCCCCACAAAAAGTGCCACGCCGATTGCCATTGCCCACAAGCCAAGTTGGAAAATACCCACAATCACAAGCCAAATGCCTGCGAACACTTGAATACCTAAGCCAATCCGCAACATTTTTTCTGAACCGACTTTGCCGACTAAACGCCCATTGATAAACGTCATTACGATCAGCACGCCGATGTTCAACATAAAAAAGTAGCCAAAATGTTCAGGCGAAACGTCATACAAGCCGATATAGACCAGTGAGCCAGAAGTCAAAAAGCTGAACATCCCTGCTAAGGCAAGACCGCCCACTAATACATAACCTAGCGTGGGTTTATGCGTCATCAACGCAATAAAATTCGCCACGACTTTGCGGAAATTCAGTGGCATTTTATTTTCCGCTTTTAGCGTTTCAGGAATGCGTAATGTCACCAATGTGACGCACAAGATGCCCATAATGAACAGCAAATAGAAGATCGAATGCCAATGAAACCACTTGGCGATGTAGCCGCCTAAAATGGGTGCGATGAGTGGGGCGAGCATCGTGATGATCATAATGGTGGACATCACTTTGGCGAACTGGTTGCGTTCAAACAGATCTCGTATTAAAGCACCCAGCACGACGGCAGGTGCGGCTGCAAATAAGCCTTGTACTAATCGCCATAAATAGAAATTTTCAATCGTTGCGGTTTTCGTTAAGAAAAACGCAGCGATTGCACTGCCCGATAAGCCAAGCAGAATAATGGGTTTGCGTCCGAAACTATCAGCAATCGGCCCCCAAAAAAGCTGACCAACGGCAAAACCAAGGGTAAAAATCGCCAACGTAGTTTGGACTTTTTCCTGTGATACTTGCAGATCTTGGGCAATATCCAAAAAGGACGGTAGATACATATCAATTGCCAAGGGCGGTAGCATTGACAATAAGCCTAAAATCCACACAAAAACAGGCGAAGGGCGATGAGATTGCATTAGAAACTCGCTATTTCTTGTTCGTTCAAGGCACGGAATTCGCCTTCTTCAAGGCTTTCGTCTAACACCACATCGCCAATTCGCCAGCGGTGCAAGGCTTCGACTTTATTGCCAAGGGCAGCAAACATTCGTTTGACTTGATGATAACGCCCTTCGCTGATCGTGAGATTGACGTTGTAATCGTCCAAAATCTCTAGCACCGCAGGTTTGGTTAGGGTTTTCTCGCCACGCAACATAATGCCTTCAGAGAATTTTTCTGCATAAAAATCTTCCACAGGATCGGCAAGAGTGACGAGATAGGTTTTTTCGCAATGGTGCTTTGGCGACGTAATGCGGTGCGACCACTGTCCATCATCGGTCAGTAACACCAAACCCGTAGTGTCGGCATCTAACCGCCCCGCACAGTGCAATTTTGCCGTGAGCGGATAATCGAAGAATTGGAACACGGTCGGATAATCACCATCATCGTGGGAGCAAACGCAATTTTGCGGTTTGTACAGCATAAAATACTGCCCGTCCCCCACCCAGTCGAGTTTTTCGCCATCAAAACAGATTTCATCTTGCTCGCTCACTTTCAATGCACTATTTTTTTCGATTTCGCCATTGACGGTCACTTGCCCTGCTCGCAAGGCTTTGGTGGCTTGAGAGCGGGTCAGCCCCGTATTTTCGGCAATAAATTTATCTAAACGCATATCACGATCACTTTTTGTTATTCAGACCGACTATTGTCCGTGATTTGTTTTAGGAAGACAAATCAAATTTGTGAGAAGGATTTTGCAAAATCTTCGGTTTTCTCACCCCCTTGTCAGACTATTTATACTTTTCTTCCTGTAAAAAGAGGTTTTTTAACCTTAAATCAATACTTTTTTTAATCACAATCATAAATTTTTCTAATTTTTTGCTTTTCAAATAAAAATTTGCTTGCTAGACTTCCACGCATTCGAAAACATCATCAATTTCATATTTTATACCGAGGTAAACAATGAGCGACTTAAACGCCCTTTTCCAAAAAATCAAACAACGTGATCCAAACCAAGCCCCGTTCCACCAAGCGGTGGAAGAAGTGTTCGGCAGTCTTGCTCCGTTCTTGGCGAAAAATCCACAATATACCAAATACGGCTTGCTTGAACGCATTGTCGAGCCTGAACGCGTGATCAGCTTCCGTGTCACTTGGGTGGATGACAAAGGGCAAGTGCAAGTTAACCGTGGCTATCGTGTACAAATGAACTCGGCAATCGGGCCTTACAAAGGCGGTTTGCGCTTCCACCCAACGGTGGATTTAGGCGTACTCAAATTTTTGGCCTTTGAGCAAGTGTTCAAAAATGCCTTAACAACGCTCCCAATGGGCGGCGGTAAGGGCGGTTCGGATTTCGATCCGAAAGGCAAATCCGATGCGGAAGTGATGCGTTTCTGCCAAGCCTTTATGAGCGAGCTTTTCCGCCATATCGGGGCTGATACCGACGTGCCTGCGGGTGACATCGGCGTGGGCGGACGTGAAATCGGCTATATGTACGGTCAATACAAAAAACTTCGCAATGAATTTACCTCTGTTTTAACCGGTAAAAGTTTGACGTGGGGCGGTAGCTTAATTCGTCCTGAAGCAACAGGTTATGGCACGGTTTATTTTGCAGAATCAATGTTGAACACCCGTGGACAAAGCATTGAAGGCAAAGGCGTGGTGATTTCAGGATCAGGCAACGTGGCACAATATGCGGCAGAAAAAGTGATCCAAAAAGGCGGTAAAGTGCTGACGGTTTCTGACTCCAATGGCTATGTACTATTCCCGAACGGAATGAATGAAGCCCAACTTTCCGCTTTATTTGAATTGAAAAACGAACGCCGTGAACGTTTATCTGTTTACGCCAAAGAGCAAGGCATTCAATACTTTGACGGACAAAAACCGTGGGGCGTGGCGTGTGACGTGGCATTGCCTTGTGCAACCCAAAATGAATTAGATGCAGAAGATGCCAAAACCCTACTCAAAAACGGCTGTTTCTGCGTGGCAGAAGGGGCAAATATGCCATCAACATTAGGTGCGGTAGAAGTATTTACCACTGCAAAAATCCTTTACGCACCAGGCAAAGCGTCAAACGCAGGCGGTGTGGCAACCTCGGGCTTAGAGATGAGCCAAAATGCGATTCGCCTTTCTTGGAGCCGTGAAGAAGTGGATCAACGCTTATTCGGCATTATGGAAAATATCCACCAAAACTGTGTGGAAAACGGCACAGAAGCAGATGGTTTTGTGAACTACGTGAACGGTGCGAACATCGCTGGTTTCAAAAAAGTCGCCACCGCCATGTTAGAGCAAGGTGTGGTGTAATTTTCCTTTTTACTCTCCTTATCTTTCATGCAATCCCTAGCCCTTTGGCTAGGGATTTTTTGTGTTCAACTCACCGATTTTGTAAAGAAACTAGTCTCTAAAAACACATTTACGTAGAATGTCTTCCCTTTTTACTTTTCTTCTTTTACCAGCAATTTTGGAGTAACCTATGATGAACAGAAGACGTTTTATTCAAATCGGTGCCACGGCATTTTTAGCCTTAAGTGCCAACCGTTTCGCCTTTGCCACCAATGCGAAAAACAAAGTCGCCTTGCGTGTAATCGGCACTACCGATGTCCACAGTTTTTTAACCGATTTCGACTACTACAAAGATGCCCCAACGGCAAAATTTGGTTTCACTCGTACCGCCACCTTAATCGATCAAGCTCGTAAAGAAGTACAAAACAGCGTGCTAGTCGATAACGGCGATTTAATTCAAGGCAATCCGATTGCCGATTATCAAGCGGCGGTTGGCTATAAAGAAGGCAAATCAAACCCTGCAATCGATGCGTTAAATTTTATGCAATATGATGTAGGCACTCTCGGCAACCACGAATTTAACTACGGTTTAACCTACCTTGATGATGCAATCAAACAAGCGAAATTCCCAATTATCAATGCCAATGTAGTTAAAGCGGGAACGGACGAGCCTGCCTACCAACCGTATTTTATCCAAGAAAAACAGGTGCTTGATGAAAATGGTATGAAACAAACCGTGAAAATCGGTTATATCGGTTTCGTGCCACCACAAATTATGGTGTGGGACAAAGCCAACTTAGACGGCAAAGTCGACGCCCGTGATATTGTCAAAACCGCTGAAAAATATGTGCCGATGATGAAAGCCGAAGGGGCGGATATTGTTGTTGCACTCGCTCACACAGGCCCATCAGACGAGCCGTACAAAGAAGGGGCGGAAAACGCCGCATTCTACCTTGCCGATGTGAAGGGCATTGATGCGGTGATTTTCGGTCACTCACACCGTTTATTCCCAAATAAAGAATTTGCCAAATCGCCAAATGCGGACATCGAAAAAGGCACTGTCAAAGGCGTGCCAGAAAGTATGGCGGGCTACTGGGGCAATAACATCAGTGTGGTGGATTTAACCCTCGCTCAAGATGGCGATAAATGGGTGGTAGTCGATGGCAAAGCGGTGTTACGCCCGATTTACGATAACGAGAAAAAAGCAGCAACGGTGGAAAATCACCCAGAAGTCGAAGCCTTGTTGAAGCCTGTGCACGATGCGACCCGTGCGTTCGTGTCTCAACCAATCGGACAAGCCGATGAGAATATGTATAGCTACTTGGCGTTAGTGCAAGATGATCCAACGGTGCAAATCGTGAACCAAGCCCAACGTGCTTATGTGGAAAATGTCGTTAAAGGTTTGCCTGAACTGGCGGGCTTGCCAATTTTAAGTGCAGGGGCACCGTTTAAGGCAGGCGGACGTAAAAACGATCCAACAGGTTATACCGAAGTGGATAAAGGTCAGCTTACCTTCCGTAACGCAGCGGATTTATATCTCTATCCAAACACGCTCGTTGTGGTAAAAGTCACGGGCGAAGAGTTAAAAGAATGGTTAGAATGCAGTGCAGGTATGTTCAAGCAGATCGATCCAAGTAGCGAACAGCCACAAAGTTTGCTGGATTGGACAGGCTTCCGCACCTATAACTTTGACGTGATTGACGGCGTGCAATACCAATACGACATCACCAAACCTGCACGTTATGACGGTGATTGCAAGTTGATCAACCCAAACACCAGCCGAGTGGTGAATCTAACCTACCAAGGCAAAGCGGTGGATCCAAAAGCGGAATTTTTAATTGCGACGAACAACTACCGTGCGTACAGCAATAAATTCCCAGGCACAGGCGACAGCCACATAGTGTTCGCTGCCCCAGATGAAAACCGCCAAATTTTAGCGAACTACATCAGTAGCGAAACCCAAGCTCACGGCAAAGTGAACCCTGCAGCAGACAAAAACTGGCGAATCGCCCCAATTTCGACCAAAGCGAAATTAGATGTGCGTTTTGAAACATCGCCAAGTGAGAAAGCCAAAGCGTTCATTGCCGAAAAATCACAATATGATGTGACATTCTTAAATCTTGATGAAACAGGTTTTGCGGTGTATCAGATTGATTTGACGAAGTAATATTCACATGCTACGTTGAAGCTTACAAGGGGGGGAGTTTGTGGAAGATTTTACAAAATCCTCCCCTTGCTATTTTTATATTACTACTCCACTGTCACCGAACTGATTACCACATCTTCTTTTGGCACATCTTGGTGGAAGCCTTTGTTGCCCGTTTTCACGCCTTTGATTTTATCCACCACGTCCATTCCTTCAACCACTTCACCGAATACCGCATAGCCCCACTCTTGCACCACAGTTTTGCCAAACATCTCTTTGGTGCGATGATCTAAGAAACTGTTGTCTGCCACGTTAATGAAAAATTGAGCGGAAGCCGAGTGTGGATCAGAAGTACGAGCCATTGCGATGGTACCACGTTTGTTGCTCAAGCCGTTGTTGGCTTCGTTTTTGATTGGAGCACGAGTGGATTTTTCGATTAAACCCGATTCCATACCGCCACCTTGGATCATAAAACCGTCGATCACACGGTGGAAAATGGTGCCGTTGTAAAAGCCGTCTTTGCAGTAGGTTTCAAAGTTTTCAGCCGTGATTGGGGCTTTTTCAAAATTCAAGGCGATTTTGATGTCGCCGAAGTTGGTGTGTAATGTAATCATTGAGTGTTCCTATGTGAGAAAGGGAAGAAAGGCGACATTATGAAAAAGTTTGTTAAAAATTGCAAAAAAATCTCAAAATCTGCCCCCTTGTTTGCTATATTAACCGCCTTTATTTTTTGATTGAGAGAGAGAAAACGATGCTCAAAATTTATAACACCCTAAAACGTGAAAAAGAAGAATTTAAACCGATCCATCCTGATTTTGTGGGAATGTACGTCTGTGGCGTGACGGTTTTTGATTTCTGTCACTTTGGGCACGGGCGGACGTTTGTCTCTTTTGATGTGATTGCCCGCTATTTACGCTACCTTGGCTACAATTTGCGTTACGTTCGTAACATTACCGATGTGGACGACAAAATCATCAAACGTGCCATTGAGAACAACGAAACCTGTGACCAACTGGTGGAACGAATGATTGCCGAAATGCACCGTGATTTTGATGCGTTGAACATTCTACGCCCTGATGTGGAGCCAAGAGCTACACAGCATATGCCAGAAATTATCAATATGGTGCAAACCTTGTTAGACAAAGGGTACGCTTATGTTGCGGAAGATGGCGATGTGATGTTTAAGGTCGATTCCTTTGAAAAATACGGTCGCCTTTCTCGCCAAAATTTAGAGCAACTGCAAGCAGGGGCAAGGGTCGAAATCAAATCAGTCAAACGTAACCCGATGGATTTTGTGCTGTGGAAAATGTCCAAAGCCAACGAACCGAGCTGGGATTCCCCTTGGGGCAAAGGTCGCCCCGGTTGGCATATTGAATGTTCGGCGATGAACAGCAAAGAACTCGGCAACCATTTTGATATTCACGGTGGTGGTTCAGATTTAATGTTCCCACACCACGAAAACGAAATTGCCCAATCTTGCTGTGCACACGGCGATGACTACGTCAATTATTGGCTGCACACGGGAATGTTGATGATCAACAAAGAGAAGATGTCCAAATCATTGAACAACTTCTTTACTATTCGTGATATTTTGAAACAGTTTGATGCTGAAACCGTGCGTTATTTCTTTTTAACCGCTCACTATCGCAGTTTATTAGATTTTAGTGCGGAAAATATTGAGCTTGCCCGTTCAGCTCTTGAACGCTTATACACCGCCTTGCGTGGCTGTGATTTATCTGTCGAATTAAGCGAAGATGATCAATACGTTACCGCTTTTAAAGAGGCAATGAATGATGATTTTAACACCCCTGGGGCGTTAGCGGTGCTGTTTGAGCTGGCACGTGAAATCAACAAAGCAAAAAGCGAAAATCCAGCCGAAGCTAACCGCTTGGCAAGCCGTTTAAAACAACTTGCAGGGGTGTTGGGCTTGTTAGAACAAGATGCAGAAGCCTTCTTGCAAGGCGGTGCGGATAATGATGAAGTGGCAGAAATTGAAGCTCTCATCAAGCAACGCAACGAAGCTCGTGCCGCAAAAAATTGGGCGGTGGCGGACGAAGCTCGCAACAAACTGACCGAAATGGGCATTGTGTTAGAAGACGGCGCCAACGGCACCACGTGGCGTAAAGCTTAATGAACAAGATCCCCCCTAAATATATAGGGGGATTTTTATATCCTTTCACTTTTCAATAAAGGCAAAACGATGCAAACTAACAAAAAATTATCTACACAACTTGCCCATCTTTCTCGCCATACACGCTACACCCAAAAAGGCGTAAACCCCGTGATTCAACGAGCTTCCTCATTAGTTTTTGATTCTATTGCCGACAAAAAAGACGCTACTCGTAATCGTTATAAAGGGGCACTATTTTACGGTCGCCGTGGTACACTCACTCACTTTGCTTTGCAAGATGCCATGAGCGAGTTGGAAGGTGGAGCGGGTTGTGCACTCTATCCCTGTGGTGCAGCCGCTGTGAGCAATGCGATTTTAGCTTTTGTCGCACAAGGCGATCATATTTTGATGACGGGAGCAGCTTACGAGCCGACCCAAGATTTTTGTAATCAGATTCTGAAAAAGTTTGGCGTAGAAACCACTTATTACGATCCGATGATCGGTCGCCAAATCGCCGATCTGATCCAACCGAACACCAAAGTGCTGTTTTTGGAATCGCCAAGCTCGCTGACAATGGAAGTGCCTGATATTCCAACGTTGGTGCAGACCGCTCGTGCAATTAACCCTGAGATCGTGATTATGATCGACAACACTTGGTCGGCAGGCGTACTGTTCCCTGCACTTGAGCACGGCATTGATATTTCGATCCAAGCAGGCACCAAGTATTTGGTCGGGCATTCTGATGTGATGATCGGCACGGCCGTTGCCAATGCTCGCTGTTGGGATCAACTGCGAGAAAATTCCTACTTAATGGGGCAAATGGTCGATGCAGATTCTGCCTACATGACAACTCGAGGTCTACGCACGCTTGCACTTCGTTTGAAACAGCATCATGAAAGTAGCCTCCACATTGCCAAATGGCTGGCACAACGCCCTGAAGTCAAAGCCGTTTACCACCCTGCTCTGCCAAGTTGCCACGGACACGAATTTTTCCAACGTGATTTTAGTGGCGCAAGCGGATTATTTTCGTTTGAGTTGAATAAGTGCCTTTCAGATCAAGAGCTTGCTGATTTCCTAGAAAACTTTAAATACTTTGCTATGGCATATTCATGGGGAGGTTATGAGTCCTTGATCCTTACTAACCAACCCCATGAGATTGCTCGTATCCGCCCTGCTATTGAACGCAAACTCACTGGTACGTTGATTCGTGTTCATATCGGCTTGGAAGATGTGGACGATTTAATCGCCGATCTTGAAAAAGGTTTTGAGCGTCTTGCTTAACGTCATACGGGCTGATTTCATCAGCCCAATTCTGATACAAGGGGGCAGATCTTGTCCATTTTCTGCAAAACGTTAGCCAAGCAAACGTTTGCCTAAATGGCTTGCCTTGTGTAAAATCGCACCCTTTTTAATCTCCTTCAATTTTATTTTTCATTTTTGAGGTCTTTATGTCTTTACTCTCTCGTTTCCAGTTGCAAGAGCGTGGTTCAAACGTTCGTCAGGAAATTATTGCAGGATTAACCACCTTTTTAGCGATGGTCTATTCCGTGATCGTGGTGCCAAATATGTTGAGTGCAGCGGGTTTTCCTGCGGACTCAGTGTTTATCGCGACCTGTTTAGTGGCAGGGCTTGGCTCGATTTTAATCGGCTTATGGGCGAACGTGCCAATGGCGATCGGCTGTGCGATTTCCCTCACCGCATTTACCGCCTTCAGTTTAGTGCTCGGTCAGGGCATTAGCGTGCCTGTGGCGTTAGGAGCGATTTTCTTAATGGGTGTGGTGTTCACGTTAGTTTCAGTAACTGGTATCCGTGGTTGGATCTTACGCAACTTGCCTGCAAGCATCGCGCACGGTGCTGGGATCGGGATCGGCTTATTCCTATTGTTAATCGCTGCAAACGGCGTTGGCTTAGTGGTGAGCAACCAGGCGGGTTTACCGGTGAAAATGGGTGAATTTACTTCTTTTCCTGTGATTATGGCACTGCTTGGCTTAGCGGCGATCATCGGTTTAGAACGCTTGCAAGTGAAAGGTTCGATTTTATGGGTAATCATCGCGATTACCGTGATCGGCCTGATCTTTGACCCGAATGTAAAATTCGGTGGCGAAGTATTCAAAATGCCAACCTTCGGCGAAAATTCCCAATTCTTAAATCTTGATGTAATGGGGGCATTGAACGCAGCGATTTTACCTGTGGTATTTGCCCTTGTGATGACCGCTATTTTCGATGCGACAGGCACAATCCGTGCAGTGGCGGGGCAAGCAAACTTACTAGACAAAGATGGACAAATCATCAACGGCGGACGTGCATTGACCTCTGACTCACTCGGTAGCGTGCTATCAGGCTTATTCGGCACAGCCCCTGCTGCGGTGTACATCGAATCGGCAGCAGGCACCGCAGTCGGTGGTAAAACCGGTTTAACGGCGGTGGTCGTGGGCGTGTTGTTCCTCTTGATGTTATTCTTCCAACCGCTTGCATTCTTAGTGCCAAGCTACGCAACCGCTCCAGCCTTGATGTACGTGGGCTTGTTGATGTTAAGCAACGTGTCAAAACTTGATTTTGATGATTTCATCGGGGCAATGTCTGGCTTGGTGTGTGCCGTGTTTATCGTGCTGACAGCGAACATCGTGACAGGGATTATGTTAGGCTTTGCCACCCTTGTGATCGGTCGTGTCATTTCAGGCGAGTTCAAGAAATTGAACATCGGCACGGTTGTTATTGCAGTTGTTCTCGTGGCGTTTTATGCCTTAGGCTATGCCATCTAAACATAAAAAATAAAATCGCCGTCAGGCGATTTTATTTTATTGCTGTAATACCGTTTGAGTCGCAACGTCTCTCGCCAGCTTGTCGATGTGTAACACGTCGGCAATTTCCCGAATCGCAATCGGGGCGATGTTTTCCACCACGCTCCGATTCACCTCCACAATATCCGTAAAGCGAATTTGCCCATTTAAAAAGGCTTCCACCGCCACTTCATTTGCCGCATTCATTGCGGTGGTCGCATATTGCCCTTCGGCGAAAGCATCAATCGCCAATTTCAAATTGGGATAGCGAGCAAAATCAGGCTCAATAAAGGTCAGCTCTTTTAATTTGAAGAAATCCAGCGGGGCGACGCCTGCGTGAATTCGTTGTGGATACGCCATCGTGTGAGCAATCGGCGTTCTCATATCGGGGTTGCCCATTTGTGCCAGCACACTGCCGTCCACATAACGCACCATTGAGTGAATAATCGATTGCGGATGAATGATGATTTCCATTTCTTCCGCACTGGCATTAAACAGCCAACGGGCTTCGATATATTCCAATCCTTTGTTCATCATCGTGGCAGAATCGACCGAAATTTTTCGCCCCATTGACCAATTTGGGTGAGCAATCGCTTGTTCAGGTGTGATCGATGAAAATTCATTAAGCGGTTTGGTGCGGAACGGCCCGCCAGACCCTGTGAGAATAATTTTGCTCACGCCAAGCTCTGCAAGGGGGCAAGAACCGATGAGATTTTGCAAATCAGGCGGTAACGCTTGGAAAATCGCGTTGTGTTCGCTGTCCACTGGCAATAATTTCGCCCCCGATTTTTTCGCTTCATCAATAAAAAGCTGTCCGCAAGTGACTAGCGACTCTTTATTTGCCAGCAACACTTTTTTACCCGCTTTCACCGCCGAAAGTGTCGGCAAAAGCCCCGCAGCCCCAACAATCGCCGCCATTACCATATCGGCTTCGGGGTGCGCTGCTAATTCGCAAATGGCTTGCGTACCGCTGACCACTTCCGTTGTGAGGTTCAACGCTTTAAGGTTTTCCGCCAGTTGTTGAGCGGAATTCACATCATCTAAGGCGGCAAATGTCGGCTGATAGCGTTGGCATTGCTCTGTCATCAACCCCACATTTTTCCCGCCCACCAAGGCAAAGGCTTGGTAATCGCTCGGATTATGATCGATAACCGATAACGTGCTTGTGCCAATTGAGCCTGTTGAGCCTAAAATAACCAGTTTTTTCATTGTGTTCCTCTAACATAAAATCATAGCAAAGTGATTGCTAAGCAATCCTGTTCAATGCGATGCTATTCACCCTTTCCTACTACCAACGACAAAATCCCAGCGGCAATCAAAGGCCCAACGGGTACGCCTTTCATAAAGGCGACACCAATAATGGTGCCGATCAACAACCCCGTGACTAACACAGGTTGGCCACTCATTAAGTTTACGCCACGTCCGCCGAGCCACGCAACCGCAATGCCTGCCACAATCGCAAATAGCATTTTCCAATTCAGAAAAGTGGCGAAGTCGGGCATTGCAATTCGCCCTGAAACGAGCGGGCTGAGTACGCCGATGGTAAGAATAATAATTCCAATTTTTAAGCCGTATTTATCCACCCACGGCAGATAGTTTGAGAGCAGGGTTTGTTGCATAATCAGCAACACCGCAGCGGAAATGGTCACGGCACTGTTTTGGCTGAAAAGTCCAAGTAAAATCAGCACCACAAGGAGCAAGGCGATTGCGTTGAGTTGTAAAGACATTGTGTGATTTCAGAAAGTGAAAATCCCTTACCTGCACGCAAGTAAGGGAAAGTTTAACGGTTCGATTAGTTGATAAATTTGATGATAGTCATTAAGAAACCAATACCTGCCATCATCAATCCCACCATTTTATACATCATTGTGTTGAATGTATCGGTTAAGCGAGCTTCCATTTGTGATAGCTTCGTGTCGAATTTCGCTTCTAGTTGTGTCAGACGCAATTCAAAATCCGTTTTTGTCATTAGATTTCGCTGACTTTGATCGAGAGCATCATCTAATGCATCGGCAAAGGCTTCTGCCACTTCGGGTGGCTGATTGGCTTCTTGCAGTTTTTTGACGAAACGTAATTTATCAAATCGAATATTCATTGTGGTATCCATTGTTTTTCCCCTTTCTTAAATTCAAACAAACTATAACCGAATTTTTCAGGGGAAGTTGGGCGAATTTTGTGATCTCTGTCGAGAAATTGAAAATTAGCCTGCCACCATTACCATTGCTGGGCGGATCACTCGTCCGTGCAAAGTGTAACCTTTTTGTAGCACCACGCTGATGTGGTTTGGTTCAATGCCTTCAGCAGGTTGCATTGAAATGGCTTGATGTAGTTCTGGGTTGAACGCTTCGCCCACTACGCCGACGGCTTCCACCCCGAACTGATTTAAGGTAGAAACTAAGCCTTTGTGGGTCAGTTCTACGCCTTCGGCAAGGGCTCTAACGCTTTCGTCCGCACCTTCTAACGCCTGCAAACCACGCTCTAAATTATCCACCACATTCAGCAACTCTTTGGCGAATTTTTCCAAAGCGAACTTATGGGCTTTTTCTACATCTTGTTCTGTGCGACGGCGAATGTTTTCGATTTCTGCTCTGGCACGCAGTTGGATCTCTTGCTCACGTTTGTCGGCGTTGGCGATATATTCTTCTAGCTCTTGCACTCGGGCGATAGCCTCTGCAAGGGGGTCAGAATCTTGAAGATTTTGCAAATCGGTTTCAGGTACGGTTTGATCAACGGGGGCTGTTTCTTGGGTGGTTTCTGCAGGTTGTTGTTCAAGATCTTTGTCAGTTTGGTTGGTCATTGTCAGTCCTTTATTTTGATGTGATTGGGCGACTTCACGCCCTTACAAATACAATAATGTCCGCTAATATAACGCCAAATTATCGGAATTCAAGGCATAAATCATTATTTTCCGCCTGAATCTGTTTTCTTGCGTGGCTTTTCGTTATAATCACGGCAATTTTTTTCAAATTTACATAAAGGATATAATTATGATGCGTTCTCATTATTGCGGTGCGTTGAACCGCTCTCACGTTGGACAAACGGTGACTCTAAGTGGTTGGGTGCACCGTGTGCGTAATCTCGGTCGTTTTATTTTTATGCAAATTCGTGACCGTGAAGGGATCGTGCAAGTGTTTGTCGATGAGAAAGATGACGCATTATTCAAACAAGTGTCGGCGTTAAGAGCTGAAGCTTGCGTGCAGATTAAAGGCGAAGTGATTGCCCGTGATGAATCGCAAATCAACAAAGAGATGGCAACGGGCGAAATTGAAGTGTTAGTCAAAGAGATTTTGGTCTATAACAATGCCGAAGTCTTACCTTTGGACTTCAACCAAAACAATACTGAAGAACAGCGTTTGAAATATCGCTATTTAGATTTACGCCGTCCCGAAATGGCGGAGCGTTTGAAAACTCGTGCCAAAATCACCAGCTTCGTCCGCCGTTATATGGACGACAACGGTTTCTTGGATATTGAAACCCCGATGCTGACTAAAGCCACGCCTGAAGGGGCAAGGGACTACCTTGTGCCAAGCCGTGTGCATAAAGGCAAATTCTACGCCTTGCCACAGTCGCCACAGTTGTTCAAACAGTTGCTGATGATGTCAGGTTTTGACCGCTATTACCAAATCGTCAAATGTTTCCGTGATGAAGATTTGCGAGCCGATCGCCAGCCAGAATTTACCCAAATCGATGTGGAAACCACCTTTATGGCCGCCCCTGAAGTGCGTGCAATGATGGAAAAAATGATCCGTGGTTTGTGGTTAGATCGTTTGAATGTGGATTTAGGCGAGTTCCCACAAATGACCTTTGCTGAAGCGATGCGTCGTTTCGGTTCGGACAAGCCTGATTTACGTAACCCGCTAGAGTTGGTTGATGTGGCAGACATTGTGAAAACCGTGGATTTCAAAGTGTTCAGCGGCCCTGCAAACGATGCGGAAGGTCGTGTGGCGGTGATTCGTGTGCCAAACGGCTTAGAGATTACTCGTAAACAGATTGATGAATACACCCAATTTGTCGGTATTTATGGAGCAAAAGGCTTGGCGTGGTTGAAAGTCAATGATGTGAACGCAGGTTTAGACGGCGTACAAAGCCCAATTGCTAAATTCTTGAATGAAGACGTTTTAAAAGCCTTATTTGAACGTGTACAAGCCCAAACAGGCGACATTCTGTTCTTCGGTGCCGACAGCGAAAAAGTCGTTACCGATGCAATGGGTGCGTTACGTTTGAAACTCGGTCGTGATTTAGGTTTAACCGACTTGGCAGCGTGGAAACCGTTGTGGGTGGTTGATTTCCCAATGTTTGAAAAAGATGACGAAGGCAACTGGTCGGCAATGCATCACCCATTCACAGCCCCGAAAGATCTTAACCCAGAAGAGCTGAAAGCCGATCCAAAAGGGGCAGTGGCGAACGCTTACGATATGGTGATCAACGGCTACGAAGTGGGCGGTGGCTCGGTGCGTATTTTCGACCCGAAAATGCAACAAACCGTGTTCGGCATTCTTGGCATTAACGAAGAAGAACAGCGTGAAAAATTCGGTTTCTTGCTTGATGCCTTAAAATTCGGCACCCCACCGCACGCAGGCTTGGCGTTCGGTTTAGACCGTTTAACAATGCTGATCACCGGCACGGAAAATATCCGTGATGTGATTGCCTTCCCGAAAACCACCGCTGCAGCGTGTTTAATGACCGATGCCCCAAGTTTCGGCAATCCAAAAGCGTTGGCGGAGTTGGCGATTAAGACAACGGTAGAAACGGAGTAGTTGTTATAGGCAGTTCTGCCCGAATAGATCGCATTTTTTATTGTTAACTAAAAACCACCTTATAAGAAGGTGGTTTTTTACTATATTATTGTTAGTTAAATGCTATTTAACTAGAGTTTAAACTCTATCAAGAAGGAAAATTTTTACTTTCATTAGATGGCTCTGAATTATTGATCCTAGCATAATACCTTTTCACAAATTCGTCTGTTTTTATTTTATCGAGAAGGTCTCTGTCAAATTTAATTTTAGCATTTAACCCAAGTGTAATAAATATACTACTTAGATATGTTGATGTAATAAAGACTAAAACTAATTTGTACCAATGCCATTTTATTGACGTTATTACTTCGTTCTCAAATCCAAAGCTAAGGATACGCCCTTGAGGTTTAAATAATTGATAAGCTTTTTCTGCGGTTGCTGTCCAAACTCCAGTATGGTAAATAGTATCTAAATGATACCACCATAAAAAAACTAACCAAGCAACTGCTACAAGACCTCCTACATGTTTTTTCCAGAAATAAATAACAAAATAAAGCTCACCAATAAAGGGGAGAAAGAGTATAAATCCTGGTTTAATTGAATCAGGATATTCACCAAATTTCATTTCATTCAATTTCTTGAATCTAGAAATCATAAACCAAAAACATAAGAGCATTAATATTTTGGGAAAAATAACATAACTTAATAAAATGGATAAATACATAATATTCCTTAAATGTTGCTATTAAATATTTAAAAAATCTGTTTGAGACTAAATGAAATCATACTACCAAGGCAAGAAGTCTTTGACATCCCTAAAAATATAAATGAGTAAAGGAATTGTTACAAATGGAGACATTTGTAGAAAAGGTGCATATGGTTTTATTTTTTTAGAGTCTAGATAGGATAAATTTATTATCATAAAGAAAATCATTGATCCTAACAGCCAACCAAAGATAAATTGCGAATGTGTATAATCTAATTTAAGCATCTGATTATCATATTCTTCAGAGAAAAAATAGAGTAATTCAGATGACCATTCTGTTGGTAAATAAAAAAATAAAAAAAAGTAATGTAATAATATTTCCATTTCGAGTTCCATATTTTAACTCCATATTAGATTAACAGTTTAATGTTTAGAGCGGTATATCAACATATTTAGAATTGTATACTGGTTATTTTCTGTTTATTAATGTCATGTATTTCTTGACATAATAAGTAATACTGTATAATTTCTTTTTCAGAAAAACAGCACTTCCTATGTCAATAGGAAGTGCATAAATTGTACAATTTATGCACTTGTATTTGCTAAAAAATACTATGGATTTATAAGATACTCATATTTTTATACACTATGATCTACAAAAATCCCAACTCCGTTCTCGTGGTGATCTACGCCAAAAGCACCAACCGTGTGTTGATGTTACAACGCCAAGACGATCCTGAATTTTGGCAGTCGGTCACAGGCACGATTGAAACTGGGGAAACCCCGTACCAAACGGCGATTCGTGAAGTCTATGAGGAGGTCGGTTTGCAGATTTTGGCAGATAAGTTACCCCTTGTAGATTGCCAACATTGCGTAGAATTTGAAATTTTCCCGCAATTCCGCTATAAATACGCCCCCGAAATCTCCCGATGCACGGAGCATTGGTTTTTGTTGGCGTTAGACGATGAAATCTCGCCAACTTTGACGGAGCATTTGGCTTATCGCTGGCTTTCGGTAGAGCAAGCGGTGGCATTAACTAAATCGCCGAATAACGCTGAAGCGATTTTACGTTATTTGGCATAATCGCATTTTGGGTCAGTTTTTACTAGCAATGTAAAACTGACCTTTACATTGAACTTTTAAAATAAGATAAGGACAAAACAATGGCAGGTCATAGTAAGTGGGCTAACATTAAACACCGCAAAGCGGCACAAGATGCACAACGCGGTAAGATTTTTACCAAGTTAATTCGTGAATTGGTTACCGCAGCCAAATTAGGCGGTGGCGATGTGAGTTCAAACCCTCGCTTGCGTACGGCGGTGGATAAAGCGTTATCCAGCAATATGACGCGTGATACGATTAACCGTGCGATTGAGCGTGGTGTCGGCGGTGGCGATGATACCAATATGGAAACCAAAGTCTATGAAGGCTACGGTCCAGGCGGTACAGCGGTGATGGTAGAGTGTTTAAGCGACAACGCCAACCGCACCATTTCACAAGTTCGCCCAAGTTTCACTAAATGCGGTGGCAACTTAGGTACAGAAGGATCTGTTGGCTACTTATTCAGCAAAAAAGGCTTAATTTTAATTGCCAATGCGGACGAAGACAGCTTAATGGAAGCGGCTATCGAAGCAGGTGCAGACGATGTGCAACCGCAAGAAGATGGCAGTTTTGAGATTTATACTGCGTGGGAAGATCTCGGCAGTGTGAGAGATGGCATTGAAGCCGCTGGATTTAAAATTGAATCCGCTGATGTCACAATGATTCCATCGACAACCGTTGATTTAGATGCAGAAACCGCACCTAAATTATTAAAACTGATCGATATGTTAGAAGATTGCGATGATGTTCAAAACGTATATCATAACGGTCAGATCAGTGATGAAGTCGCAGCTTTATTATAAAGCCTGCTTTTTAATTCACTTTATTAAGGAAACTTAAATGAAATTAGTAAAATTCGCACCAGCAATCGCGGCAACTTTAGTATTAGCAGCGTGCACAACACCAAACAAAATCGCAACAGCTACAACAGATGCAATGAAAGCAACAGGCAACGCCGTAGCAGGTGCAGCAACTGCAACTACTGATGCAGTAAAAGGTGCGGCAACCGCAACTAAAGATGCGGTTAAAGGTGCGAAGGTCTCCGTTAAACCTGAACTTCAAACTGCCGCTTATTTGTGTGATGTTAAAGGTAAAAGAAAAGTGGTTTCTGCCACTTACGCTTTCTTAAATGGTAAAGCTGACTTGGTAACTTTGAGCATTGACGGCAAAGTCGTGGGTGATTTGAAATTTGATGAGAAATATGAAGATGGCTCTCGTTTCGTTGCAGGCAACCGTGTATGGTCTTTAGATTCTGGTTTTGCTCCAAATACGGTGTCTAAAACTGTGCCAGTACAATATCGTAGTAACAATAACATCGTAGCGAAAAACTGCGAAATTGCAAAATAATCTTCATTAAAATCCGAATGGATCTCCTTGTGAGATCCATTTCTTTTTATATTATGGCAATTATTTTAGGGATTGACCCTGGTTCTCGGGTCACGGGCTATGGCGTAATTCGTCAAACTGGGCGACAGCTGGAATATCTGGGCAGTGGTGCAATTCGCACCACCGTGGACGATATGCCTACACGTTTGAAACGCATTTACGCAGGCGTGAGCGAAATTATTACCCAATTTCAGCCTGATATGTTTGCGATTGAACAAGTGTTTATGGCGAAAAATCCCGATTCTGCCTTGAAGTTAGGCCAAGCTAGGGGAACGGCGATTGTGGCAGCGGTCAATCACGATTTGCCTGTGTTTGAATATGCTGCACGATTGGTGAAACAGACCGTAGTCGGAATTGGTTCAGCGGATAAAATCCAAGTGCAGGAAATGGTCACTCGGATTTTAAAGCTCTCAGACAAACCCCAAGCCGATGCCGCCGATGCATTAGCGATTGCGATTACCCACGCCCATTCGATTCAACATTCGCTTGTGGTCGCCAAGCAGAGCCAACAGGCAACCAGTAGCGAAAAAGAGCAGATCTTAGCCTTGATGAAAACTCGCTACAGTCGTGGACGCTTTCGGCTAAAAGGCTAATGACTTAATTTAGCAAAAACGCACAGTAACTCCCCCCCTTGTATTAGCCATCAATCTCCTCCCCTGTTTCATCCCATTTGAAATTCAACGCCACGGAATTTAGGCAGAAACGTAAACCTGTCGGTTGTGGGCCGTCGGGGAAAACGTGTCCCATATGAGCATCGCAATTTCCACAACGAATTTCGGTGCGATGACGACCACCTAGACTGTAATCGTCTAAATAACGCAACGAATTTTTGTGAATGGTTTCATAGAAACTCGGCCAGCCACAACCTGCATCAAATTTGGTGTCAGAACGGAACAGCGGATTGTGGCAACGCACACAACGATAAGTCCCAATACGATTTTCGTTCAGAAATTTGCCAGTGAAAGGGCGTTCTGTGCCACTGTTAATGCAAATTTCACGTTGTTGATCAGTTAATTCTTCAATCTTTTTCATAGCGACTCCTTAGGACTAACAAGGGGGAAGATCTTACAAAAAATCTGCAATATTTTCGAGAGCAATCTACATAAAAAATCGGGCAACATTTTGCACTTTTTAGCCGAAAAGTCCCCCCTTGTGGTGAGATATTTCCCCGAAAGGTTGGCTTTTATGCTATACTCTCGCCCAATTTTTGCCCCGCAAATTGGCTGGGCTTTCTGCAACGTGATTAGGAAATTTCAATGAGCGAATTAGCCAAAGATATTACTCCCATCAGTATCGAAGAAGAACTGAAAACTTCATATCTCGACTATGCGATGTCGGTGATTGTGGGGCGTGCCTTGCCCGATGTGCGTGATGGGCTGAAACCCGTTCACCGCCGTGTGTTGTTCTCAATGGATCAAAGTGGCAACACCGCCAGCAAACCGTATGTGAAATCGGCACGTGTGGTCGGGGACGTGATCGGTAAATACCACCCACACGGCGACTCTGCCGTTTACGACACCATTGTGCGTATGGCTCAGCCGTTCTCGCTTCGTTATATGTTAGTGGACGGGCAAGGTAACTTCGGTTCGATTGACGGCGATGCCCCTGCGGCAATGCGTTATACCGAAGTGCGTATGCAGAAAATTACCCAAGAATTGCTGACCGATCTCGACAAAGAAACGGTGGATTTCTCGCCAAACTATGATGGCAAAGAGATGATCCCCGATGTGCTGCCAACCAAAATTCCAGCCTTGCTCGTCAATGGTTCATCGGGCATTGCGGTGGGGATGGCAACCAACATTCCGCCCCACAACTTGAATGAAGTACTAAATGGCTGTTTAGCGTTCATCGATAACGATCAAATCAGCGTTGAAGAGTTAATGCAGCACATTCCCGGCCCTGATTTCCCAACGGCTGCGATTATCAATGGTCGCAAAGGGATTGAAGAAGCTTACCGCACAGGGCGTGGCAAAATCTATGTGCGTGCCAAAGCCAGTGTGGAAACTACAGCCAAAGGGCGTGAACAAATTATCGTCACTGAAATTCCTTACCAAGTGAATAAAGCGAAATTGATCGAAAAAATCGCTGAATTGGTAAAAGAGAAGAAAGTGGAAGGCATCAGCGAATTGCGTGATGAGTCGGACAAAGACGGCTTACGCATTGTGATTGAAATCAAACGTGATGCGGTGGGCGAAGTGGTACTGAATAACCTTTACGCCCTCACCCAAATGCAAGTCACGTTCGGGATCAATATGGTGGCACTCGATCACGGTCAGCCGAAGGTATTGAATTTAAAACAAATTATTGAAGCCTTCGTATTACACCGCCGTGAAGTCGTAACTCGCCGCACCATTTTTGAACTTCGCAAAGCCCGTGAACGAGCCCATATTTTAGAAGGCTTGGCGATTGCGTTAGCCAATATCGATCCAGTGATTGAGCTGATCCGCAATTCCAAAACCGCAGACGAAGCCCGTGAAGGCTTGCTTTCCCGCCCGTGGGCATTGGGTAACGTTGCCCCAATGTTAGAAGCCGCTGGCGTGGACGCGGCTCGCCCTGATGAATTGCCTGCCGAATGTGGCGTTCGCAACGGCGAATACTATTTATCTGAAGCCCAAGCCCGTGCGATTTTAGAACTACGTTTACACCGCTTAACGGGTTTAGAACACGAGAAAATTTTAGACGAATACAAAGACATTTTAGTCGTCATCGGCGAACTTCTGCACATTCTCAACAGTGCCGAACGCTTGATGGAAGTGATCCGTGAAGAGCTTGAAAAAGTCAAAGCCGAATTCGGCGATGAACGCCGTACTGAAATCACGTCAGCGTCAGGCGACATCAATTTAGAAGATTTAATCGCACAAGAAGATGTGGTGGTCACTCTTTCCCACGCAGGCTATGTGAAATATCAACCACTTTCGGAGTACGAAGCCCAACGACGTGGCGGTAAAGGCAAATCGGCAACGAAAATGAAAGAAGACGATTTCATTGAGCGTCTATTGGTCGCCAATACGCACGATACTATTCTCTGTTTCTCCACCCGTGGACGTTTGTATCAACTGAAAGTCTATCAATTACCGCAAGCCAGCCGTGGGGCGCGTGGCACACCAATCGTGAATATTCTGCCGTTAGTTAAAGAAGAAAACGAGCGTATAACGGCAATTCTGCCGATTCCAAATGGCGAATTCAGTGCGGACAAATTCATCTTTATGGCAACCGCAAGCGGTGTCGTGAAAAAAGTGTCACTTGATGCGTTCAGCAACGTCCGCTCAAGCGGTTTGATTGCGTTGAAATTGCGTGAAGGCGATGAGTTAATCGGCGTGGATATTACCAACGGCGAGAGCGAAATTATGTTGTTCTCCGCTCAAGGACGTGTGGTTCGCTTTAACGAAGCAGGCGTGCGTGGAATGGGGCGTATCGCCACAGGCGTGAAAGGTATCAAACTCGCCACCACCGAAATTTCTGCGGACGATGTGGAAGAAATCGACGTGGACGCGATTGAAAGCGAAGAGAATGAAGACAGCAACAGCGTGAATCTCTCCGCCGACAAAGTGGTCTCACTCGTGATTCCACACACCCAAGGCGAAATTTTGACCGTAACCCAAAACGGCTACGGCAAACGTACCGCATTAAGTGAATACCCTGTCAAATCCCGTGCAACCAAAGGCGTGGTATCAATCAAAGTGAACGAACGTAACGGCAAAGTCGTGGCGGCAGTTCAAGTAGAAGAAAACGATCAAATTATGTTGATTACTGACGCTGGCACGCTCGTTCGCACTCGAGTGAATGAAGTGAGCCTAGTGGGACGGAACACCCAAGGCGTGCGAATTATCCGTACCACTGAAACGGAACAGGTTGTCAGCCTTGAACGCATTTGCGAGATCGAAGAAGAAGACAGCGAAGTCGACATATAGACACGCCATAACCTCATCTAATCCGCCCACGAGGGCGGATTTTTACTTTCCATCACCTCATATTTTGCAAAATCGCCATTTTTCTCCCCCCCTTGCTATGCTATATACCAGACCAAACAGACCATTTAAGTGCAAAAAAACATCAAAAATCAGAATTCTTTTCAAAAATGTGAACTACATCACAAAATCAATGAGAATCCCTAGAAAAATAAAAAAATCTTTATAATCAAATAGTTAAAAATATAAAAATCATAAAAAAACAGGGCAATATCCGAGTAAAAAGCTCAACCTTTATAAAAATAAAACGTAACCCACTGTTTTTATAGAAAATTTACAACATCTAAAAAAGTTCCCGAAAAGATTGACATAAAATACTGATTCTGACACTATTTGCTCCGCAATCAGCATTTACCCACTTTTACAATGGATGTAAATGGACGATTCCGGCAATTACTCTTATACCTTAACAAGAGTGATTTGATGAAACTAAAATTATTTAAGGTGAACACTATGAAAAAAACACTCGTCGCATTAGCAGTAGCAGCATTTGCAACTTCAGCTTCAGCTTTAACCGTTTATGAAAATGAAGGTACAAAAGTTGATATGAACGGTAAAGTTCGTGTGATTTTAGAAAAAGAAACTGACAAACGTCCTGATTTAAAAAATGACGGTTCAGGTTTGTCTTTCTCAGTTTCTCACAAACTTTCTGATGATGTTAAAGTAATCGGTGCTGTAGCAACTTCATTCAAAAAAACAGTTGAAACAGATGAATACTATGTTGGTTTTGATTCAAAATCTGCAGGTAAACTTACTTTCGGTAACCACGACACTTCAACAGCAGGTTTAGATAAATCTGGTTCAACAACTAAATACGGCGGTGTAGGTCAAACCACTAACTCTGGCGAAAAAGCAATCACTTATGCTTCTCCATCATTCGGTGGCTTCAGCTTCGGTGCTCACTATTTATTAGGCAACACAGATAAGAAAGCCCTTGCAACTAAAGCTTCAGATGGCTATTCACAAGGTTTCGGTGGTGCGTTGAAATTTGAACATAAAGTTGAAGACTTAAAATTTGCTGTAAATGGTGGCTTTACTCAAGAAAACTACAAAACAGCAATCGGCAACGTAAAACGTAACGCATTCATCGCATCAACAGGTGTTGAAAACGACATGTTCAAAGTCGGTGTAACTTATACTGAAGCAAAAACCTCTAAGAAAGTTGACTACAATACTTACAAATATGTAGATAACGGTACTCAAGAGTCTGTTGAATTAGCATTGAACAAATTGTCTCAATTAGGTGTAGGTGCTAAAGTTGTTGCAATGAAACAAAGCGACACTGAACTTGCACTTTATGGTCACTACACAAATATCCGTGGTCAGAAGAGTGATAAATCAGTTAAATTAACCGCGAATAAATTTGTAGTCGGTACAAGCTACAAATTCCACAAACAAGCTTCTACATTTGTTGACTTCATGACCGTAAAAGGCAAAGTAAACAATACTTCATTCAAACGTGACAACAAAGTTGGTGTTGGCTTACGTGTATGGTTCTAATTAGTGATTAATTAGTGATAAAAGCGAGCAGCTCAGTTGCTCGCTTTTTTATTGTATTCATCAACACCTTTCCCCGAAATGATGTGATGAAAAGGCCTTTACTCCAATTTCAACGCCTGTGAGAAACTTTGCAAACCTTTGACATTGCTCTCTTTCGCCATGGATTGCAACGCTTGAGTTGGGGCGTGGAGTAGCTGGTTCATCAGTTTGTAGCTCAATTCGTTCAACACTTTTTCACTCTCCTGCCCTTGCTGCAAGGCAATCAAGGCTTTTTCAAGCAAATCTAACCGCACATTTTCAGCATTTTGGCGGTAATGTTTGATCAAATTGGTTGATTGTTGCTGTTTGAGCCACGCAAAGAAGTCTTTTGCTTCTTCTACCACAATCGCTTTGGCTTGCTCAGCGGCTTGTTGGCGTTGAGCAAGGTTCTGCTGAATGATGTTCTGCAAATCGTCTACGCTGTATGCATAGACGCTATCTAGCTCACCAGCCTGCTCGTCAATATCCCGTGGTACAGCAATGTCAATCAACAGCATCGGGGCGAATCGGCGTTCTTTTTGGGCAAGTTCCACCATCGCTTTGCTGATGAGCACATCGGGGCTACCTGTGGAGCTAATCACAACATCTGCTTGATTTAACCCGACCTGCAACGCACTCAGGGACAAAATCTGCATTGGTACGCCCACTTGCTCCGCCAACATCTCGGCACGAATGTGGGTACGGTTGGCGACCATTATGTTTTTCGCCCCGTGTTGCACTAAATAGCGAGCCACTAACTCAATGGTTTCGCCTGCCCCAACAAGTAAAAAACGCAATTTGCCGAAGTTGTCGAAAATCTGCCGAGCCAAGCCACAAGCAGCATAGGCGACCGACACCGCCGAGCTGCCGATTTCCGTTTCAGACCGCACCCGTTTGGCGGTGGAAAAGGTTTTTTGGAACAGGCGAGAAAGGTTGGTGGACATCGCCACGCCTTGCGATTGGTAGAAACTTTCGCTCTCTTGGTAGGCTTGTTTAACTTGCCCTAAAATTTGCGGTTCGCCCAAAATCAATGAATCCAAACCGCACGCCACGCTCATTAAATGGCGAGCGGCATCCAAATTCTGTTTAAAATAGAGGCATTGGCGAAGTTCTTGGCGGTCGAGCTGATGAAATTCCGCCAGCCAATCGACACATTGTTCCCGCCAAGTTTGATTAGCAAGATGATCTTCTTGTGGTGGAATTTCAGGCTGATGAAAATAGAGTTCGGTGCGGTTGCAGGTGGAGAGAATCACGACACTTTCCGCCAAGGCTCGCTGTTGAATTTGCTCAAATGCCAAAGTGCGTTTGTTCTCCACAAACGCCACTTTTTCACGCAAACTCACTGATGCGGTTTTATGATTGATGCCAAGTGCTAAAATTGTCATTGTTACCCACAAACAAAAACGAGCTTCACTGCCCAAATTCGCCATTCTAATCAATTGACTTAAACGGTGCAAATAATTGTCTTGATAGGTTTGATTTATCACAAAGCTTCACACGATTTTATAAAATCTCTTTGTTTCTCCTCCCCTTGTATGCCCAAATGAAGCAATAGAATAGGCTTGCACAGATTTCATTTTCAATGAAATTCAGGTACAATCCGCCGATTATTTTCTTTTAACTTTGACTATTTATAGGACATTCGTTGCCCTTATGAAAATGCAGAATATTCGTAACTTTTCTATTATTGCCCACATTGACCACGGTAAATCGACCCTTTCCGACCGTTTGATCCAAACTTGTGGCGGTTTGTCGGATCGGGAAATGGAAGCCCAAGTGTTGGATTCAATGGATTTAGAGCGTGAGCGTGGCATTACGATTAAAGCCCAAAGCGTGACACTCAATTACAAAGCCAAAGACGGCGAAACCTATCAGCTCAACTTTATCGACACCCCTGGACACGTGGATTTCTCGTACGAAGTGTCTCGCTCCCTTGCCGCTTGTGAAGGGGCGTTGTTGGTGGTGGATGCTGGGCAAGGCGTGGAAGCTCAAACCTTGGCGAACTGCTACACGGCGATTGAAATGGATTTGGAAGTGGTGCCGATTTTAAACAAAATCGACTTGCCCGCCGCCGAGCCAGAACGTGTGGCGGAAGAGATTGAAGATATTGTCGGCATTGATGCGATGGAAGCGGTGCGTTGTTCGGCGAAAACAGGCTTGGGAATTGATTTAGTGCTGGAAGAAATTGTGGCGAAAATCCCAGCCCCTGAAGGCGATCCTGAAGCCCCATTGCAAGCTTTGATTATCGATTCGTGGTTCGATAACTATTTGGGCGTGGTGTCCTTGGTGCGGGTGAAAAATGGCGTGATCCGCAAAGGCGATAAGATCAAAGTGATGTCCACAGGGCAATCTTACAACGTGGATCGTCTCGGTATTTTCACCCCGAAACAAGTGGATACCACCGAACTCAAAACAGGCGAAGTTGGCTGGGTTGTGTGTGCGATTAAAGATATTTTAGGGGCACCCGTAGGCGATACGCTCACGTCTCACCATCATTCGGCAACCCAAGCCTTACCGGGCTTTAAAAAAGTGAAACCGCAGGTTTACGCAGGCTTGTTCCCGATTAGCTCGGACGATTACGAAGCCTTCCGTGATGCTCTTGGCAAATTGAGCTTAAACGATGCGTCCTTATTCTACGAACCAGAAAACTCCACGGCATTAGGCTTTGGTTTCCGTTGTGGCTTCTTGGGCTTGTTGCATATGGAGATCATTCAGGAGCGTTTAGAGCGTGAATACGATCTCGATTTGATCACTACCGCCCCAACCGTAGTGTACGAAGTGGAACAAACTAACGGCGACGTGGTCTATGTGGATAGCCCATCGAAGTTACCGCCAATCAGCAACATTGCCGAAATTCGTGAGCCGATTGCCGAGTGTAACATTCTTGTGCCACAAGAGTTTTTAGGCAATGTGATTACGCTTTGTGTGGAAAAACGTGGCGTGCAAACTCATATGGTGTACCACGGCAACCAAGTGGCATTGACCTATGAAATCCCAATGGGCGAAGTGGTGTTAGACTTCTTCGACCGCTTGAAATCGACTTCTCGTGGTTATGCGTCGTTGGATTACGGTTTCAAACGCTTCCAAGCGGCGGATATGGTGCGAGTGGATATTATGATCAACGGCGAACGGGTCGATGCTTTGGCGTTAATCGTTCACAAAGCGAACGCGCCGTATCGTGGGCGTGAATTAGTGGAAAAAATGAAAGAGTTAATTCCACGCCAGCAATTCGACATCGCTATCCAAGCGGCAATCGGCAACCACATTATCGCTCGCTCAACGGTCAAACAGCTGCGTAAAAACGTGTTGGCAAAATGTTACGGCGGCGACGTGAGCCGTAAGAAAAAACTGTTGCAGAAACAGAAAGAAGGGAAAAAACGAATGAAATCGCTCGGTAACGTGGAAGTGCCACAAGAAGCGTTCTTGGCGATTTTGCACGTGGGGAAAGATTAAAAAAACGTAGGATGGGCTTTAGCCCATCACAAATCTTAAATCGCAGTGGTGGGCTAAAGCCCACCCTACCTTGCTTTGCAAGGGGTAAGATTTTGAGAAAAATCTGCAAAATTTAAGGAGAATTCAATGGCAAACCTAATGCCAATTATTTTTATCGCCATTCTTTTTGGCGTGTGGAAAGTATTAGACGGTATGCAACTGCCGAATACCATTTCGATTATTTTAGTCGGATTAGTGGTGATTTGCGGAAGTTTTGCTGCTTTTTACAAATTCAGTGCCGAGCCACGTCGCAGAGCGAAAATCGCTCGTGAGCAAAAACGCTTAGGGCGTGAATTAACCGAAGATGAATTGAAAGAAATTCAGCCACGCTCTGCGATTGGTGAGTTTTTAGCATCGCTCTTTGGCGTGTTGTTCTTCGTGACGATTTTACGTTCGTTCCTGTTTGAGCCATTCCAAATTCCAAGTGGATCAATGGAGCCAACCTTGCGAGTGGGCGATTTTCTGATTGTGGAAAAATATGCCTACGGCATTAAAGATCCGATTTGGCAAAACACTTTGATTGAAACAGGCAAACCGCAACGGGGCGATGTGGTGGTGTTTAAAGCCCCGAAACAACCGCACGTGGACTACATCAAACGTGTCGTTGGCGTAGGGGGCGATAAAATCCAATACGATTTTGCCACCCAACAGCTAACCGTGACACAAGGTGATTCTGGCTTTGTCAATGTGTTCAAATATAGCGAAGGCAAAGCAAACCCTGATTTCTTCTATCACGGAGAAATGCAAATCCAACGTACTGAACAAGGTGAAGTGACACACCAAATCTTGAATAATCCTTATCCGTTCAACTATGCACCCTATTTCTTCAAACAAGATGGGCAACAGGCAGGCGAATGGGTCGTGCCAGAAGGACATTACTTCGTGATGGGCGATAACCGTGACAACAGCGAAGACAGCCGTTTCTGGGGCTTTGTGCCTGAGAAAAATATGGTCGGTAAAGCCTCGTGGTTATGGCTCAGCCTTGATAAAAAACCAAACGAATTCCCAACGGGATTACGTTTTGAGAGAATGTTTACCACGATTAAATAGATAATATTCTTCCCTCGCTTGCGGGGGAAGTACCTTGCGAAGCAAGGGGTAGGGGGCAACAAGGGGTTAGATTTTTATAAAAATTTGCAAAATAGCCCCCTTCGGTTTCGCTTCGCTCAACCAGTTACTCGCTTAAGCTCACCCCTTCGGGGTCGTTGGCAAAGCCAACGCTCAAACGCTATGCGTTTGTCTCCCCGCAAGCGGGGGCAGAATTTATATGATGCAACTAGAACGATTACAAAAAAAATTAGGCTACCAATTTACTCACCTTGATTACTTGAAACAAGCCTTAACTCACCGCAGTGCGGCCACTCACAATAACGAGCGTCTTGAATTTTTAGGCGATTCGATTTTGAACTTTGCTATCGGTAAAGCCTTGTACGAAAAATTCCCGAAAGCGAACGAAGGCGAATTAAGCCGAATGCGTGCAGCCTTGGTTAAGGAGCAGACGTTAGCGATTGTTGCTCGTCAATTTGAGTTGGGCGAGTATCTCAAACTCGGGGCAGGCGAACTTAAAAGCGGCGGCTACCGCCGTGAGTCGATTTTATCCGACTGTGTTGAAGCGATTATTGCCGCCATTTACTTGGATTCAGGCATTGAACAGGCAAAACTGCACGTTTACCGTTGGTATGAACAACTGTTGAACGAAATG
Organism: Pasteurellaceae bacterium; assembly: GCA_030528525.1. Classification (GTDB taxonomy): domain Bacteria; phylum Pseudomonadota; class Gammaproteobacteria; order Enterobacterales; family Pasteurellaceae; genus JAUMYT01. Next base: position 57,837 of record JAUMYT010000003.1, read on the forward strand.
AAGCCTGGCGAAGCCCAGAAAGATCCAAAAACACGCCTGCAAGAATTTCTCCAAAGCCGAAAATTGCCACTGCCGACGTATGAAGTGATCGACATTAAAGGCGAAGCCCACAATCAAACGTTCAAAGTGAGCTGTAAAGTGGAAAAAGTCGAGCAACTGTTCATCGGCACTGGCACTAGCCGCCGCAAAGCCGAGCAACAGGCGGCTCAGCAAGTGATTGAAAAATTGCAGATAAAATGATGATATTTGTCGGAATATTTTGTGATAATGCTTGAATGTAGGGACGTATTGCATACGTCCCCAACAAGCGATGAATCCCCATCAATTTTTTGCAAATTTGAAATCGCAATGGGCGTATGCAATACGCCCCTACAGAAAAGAGAAATAAAATGACAGAACAAAAAACATACTGTGGCTTTATCGCCATTGTTGGTCGTCCAAATGTGGGAAAATCGACCTTACTAAATAAAATCTTAGGGCAGAAAATTTCGATTACGTCTCGCAAAGCCCAAACCACTCGCCACCGCATTTTAGGGATTAAAACCGAAGGGGCGTATCAAGAAATTTATGTGGATACCCCAGGGTTACACATTGAAGAAAAACGGGCGATTAACCGCTTGATGAATCGTGCGGCAAGCAGTGCGATCAGCGATGTGGATATGGTGATTTTCGTGGTCGAAGGCACGAAATGGACAGACGATGATGAAATGGTGCTGAACAAATTGCGTGGCACCAAAGCCCCTGTGGTGCTAGCGATCAACAAAATCGACAATATTCAAAACAAAGACGAATTACTGCCACACATTACGGAATTGAGCCAAAAATTCCCATTCAAAGAGATTGTGCCAATTTCGGGGCAACGGGGCAAAAACGTCCATATTTTAGAAAAATTTGTGCGTGAATCCCTGCGTGAAGGCGTACATCACTACCCCGAAGAATATGTGACAGACCGCTCGCAACGTTTTATGGCATCGGAAATTATCCGCGAAAAATTGATGCGTTTTATGGGCGAAGAGTTGCCGTATTCGGTGACGGTGGAAATTGAACAATTCAAAACTAACGAACGTGGCACCTACGAAATCAACGGCTTGATTTTGGTAGAACGTGAAGGGCAGAAAAAAATGGTGATCGGCAACAAAGGGCAGAAAATCAAAGTGATCGGCACCGAAGCCCGAGCGGATATGGAACGCCTGTTTGATAATAAAGTTCACTTAGAATTATGGGTGAAAGTCAAAGCAGGCTGGGCAGATGATGAACGGGCCTTACGTAGCCTTGGTTATATCGACGAGTAATAGAAAATCGCCATTTTTTGTGTGAAAAATAGTTGATTTTGCATTGATTTATACTGATAATAAATACACTGTTTATATTATCAGTTTTTATTGGGAGGAAATATGCAAAATCAAATTCAACTTTATACATCAGCAGATGGACAAGTTTCATTAAGTGTATCACTTGATCAAGAAACGGTGTGGCTGACTCAAGCACAAATGGCGGAGCTGTTTGGCAAAGACGTTAGAACAATTAATGAACATATTGGAAATCTATTTTCTGAAGGCGAACTAGAGAGAGAATCAACTATCCGGAAATTCCGGATAGTTCGCCAAGAAGGGAATCGTCAAGTCGCTCGTGAACTAGAACACTACAATTTAGATGTCATTATTTCCGTAGGTTATCGAGTCAAGTCGCAACGTGGTGTGCAATTCCGCCAGTGGGCGACTCGTACGCTAAAACAACATTTGGTTGAGGGCTACACTTTAAACGAAAAACGTTTACAGGAAAAAGGCATTGAGTTTAGTCAAGCGGTGGCATTGTTGAGCCAAACCTTATCAAACCAAGCGTTAATCAATGCCGAAGGCGAAGCGGTGTTGCAAGTGGTGCAGGAGTACGCCAGAAGTTGGAGTTTGTTGCAAGCCTATGATGAGCAGAGTCTGCAAGCAGTCAATGCGAAGCAACAAGCGATGGTACCATTGCAATTTAATGATGTGGTGCAAGCCATTGAGCAACTTCGCCAAACGCTGATCGAAAAAGGCGAAGCTACAGAACTCTTTGGCCAGCAACGGAGTGATGGCTTAGCATCTGCGATTGCTACGATTGAGCAAGGCTTTGGTGATGAGCTGTTTTACCCAAATATCGCCAGCCGTTCGGCACATCTTTTGTATTTTGTCATCAAAAATCACCCCCTTGCGGATGGCAACAAACGCACTGGATCCTTTCTGTTTTTGTGGTATTTACGCTTGAATCAACACCTGCTAGCAAAGCCTGTGGAGCAGTTAATCAACGATAATACCTTGGTGGCGTTAGCATTATTGGTGGCAGAAAGCTTGCCCGTACAGAAAGAGTTGATGATCCGCCTGATTGAACATTTTGTTATTTTGAAAGAGTAAATGAATGATTGAACAGTGGCAACGTGGTTTTGTGTTACATCGCCGAGATTACAGCGAGAGCAGTTTATTGGTGGAGTTTTTCACGGAAAATCACGGGCGGATCACGCTGTTAGCCAAAGGGGCAAAACGCCCACGCTCGCCATTAAAAGCCGTCTTGCAACCCTTTACGCCCTTGTTACTGCGTTGGACAGGCAAAGGTGAACTGAAAATCTTAACCAAAGCCGAACCGGCTTCGTTAGCCTTGCCGATGAACACCTTGGCTCTGTATAGCGGTTTTTATGTCAATGAAATTTTAGCCAGAGTCTTGGAAAACCAAACCGCTTATCCCGACCTTTTTCAGCACTATCTGCACTGCATCACTTGCCTTGCCAGCCAACCTGAACAGCTTGAACCCACATTACGAGTCTTTGAATTTCGCTTGCTCAAAGCAATGGGCTACGGCATTGATTTTGCTCATTGTGCCGCCACAGGCTTGCCGATCGACCCTACAATGCTTTATCAATTCTATGAAAATCAAGGGTTTGTCGCATCGCTTTTGCAAAATAACCACAGCTTTATTGGCAAAGATTTACTCGCTTTTGAGCGTTTAGATTTTGCCGAAAAAAACACCCAACAAGCCGCCAAGCGTTTTACTCGCATTGCCTTGAAACCCTATTTAGGTTCTGCTCCGCTCAAAAGCCGAGAGCTGTTCCAAGCGATTTTGCCGAATAAATTGAAAAGTGGCTAATCGCAAGGGGGCAGATCTTGCTCAAAAAGTGCAAAATGGCTGTTGAACATTGGCAAGATTATTTAGCAATCCCTTTCTTAATCATTCCTTCAAAAAAATTGTAATCGACGAGAAACGAGTCGTGTCCGAAATCGGAGTGAAATTCGTAAAAGTCTAATTTTACCCCCGCATCTTCCAATCGCTGTTTGCTTTTGTGCAGATCCACTTGCTTGAACAGTTGATCGCTGGTCACGCCAATCAAAGTGTAATTGGCTTGAATACGGCTGAGTGCTTGTTGTTCGTTCTCAAAGCCCAAAGCAGGATCGTAGAGATCTAAGGCTCGCAACAATCGTAAATAGCTGTTGGCATCAAAGCGGTCGAGAAATTTCACGCCTTGATAGCTTAAATAGGACTCCACTTGGAAATGATCGCCCCAAATTTGCCCCTGCTGTTTGGTTTCTCGCCCAAAGGCTTTGGCAAGTTGAATATCGGTACGGTAGGTCAGCATACCGAGCATTCGGGCGATTTTTAAACCGTTGCTGGGCGGCGTGCCGTGGTAGTAATCGCCGTTGGCAAAATTCGGATCGTTAATCACCGCTTGTCGCATCACGTGGTTGAAGCCAATCGCTTCGGCAGACAGCGTGAGCGATGAGCAAAGATTGACAATATTATCGACAAAATCAGGATAGAAAATGCCCCACTGGGTTGCTTGCATACCGCCGAAGGAGCCGCCGACCACAGCTTTTAAATGGGGAATCTCAAGGGCATCAATCAGGGCTTTTTGCACTCGCACAATATCTTGCACGGTAATAGTTGGGAATTGGCTGCCGTAAGGTTGGTTGGTTTTCGGGTTGATCGACATCGGCCCTGTTGTGCCTTTGCAACCGCCGAGTACGTTGGAGCAGATAAAGAAGTAGCGATCGGTATCAAACGCCAGCCCAGAGCCGATAAAATCCTGCCACCAGCCTTTGTTCATTGGATCATCTCGAAACGGCTCAGCATCGCCCGTTAAGGCGTGGCAGAGCAGAACGGCATTGCTTTTTTCCGCATTGAGCGTGCCGTAAGTTTGATAGGCAACATCAATTTCAGAAAGTGTTTGTCCAAATGCAAGTTGTAAAGGTTCGTCCGTAAAGAGCCTAATCGAAGATGCCATAGTTATCCTTAATTGCCAAATACCACCGAGAATCAGGAATGAAAGCATTTAAAATCAATAAGTTAGTTTGATTTTGCACTTTTTCATCAAGATCTGACCCCTTGCAGGAAAGTGTGCGTAAATTAGCACAGCCATTTTGAGAGTTCAAGAAATTTTAGATGTCTAAATGGCTAGATGTGTGAATGGCTAAATAATACTTGCAATTTATTTTTGCTTGGTTATGCTACGCACAGTTTTTCAATGTGGAGTAAAACGATGCAAAACCACCAACCGATTAAAGGGGCGATTGCAATTATTACGGCTGGCGTGTTGTTCGCCTGTATCAATACGCTAATTCCGAAGCTGACATCGGTTTCGCCAATCAATGCCAGCGTGATTGCCCTTGTGCAATACTTGGTGGCGTTTCTATTTTTACTACCAAGTATGGTCAATATGGGATTTACGCAGTCGCTGAAAACCAAGAATTTTGGCTGGCACTGCTTCCGTGTTTTCCTGTCTGCTATCGGGATTCAATGTTGGACAATGGCATTGGCTCACCCGATTCCCATTTGGCAAGGCATTGCACTATTGATGACCTCGCCACTGTTCGTGACCATTGGTTCAGGGCTATTCTTAAAAGAGAAAGTGGATAAAAAACGTTGGATTGCCACTTGCTTAGGCTTTATCGGGGCAATGATTATTTTAGAGCCTTGGTCAGAAAATTTTGATTGGATTGTGCTACTGCCAGTCGCCGCTGCCTTCTTCTGGGCGTGTTATTCGCTGATGGTAAAAAAATTATCCAGCGAAGATTCACCAACGACAATGGTCGCCTATCTTTTCATTCTTATCACACCTTTTAACTTACTGATTGCTTTAACAAATTTAAGTCCATCTGGGTTCGGCTTACCGTCAATGAGCGATTTTGGTTGGCTCATCTTACTCGGCTTTTTCACAGCATTAGCACAACTTGCCGTAGCAAAAGCCTACAACTTAGCAGATGCTTCTTACATTCAACCTTTTGATTTTATTAAATTACCGTTGAACGTTTTAGCCGGTTGGTTGGTCTTTAGTTGGGTGCCACCAGGTAAATTGTGGCTCGGGGCTGCAATTATCATTGCTGCAACAATGTACATTACCCACGCTGAAAGCCAACGTATTCAACCACATACTAAGTCAGCCTAAGCGAAGCTTAAAAAGAAGACAAACGATAAATTACCCTATCGTTTGTCAATATATGCTGTTATCCATGAATGTAGGCCCACGTTATATCGTCAAAGAGAATATACCCGTGCCGTATACTTCTCCTAAAAATGGTGTCCTCATATTGGTTACATAAAATATTCGCTCCTAGATAGAGCCGATTTGTATTACCTTTTGCTTAAAATCATTCAACCCGTTTATCCATCAAAAAGTCTTATTTTCTCTCCCCCTTGTAGAAGAGACAAACTAGGCGAATATGGGGAAAATCGAGTAAAATACCGCTAAGCTTATCGAAAATGAAAGAAAGGGTAGATTATGCAGAATGTCGATCAACAGGAAATTGCCAAATTTGAGAAAATGGCAAAAACGTGGTGGGATCCAGAAGGCGATTTCAAGCCGATTCATCTCTTAAATCCACTTAGATTATCCTACATTCATCAAAAATCGGACGGTTTGTTTGGTAAGAAAGTACTTGATGTCGGCTGTGGTGGTGGTATTTTAAGTGAGAGTATGGCGAAGCTAGGGGCAAATGTCACAGGCATTGATATGACTGATGAACCGCTCAACATTGCACGCCAACATGCTGAGCAAAATGGCTTAAATATCAATTATCACCAAACCACAATTGAAGATTTTGTAGCACAACATCAAAATAGTGAAAAATTTGATGTCATTACATGTATGGAAATGCTAGAGCATGTTCCCGATCCTTTCTCCATTATTCAAAGCTGCCAGCAGTTGCTAAAGCCCAACGGCATACTATTTTTCTCAACAATTAACCGCACATTGAAAGCCTATGCGTTGGTAATTATTGGAGCAGAATATATTTTGAAGATGCTCCCAAAAGGAACGCATGAATTTGATAAGTTTATCAAGCCAGCTGAGCTGTTAGCTTGGACAGATCAGGCTAAATTACATTGCATTGATATGGTGGGCTACCATTTCAACCCATTCACGGAAAAATTCTGGCTGAATCATGATGTCAGCTGCAATTATATCACCACAGTTAAGCCACAAAAGAGTATATTTACTGACTCAGAGCCACGGGTAAAAGTAGTGTATCAAGCACAAAGCTGAGAGGCAAATCAATCACGGCGGCAATACCCAAAATGCCGCCGTTTTGTATTGTTGCAAAATCGTAGCTGACCCCTGCATATATATGGTAGTCATTTTCGCTTAACCGAATCATTGTGCCACAAGCACTCAACTGCGTAATTAATAACACAATCGCTAAACGGTTAACAATATTCACGATTTCTCTCAATTAAAAAACCTTTTTAAATGGCTTGATGATCACCTCGCCATAAACGCCTGCTTCCACATAAGGATCTTGGCTTGCCCACTGTTTTGCGGCTTCAAGGCTGTCAAATTTCGCAATGACCGTGGAACCTGTGAAACCCGCTTCGCCCGGGTTTTCATCATCAATCGCAGGATTCGGGCCTGCGGTTAAAAGGCGATCTTCCGCTTGCAACTGTGTTAAACGAGCTAAATGTTTCTCACGCACCGCAAGGCGTTTTTCAAGGGTGTTGGGAATATCTTGAGCAAAAATCACATAATACATAGTATTCTCCTAGTTTGTTGACTGTTCAAGGTGAGCCAGAACGGCTTGTAAATCAGGGTTATCTTCGCGTGGAATCGGGCGCGGTCTGCCATTTTTATCAATCGCCACAAAGGTAAACAGGGCTTCGGTGACGCAAAAACGATCTTTGCCACCATCTGCGACTTTTTTGATCCAAACTTCCACTTTGACCTGCATTGATGTGCGTCCCACTTTGGTGCATTTGCCATAACAGCAGACAACATCACCAACCGAAACAGGGCGTAAAAAGCTCATACTATCCACCGAAACCGTCACGACTCGCCCTTGTGCCAATTCTTTGGCTAAAATTGCACCGCCCATATCCATTTGCGACATAATCCAGCCACCGAAAATATCGCCATTGGCATTGGTGTCGGACGGCATTGCTAAGGTGCGTAAAATCAACGAGCCTTCAGGACTGCGTGCTTGTTGTTTATTTTCCATTCGTTTCCTCTTGTTGTTTTAAATGGGGATAGAGATAAAAACCTGTGGCGACAACAGCAACTAAACTCAGCCCTGTTAAGCCAAATACTTTGAAATTTGCCCACGCATCATCGGAGAAAAATTCGCTAATGATGATGTTAATTGCCATACAAATGAGGAAGAACACCGCCCAACCTAAATTGAGCTTCGCCCAAACATTTTGTGGCAGTTGCAATTCTTTGCCAAGTAACAGTTGAATCAGCGGTTTGTGGAACACAAATTGGCTGACGAGTAACACTGTCGCAAATAATGCATTGACAATCGTCACTTTCCATTTCAAAAAGGCAAGATCGTCAAAATAGGCGGTCAGTAGCCCGAAAAAGACCACAAAAAAGCCTAAAATCCATTGCTTTTTCTCGATCTTTTTATATAACACTTTTAATGCCACTAATTGCACTGCAGTCGCAACTACCAGCACTAATGCTGCTTCTTGCACACCGTAGGTTTTATAGACGATAAAAAACAGAATCAGGGGAATAAATTCAAGTAACTGTTTCATTTTGTTCCTTAATAATTCGGCAAAGCACGGAAAGCTTGATAAAAACGGAAGCCGAAAATCACCATAAAGAGACTTAACGCTGCTCCAAACACTTGAGCAATCATTACCCCAATATCACCACCGACAATCCGTCCAATAAAAGATGAAAGCAAACTCGGCACAAGATAGCTAATCACACAAAACAGAAATAGCATCCGCATTTTGCCACGGCTTAACTGCCACACAAATTTAATGCTTTCGCCCACCGTTTTCTGGGGTTCTTCAATCAAATAAGCGTAAATCACTAAACAGAATTTTACGAAAAGATAAATGCCGGTAATCATCAAGGGTAAGATCAGAATCGCCAAACTGCCTGCTTGACCGACTGTTCCACCAAAAGAAATGCCCACCGATAACGGCAACACCATCACTAATGTTAATGCAATCACAGGGAAAAAGGCTTTTGCCACACCAGCAAGATTTTGGAAGAAATGGCGATAATCACCACGGTTGATAGATTTGATGTTTAACACCAATAAAATATTGAAAAAGACGCTGATCACGCCCGATAAAATCATCGGCAATAATTGATCCTGAAAGACTTTCTCAAACGCATCAGGCGAATTTAATTCTTCAGGACTTAGTTGCATTTGTGGCGAAACAAATAAACTCAACAGTTGCAAGGCAACCAACAAGCCAATCCCCGTTAAGGTAAATTGGGTTTGATTTCGCATAAAATTCCAACTTTGCTGCAATAATTCAGGAAACTTAATCGGCATAAAAATCCTTGTTTGAATAGGCTGAAAAATTGGCAAAGTATAACAATTGTTGCCTGATTTCGCTATTGTAGATTTTTGTCAGTTCGCTACAATGCCTACTCTTTCCCGAATAAGGCGAGTGATTATGTACAGCACATTACAAGCAGGACAACGTTATCTCAATACGTTACCCAATCAGAAAAAACTCAATCTGTTTATGCCCGATTATCGCTTAGTGCGGTTGGTCAAATTTGCCAGCCGAGCAATGCCTGCCTTTGCCTGTTTTGCGATGATTTGGCAATACTGTTTTACTGATCCTGAACAATCCATTACGGCTAATGCTACCCTCACCGCTCTTTTTGCTCTTAGTATCCCATTTCAAGGCTTGTTTTGGTTAGGTCGTCGAGCTAAGTCGCCGTTACCCTTGTCATTGCTGGATTGGTACGAAGATCTCCGCCAAAAACTGATCAAAGAAAACCATCAAATTGCCGATCAAGCGATGCCTTCCTATCAAGATTTTGCAAATTTATTACAATTAGCCGAAAAAACGTGGGGAAATCAATATTTTGATGATCTATAAAAAATGCCTTGAATTCTTGTCAATTCAAGGCATTTCCTATCACTCAAAAATATTACTTCAGTGGCGTTGCGGTTTTTTCTAACACTTCCAATAATTCGCTGATGTTGCGTTTACCTTCGGTTTTGAGCCATTCACGAGCGGCTTCTACGCCTTGTGCTTTGTAGGTTTCCGTTGCACCTGCCCAAGTCGCACGTCCGCAGAGTACGCCGTTAAATTGGCTGCCAGCTTCTTTGGCGAACACCAAAGTATCTTGGAATAATTTGGCGGACACGCCTGCACTTAGGAAAATAAATGGAATTGGCGTTGCATCGCTTTGGGCTTTGAAGAAGGCTTTGGCTTCGGCTTGGGTGTACGCCACTTCATCTTTGGCGTAGCCTTCCACAAAGTTCATATCCACTGGCACTTCCACTTTTAACACGTCCACGCCAAAACGTTTGTCGGCAAAGAATTTCATCGCTTCAATTACTTTGCGTGGTTTCACTTTGGCAAAGTAGGCTTTGTCTTCGTTGTTGGCATCGTAGGTTAGAATTTCTAAGAACAACGGCAAACCTTCCGCGTTACATTCTGAAGCGACACGTTCTACAAACGCTGCTTTGCGGTCGTTGATTTCAAAGCTCTCATCAATGTCAAAATAGAGCAACAATTTCACCGCTTCCGCCCCTTTTTCTTTTAGGCGAAGGACGGACACATCGTCAATCAAATCAGGGAAACGACCGATAGCCGTTTTGTCGTAGCCTGTTTTTTCGTACGCCATAATCAAACCGCAATTGGCATCACGTTTTCCTGCTGCCGCCCAACCAAATTCAGGGTCAAGCAAAATCGAAGAGGCATACGGCGTAAGTTCTTGTGAAATCAAGGTTTTAAACTCGCTCACTTGCTCGGCGGTAATATCATCGCCCATCATTCGGCGTAACGCACCACGTTGGTCAATCGCCAACGCCGCAATCACGCCATCTTTAGTGGAAAGTTTTTTTAAGAAATCTTGTTTAGCCATTGGATACTCCTTATTCATCATCGTCTGATGCTAAATTTTTTAACTGTTCTGCCACATCGTAAATTTGCTCTTTGGCGTTTTCAAGCAAACCGTCGGTGCCTTCTTCGCTCACATAGCTGATTACCATTGGCAAATTCATACCGCCATAAAGCCCTGCCAATTTTGGCAAATAACGCATTGCCACATTGCACGGCGTGCCGCCCATAATGTCGGCAAACACCACGATGTCGCCTGTGGCTTTGGCTAACGCTTGTTCAAATTTCGCTTTGAAATCGTCTGAACTTTCGTGTGGGTAAAGATTCACCACTTGGGCGTTCTCAATTTTGCCTAAAATCATTTCGGCGGTGTCGAGCAAGCCTGTGGCAAACTCCCCGTGACTGATTAAAATTAAGCTCATTTTTTGCTCCTTGATTATTATTCAATCTAGTTACTACATCCCCTCCCCTGCTTGCGGGGGAGGGTTAGGGTGGGGGAACTCACACATAAAATTTCTTTTACTATAGTTTTTAGCAAGGTTACCTTCGGCAATCCCCCCTCCCCAAGCCCTCCCCCGCAAGCGGAGGAGGGAGTTTTAATTACAAATTCTTCGTCTCCAATTTTTTATAAATCGGTTTGTCGCTGAAATGCAATTCCGTTGGGCGGATGCCTTCGGTTTCAAACACGATAATCTCGTTCTTGCCCTGTTTTAACAGCGGTGCGGGAACGTAGAGATAGCAGGTTGGACCTTCGTTCCAGTAACGTCCAAGATTTTCGCCATTGACGAAAATCACGCCTTTACCGAGTTTGCTGGTGTCGATGAAAGTGTCTTTCGGTTTATCGGCGATGTTTAATTCAAATTGGTAGAACGACGGTGCTTGTGGATCTTTTTCGCCGTTGAAATCAATCTGAGCTAACTTATTGAAATCAATCGCATATTGCTCCCAACCTGTGTGAAAATGCAGATCCAACACCACGCCTGCGGAGATGCCTTTGTGTTGGGTTGGGGCTAACATTCTGCCACCGTAATTCACACGCCCCATATTTTCCACCAACAAATCCAGTTGAAACTGGCGTTCTGGGGTTTGCAACATCACATCTTCGCCGATTTCGTGCTGATATTGGGTGGCAACTTTTTGCTGATTGTTGAAAATCTGAATGCGATCTCGCCCTTGGAAAATCCGCAGTTTCAGCTCGTCTGCGTAGCTATTTGGCTTGGCTCGATAGAGCATATAGCCGTAGTAATGCCCCAGTTGTTCCATATTTTGCGTATAAGGGCTGTCGAAGCGTTGGCTGATGTTGTGCAACGTGCTGAACAGCGACACTTCATTTTGCAATTTCACCGCAGGATACGCCGTGATTTCAGGCAAAATCGGATCGGCAATCGGGCTGGCATCGGGGTATTTTGCGATCACTTTTTGCAATAAATAATACTTCTCGGACGGCTCGCCCCATTCACGCACAGGGGCATCGTAGTCGTAGCTCGTTACTTGCGGTAAATCGGTGTGCAGACGTGCCGAGCAACCGTTCCAAAAGCCGAAATTGGTGCCACCTTGGAACATATAGAAGTTGATGCTCGCCCTTTTGAGCAGTTCATCGGTGCAATCCGCCAAATCTTGGGCTTCACGGGTGATCACAGGCTCTTTCCAACGGTTGAACCAGCCGTCCCAAAATTCCATACACATCAACGGATAGGATTTGCCGTGATTGTCGAAATAGCGTTGTAACTCGTCCAAGTTTTGGTTGGAACGAGAGCCGAAATTGCCCGTTGGCAGAATGTCGTCTTCAATCAACGCCCCTGCTTCTAAAGCGTTTTGCCACGCACCGTCTGACGTGAACAATGGCACGTTCACACCGTGTTTGAGCATTAAATCCCGAATGGCTCGCAAATACTTTTTGTCGTTGCCGAACGAGCCGTATTCGTTCTCAATTTGCATCATCAAAATGTTGCCGCCTTGGGTAAATTGGAACGGATTGACGATCGGCAACAGCTTGGCGAAATAGCGGTCGATATAGCCTAAAAAAGTCGGATCATTTTGGCGAATGCGGACATTGTGATCGTTGAGCAACCACGCGGGCAAGCCGCCGTATTCCCACTCAGCACAGATGTACGGTGTCGGGCGGAGAATGATGTACAAGCCAAGGTCTTGGGCGGTTTGCAGAAATTTGGCAAGATCTGCCCCCTTGCTGAAGTCGAATTGGTCGGGCTGCGGTTGGTGCAAGTTCCACGGCACATAGGTTTCGACCGTGTTACAGCCCATCGCTTTTAAATTGTAGAGCGTTTTGTACCAATATTCAGGCACGATGCGGAAATAGTGCACTGCCCCTGAAATAATTTTGAATGGCTTGCCGTTAAGCAAAAAATCTTTTTGTCCAATTTCAAATGTTGTCATTTTGTCCCCACTATTTTCCGTTAAGTTGCTCACAAAAAATGTGATTTTACAAGACTACCGAATTTTTTATCTGGTGTTAAAATACTCAACGTTGTATGGAATATGCCCTTACAACGGGGTAATTTTCCGATATTTTTTGCACATTTCTCGGACGCCAATTCGGCATCCTTACTTTTATTCATTCAACAGGAGCTTTTATGAACCCGTGGTTTTTATTATTGATCTCAATCGCTGCCGAAATCTGTGGCACGACCGCCTTAAAATATAGCGATGGCTTTAGCAAACCATTGCCGACCATTATTTCCCTTTCGGCATTTGGGCTTGCCTTGTTTTTGATGTCGATTGTCTATCGCTCGCTCCCCGTTGGCTTGGTTTATGCCATTTGGTCTGGGGCTGGCATTGTATTAACCGCCATCATTGCCTACTTTGCCTTTGGTCAAAAGCCTGATTTGGCTGGCTTTATTGGGATGGCGATGATTGTCGGCGGTGTGCTGGTGATCAACTTATTTTCCAAAGCAACTGTACACTAAATTTGTAATGCAATCGGCGAATGTGGATCGCTAATCCATTCAATTTTATGGGTTTCTACCCCTGCGGCGTTGCCTGATTGCACATCGGCAAGGCTGTCGCCAAAAAAGACCGCTTGTTCAGCAGGAAGCTGAAAGTGGTCTAAAATTTTCACAATCCCTTCGGGGTGTGGTTTGCTGTGTGTGATGTCGTCATCACACAAGGTAAAGTCAAAATAATCCGTTAAATCAAGGGCTTGTAGAGAATAATCTAAACTTCTCCGCCCTTTGCCTGTGAATACCGCCAGTTGCTTCTGCTGTTGTTTGAGTTGTTGCAACATCTGGTAAATTTTCGCAGGGCAAGTGGCAAATAAATGATGATTTGCCGTATAAAGTTGGTAAAAAAATTCCACCGCTTGCTGTTTGCGTTCTGCCGAGCCTTGGACGATTTTTTCAATAATTTGTTGTTCTGAACCGCCAAAGTGGCTAGCAATTTCTGCGTTGGAAAGATATTGGTTGTTGTATTTGAGAAAGGTTTCACGAAAGCACATAAAACAGAGATCGAGCGTATCGGCAAGGGTGCCGTCAAAATCGAAGATGTAGAGTTGTTTGGCTTTCATTATTTTCCTCAATAATTACCCTCGCCCGTTTACGGGACAAACGCTTGCGTTTGAACGTTGGCTTTGCCAACGGCTCCGAAGGAGTGAGCGAAGCGAATATTGGGACAGATTTGAGCTTCGTCCAGAAGCGAAAATCAGGGAGAGGGCGAGGTGAATTTGCAAAAAACTCTAGAAAATCACCGCTTGTTTGCCCTCTCTCTGCTAAAAATGGCTGAATGCCATTTTTAGCGGTCTCTCTCCCGCAAGCGGGAGAGAGCAAAGGCACGATTAACCTTTCGCCAACACACCAGCCCAAGAGAGCAAGATACAGAGTGCGATGATGATCATAATCGCTTTGTTAGAGTTCATTTTCGGTCTGCCGAGTAACCAGTAGATGAAGGCAACCACTAACGCAGGCACTAAACGTGGGAGAATTAAGTCAAGATTCGCTTGTGCAGAAACCACTTTTTCTCCGATGGTTGCCACTAATGGGACTTTAACGTTCACCATCGTGGCACACATCACCCCGACCACGAACACCCCAAGAACGGTTGCCGCATTGGTTAAGGCGTTGAGTTTGTGTCCAAGGTTGGTTACCAAGTTCACCCCTTCACGGTATGCCACTTTAAGTTGTACCCAACGGAATACCATTGTGGCAATCGCAACCAGTACCCATAAGCCAACACCGAGTGGATTGCCGCCCACCGCCATTGTTGCAGCGATTGCCCCCATAATGGCTGGAATAAGGGAAGCGAAGATCGCATCACCGATAGCTGCGAATGGACCCATTAAACCGGATTTGATACCAGCAACGGCTTCAAGAGATTTCACCCCTTGTTTTTCTTCTAACGCTAAGTCGATCCCTTTCACGATAGTGTTAAAGAATGGACTGGTGTTGAAGAATTGGTTGTGCATTACCATCATTTGTTGCAATTCAGGGGTGTTGTCGCCGTACATTTTGCGAAGTTGTGGCAACATAATCCATAAATAACCTGAACCTTGCATACGTTCGTAGTTCCAACCGACTTGGTTGAAGAATAAGTTACGAATGTTAATTTGGCGGAAATCGGCATCGGTTAATTTATAACCTTTTGGATTGCCTACTTGTTGATTAGAGTTCGTCATCTTCAATTTCTCCTTTTGCAGAAGTCGTATTTTTTGCGACTGGGGCTGAGCCACCTTCTACGCTACGTTGGTAAACAATGTAAGCGAACGCGAAGCCGATTGCTGCCATTGCAAGCATTGGTACGCTGTTGATGTTGTTGCTAACACCTGCGGCAGCACTTGCTGCGGTCACATTACCGAATAGGGTAATGAAGATTGAAGTCAAGGCGAACGCTAAAATTAAGTACGCAATGTGACGTTTGGTTGGTAAGTAACGAAGTAAGATTGCAAAACCAAGGGCTGGCAATACACCACCTGCAAGGGTTAAACCGTCAGCGATGATTTTCAACACACCAGTTTGCATTGCTTCAGCCAGGCTTGCCACGAATGGACCGCCGAATACCAAAGCTAAGAAGATTGGCAACGCACGAGAAAGACCCCAAGCTAATGCACCACATAAGTAGTTTACGGTGATCGCATTGTAGGCGTGGTCTTGAATGTTTTTGTCAATGCGGTGAGCAAAGAACACGTTAGACATACGGGCTAAAATGTCGGTATACACCATTAACGCAGCTACTGGTACCGCTAATGAAGTGAGTGCTAATTGCGGATCCATACCTGCTGACACCGAGAATGCGGTCGCAAGTACCGTACCTGAGTTGGCATCAATACGAGATGCACCACCGAAGGTACCTACCCCTAACACCATTAATTGCATTGAGCCACCGATGAATAAACCGGTTGTCAAATCGCCCATAATTAACCCTGTGATAAAGCCTGCGAACACAGGTGAACCAGCACTTGATACGATAGTAATTTCATCTAAAATTTGATAGAACGCATAGAGCGTTATCAAAAGTATCTGCCACCATTCGATCATAATCGTTACTCCTCTATAAAAGTTTCATTAAATCGACTTTTTCTTCATTAGGTACTAATTGTGCGGTTAAGCTAATACCTTTTGCAGAAAGTTGCTTGAACACTTCCACATCCGCATCGGTCACGTGTACCGTTTTGCGAATCGGACGTGTATGCTCCGTTTTTGGCATATTGCCTGCATTGATTTCAGTCAATGCCACCCCTTGTTCGACTAAACGTAACAAGGTTTGCGGATCACGAGTGACAATCAGCACACGTTGTGAATCGTAACGACCTTCATTGATATTATTCGCTGCTTTCTCAACGTTCAGCACGCTCAAGTTTACCCCAGCAGGGCAAGCCAGGCGTAAACCTGCTTTGTCGATGTCATTATTGGCGGCAACATCGTCCACCACCATAATGCGAGTAATGTCTAGGTAAGATGTCCAAAGGTTTGCCACTTGTCCGTGGATCAAACGGCCATCAATACGCACATTTAAAATTGCCATATTGCTATCTCCTATTATTGGTATGAGTAAAGCGTTACACCTTGCACCACACGGTTTACTTCCCCTGTAGGGCAAGGGTTGTCGGTGGTGTAGCCCAAATGTAGTGAGCTATATAAAGAATAGAGTTGCCCCACCACAAGGAATGGGAAAATGCGAGCCGCATCGTCTAATTTGCAGAATTCTGCCGAGATCTGACCCCTTGCATCACCGACGAACACCACTTCGTACGCTCTTTTATCCCGCACTAACTCGTTGTAAAGATCCAAATCATATTTTGCGGTGTAAGGGTGAGAAGATTGGAAGATGAAAATCAAGGTTTCATTTTGCACCAGTGATTTCGGCCCGTGGCGGAACCCCATCGACGACTCAAAGAAGCCTAAACGCTCGCCAGCGGTCAGCTCTAATAATTTCAACGCCGTTTCACGTGCCAAGCCTTGGAAATGTCCGCTGCCTAAATAGACCACACGTTTGACTGGCGATTGGGCAAGCTGTTGGATTGTGGCTAAATCTTGGCTGAAAAGCTGTTCGGTGGTTTTAACAAAACTTTCAACCCATTGTTTATCAAAGGCTTCTGGAGCAAGGGAAAGCAAAGCAGCTAACATCATATTGCTTGCCGATGAGGTCATCGCAAAGCCTTGGTCGTGAGTGGAATCTGGCAAGGCAAGTGGGAAACAAGCGGTTGGATTTTCGCTACATTTTACAAACAGCGAACCGTTGCGGTTATTCGTAATGGCTAAATGATACGGCTCTTTGACAATATCATTCACTCGATCCACTGCCCCGATACTTTCTGGGCTGTTGCCTGAACGACCGAATGAAACGAGTAACGTTGGCTTGTCGGCAAACAGATATTGATACGGGCTAGACACCAAATCGGTGCTGGCAATCGCTTCGATCACACAGCCTAATTTTTCGCTTAAAACTGGAGCCACCACTTCGCCAATAAAGGCAGATGTGCCCGCCCCTGTGAAAATAATGCGTAATTCACCTTTTTTTGCACGCTCCACAAGGGGGCGAGTAAAGTCGAGAATCTGTGAATGTTGCACAATCTCCACCGTTTCACGCCAAGTCTCTGGCTGTTGAGCGATCTCTTTCGCCGTCCAATACGCTTTTTGCGTTTCAAGGGTTTGGGTTGGGATATTTAGTATCATTCTGTTTCTCTCTATCAATGA
This sequence comes from Pasteurellaceae bacterium, assembly GCA_030528525.1. Lineage (GTDB taxonomy): Bacteria > Pseudomonadota > Gammaproteobacteria > Enterobacterales > Pasteurellaceae > JAUMYT01. The sequence continues at coordinate 75,251 of JAUMYT010000003.1, forward strand.
TTATCAACTGAGTAGGATGGGCTTTAGCCCATCATTTTGTTTCATTAATTGATGGGCTAAAGCCCATCCTACCGATATTTAGGCAATTAAGACCATCACGCCCAACGATTCCAACTGCTGCTGATAATGTTCTGGCAACTGATCATCAGTAACCAACACATCAATTTGATTCGCTTGGCAGATCACAAAATCACTGTACTGCCCGAATTTACTGGAATCCGTGACTACAATCACTTGATCGGCCGCATCGCACATTAATCGGTTTAAATGGGCTTCTTGTTCGTTGAACGTGGTAACACCTTTTTGTAAATCGAAGCCGTCCACACCGAGAAAAACCTTGTCAAACCGAGCCAATCGCAAATTGTTATCCGCCATAATGCCTGAAAACGACATCGCATTTTTCCGCAATACACCGCCCGTCATTCGCACTTCAACATTTGGGCAAGCGACTAATTCGCTGGCAATATCCAAGCCATTTGTCAATACTGTCAATTCCAAGGTACCAATGTGATTTACGATTGCTTTCGTTGTGGTACCAGAATCTAAAATAATTCGATCGCCATTATGCAATAACGAAGCGGCAACTTTGCCAATCCGTTGTTTTAATTCTGGAAACTGCGTGCCTTTATCGGCAATCGACAGTTCGGCTAATAATCTCGAATTTAATACCGCAAACCCGTGTGAACGTGTGATAAGCCCTTGTTGTTCAAGGATATTTAAATCATTACGAATCGTCACACTCGACACGCCAAAATGTTGTGCCAAGGCTTCTACTCGCTGGCTATTGGTTTGCTGCAACAACGCCAAAATGTCGGAACGTCTTTCAACGCTACTTTTCATTTTCACTCCTACTTTCAAGTAACTACGACAAACTTCAATTACTTTCGAATTAACTATAAAACAAGCAACACAAAAAACCAATCGCAAGAATTCGAAAATGCGAACTAGATCACATAAATTTACAAAACAGCCGACTGCAAGCAGTTCCCCAAGCAAAGATGCGTAAGTTCAGTCGAAATGGCGACACAATTTCTTTATAATGCAACGCATTTTTAACCCTAGGAGTTTTTATGCAAATCATTAAAAAAATCGCACCGCTTGCGTTGGCATTATCGGCAAGTGCTTGTCTGAATCTAAACTTAGAAGGCGTGGAAATTGGCGGATTAGAACGTGAACCCGGTGTATTAACCAAGTTCCAATGTGAGAATGGTTATAAAGGATCAGTCAAAGTGAAAAACAATGGAAAAACAACATTGCGTTATGAAGATGGGAATAATATTTATCTCCCTACGATGCAAAATATCGGCACTGCCGAAAATCCAATCTATGTTAATGAGAAAAAGACATTAAGATGGCAAAAAACAGGTAACCAAGTGCAATTTACCTACCCTGCACCTGATTATGCACAGTCAGGGCAGTTGCTCCAAACCAGCTGTAGAACTAACTAAAACAAAGGCTGTTTGAAAACTCAAACAGCCTTTATATTATAGATAAAATTACTTCGCTAATTTCACTTCCTTCACCCACTTGTCCACCAAGCGTTTGCCTTCTTCGCTGGAGCCGAAGCGGTCGTAGTCTAACTCAACCAATTTTAACCCTTTCACATCCACCGATAATGGTGACACTTCGGCATTCACATTGGTTGGAATTTGGTAGAGTTTATGATTTCGCCACGGGATTTCTTGGGCTTCTTTCGACAGCACCCAATCCATAAATAATTTGGCATTCTCTAAATTTCTTGCCCCTTTAATGATACTCGCCGCCCCTAACGCATAGCCAATGCCATCTTCTGGCAAAACGGATTCAACGGGTGCCCCTTTCTCTTTTTCTGTGGCGTAACTATGCACAAATCCCACGGTGACCGCACTTTCACCACGAGACAGATTTTGTGTTACTAAACCACTTTTCACATATTGCGAAATGTTTTCGTCCAAATTTTTCAGGTATTCAAAGGTTTTTTCTTCGCCCCATTGCTGAATCAGGGTCGCAATGACGGTATAAGTGGTACCTGAACTACGGGGATCGGGCAATTGAATCTCAGATTTGAGTTTCGGGTTGAGCAAATCCGTCCATTTTTTCGGCACATCAACGCCTAACTTTTGCAATTTTTCAGTATTCACCCCAAAGCCTAGCACCATCAAATAAACAATGGACGTAAAATCGCCTCGAGCAGAATCCAGTAATCCTTTAAAACGTGGCATAATGTCTGCTTGTTTTGGTGAGCGGTAGGCTTCCAACAGCCCCAACTGCCCTGCTTGGAAATGCGGCTCAATGGTGCCACCATACCAGATATCCGCTTGCGGATTGTCTTTTTCGGCTTTCACACGTCCTAAAATCGTGCCTGTGCCACCCCGAATAAAACTGGTTTGCACATTATATTTTTGTGAAAATTGTTTGGTTAAATCTTCGCAGACTTCATTTTGCACCGAACAATATACGGTCAAACGCCCTTTCGCTTGAGCCGTTTGGCTGAAAAAAACTGGCGTAGCCAAGGCGAACGCCGTGAAAAGTGATTTAAGTTTGGTTTGCATTTTAAAATTCCTGTGAAAAAAGTGGTGGCAGTCTAACAGCTTGCCCAATCCTTGCAAATAATAACTTGTTATAATCTATGCTAAAATCCAACAACTTTTTCTATTATTGCAATTCGATGAATTTACTTGACCAACTCCAGATTATCCTGATTGAAACTTCTCACAGCGGCAACATTGGCTCAACGGCTCGTGCAATGAAAACGATGGGGCTGACCAATCTCCGTTTGGTTGCACCCAAACAGCCGATTGATGAACAAGCCGTGGCACTCTCGGCAGGGGCGAAAGATGTGCTAGATAACGCCCAAGTTTTCGCCACTTTTGAAGATGCGATTGCCGACTGCCAGCTGATTATCGGCACCAGCGCTAGACAACGCCATTTGCAAAGCACGATGATCGCTCCTCGAGACTGTGGCGAATTGGCGATTGAACGAGCCAAACAAGGCAAAGTGGCGATCATTTTCGGACGAGAGCGAGTGGGAATGCACAACGAAGAACTGCTGAAATGCCATTATCATCTGTATGTGCCGACCAATCCTGACTATGGTTCGCTCAACTTGGCAATGGCAGTGCAACTGGTAAGCTATGAAGTGCGAATGGCGTGGCTGGAACAACAAAGCGTCGCCGAGTCCGATTTGCAGATTTCGCCCAAGATCTTACCCCTTGCAGACTACCCTACTGCCGATGCCGTTGAGCATTTTTTTGCTCACACCGAACGGCTCTACAAAGATCTCGGCTTTATTCGCAATGACGGCGTAATGCAAAAGCTCCGCCGTTTATACCAACGAGCGGAGCTTGAAACCAATGAACTGAATTTATTGCGGGGAATGCTCACGGCTGTGGAAAAAGCCGTGCGGAAAACGGACTAATTATCCTGCCCGACTGCCCGATTGATCGCCACAATGGCGATCAACAACACAGCTAAAACCATCATTAAACCAAGGGTAAATGCCATTTTATTTCTCCTGAATAAGTTGGGACTTATGCTGACGTAATTGGTTAGAGATAAATAGAATTGCGTAACTGATTGCGACCAATAATAACGCATTAATCACCTTAAATAAAACACTATTCGAGCCGTAGAGTAGCACAGGAATTGTAACCAGTGCAACCTTAGCCAAATCGTCCAACATTTTTACCCAAGATTCTAAACTTTCTGGGTTAATGGGTCTTTTGAAGATATTCCACATTGTATGCCCCTTTCCAAATGAGAATTAGCATACAAGATAAAACGCTCTGTATCCGAATTTTCATCACATTTTACGACACAGATCGCAAAATGAAAATAAACCGATTGACATTTAAGATTCTGCTAACTTCGGATAAATCGCCCCTAAACTGACGGCTTTGGAAGCTCCCGTCACACTCGGCAAATTGCCTGCTCCGCCGTGAATGCGTTGGTAGGCAAGCCACGCAAATGCGGCGGCTTCAACATCATCCACATTCAAGCCGTAATCGGTGGTGGTTGCCACTTGCCAGTTTGGCAGTAACGCAGACAGGCGTGCCATTAACAACGGATTTCTCGCTCCGCCACCGCACACCAGCAATCGGCACGGCAAACCTGCCGGATTAGCGACTTTTTGCAAGTCGTTGGCAATGGTCACGGCGGTAAACTCCACCAAGGTGGCTTGCACATCTTCGGGCTTGCAACGAGGTAATTTTTCCAATTTTTTTGCAAGCCATTGCAAGTTGAACAACTCTCGCCCTGTGCTTTTCGGCGGTGGTTGTTGGAAAAATGGTTCATCTAACAATTCGGTCAGCAAATCGTCTCGAATCTTGCCTGTTTTCGCCCAGTTGGCATCTCGGTCAAACCGCTCGCCGAGTTGCTGTTCGATCCAGCTATCTAGCAAGGTATTGCCTGCCCCAATGTCGTAGCCAATCGCCTGTTGTTCAGGCACGAGTAACGACACATTGCTGATGCCACCGATATTCAGCACCGCGACAATACGGCTCGGATCGGCAAAAATACCTTGGTGGAAGGCTGGCACAAGCGGTGCGCCTTGTCCGCCGACCGCCATATCTTTTCGACGAAAATCGCCAACCACGGTAATGCCTGTTTTGACCGATAACAAATTCATATCGCCAATTTGGGTCGTAAACGGAAATTCGCTCTGGGGCGAGTGCCAAATGGTCTGTCCGTGGCAGCCAATCGCTACAATTTCACTCGGCAAATACTGATGTTTGGCTAAAAAAGCCTGAATACTTTCAGCATAGAGCAACGCCAAGCGGTGATCGATCTCGCCCAATTTCTGCAATGTGGTTTCGCCCGATTTAATCAGCTGGGTTAAATCCGCTCGCAAATCTGCGGGCATTGGGGTGAAATCCGCCGCAACACATTGCGGTGGCGTTGTCGCAAAATCGACCAACGCCACGTCCACGCCGTCAAGGCTTGTGCCAGACATCACGCCAATATAGAGTTCGGTGTTAGTTTGCATTTTTGACCCACTCCGTTGTTTGCTGCAAATCTTCTTGCCAATAGTGCAATTCTTCCGCCCAAGCGACAATGTTTTCCGCCCACGGTTCGCCGTCGTCCGTTTGAGCCAGCTGTGCCACTTTTTGCAAACGAGTTAAGCCCACCGAAGCCAACGCCCCTTTGATTTTATGGGCTTCGTCGGCGGTGGCTTTGCGAAGCTGTGGGTCGTCTGTTTGCTGCCATTGATGCAAATATCGCATTAAATTGTTGAGATAATCTGGCATCAGGGTGGCGAACAGTTCAAAGTTCGCCAGCACCGCTGGTTTACCCATCACATCGACCAATTCACTGAGAATTTGGCGATCGAATGGAAAATCGGCAGGTGGCTCCATTGCGACAAGGGGGGGAGAATCGTTCGGATTTTGTAAAAAGCCTTCATCAAAATGCTGATTCAAACACTCCGCCAAGGCTTCGAGCGAGAGCGGTTTGCGTAATACATCGTCCATTCCCTGTTGCTGATATTCGGCTTTGGTTTGAATGATGTTCGCCGTCAAGGCAACCAATAACGGCAAGTAATCCACTTCGCCTTGCTCGTATTGTTCACGCCATTTTTGGGCGATGTCAAAGCCCGTGGTATCAGGCAGTTGAATATCCAAGAAAATCAAGTCGTAGCTATTTTTCTCAAATAATTCAAAGGCTTCTGCTCCGCTCATTGCGACATCCACATCGCAATCAAACTTCGCCAACATCGCTTTCGCTACCACGATATTCACTTCAATATCTTCCACCAACAGCACTTTTAAGGCGTGTTTGCTGATCGCCATTTGCTTCTGCCCTGCGACTTCGTTGGCTTGAATGGTAAGCGTAAAGGTCGAGCCTTGATTGAGTTCGCTCTCGACCGTCAAATCGCCACCCATTAGGCGAGCAATCCGTTTGGAAATCGCCAAGCCAATGCCGCTACCTGCGGCTTTTTTGCCGTCTGGCGTTTCGGCTTGGTAGAACATCGCAAAAATTTTGCGTTGCTCGCTTTTCTTAATCCCAATGCCTGTGTCTTTCAGCACAAAGCTAAAATGATCGGCATCATCTCGTTGCACTCTCAGGAAAATATCGCCGCCAGCAGGGGTGAATTTGACCGCATTGCTGACCAAATTCCACAAAATTTGGCTAAGTCGAGCGTTATCCACATACACAAAAGGCGGCAAATTCGGGTCGCACTCAATGTGGAAATGAATTTTTTTCTGCTCCGCCATTAAGTTCGCAAAGTGGCTAATATTGCTGATCAGCTGCGAAAATTCCACCTCGGTGCGGAACAGCTCAATACGGCGGCTGTCGATTTTTTCCAAGTCGATAATGTCGCTGAAAATATGCCCAAGGGAAACGGCACTGATGTTGATCGTTTTCAAGTATTCACGCTGTTGGGCAGAAAGCTCACCTTCGAGCAAAATCTGGCTCAAGCCAATAATACCGTTCAGCGGTGTGCGTAATTCGTGACTGATGGTTGCCATTAGCGTGGTTTTATCACGGCTGTTTTTTTCGATCACTTCTTGATAGCGTTTGCGTTCGGTAATATCTCGCCCAAAACCCATAATGCAGTGGCGATCTTTGGTGCGATCGTAATAGGGTACTTTGCGGATCTCAAAACAAGCAAGTTTGTTGTTCGGGTAGCGGATCCATTGCTCGTAGGTAACGCCCGTGTTGCTGATCAGCGTATCACGGTCGGTGGATAAAATCAGATTGGCGGTTTCTTGAGAATAGATGTCTTCAGGACGAAGGTTGATCAGCTCTTGCTCGGTTTTGCCTGTGAGCAGCTCCATCGCTCGATTACAGCCCAAAAAATGCCCCTGTTCATCACGGTAAAAAACCAAATCGGGCGAGGCATCAAAAAACGAACGCAGAAAATCGGCGGTTTGCTCCAATTCCACATTCAATTTGGCATCTTGCTCTCGCAACAACGACAGTTCCTGCAACGAATTTTGCAACCGCATTCGAGAGCGTTCTAATTTTTCCACAATCAAGTTGAAAAAATAGAGGGTTAGCGGTGCGGAAACCAAGCCGAACAGAATCGAGCGGAAAATCTCACTCGCAGGCACTCGCCCCGTGAACAAAAAACTCAGCATCGCTTGTAACACAAAGGCAAACAGCGACAAGATCGCAAAGCCGAGCAATGCCGCTCGCCCTTTGCCGAGCCTTAAGACCCAGTTTACATATTCTTGACCGTAGGTTTTGAGGTTTTTCATTTGATTATCCGTCGTTCTGAGGCGTATTGCATACGCCCTTTACCATTGATGATTTGCAGAAAATCGGGGAAAAGTCCCCCCTTGTATGGCTTACCGCCAATAAAACAGACACATAATAGCGACAATCGCAATCAGCACACCTAAGTAATTGATTTTATGGATTTTCTCTTTAAAGAAAAATGCCCCGACCAAGCTACCTAAGCAGATTACACCCAAGTTCATTCCCGTAAATACCAACGTCGGATCGTCTTTCATTGCTTGGTGAGCTTTGATGTAAAACAGAATGTTGCCAAAATTCAACACGCCCAATAACACGCCAACCAAAACGCTTTTCACATTCCAGCGAGTGCGTTTTAGGGTGAGATAGATAAACATCACACAACCTGCCCCGATAAAGGAAATCAGCAGAGTTAATGGAAATGCCGAGCCTGTTTTCGCCATCTGTTTAAACAGAATATCGATCACACCAAAGCCAACCCACACCAACGCAAGGCTGACAAAAGCAGTTGCACCGCCTTTTTGCATTCCTTGATTGCTTTTCCAAAGCAGACAGCCCAACGCCCCGAATGCCAACAGCAACGCAATCAGTTTGTTCGTGGTAACCGCTTCGCCAAATAGCGTAAAGGCGGCTAAAATCGGCAGGAAAAGCGATAACCGCTGTGCCGCATCGGTGCGGATAATCCCTGCAAATTCAAGAGCTTTGGCTTGAATTAAGAACACCGTTGGCAACAAAATACCAAGAGCGAAGAAAAGATAGGCAGACGGGTTGGTCTGCACAATTTCCACCACCGTTTGCCCTTTGAAATCGGGTTTGAGTAAAAAGTAACACATTGTAGTGGCGATGATGTAGTTAATCGCAATGCTTTGAGCAATGGCGACATCTTTGCCACGGGCAATCTTAATCAACACGCCCACCGACACGCTACATAATACGGCTAAAATCAGTTCTAACATTTTGAATCCTTTTTGTAAAAACTTGTTAAAATTTATCCCCTTTGTTGCAAGGGGATGCTTTTTCAGTACTTTTTGCTAAATGGCTTTTTTCATCAACTTCGCATAGAAAAAGCCATCGCCGCCTTTTTCGCTTGGGAGAAACTGTTTTTCTAACACTTTTTCGCCGTTGAAATTCAGCTCAACGGCTTGTGCATCGGGCGTTTCTTGCAGAAAACGTTGAATTTGCTCACGATTTTCTTCGGGCAAGACCGAGCAAGTAGCATATAGCAACACGCCATTCGGTTTAAGCCGTTGCCATAAGGCTCGCAAAATCTTGCCCTGCAACGCCACCAATTCGGCGATGTCGCTCTCTTTGCGAAGCCATTTGATGTCGGGGTGACGGCGAATCACGCCTGTGGCAGAACAAGGAGCATCCAACAAAATGCGGTCAAACATTACGCCATCGTCCAGCCATTGTTCAGGCTGGCTGGCATCGCCACAGACCACCGTTGCCGTCTGCCCGAGCCGTTGTAAATTCTCTTGCACTCGCACTAATCGAGCGGGTTCAATGTCTAACGCCGTCACTTTTGCTTGCGGCGCCAGTTCTAAAATATGCGTGGTTTTGCCCCCTGGGGCGGCACAGGCATCTAAAATCTGCTCGCCATTTTGCCCGCCGAGCAAGGTCGCTGACCATTGAGCGTGAGCATCTTGCACCGTCGCCCACCCTTTTGCAAAATTTGGCAAAGAACTGACCCCTTGCGGAATCTTGAGTAGCAAGGCACAGTTTGGTGCATTCGCTGAATGCGGTTCCACCAGCTCGCCAAGCTGATTGGCGTAATCATCCGTGGTCGAATGATTGGGGTTGATCCGAATCCACATCGGCGGTCGCTGATTGTTCGCTTCCACCACCTCACGCCACATCGGGCTGCCACTCATTGGGTAGGCTTTTTTCAATTTATTGACCAGCCAATCAGGGTGGAGCGTTTGCCAATGCTTATCGACTTTCGCCAAAATGGTTTCTTGTTCTCGTAAAAAACGGCGTAACACGCCATTGGTTAAGGCTCGGAAACTGTCCAATTTGAGTGTTTTGGTGGCATTGACCACTTCGTCCACCGCCGCAAACGCAGGCACTCGCATATACAGCAGTTGATACAACCCGACCAGCAACAGACAATGCACCAAGCGAGTTTTGCCTTTGAGCGGTTTTTGCAACAACAACGCCAAAATCGCTTCAAGACGTGGCAACACACGGCACACGCCAAAGCTCATCTCTTGCACCAACGGCAAATCTTTGGCGTCCACTTGAGCTTCGGGCAACAACGCCGAAAGGGATTTGCCTTCGTCTAGCACCTGTAAAATAATCTGTGCCGCTACGGCACGGGGGGAGAGTTTTTTCATCATATTCATTTAGCTCGCCATCACTTTGACACCTAGCCCGACCATTACCGCACCAAGCAGGCGGTCGATCCAGTGTCCCATTTTTTGAAATTGGCGATTGATTTTCGGAATGGAAAGCAAAAACGCCACCGCCACAAACCACGCAAACAGCAGGAACATCATCCACACGCCATAAGCCGCTAACTGCCACATTGGCATTTCAGGCGACAGTACCACCGTAAAGACCGACATCACATAAATCGGGGCTTTCGGATTGAGCACATTGCACAGAAAGCCTTTCGACATCGTTTTCCAACGGCTTTCCGCTTGGAGATTTTGGGCTTGAATTTCAACCACTTGTCCATTTGCTTTAGCTTTCAGCCCTTGAATGCCCAGCCAAATCAGGTAGGCTCCGCCCACGATTTTAATTGCCGTGAGCAACCACGTTGCCGAGGCGATAATCACCGCCAAGCCCAACACGGAATAGAGAATATGCACCCCAAAACCTAACCCGACACCAAACGCACACAGCAAACCAGTGGCTCGCCCACGGCTGAGCGTTTGCTGTGAAACGTAGATAAAATCAGGACCTGGCGAAATTGCCGCCAATAAATGAATGCCTGTAATCAGCCAAAAGCCGTGCCAAAAGTCCATTCAAGTTCCTCGCATTTTGCACTTTTGATGCAAGAAGTGACCCCTTGCAATCACCGATTAACTCAACACAGAGCCAATGGTAAACCACTCACTCCGCCCATTTAGGAAATCTTGTACCGACATCGGTTTTTTGCCCGCAGGTTGTAATTGCGTAATGTTCAACACGCCGTCAGCCGTGGCAATTTGAATGCCCGATTTTTCTACCGCAAGCACCGTGCCAGCGGGTTTGGCTTGATGAGCCAACACATTGGCTTGGTACACTTTGATCCGCTCTTCCGTGCCGTTCACATTTAAGGTCAAAAACGCAATCGGGGCAGGGTTGAACGCACGAATATTGCGTTCCAGCTGTGCTGCATTCAACTGCCAATCTAACTTCGCTTCGTCTTTGGTCAGTTTTTCGGCGTAGTTCGCCAAGTCGTCTTGCTGTTTTTCAGGCGAAAATTGACCCGTTGTTAAGCCGTTTAACACGTCCAGCAATGCAGGCGGAGCGAGTTCAGCCAGTTTGGCATACAGCGTTGCAGATGTTTCATTTGGCTCAATCGGGCAAGCTATTTTATGCAACATATCGCCCGTGTCTAAGCCGACATCCATTTGCATAATGGTCACGCCTGTTTCGGCATCGCCTGCCCAAATGGCTCGTTGAATCGGTGCTGCCCCACGCCAACGAGGCAACAGTGAGCCGTGTACGTTCAAACAACCATATTTCGGGGCATCCAGCACTGCTTTAGGTAAAATCAAACCATAAGCGACCACCACCATCACATCGGCATTTAACGCTTTCAATTCGTCTTGGGCTTGTTCATTGCGTAACGATTTTGGCTGAAAAACAGGGATATTGTGCTGTTCCGCCAGTTGTTTCACGGGGCTGGCTTGCAGTTTTTTGCCCCGCCCAGCAGGTTTGTCGGGCTGGGTGTAAACTGCCACAACATTGTGTTCGGAATCTAATAAGGCTTGCAGATGAATCGCCGCAAAATCAGGCGTGCCTGCAAAAATGATGTTTAATTTGTTCATTTATTTTATCCGTTCAATAAAGTGTGGCGTATTCTACTCTTTTTCTGCGTGAAAGGGAAAAAGACCATTATTAACAATCTATTAACATTGGCGTATACTGATTAAAAAGGAGCAATAAGATGAATCGCAACAGCATTTTTTTATTTTTAGCACTCATTTTAGGCAGCTTCAGCGACGAAGCCGTACAAGTGATCTTCTTTTTAAAAGTCGGGAATGTAGAGAAGATCTATTTGGTTTCTTTACTGATGTTAGGGGCAATGATCGGCAGTATTACCGCAAATATCTATTTCAGCCGTTTACTTCAGATTTTTTCCTTGCCTGTGATATTAATTGGCTCGCTCATTGCTCAAAGTGGGCTCATTCTCATTGCGTCCACCATTGTAAATGCGTGGTTTTATTTAGTGGTCACCTTTTTGCTTGGCGGATTGGGGGGCTTGCTATGGTCTGCTACGTTAATCGCTATTCCTGCAATCACTGCCCACCACACTCAGCTCGACACCGTCAATAAATACGCTCACACCATTCGCAATATGGGCTTTGTACTTGGTCCAGTTCTGGGTGGTGTCTTGCTGGAGTGGCTCAATTTGCGTTATGCGATGTGGCTGATTGGTGGTTTTACGTTGGCTTCTGCGTTAATTTTTCCCTTTGCATTACGCAAGCTCAATCTATTGCCCAAACAAGCCCAAAAGACAAATTATATCAATGGATTACGAGCGATTGGCGGATTATGGCAAACGCCAGCGATCAGAAAAGTGCTATTCCCGATTCTATTGACTGTGGTGCTGATTTCCACTTGTAGCGTCTTAGTGATTGTCTATCTCACCAACGGTATTCAATTAAACGGCGAGCAATTTGGTGTTTACATTTCACTCTTTAGTCTCGCCTTAACCTTTAGTCCACTGCTGTTTAGTCCATTCTTCAAAAAATGGGGCGATGCCACAGGTGCCTGCCTTGCCGCTGCATTGATGGGGGCGGGTATTCTCATTCTTGGAGCCAATAGCCTTTACGTAATTATCGTCCTTGCAGGAATATTAATTGGCATTGGCAACGGTGTACAAAATACCCTACTTTCAGCCTTTATGTTAAAGCACATTTCCCCAGAAAATCGCCCAAATCAAATGCCGGCTTATGTGCTATTACTACAAAGCTGTGCGGCATTGGGGTATGTGCTTTCACTCGGGATAACTGCAACGATGATACAGACTATTTTCATCCTCTTTGGTTGTTTTACTATCTTCGTTGGATTGCTTGGTAGCTACAGGAATTATGCCAAGCTGCATTGATTACAAACTACTCAATTGTAAATTTTTCCTACGCAAACCTTTGCGTTTTGGGCAAGTACCGACAAAGGCTTAAACTCTTGTTAGAATAGCATTAAATGATATTCAATAAGAGGATATAAAATGGATAACGTTGAAATACTTGGCTATGTAGCAATGTTTACTGTTGTAGGTTCTTTTTTACTCAAAGATGTGCTGAAATTGCGTTTGGTAAACAGTATCGGAGCAATTTTATTTGTCATTTATGGTGCATTATTAGGTTCTATTCCGATAGTCGGACTGAACTTGTTTGTTGCCTTTGTAAATGGCTATTATATTCTTAAACAAAAATCAGAAAAAAATACCTCAAGTCAGAAATAATCAATATTGCGATACCTCTGAATACAAGCGGTTGGATTATAAGGTATTTTTGCTAAATAAATCGTAAATCGTAATTGATCTGCCCCCTAAAAGTTGAACGCATTAACCAACTTTTAGGGGGCAGATTTTTTTACTATTGATGATAAATTACTGCGTTATACACGGCTTGGAAAAAATATTGTAAACCATCTGCGAAGTCATTTTGCGTGAAAAATGAAAATAAAGTCTTTTTTGTATTTGCTTTTTTATGCTGAATTTGAATAATGCAAGATGATACTTTTAGATAGGAAAAAACGATGAAAATTCAGAAAATGATTATGGAGAACCAATTAGGCGTGTTATTCCAACAAGGCTCCTTTGGTTTGGAAAAAGAAAGCCAGCGTGTTTATGCCGATGGTTCAGTCGTGACTACGCCACACCCAAGTGTATTTGGTAACCGTGCTTATCACCCTTATATTCAAACAGATTTTGCCGAAAGCCAGTTAGAATTGATCACCCCACCTTGTCAAAAAATAGAAGATACTTTCCGCTGGTTATCCGCTATTCACGAAGTGGTGCAACGTTCTCTGGCAGCAGATGAATATATTTTCCCATTGAGTATGCCTGCGGGGCTACCGTCTGAGGAACACATTCAGGTCGCACAATTAGATGAGCCGCAAGATGTCGCATATCGAGAATATTTGGTTAAGGCTTACGGTAAGAATAAGCAGATGGTTAGTGGTATTCATTATAATTTTGAATTAGCTCCAGCACTGGTAGACCGCTTATTTAAGCTTCAAACGCACTATCAAAGTGCGGTGGATTTTCAGAATGATTTGTATTTGAAAATGGCGAAGAATTTCTTACGTTATCAGTGGATTCTCGTGTATTTACTTTCCGCAAGTCCTACGGTAGATGCAAACTACTTTAAAGAAGGCTCGCCTTTAGCGAAAGGGCAATATGTCCGAAGTTTACGATCAAGCCATTATGGTTATGTAAATTCCCCAGAAATTAAAGTATCTTTTGATAGTTTAGCCCAATATGCTGCAGATCTAGAGCATTGGGTAGCCACTGGAAAGCTCATTGCAGAAAAAGAATTTTATTCCAACGTCCGCTTACGGGGAGCGAAAAAAGCAAGAGAATTGTTGCACAGCGGTATTCGTTATCTTGAGTTTCGCTTATTCGATTTAAATCCATTTGAAATGTATGGTATGAGCTTAGAAGATGGGAAATTTATCCATTATTTTGCCTTATTGATGATTTGGCTAGATGAGGTGGCTGATCAAAAAGCAGTTGATTTAGGAAAAGAAAGATTGATGACTGTCGCTTGGGAGCATCCATTCTCTCAAACCCAATTTCGCCGTGAAGGGGAAACACTACTGTTGACAATGCTGGATATGCTACAACAAATTCAAGCACCTAAAGCATTAATTGAGATCACACAGCAAAAATTAGCCCAGTTTGACGATCCAAGTAAAACGCTGTGTGGACGTTTGGTGTCAGCCTTGTCTGAGGTATCTGGCTATCAACAATTGGGGGCAACGTTAGCGAAACAATACAAAACGCAAGCCTTTGAGCGTTTTTATGCCTTATCCGCCTTTGATAATATGGAGCTTTCTACACAAGCTTTATTATTTGATGCGATTAAACAAGGTTTACAGGTTGAAATTTTAGATGAAAACGATCAATTTCTTGCTTTGAAATTCGGCGAGCATTTGGAATATGTGAAAAATGGCAATATGACAGCCAAAGATAGCTATATTTCACCACTCATAATGGAAAATAAAGTGGTTACCAAAAAGGTATTGCAAAAAGCAGGTTTTAATGTACCACAAAGTATGGAATTTACCTCCGTTACGCAAGCGGTAACAAGTTATGCGTTATTTGCAGGAAGAGCGGTGGTGATCAAGCCAAAATCAACCAATTATGGTTTAGGTATTACGATTTTCCAACAAGGTGTACAAGATCCTCAAGATTTCGCCCAAGCGATTGAAATTGCCTTTCGTGAAGATAAAGAAGTGATGGTGGAAGATTATTTACAAGGAACAGAATATCGCTTTTTTGTACTAGGTGAAGAAACGTTAGCCGTGCTATTACGTGTTCCTGCTAACGTGATTGGCGATGGCGAGCATACTGTGGCACAACTCGTGGCGATGAAAAATGCTCACCCATTACGAGGCGATGGCAGTCGCACACCGTTGAAAAAAATTGCTCTCGGTGAAATTGAACAATTGCAGTTAAAAGAGCAGGGATTAACGCTTGAAAGCATACCAAAGAAGGATCAACTTGTTCAACTAAGAGCAAATTCTAATATCAGCACAGGCGGAGATTCGATTGATATGACTGATGAAATGCACGAGAGTTATAAAAAACTGGCAGTGCAAATTAGCAAAGCAATGGGGGCTGCAGTCTGTGGAGTGGACTTAATCATTCCTGATTTAAAACAGCCTGCTCAGCCGAGTTTAAATTCTTGGGGAGTCATTGAAGCAAACTTTAACCCAATGATGATGATGCATATTTTTCCTTATGCAGGAAAATCTCGTCGTTTAACGAAAAATGTTATTACTATGTTGTTTCCAGAGTTAGGAGACCATTAAAGTAACACACCGCACTTAAAAGTGCGGTGTGTTGTTATCTGTCTCTAATCTTGGATTAGCTATCCAACTAATTTTAATGTGTAGATTTTTTTTAATAACGGATAAATAAGTCTTCTATCTCCACCTAAAATAGCAATGAAAAGCAGATTCAACGTAAAATTAAAAAGATTGAATTCTATACAGTATCCATCCTTAAAACATTATATCGCCTTTGAATTGATGCAGAGTATCATCCTATTATTCTACACTATGAACGCTTCATCACTTCAAAGAATTCATCGTTGGTTTTAGCGACCATCAATTTGTCGATTAAGAACTCCATTGCTTCCACCTCACCCATTGGATTAAGGATTTTACGCAGAATCCACATTTTTTGTAGCTCATCTGGGCTGGTGAGTAAGTCTTCTTTACGGGTACCCGAACGGTTGAAATCAATCGCAGGGAACACACGGCGTTCGGCAATTTTACGCGAGAGATGCAACTCCATATTCCCCGTGCCTTTGAACTCTTCAAAGATCACTTCGTCCATTTTCGAGCCTGTGTCCACAAGGGCAGTCGCAATAATGGTTAAACTGCCACCTTCTTCCACGTTACGTGCTGCACCGAAGAACCGTTTTGGACGGTGTAAAGCGTTGGCATCCACACCACCAGAAAGAATTTTACCTGACGCAGGCGTCACGGTGTTGTACGCACGAGCTAAACGCGTGATTGAGTCAAGCAAAATCACCACATCTTTTTTGTGTTCAACCAAGCGTTTGGCTTTTTCGATCACCATTTCTGCTACTTGAACGTGACGAGTTGCTGGCTCATCGAACGTGGAGGCAATCACTTCGCCACGCACGGTGCGTTGCATTTCCGTGACCTCTTCAGGACGTTCGTCAATCAATAACACGATCAACTCACATTCCGGGTAATTGCTGGTAATGCTTTGTGCAATGTTTTGTAACAACATGGTTTTACCCGCTTTTGGTGGGGCGACAATCAAACCACGCTGTCCTTTCCCGATTGGCGAGGCTAAATCTAAAATACGGGCAGTGAGATCTTCGGTGGAGCCATTACCCCGTTCCATTCTTAAGCGGGAGTTCGCATGAAGTGGGGTTAAGTTTTCAAAAAGGATTTTACTGCGGGAAACTTCAGGACGGTCGTCATTGACACGATCCACTTTTAATAGGGCAAAATAACGTTCGCCTTCTTTTGGTGGGCGGATTTTGCCTTCAATTGAATCACCTGTTTGCAAGTTGAAACGGCGAATTTGGCTTGGGGAAACATAAATATCGTCAGGCCCCGCTAAGTATGAGCTATCGCCCGAACGCAAGAAGCCAAAGCCGTCTGGCAAAATTTCCAACACGCCTTGACCGAAAATGTCTTCACCACTTTTGGCGTGCTGTTTGAGAATAGCGAAAACGATATCTTGTTTGCGTAAACGAGCTAAATTTTCTAAGCCCATTTGCTCTTCACCAATGCGGACAAGCTCCGACACAGGTGTATTTTTTAATTCTGTAAGATGCATAGAAATGTTTATTATGAATTGGATTAAAAAGGGAATTTGGTTCGGAATTGAGTGGTGAAGATTACAGCAAAATACCGCAATTTGCAAATTTTTTGGCACATTTCTCCTTTATTAGGCAGTTGATGTGGGGCTTTGCGTGAAACAGTGGAAGAAACAGGGTAAAATGGCGGCACAACTTAGCGACAAGAGAATGTAATATGACGCAAACAGAACTTCTTCGCTGTGAAAATATCAGCAAATTTTACCAAGAAGGCGAAAATGCCACCCAAGTGCTGAAAAATGTCAGCTTTTCAATGAATAATGGTGAACTGGTGGCGATTGTCGGCAGTTCTGGCTCGGGCAAAAGTACCCTGTTGCACACCTTGGGCGGGCTTGACCAACCGAGCGAAGGCGAAGTGTTTATCAAAGGGCAATCCTTGCAAAAATTGAGTGGCAATGCGTTGGCGGCACTTCGCAATCAGCATTTAGGGTTTGTCTATCAATTTCATCATTTAATGGCGGATTTTTCGGCGTTGGAAAATGTGATGATGCCAATGCTCATCGGCAAGCAGAACAAAAGCGAAGCCCGTGATCGAGCGGAAAAAATGTTGAACGCCGTTGGCTTATCTCACCGTATTTCGCATCGCCCGTCTGCCTTGTCGGGCGGCGAACGGCAACGGGTGGCGATTGCACGGGCGTTAGTCAATAATCCTGCCTTGGTTTTAGCGGACGAGCCAACGGGCAATCTCGATCAGAAAACCACCGAGAGTATTTTTGATCTGATTAAACAGCTCAATCAAGAGCAAGGCATCGCCTTTTTATTGGTCACCCACGACTTACATTTAGCCAGCAAACTCAACCGCCGTTTGATTATGCAAGACGGCATTTTGCGTGGAGAAAGCGAATGAACACGCCATTTTTCATCAGTTATCGCTACCAAAAAGGCAAGCAGAAAAATCGCCTTGTGTCGCTGATTTCGTGGTTCTCTAGCATTGGCATTGCGTTGGGGGTGGCAGTGTTGATTATTGGGCTAAGTGCGATGAACGGCTTTGAACGAGAACTGAATCAGCGAGTGCTGTCCGTGGTGCCACAGGCGGAAATTTTAGCGTATAACCAAAACGGCAGTGCGATCATTCAGCAAGGCGATGCTTTGCAAAAAGTGGTGGTTTCTCACCCCCTTGTTAAAGCAGCATCACCTTTTTTGAGTTTCACTGGGTTGATTGAAAACGGCTCCAAACTGAAAATCGCCCAAGTGCGTGGCATTGAGCCGAGCCAACAAGAGCAAGTGAGTACGCTCAATCAATTTATCCCAAACGAACAGTGGCAAGCCTTCAAACAACAAGGTGGATTGATTATTGGGGCAGGTATCGCCAGAGAATTGGATGTGGATGTAGGCGATGAAATCACGTTGCTTCTGCCCCAGCCGTCCGAAGACGGCAAACTGACTCAGCCGTTGCGTTTTAGCCTTGATATTACAGGGATTTTGCGTTTGGACGGACAGCTCGATCACAGCTACGCCTTGTTGCCGTTAACCAAAGCCCAAGAATTGCTCGAACTTGAGCCACAGCAATTTTCGGGGGTAGAAATGGCGGTAACATCGCCATTCCAAGTGCGAGAAATGCGTTTTCCTGAATTGGCAAATTTCCCCCAAGCTCTGTATTTGCAGACGTGGATCGACAAATTTGGCTATATGTATAACGACATTCAGCTGATCCGCACCGTGATGTATATCGCAATGGTGCTCGTGATTGGCGTGGCGTGTTTTAACATTATTTCGACCTTGGTAATGGCAGTCAAAGACAAGCAAGGCGATATTGCTATTCAACGCACGCTTGGGGCAAATAACCGCTTTATTCAGCAAATTTTTTTGTGGTACGGCTTAATTTCAGGCTTAAAAGGGGCGGTGTTCGGTGTGATTTTGGGCGTGGTCGTATCGCTGAATTTAACCGCCATTATCAAATGGATTGAGCAATTTTTTGACATCAAATTGATGTCGGACGGTATCTATTTTGTCGATTTCTTGCCAAGCGAAATCCATTGGCTCGACATCGTTTGGGTGCTACTTGCCACGGTCATTTTGAGCCTAGTTGCCAGCCTGTACCCTGCCATTCGAGCGTCTAAATTAGAGCCGGCAAAAGTGTTGAGTGGGCATTAGATCGCAAATATTGTAGACGTTAGTCAAGTAAGAAAATAAGGTCGCCAACCTATTAGATTGGCGACCTTATTTTTAATCGGCTTAATTTGATTGGTTTTCTTCAGATTGTTCTGTCTTGGATTGTGCTTGATTTGTTTCAGGATCAAATTTCACCACAGGCACGCAACTGCGACAGGCGCCGTTATCAACCCCAAGATCATCACACAATTCATTGTACTTAGCCCACAGGGTTTTCAGCCAACTTCTGTTTTCGGTGGTTTTCTCGCTCATCACGACTCTCCTTTATGCGTAAGCGGTAACGTTTGTCCATTATACACAACAATCCGCCCAATGCCATAAACACGCCACCGAACCAAATCCATCGGATAAACGGCTTGTAATAGAGGCGTAAGCCCCACGAGCCGTCTTCCAAGCGTTCGCCAAGGGCAGCGTATAAATCACGGGTAAAGCCCCAGTCAATCGCGGCTTCGGTCATTCCCATTTTGCTGACATTGTAAAAACGTTTTTCCGCGTGGAGCATTGCTTCAAATTTACCATTTTGGGTGATTTCAATATCCGCCGTGCCGCCGATGTAGTTCGCCCCGTTGCTATCACGAATGCCTTTAAAGGTGAAGGTGTAATCCAAAATTTGAGCCGAGTCACCCACGTTCATTCGTACATCTTTTTCAATGCTGAAATTTTGGCTGAAAGCGATGCCGAATACCGTCATTGCCACGCCTAAGTGAGCCAATGCCATTCCCCAATGGGATCTCGGCAATTTGAAAATACCTTGCAGAAATGAATGGCGGTGCGTGGCTCGTTGGTGCAACTCATACAGGCTCAATCCAATAATCAGCACCGACATCATTGTGCCAAGCACCACGCTTACGCTGATTAAATTGCCAAACAGAAATGGCAAGCTGAAACCGAGCAGAATCATTACCGCAAGGGCAATCAGCACAGGCTTGCGAATCGCTGAAACTTGATCTCGCCGCCATTTTACGAGAGGTCCAATGCCAAGCAAAAAGGCGAACGGAATCATCAAGATCATAAACATTTGATCAAAAAACGGAGCTCCGATTGAAATCGTGCCAAGCCCAATCTGTTTATGAATTAACGGCAGAATCGTGCCTAAAAATACCACCGACAAAAACGCCATTAATAGCACGTTGTTCATCAACAGCAATGATTCCCGAGAATAGCGTTCATAATTATCTAAACTTTTGATTTGGCTGCCTTTATAAGCATAAAGTAACAGCGAGCTGCCGATAATGACCACCAAATACGCCAAAATATACAAGCCTCGAGTTGGGTCAGACGCAAAGGCATGGACGGAGACCAAAATGCCTGAACGTACCAAGAAGGTGCCGAGCAAACAGAGTGAAAACGCTAAAATTGCCAACAACACCGTCCAGGCTTTGAAGGTGCTGCGTTTTTCGGTCACAGCTAAGGAGTGAATTAACGCGGTGCCTGCAATCCACGGCATTAGCGAGGCATTTTCCACGGGATCCCAGAACCACCAACCGCCCCAGCCGAGTTCGTAATACGCCCACCACGAGCCAAGCACGATGCCAAGCGTTAAAAACACCCAGGCTGCCATCGTCCAAGGACGTGACCATCTTGCCCAAGCGGTATCCAATCGCCCTGTCATTAAGGACGCAATTGCGAAGGCGAACGCCACCGAAAAGCCGACATACCCCATATACAGCAACGGGGGGTGAAAAATCAGCCCCACGTCTTGCAACATTGGGTTTAGTTCTCGCCCGTCTGCGGGGAAATTCGGGAAAGTGCGATCAAACGGATTCGAGGTAAAAATAATGAAAATCAGAAAGCCAATACTCACTAAGCCCATAATACCCAGCACACGTGCCACAGCTTCTTCGGGCATTTGGCGAGTGAGAGTGGCAACGGCAACGCTCCAAAACGATAGCAACCAAATCCACAGCAACAACGAGCCTTCGTGCGATCCCCACACCGCAGACAAGCGGTATTCCAATGGCAACAAGCTGTTGGAGTTGTTCACAATGTACTGCACGCTGAAATCATTGACGGCAAACAGGTAGAACAGCGAGCCAAACGACACACTCAACGCCAAAAACACCGCCCACGTCATTGGACGAGCGAGTGCCATCAGCGTGCGGTTGCCCTTTTCCGCCCCCACAAGGGGTAAGATCCCAAGCAAAATCGACAAAGCCAACGCAAGGGCAAGGGTATAATTTCCTAATTCAGCGATCATTTGGTTTCCCCAATCTGATTGCGATCACGCTCCGATTCGCCTTTTAAATCAGCTTCGGACACGCCCATTGGCTGATGCTGTTTCTTCATCTGATCGTTCAATTCAGGCGGCATATAATTTTCATCGTGTTTTGCCAGCACTTCGGTGGCACGCAATTTGGTCGGCTCAATCAGCGTGCCTTGTGCCACAATGCCTTGCCCTTCACGGAACAAATCAGGCAAAATGCCTTCATACTCGACCACAATCGCAGGTCCAATATCATTTAAACCGAATTCCACTTTCAAGCTCTTGTCATCACGTTTGACCGAGCCTTCCACCACCATGCCGCCCACACGAATGCGTTGCCCCACTTCAGGCTTGGTTTTCGGATCGTTATTTTTGCCATAAATAATTTCTGTTGGCGTGTAAAACAGGTCGATATTTTGGCTTAATGCATACAGCGTCAGCCCTGCTGCCACCGCCACGCCAGAAAAAATCGCCAACACGGTTTTCAGCCTTGATTTACGTCTTGGGTTCATCGTTACCACTCCCCTAAAATCCACATAAAAAAGAAAATCACTCAAAAAGTTGAGCGATTAAGTCAGGCAAAAGTGTAGCAAAAAAGTGGTATGGGATCGCCAATCTTTCAGTGGAATTGGCAGAAATCGCACAAGAATTTGATGCGGTTCAAATTTTGCGAAAACATAGGACAACAAGGGGGTGAGAAAAGGTGAATTTTTGCAAAAACAAGGTGCATCGTTTAGATGCACCTTGGTGAAGGGCTAGTTAATACCAATTAAATTTGGCAATGTCATTGAAATGGCGGGAATGTAGGTAATAAACAGCAAGAAGGTGAGCAATAAGAGCAGCCACGGTAATGCAGCTTTAATCACATCCGTCAATGGCATTTTTGACACTGCTGATGCCACAAACAGGTTTAAGCCAATCGGTGGGGTAATCAAGCCGATTTCCATATTCACAACCATAATGATCCCCAGGTGAATTGGGTCAATGCCAAGTTGTACGGCGATTGGGAATAGAATCGGGGCTAAGATCAAGATGATGGCTGAAGGCTCCATAAATGCCCCTGCGATCAACAAGATGATGTTCACAATGATCAGGAATGTCCACGGCTGTAATTCCCAGCGTAGCACGGTTTCGGTAATCAGTTGTGGGATCTGCTCTGTGGTTAAAACGTGAGCAAATAACATCGCATTGGCAATGATGAACATCAACATAACGCTGAGTTTCGCTGATTCCAGTAACACGCGTGGGCATTCGCTCAGTTTCACATCTTTATAGATGAATACTGCCACAAAGAACGAGTAGGCAGCCGCCACCGCAGCGGCTTCTGTTGGGGTAAAGATGCCACTGTAAATTCCGCCTAAAATGATTACCATTAACAGCAAACCCCAGATCGCTTTACGACCTGCTCGCAACCATTCTCTGACGGTCGCTCTTGGCTGTGCAGGTAATTTTTTAATGCGAGCAACCACATAAATGGCTACCATTAACGCCAAGCCAAGCAATAACCCTGGCACAACGCCTGCCATAAATAAACGACCGACAGAAGTTTCTGTTGCAGCGGCGTACACGACCATTACCACAGACGGTGGAATCAAAATACCGAGTGTGCCTGCGTTACAGATAATGCCTGTGCCGAAATTGATGGGGTAGCCCGAACGCACCATACCTGCGATCGCAATTGAGCCTACTGCAGCAACCGTCGCTGGGCTTGAGCCAGAAAGGGCGGCAAACAGCATACAAGAAAGTACCGCGGCAATTGCCAAGCCACCACGAATATGCCCCACCGTTGCATTGGCGAAGTCGATCAAGCGTTTTGCCACGCCACCGGTGGTCATAAATGCCCCTGCTAATAAGAAGAAGGGAATCGCAAGTAAGGTGTAATGTTCGGATGTTTCAAACAACTTGATTGCCAAGGAACTCAGGGAGTCTTGGCTAAATAACATAATGGTAATGGCACCTGATAAACCCAATGAAATGGCAATCGGTACGCCAATAAACATCAAGGCAAATAACAAGGCAAACAGAACTAAAATCGTCATTACTCATCTCCTTGGGCAAGTTTTAACGCATCTTCACTTTCATCAGCTAAGCCTAAATTATTCTGCTTGCCACGCAAAATGCGGATCAAAATCTCAATAAAACGGATTGAAATCAAGGCAAAACCTAACGGCATAATTAAGCCGATTTGCCATAGTTTGATGTCGAAATGGTGTAAATCGTCCGCCCCAATATTGGTTTTGTACATCGCTTGAATCCACTCAAAACTCGCAAAACCAATGAGCAAACCATAGGCTAAACAAGCCAAGCCTGCGACGAAGCTAATCGCTCGTTGTCCGCTTGGTGAAAAGCGTTTGACCAGCACATCAACGCCAATATGCCCAGCGGTTCGCACGCCATAAGATGCCCCGAAGAAAATCAGCCAACCAAAGCACGCCTTGGTGATCGCAATGCTCCACGTCATTTCTTGTGCCATCATCATAATAAATTCGCCTGTGGGTTCAGCAATGCCGGCAATGCTTGGGAATTTATCGGCTAATTCAAAGAAGACGTTATATAGATTGTTAAACACGACATAAAAGAAGGTAACCATCGTCATTACCATCAATAAAATCGCAATAAAACACTCTTCAAATCGTTCCCAAAACCATTTTAAAGAGAGCATTTTTCACTCCTAACATACAACTTGAAAAAATGACAAAATGCGACAAGGAAATTCGCTTGCCGCATTCACAATGGTTAAAAACAGAAACTATTTTTTATTTGAAGCTTCAGCGGCTTGGATTAACTCTGCACCGATAGCGTCTTCAAATTGTTTCCACACAGGTTTCACTGCTTCACGCCATTTTTCACGTTGTTCTGGCGTTAAGGTGATGATTTGTGATGCCCCTGAATCCACGATTTTTTGTTTGTCCGCTAAGTTTAGCTCGTGAGATTTTTTGTTCACTTCCACCGACACTTCATCTAGGATTTTAGATAGCTCTAGACGAATATCTTCAGGTAAACCTTTCCAGAAATCGGTGTTTACGATAACCATATACGAGAGCAAACCGTGGTTAGATTCCGTAATGAATTTTTGCACTTCGTGGATTTTTTGTGAGTAGATGTTGGAATATGGATTTTCCGCACCGTTGACCACGCCCGTTTGCAAGCCTTGGTACATCTCACCGAATGCCATTTTACGTGGAATCGCTTTTAATGCTTTGAATTGTGCATCTAACACTTCTGAGTTTTGCACACGGAATTTCAAGCCACGCGCATCTTTTGGCTCACGCAACTCTTTGTTGGCTGAAAGTTGTTTTAAGTCGTTGTTCCAATAGCCTAAACCTGTGATGCCTTTGTCTTCCATTGAGCGAAGTAAGGATTTACCCGCTTCGCTTTGCTCAAAACGTTGAACCGCTTCAATATCATCAAATAAGAACGGTAAATCGAAAATTTGGATTTTAGGCGTATATTTATCGAATTTTGCTAAAGACGGTGCCAACATTTGCACATTGTTGAGCAATAAGGCTTCCATCTCTTTGCCATCACCATACAGCGAGGAGTTTGGATAGACTTCCACTTTCACTTTGCCCGCTAAACGCTCGTCCACCAATTTTTGGAACATTAACGCCCCTTGCCCTTTTGGCGTTTCATTAGCGACCACGTGAGAAAATTTGATCACAATCGGATCTGCCCACGCAGAGAAAGAAAGGGTTGCAGTTAGTGCTAACGCACTGACGATTTTTTTTAGATTTTTGCTTAACATTGTGTTTACCTCATTTTGACGAAATGACCCAAAAATTAGGGCGATAATTTGCCTGAATCTAAGAAAAAGTAAACAATTTATTTACAAAAATTTGACACACTTCTCATTTTTTCACAATTTAATCGCAAAAATTACTGAAAAATCACGACAAGGGGGCAGATCTCTTGAGAAATCTGCAAATGCTGTTTACACTCTCGCCAATTTTTTTCGCTAAGGATCGATTTTGAACGAACTGATTTTTACCCTTGAGCCACAAGAGACGGCTCGCCTGCAATCCCTTTGCGGGGCATTTGATGAACATTTAGCCTTAATTGAAAAGAGTTTCAATTTGCTGATTGCCCGCAATGATTTCACGTTTACCCTGCAATCGGCTGAAGAAACGTCTCATTCCCCGACCATTTTGCAAAACAGTGCCAAGCTGATTCAGCAACTCTACAATGACACTGCTCCGATTAAAGGCAAAATTAAAGAGCTAGATTTAGAAGATGTGCATTTGGCGATTCAAGAGAGCCGAATGTTGTTGCAAGGGCAGTGGCAATCTTCGGGTGTTGAGATTGCGATCAAAACCAAACGGGGCGTGATCAAACCTCGGGGCGAACATCAACAAGCCTATTTACGCAATATTTTAAGCCACGACATCAGTTTTGGGATTGGGCCTGCTGGCACGGGCAAAACTTTTTTAGCGGTGGCTGCCGCTGTGGAAGCGTTGGAACGCCAAGAAATTCGGCGGATTTTGCTGACTCGTCCTGCGGTGGAAGCAGGCGAGAAACTTGGCTTTCTCCCTGGCGATTTAGGGCAGAAAATTGAGCCGTATTTGCGACCGCTTTATGATGCGTTATTTGAAATGCTGGGTTTTGAAAAAGCACAAAAATTGATGGAGCGGAATGTGATCGAAATTGCTCCGCTTGCCTATATGCGTGGGCGAACGCTCAACGATGCCTTCATCATTCTAGACGAAAGCCAAAACACAACGACTGAGCAGATGAAAATGTTCCTGACGCGTATTGGTTTCAATTCAAAGGCGGTAATCACAGGCGATGTGACCCAAGTCGACTTGCCCCGCCACCAAAAATCGGGACTGAAACACGCTATGGAAGTGCTGAAAAATGTGCCTGATTTGAGTTTCAACTACTTCGACAGTCAAGACATTGTCCGCCACCCTGTGGTCGCTAAAATCGTGCAAGCCTACGATGTGTGGGAAGCAGAAGACGAGCAACGCCGAGAACAACGCCGATTAGAAAAATTGGAAGCGGAACAGCAGAAGATTTTGGCACAAGCAGAACAGCTGTAGCATATCAGCACTGACAAGGGGGTGAGAACAGGCAACTTTTTGCAAAAAGTCCGATTTTCTCACCCCCTTGTTATATGTGCAATATTATTGGTAGCCCATCATTCGAAGCAGGCTTCTCGTATATTCAATGGCTTCTCCTCGATGAGCCACACCAATTTTTTGATACAAATTACGAATATGGGTTTTGATGGTGGTCATCGCAACCAGCAGCTCTTGGGCAATTTGCTCATTACTGTAACCAGAATAAATTAAGCCAAGGACTTGCCATTCCCGCTGGGTGAGTGGGCTGACTTTTAATAATTCTGGTAATTGTGGATTAGCCAGTAATTGCTTCACAAAATCTTCATCAAAATGAGCGACCTTGTGCCGATTATGTTGATTGATGCTACGTAAAATAAATTGAGCCTTATGGCGGATAAGCTCATCTAACACATTGAGTTGCAATAGCTGCCTGATTTGTTGGGCAATCCCATCCCCTTCTATGACAAAAGCACTGATAAAATTGGTCTGCTGACTTAATTTTAATGCTTGGATCAAATCTCGCTGAGCAAGTTTCTCCTGCTTTTGCTGTAAATACACACGGTGTCGCAGAATCAAGGCTCGTTGATGATCACTGACAAGCTCAAGATCGGTAGTGGTGTCTAACAACGAATTTAAAATAGTCAACGCCTGCTGGCTGTCTTGTCGAAGAAAATGGCAACGTGCGAGATTTCGCCACTGGCGTTGTGAAAAATGGTTGTGTTTGTCAATCGGCACATAGGCCTGTGACAGCCAAGTTTCTAATGCGGTGCTCTCACCTGTCATTTGCCAGTAAAGTAATTGCACTTCATCTAAAGCAGTTAGCCAATCTTTGTGTGAAGTACGCCGAGAAATCGCTTGATGAGCACGTTGGAGTAAACGCTCAGCATTATTCAGATCCCCTTTGGTGAGCGAGATTTTTGCCAGTAACGTTAAGCATTGAATTTGCTCTTCTTGTTTGTCTAAAATTTCCAACCCTGCATTCGCCATGGCTTCGGCTTGATCCAAATAGTGCCACTCCCACAAAATTTGCCCTTTTAAACGTAGCAAAAACTCATTCATCGGAATTTGGTTAAATTCTGAGGTACGTTGTGTCGTCTCTTTTAATAGATCAAACGCCGCTTGCCAAAAACCTTGTGCCGATAAAATTTCGGATTGCTGCAAACGTGACCATAGCCAATGGTGATAGGCTCGCTTTTCTAGGGCTAACTCTTCCACTTGTTGCATTAAGACCAAACCTTCTTTGAGATAACCTCGGCAATGCTGGGCTTCACCGATGACCGATTTAGCCACAATTTCTGCATAGCTAAACTCTGCAGAGAGATTTGTTAACGCTTGATTCGCTAGCTGATAGGCAAGTTCTTCATCACCTGCATTAATGGCAACTTGAGCTTTTAACGCATCAAATCGTCCTTGTAAGCTGTCTGTTAAAGGTGCGGTTGGCTGGAATTTTTGTAAAATCCCACTCACTTCTTGATGTCGATGCTGACTTTGAGCCAACCAAGCTTTTAATAATACAAGCAAAGGCTCTTGCCATAAGGCTTCATGTGGTAATTGATGGAGACAATTATCTAGTAACTTTAATTGTCCTTGATGAAATAATGACCAACCATACTGTTGTAGTATATGCATGAGTGTTTGGTGATCATCTAATTGTTGGGCATGGTACAACGCTTCAGAGGCATAATCCAGTTTAAGCCAAATCAAGGCGGCTGCTTGGTGGAGCTGTTGCCACTCATGAGGCAATTCTACACGGCAACTTTGAGCCAAATAAGAGGCTAAAATCGGGTGAAATTTCCACCAAGTTTCGCCGTTATCTTGCTGTAGACGTTGAATAAAAAGCCCTTGTCGCTCTAAATTTTCCAGCTTTCGCACGGCGGTAGCATCTTGAGTCAACGCTAACAGCAATTTCTCATTCATCGCACGTAAAATCGCACAGCGTTGCATAAATTGCTTTAATGCTGGAGCAACATAGTGAAAGACTTCTTCATTTAAATAATCCGCAATATGTTGTTGATTTAATTTGAGAAATAATTTATCAGGTAAGTCCGCTAACGTGCTATTTTGTCGAATAGTAAACAGCATTAATTGCAATGCGGCCGCCCACCCCTCAACCCGATCGCATAAATTAAACACTAATTCATCACTAAGTGGCATGGCTAATTTCAATTGGAAAAACTGGCGGGCTTCGCTTGGCGTGAAGGCCAGCTGATGAATGTCGATTTCTAACAGTCTTTCATGAATACGTAAATTAGTGATGCTGAGTGGCGGCACTAAGCGAGAAAGGATCACCAAACTCATTGAACTAGGCTGATGTTTGAGCCAAAACCTTAATCCATCGTGAATTTCAGGATTATCAATCAAATGATAATCATCGAGAATCAAATAAAAAGGAGTTGTAATATGGTGTAAGCGAATCAGCAATTGTCCGAAATAATCGTTTACGTTGTTTTGATAGTGAATATCATCTACAGCAATCCCCGTAGCTTGGTGTAATGCAAAAGAAAAATAATGGCAGAATTGTGCTGCATTGTTATCACTTTCATCGAGAGTAAACCATGCGACAGATTGTTGTTGAGACCGCAATTTTATTTGCCATTGTGCCACTAATGTCGTTTTTCCGTAGCCTGCGGGTGCGGTAATCAGAGTAAGCGGATAACGATAGGCCTGCTCCAGTACTGCGAGTAAGGCTGTTCGTGGCACTGTTTCCATTGAGGAAGATGGCATAAAATTCGGTTGACTAGAAATCAGCTTAGTGGGAATGAGTTTATGCAATGACATGAAAATCCTATCCCTTTTAAATCATGGTATTAAGGGAGAAGATTTTAGCAAAAAACAGATAGGAAAGGGGAAAATCTCAACCGAGATTATTTTTTAATCAAGAAAAGTACCACATGAGATAAACTCCCATCATGTCGATAGGAATAAAGTTGGTAAAGATAGCTATCGCCTTCGCCATATAGGAGCAAACTCCACAATGATAGTATACGATCAACATTGAGAATTAATGAAGGAAGCGGAAAAACCGGCAACGTTTTCAGAATTGATCAACCAATTTGATAAGCTCACTTTAGCTACTGCGACAGCCCTCCTTTGTTACGATAAAATAGCTTTTAATATCAATAAGATAAAAAAACAGCTGAATTTATTCAACAGTATCTGCAGGGCTAAATCGCAATGTTTGCTTACATATACGGCATACATATTGCCGATGTTGCCGTAACACTGCATTGTGGCGACGGAGAGAAAGCATATGCGTTTGGCAATCACAACGATAAGCAAACGTGGTACCAATAACGTTTTTTATATCGAAATGGTGATAAATTTCTGCGGGTACGTTTAACACCTTTTCCATCACCATTTTCCACTCTTTGCCATGAGGCAATACACGCCCGAACTGTTGAAAGACCAACAAATGAGCAAGTTCATGCGGAACCACTTTCTGAATAAAGGCATTGCCATTTTCAACCAGTAAGACAGGATTTAGACGAATTTCGTTTTGTTGTAAATAGGCCACCCCCGCCTTTCTTCCTCGTAATTGATAATTCACGCAAGGAGGAACAAAGGACTTGGCGAAATATCGATTTGCCAACTCAAGATCCCGGGTTAACTGGCGTTGTACCTGCATTTTGAGTTGGCGGAGCGAAGGGCTAACGGCAATCAATGACATTCCACTGTTTATCATAGCAAATATACAATTCATTTTTACGTGCCGATAATCGGGCATGACGTAATGACGGATTAAACTGCTTCATCCATTGAAATAACTCGCGATGTGAAAGAAAATCTGCTGGTAAGTTTAAGTCTCGAAATAGGGCCTTTTGCTTGGCAAAATAGCTTTCGGCGTCGCTGAAGGCACAAGCTCCATGTTTTTCCCATTGCCCTTGTAATAAATTGGCACCTGGTGACTCGGGTAAATACTGCTTGATTAATGTCTGTGGCAAAGCGGGCAAATCCCCTTGACAAAAACGAGGATGCTCGCTGATGGCTTGAGCATGTGCATTTTGTGGCCATAAACCGTGGATCACCCAGCCAAACGTTGCTGCTTGATTGCACTGTAATTGCAAATGTTTTGGTATATCACCGTTATGTTTACGACGCTGCTCCTCACAAAAACTGGGTGACCAAGACAGTGCTAGCATATAATAATCAGCAGGAATATTATTTTGCCCAAGACGGTCGTTTGCCATAATGGTATCGTAATTGCCAAGATCATCAGGGATAGTCAACGCAGGTGATATTTGACCGGGTAAATCCACTTGTTGTCCTAGGCGTTCGTTATTTTTCCATGTGAATACAGCAAATATCGCAATGACTGCTAAAGTTGTGATCCACGTAATCAAACGTCGTAAAGAAGGTGGTTTTGTCTGCATAAGGCGTAATCCATTGATTTAAGACTAGAAGAAGGGCAATACTATACCTGATGTCATTTAAAAAGGAGATATTTTTTACAAAAAGTCACATTTACTCTGCCCCTTGTGAAATGGTTCGCCTTGATATTCCATTTCGTTCTATTACATTCCGTTATGATGCTTCACTTTTCGAGAAAACAGACTATGCTAATTGGTATTGTGATAGATGATAAGGAGAAAAACATGACTATTTATGCAGATAATACCGAAACCATTGGCAACACTCCCCTTGTGCGTTTGAAACACTTTGGTAATAACGGCAATCTGTTGGCGAAGGTGGAGGCTCGCAATCCAAGTTTTAGTGTGAAATGTCGCATCGGGGCAAATATGGTTTGGCAAGCCGAAAAAGAGGGCATTCTCACTAAAGATAAAGAAATTCTAGATGCCACGAGTGGTAACACAGGGATTGCTCTTGCTTATGTAGCAGCGGCTCGAGGTTATAAATTAACCCTTACCATGCCAGAAACGATGAGTATTGAGCGTCGCCGTTTGCTACGTGGTTTAGGGGCAACGTTAGTCCTCACTGAAGGGGCAAAGGGCATGAAAGGTGCCATTGCGAAAGCCGAGGAAATTTTTCAACGTGAGCCGAACCGCTATGTGATGCTCAAACAGTTTGAGAACCCAGCTAATCCAGCAATTCACGAACAAACGACAGGGCCTGAAATTTGGGCAGCAACGGAAGGTAACATTGACGTGTTTGTGGCAGGCGTGGGGACAGGTGGTACCATTACGGGAGTGAGCCGTTTTATTAAGCAGCAAAAAGGCAAACAAATTGTGTCTGTTGCGGTGGAACCAAAAGAATCGCCGGTGATCAGCCAAACGTTAAATGGCGAAGAGATTCAGCCTGGGCCACATAAAATTCAAGGTATCGGGGCAGGTTTTATCCCGCAAAACTTAGATTTGAGCTTAATCGATCGGGTAGAACAAATTGATAGCGACACGGCACTGGTTACTGCTCGCCGAGTCATGGCTGAAGAGGGCATTTTAGTAGGGATTTCATCAGGTGCGGCAGTGGCGGCAGCAGATCGTATTGCCAAATTACCAGAATTTGCCGACAAAACCGTGGTGGTAGTATTGCCGTCAGCCTCTGAGCGTTATTTGAGTACGCTCTTATTTGATGGTATTGATGCTTAATTCTCTCTCATCGGGTGGTTCTCCGCCCGATGCCATTCTCCATATTCTTCTTTTTCTTCTTTTTGCAAAATCTCAGATTTTCTTACCCCCTTGTAAGCTGTTCGCAGATAAAAAACGCAGAGCGTGTCACTCTGCGTTTGATAAAGGGTCACGCCATTATGGATTACGTTTGAATTTGCTGAAATCAGGTGCCCGTTTTTCGTTGAAGGCATTGCGTCCTTCTTGCCCTTCTTCGGTCATATAGAACAACATTGTGGCGTTGCCTGCGAGTTCTTGTAAGCCTGCTTGACCGTCGCAATCGGCATTCAGTGCCGCTTTCAAACAACGCAAGGCGATTGGGCTGTTACGCAACATTTCACGGCACCAACGCACGGTTTCTTTTTCTAAATCAGCGTAAGGCACAACGGTATTGACCAAGCCCATTTCTAACGCTTCTTCGGCATCATATTGGCGACACAAGAACCAAATCTCACGGGCTTTTTTCTGCCCCACGATGCGAGCCATATAGCTAGCGCCCCAACCGCCGTCAAATGAACCGACTTTCGGGCCAGTCTGACCAAAAATCGCATTCTCTGCCGCAATGGTTAAATCGCACAGCATATGCAGAACGTGCCCGCCGCCAATCGCATAGCCCGCCACCATCGCCACCACAGGTTTCGGGCAGCTACGAATATCCCGTTGGAAATCCAACACATTCAAATGATGTACGCCACTTTCGTCTTTATAGCCACCGTAATCGCCTCGCACTTTTTGGTCGCCACCTGAACAGAACGCTTTTTCGCCTTGTCCTGTCAGCACAATCACGCCAATTTTTTCATCAAAGCGAGCATCAGAAAATGCCTGAATCATCTCTTTGACCGTTTGTGGACGAAACGCATTTCGCACTTCTGGGCGGTTAATCGTGATTTTGGCAATGCCGTCAGCGGACTTATGGTAAAGAATATCGGTGTAGCCTTCGCTATGATCCGCCCACTGTACCGGGGCGTAAAGCACATCATCTTTTGGATTTTGCATTTTGTGATCCTTTGTGTGAATAAAACAGGGCGATTATACCTGAATTTTACATTTTTTACTCATCAATCCCTGATGGGATTGATTCGCTCTTCGAGCCGTTGGCAGAGCCAACGTTCAAAATGCATTCTGCATTTTGTGGCTAAGATCTCCCCCCTTGCCCTTGCATTCTGAAAAATTGTCGCCATATCTCGCACGTTATTCAACACAAAAAGGAAACATTATGTCTTTAAATTTAGATTCAGTGAAATTGGAAAGCGTTGAAGCACAGGGCGGATACGGTATTGGCTTACAAATCGGTCAGCAACTGATCGGCAGTGGTTTAGATGTTGAGCCAGAAGCAGTGGTAAAAGGGATTTTCGATGTGTTAAATCAAAATGAACCTGCGTTAGACCTTAATACCATCACGAAAGCATTACAAGAATTACAACAACGTGCGGAAGCGGCTCAAGCGGAAGCATTTAAAGCCTTGGAAGCCGAAGGCAAAGCGTTCTTAGCGGAGAACAAAAAACACGCCACCGTGAAAGAAACTGCGAGCGGTTTACAATATGAAATCTTGACCGAAGGCACAGGCAAAATCCCAGCAAAAACCGATAAAGTGCGTGTGCATTACACCGGCTCATTGATTGACGGCACGGTGTTTGACAGCTCGGTGAAACGTGGCACACCAGCGGAATTTCCAGTCACCGGCGTGATCGCAGGTTGGGTTGAGGCGTTACAAATGATGCCTGTTGGCTCAAAATGGCGTTTAACCATTCCACACAATTTAGCCTACGGCGAGCGTGGTGCAGGGGCTTCAATCCCACCGTTTAGTACCCTGATTTTTGAAGTGGAATTGCTTGATATTGTTTAAGTAACACGACATCAGTATAGCTGGTAACTATCGCAATGGTTGCCAGCTTTTCTATTTATGAGGATAAAATTCCTTAATTATTTTTTCAGCTTTTTTCGTTAGAATAAGCGGCATCTTAAATGTTGGAAAAGGATAATGAATGCAATTTATCGGTAAAATCTTGGGCTTTTTCTTAGGCTATAAGTTATTGGGTGGTTTTCTAGGTGGCTTACTTGGCATCATTGCAGGGCATTGGGCAGATAAGAAACTTTATGAATTAGGCTCTGTCTCCTCCAGTATTTTTGGCAAAGGGCTAACCCGCCAGTTACTGTTTATGCAAACCACTTTTGCTGTATTGGGGCATATCGCTAAAGCCAAAGGACGAGTGACGGAAGATGATATTCAACTTGCCCGTAATTTAATGGCAACGCTGAAATTAGATGAGAAGAATCAACAACTTGCTCAAAAAGCCTTCACCTTAGGTAAAGATGCCGATTTCCCATTACGTCAAGTGTTGCAAGAATTCCGTGAAGCCTGCGGGCAGCGTCGTGATTTACTGCGTTTTTTTGTGGAGGTGCAGATGCAAGCCGCATTGCATGATGGTACGCTCGATCATGCTGAACAAAAAATTCTATTTACCATTGCAGAAACGCTTGGGATTTCTCGTCTTCAATTTGAACAGATGATCGCAATGATCGCAGCGGCTCAGCGTTTTCGTTCGGGATATTATCAATACGAGCAGCAGGGCGGCTATCAGCATCAAAATAGTGGTCATCAGCACGGAGGCTATGGAGCGTACCAGCAGTCGTCGCCAACCTTGGAAGATGCGTATAGCGTGCTTGGTGTGAGTGCATCGGACGATCAAACCGCTGTAAAGCGTGCCTATAGGAAATTGATGAATGAGCATCACCCAGACAAGTTGGTGGCAAAAGGATTGCCTCCTGAAATGATGGCAGT
The DNA here is from genome assembly GCA_030528525.1 of Pasteurellaceae bacterium. Lineage (GTDB taxonomy): Bacteria > Pseudomonadota > Gammaproteobacteria > Enterobacterales > Pasteurellaceae > JAUMYT01. The sequence goes on from JAUMYT010000003.1 coordinate 109,885, forward strand.
GGCGAAAGAGAAAGCTCAACAAATTCAAGCCGCCTACGATTTGATCAACAAAGCCAAAGGCTGGAAATAATGGCTCAAATCGCATCATGTTTATCGCACAAGGGGGAGAGAACCGCGGACTTTTTACCAAAAGTGATTTTAGCCCCAATGCAAGGGGTGCTCGATCCTTTTGTGCGGCAACTGCTGACCGCTGTGAACGATTACGATCTGTGCATTTCCGAATTTGTCCGCGTGGTCGATCAAAAACTACCGAAAAAAGCCTTTTATCGCCTTTGCCCTGAACTTCATCACGGTGGCTTCACACGGTCTGGCACGCCTGTGCGAGTGCAAATTTTAGGGCAGCATCCTGAATGGCTGGCGGAAAATGCTGTGTTAGCGGCGGAATTAGGATCGCACGGCGTGGATCTGAATTGTGGTTGTCCGTCCAAAACCGTGAACGGCAGCAATGGCGGGGCATCGTTGCTCAAACAGCCTGAACTGATTTATCGAGCCACTCAAGCAATGCGACAAGCGGTACCTGCCGAATTGCCAGTATCGGTCAAAGTGCGGTTGGGCTGGGACAGTGCCGATCACTGTTTTGAGATTGCCGATGCGGTGCAGCAAGGCGGTGCAACGGAAATTACCGTACACGGTCGCACCAAAGCGGACGGCTACCGAGCCGAGCGGATCAACTGGCAAGCGATTGGCGACATTGCCAAACGGCTGAGCATTCCCGTGATTGCCAACGGCGAAATTTGGGATTTTGACTCTGCAAAACAATGCCAGCAAATCACCGCTTGCAATGCCTTGATGATTGGACGTGGTGCGTTGAATGTGCCAAATTTAAGCCGAGTGGTCAAATTTAACGCCCCGAAGATGCCGTGGTCAGGGGTAATGCAGTTGCTCTATCAATATGTGCAAATGGAAAATGAACACGACAGCGGTTTTTACCACGTCGCTCGCATCAAACAGTGGCTACGCTATCTAGACAAAGAATACCCACAAGCGATTGAATTATTTGAGATTTTGAAAACCGAACACGGCTATGATGGACTGAAACAGCATATTGAGCAGGCAGTGTATAAGCAGAAGGCGAACCACTGAGGTTCACCCTTGTGATTAGAGAGGATATTATTTGAACAGATTGCCTAGTGCCATTTTAGCGAGAGCACTGAGATCGAGGTTGTTCAGATCTAACTGACCATTCGGGCTAAGTTGGTCAACGATTTTGGGTAAATATTCTGACAGCAAATTCGGGGCGTCTTGTTGTGAAACGCCGACCTCATCCGCCGCAGAATCGATCTCCTTTTTGCCGAAAATATTGAGGATTTGCTCAACAGAAATCGGCAGATTTTCGCCTGTGCCTATCCACGATTTCACCAATTGTTCTAACCCGCCTTGCTGGAATTTTTCCATAATACCTTGAATACCGCCTTGTGATTGTAACAAGCTTTGAATAAGCTGAATCGCTTTGGTCTGCCCTTCGCCGCCGCCTAAAACAGATGAGGCGACTGAGCTTAAAATGTTTCCTAACATAATGTTTCTCCGAGATTGCAAGGGGTAAGATCTTGAACAAAAAGTGCAAAATATTGCATTTTGTCGGCAAGAAGTCCCCCCTTGTTGTGAGTTAATGATCCGCCAAAATTTGACGGACACGTTCTAGATCTTCAGCGGTGTCCACCCCCACTTGTGGGGCTTCTTTCGCCAGTTCTAAATGGATTTTCTCTCCGTGCCACAAGGCACGAAGCTGTTCAAGGGATTCCAACTGCTCTAATGCGGTCGGCTCCCAAGCGACATACTGTTTCACAAAACCCGCACGGTAGGCGTAAATGCCGATGTGGCGTAGGTAGTGTTGCTGTTGAATAAAGGCATCATCGCAGTTCGGGAAGGTATCTCGCCCAAAAGGAATCGTGGCACGAGAAAAATAGAGTGCCATACCATTTTTGTCGGTTACCGCCTTCACGACATTCGGATTAAACAGTTCTTCTTTCGTGTCCAATTTGACCGCTAACGTTGCCATATTCACGTTGTGGCGATCTAAATTGTCCGCCACTTGTGCCACAATCACAGGCGGAATCAGCGGTTCATCGCCTTGAATATTGACGATAATTTCATCATCGGCAATCGCCATTTTTTCGATCACTTCCGCCAATCGTTCCGTGCCAGAGTTGTGTTTGTCAGACGTTAAACAGACTTCGCCACCGAAATTTTTCACGGTGTCGGCAATTTCAGGGTGATCAGTTGCCACAATCACACGGCTTGCCCCTGATTGCTGAGCTTTTTCCCAAACGTGTTGGATCATCGGTTTGCCTGCGATGTCCAACAACGGCTTGCGGGGCAAGCGAGTCGATGCATAGCGAGCAGGAATAATTACTGTGAAAGCCATAAATGCTCCTAAATACGAGAAATGTCGAATTTGCTTAAATCAATGTAATTTGGCGTGCCGTAAAATTCGGCAAGGGCTTGGCGAAGCTGCTCGGCACGCAACGGTAAGCCTTTTTCGGCATAGTGTTGCACTTGGGCGTACACCGCTTGTTTGAATGCAGTGTTGTCGCCTGCATTGCCCGTGAGGTTGTCGGCACTGGCAAAATAGCGGAAATTGGCGGCGGTGGCTAAAATCCATTCAATTGCTTGTGGTTTCACCTCCACTTGCTCAAACTCTCGCTGGCGTTGTTCGCTTCGTCCATCAGGTTCATACCAATAGCCAAAATCTTCCAATTTACGCCGTTCTTTGCCTGCCACCAGCCAATGGGCGATTTCGTGCAAGGCACTGCTGTAAAAGCCGTGAGCGAACAAAATCACGTTATACGGGCGTTCACTCGGTTGGTTGCCTTCATCAATAAAGGCAGGCAGATAGATGGGATAATCGCCGCCGAGTTCTAAACGGGTGTTGTAACTTTCGGCAAAGCATCGGTCGAAAATGGCGATCAGGTCTTGATAATGGTGGTTGTCTTGGTTCATTGTCTCTCTTCTTAAATTTTGCAGAAAATAGGAAATATCTTACCCCTTGCACGGCAACTTGAATTGCCCTTCGCCGACTTCGATGACCTTTCCGCCCACAAAAATCGTTTGGGTTTCATCTAATTTGAGTGAAAGGCGGTTCGGTCTGCCCATTTGATCGCCTTGATAGACTTTGCTTGTGAGCGGATATTTGCCTTGTGCAAGAAAATACGCCCCTAAATTAGCACAGGCAGAACCCGTGCCACTGTCTTCTAACATTACGCCATTTTCCGCATAGAAAAAGCGAGTGAAAATCTGCTCGCCTTGTTCGCACCAAAGGTAAATGGCAGTACGTCCGCCGTCTTGTTGGCAAATCTGTTGCACTTTGCTGTGATTGATCTGGAGTTGCTCAAGGGCGTGTGGCTCAAGAAGTTCCAGTAAAAGTTGAGGCGAGCCACTGTTGAGCCAATAGGCGGTTGGTGCGATGCTTGTGGCAGAAAGTCCTAAACACTCGGCGAGCTGGCTTTGGCTGGCAAGGCTTGGTTTGATTTCATAGCCTTGAATTGCCATTTCAATCTGATCCTGCTGGCTATGAAGTTGCACGGCTTTCGCTTGGGTGTTTAGCACAAACACATCAGGCAAATTCTGCGCTTTTTTCAGCACATAGGCACAGCCCAAAGTCGGGTGCCCTGCCAACGGTAATTCGTGTTCGGGGGTGAAAATGCGTAAATCGGCAACGGCAGTCTGTGATGAAAAAGCAAACACCGTTTCGCTTAAATTGAATTGCTTGGCAATCTGCTGCATATCGCTGTCAGTTAAGCCGTCGGCTTCGGGGAAAACTGCCAACGGATTGCCACCAAAATGGCTTTCGGCAAAGACATTGACTAAGGTAAAAGGATAGCTACGCATTTTTCTCTACGGATTAGTTTATCGAATATAGCTCACGAACTCGCCGATTTCTTCGCTTTGGCTGGCAAGGGTAATTTGATCGCCATCTTGTGGCGAGCCGATCATCACGAGAGCGACAATTTTATCCGATTCGCTACAGCCAAAGGCTTGGCGTAATGCGGTGCCATTGATCCAACGTCCGCTGATCCAGACTGTTTCAAAGCCTTGGGCGTTGGCAGCCAGTTGCATTGCATAAGTGGCACAGCCTGCGGTGAGCATCTGCTCCCAAGCGGGGACTTTGGCGATCTCTTTTTGAATTTTTGCCACCACGCCAATCACCATCGGTGCTCGCTGACTTAAGTTTTCCGCTTTGGCGTAAAGATCATCGTCTAAATTGAACTCTTTGACCACCGCACGTAAATGCTGGTGGAATTTATCCATTCCACTTTTTTCAATCACCACAAAATGATAAGGCTTGAGCTTGCCGTGATCAGGTACTCGCAAGCCTGCTTTTAAAATGGCTTCGAGCTGCTCTGGGTTGGGGGCATTGTTGCCAAATTTTTTGGTGGAACGGCGATGTTGAAGTAAATGCAGAGCGTCCATTGAAAATTCCTTCCGTAAAAAATCGGCTAAGAATAGCATATTTTGTTAAATTTCGTGGCATTTTGTGGTAGTTTAGCTGGCAATTTTTTTGTTACGAGAAGAACAATGTTAGCCATTTTAAAAAGCCTTTATCAGGTGTTTCGCTGTATTCGTGAATTTGTATTAAGCCTGTTTTTTATTCTGTTTGTGTTGGTCTGCTTTGCCTTTGTGAGTTTATTGCAATCAGACAGCAAAAATACCAAGCCGACAGTGCCCTTTGAAAAAGGGGCTTTAATGCTTAATTTGGACGGCTATTTAGCCGATAATCACGATGATTTCGGTGATTTTCAACGCTTTTTACAGTCAGAATTAGGCGGCTCAAGTGAACCGATCAAAATTTCCACCTTTGATGTGGTGCGAGCGATCAAAAAAGCCCGACACGATGAACGCATTACAGGATTGGTATTGGATTTGAGCCTGTTTGAAGGTGGCGATTTAAGTTCTCTGACGTTTGTGGGCGAAGAAATTCAACGTTTCAAACAATCCAATAAACCCGTGATTGCGGTGGGCGAACATTACAGCCAACGCCAATATTTCTTAGCCAGTTTTGCCGACAAAATTTATTTGAATAAATCGGGATTTGTCAGTTTGCAAGGCTTGCAATACAGCAATCTCTATTTCAAGAGCTTGTTTGAGAAAATTGAAGCCGTGCCGCACATTTTCCGTGTCGGCACTTATAAATCCGCCGTTGAGCCGTTTTTACGAGATGATATGTCGCCCGAAGCTCGCCAAAATGCGAGTTTATGGCTGAACAAAATGTGGCAACATTTTAGTCAAACGGTAGCGAAAAATCGCAATATCAGTCCTGATGATGTCGTGCCGAAATTTGAAACCTATTTAGCCAAATACAAACAAGCCAAAGGCGATGATGCACAATATGCCTTATCGCAAAATTTGGTGACGGACTTAGCCACCAATAAGCAAATGCGAGATCTATTGATTGAGCAGTTTGGCAAAGATGAAGACGGCAATTACAATCATATTGATTTCTTTGATTATGCTAAAACGCTGACTGATCGCTTTGATGTCAAAGCCGAAAACAAAATTGCCGTCATCAATGTGGAAGGCGATATTGTGTGGGGCACGAGCGATGAAGACAGTGCTGGGAGTGATACTATCGTCAAACTGCTCCGCCAAGCCCGTGAAGACGATGATGTGAAAGGCGTGGTACTACGAATCAACAGCCCTGGTGGCAGTGCAATGGCATCGGAGTTGATTCGTCAAGAAGCGGAAGAGTTACAAAAAGCAGGCAAGCCGGTGGTGGCATCAATGGGCGGAATGGCGGCATCAGGCGGTTATTGGATTGCGGCAACCAGCGATAAAATTATCGCCACTCCAACCACATTGACGGGATCGATTGGCATTTTCGGCTTGGCGGTCAGCTTTGAGAAAACGGCGAAAAACCTCGGCATTTCGCAAGACGGCATTGAAACCTCGCCATTGGCTCGTGCCACTGGGATCAAAACGCTGTCCAAAGAGCAAGGCGAGATTATTCAAATCAGCATTGAAAATGGTTACGACCGCTTTTTAGATCTAGTTTCTCGTGGACGTAAAATGAGCAAAGCCGAGGTGGATAAAGTGGCTCAAGGGCAAGTGTGGCTCGGCGAAACGGCGTTTGAAAAAGGCTTGGTCGATCAACTGGGCGATTTTTATGATGCCTATATTGTATTGGGCGATTTGATCAACGAACAACGCCAAGCCAAAGGCGAACCCGTTATTGAGAACTTTGCTACCCAATGGCTGATTGATGAAGAAACGGATTTCTTAAGTCAGCTTTTACGTGATTTCAAAATGCTAGCGAGCGTAAAATTGGCTACGTGGTTTGATCTTCCACTCGCTAAGCCATTAGCACAGGCAGCCGATCAACTTAAACAGTTTAACGATCCAAAGCAAACCTATTTATATTGCCTGAACTGTGGGCAGGTAAAATAGCTTGCAAGGGGGGGAGAAACGGCGAGATTTTGCAAAATGTCTTGCCGATCCTTACAAAATGTGAACAAATTTTCGCTTTCACACATTGTCGATTGCAAAATGATGCGTTGACCTTTAAACTTTCTCAAATCGTTAACCACTATCTGAAAACCATGACAGAAAACGAATCAACTATACTTTCCCTCGGACAACAACTCCAACATGCACGTCAAGCGTTGGGCTTATCGCTAGAACAGGTGGCGGAAAAAACTAACCTGAAAAAAAATCATCTTGATGCCTTAGAACAAGACATCTTTATTTTACCGAATGTGCCACCTGCATTTGTTCGGGGCTATGTTCGAGGATATTTGCGTTTTTTATGTTTACCAGAGGAGTTAGGCAATAGGGCTAACTACGGCGAGGTGTCGATTCCCAATGAGGTAAAACGCACAGCCTCGATTCCTGTTGCAAATAATCACAAATCGCAAACACGCTGGGTGAAAGTGTTGACATGGCTGGTGTTACTTGCGACGGTTGGAATGACTTTAGCATGGTGGTGGCAGGAGTATAAAAAAGAGCAAGCCAGTAGTGAGCAGTTAGTCAGCCATGTTCAACCAGAACAGGGAGCAGCTGTAGGAGAGCCAATGGTGAAAAATCATGAATCTGTACCGATGGTCATCTCCGTTGAACAAACGCAAGAACGGGAGACGGTGACTTCTGAAACAGTGCAAACAAGTGCACAGAATGTCATGTCAGAGAATGAAACTGCTGAGCCAATTTTGTTAGATACATCGGCTCCTCAACCTGTACAAGTGAATATTTTACAGACCTTGGTAACAGAGTCTGAGAAAGAAAAGGAAGCAACAGTGGAGACTCCGCCTGTGATTCACGACGAATTACGTATTGAAATCACACAAGCACAAAGTTGGATCACTGTTCGTGGTGAAAAGAATAAAAAACTCGCCGAAAAACTTTACAACGAAGGCGAAGTGCTGACCTTCAACGGCAATGAGCAATATCGCTTGACCGTGGGAGCACCTGCCAATGTGAAAATTTATTACAAAGGCGAACTCGTGCCGTTGAAAGTGGACGGCAGAGTGGCTCGTTTCAAATTACCTTTAGCGAACTAAAATGTTAAAAGAAGCACCAATTAAGCGTCGTGAATCGACCAAAATTTATGTAGGCAATGTGCCTGTGGGGGGCGATGCACCGATTGCGGTGCAATCAATGACCAATACTCGCACCACCGATGTGGATGCGACCGTGGCTCAAATCAAATCCCTTGAGCGTGTGGGGGCGGACATTGTGCGCGTGTCTGTGCCGACAATGGACGCTGCTGAAGCCTTCAAGCTGATTAAACAGCAAGTCAATGTGCCGCTAGTGGCAGATATTCATTTCGACTATCGTATCGCCTTGAAAGTGGCGGAATATGGTGTGGATTGCTTGCGGATCAACCCAGGTAATATCGGCAAAGAAGAGCGGATCCGTGCAGTGGTGGATTGTGCCAGAGATAAAAATATCCCGATCCGCATTGGGGTGAACGCAGGATCACTGGAAAAAGATCTGCAAGAAAAATACGGCGAACCTACGCCTGAAGCCTTGTTAGAATCGGCATTACGCCACGTTGAAATTTTGGATCGTCTTAATTTCGACCAATTCAAAGTGAGCGTAAAAGCGTCTGATGTCTTTTTGGCAGTGGAATCTTACCGCTTGCTTGCCAAAGCGATCAAACAGCCGTTACACTTAGGTATCACTGAAGCGGGCGGTTTCCGCTCGGGTGCAGTGAAAAGTGCGGTGGGCTTGGGAATGTTACTCGCCGAAGGAATTGGCGACACACTCCGCATTTCCTTGGCGGCAGATCCAGTGGAAGAGATCAAAGTCGGCTTTGATATTTTGAAATCGCTCCGCATTCGTTCGCGTGGGATCAACTTTATCGCCTGCCCAACTTGCTCACGCCAAGAATTTGACGTGATCGGCACGGTCAATGCGTTAGAGCAACGCTTAGAAGACATCATCACGCCAATGGATGTGTCGATTATCGGTTGCGTGGTAAACGGGCCAGGCGAAGCCTTGGTGTCCGATCTCGGCGTAACAGGTAGCAACAAAATGAGTGGCTACTATCTTGACGGCGTTCGCCAAAAAGAGCGTTTCGACAACGACAAATTGATCGACCAATTAGAAGCCAAAATCCGAGCCAGAGTAGCGGAGCAACAAAATCGCATTGCGGTAAAAAGCATTTAATTGTAGGGACGTATTGCATACGTCCTGAAAAAATTTTGCAGAAAATCGGGGAAAAGTCCCCCCTTGTAATGGCGTATGCAATACGCCCCTACATCTGATGAATCATTAGGAAAAATAGCATGTCAAAAACAATCAAAGCCCTGCGGGGAATGAACGACCTTTCCTCAACCGATACGTTATTGTGGCAATGGGTGGAAGGGCAAATTAAGGATACCTTTGCCAGCTACGGTTACAGCGAAATTCGTAGCCCAATTATGGAAGCCACCCACTTATTTAGCCGTGGCGTGGGCGAAGCAACCGACATCGTGGAAAAAGAGATGTTCACCTTTTCACGCAGCGAAGAGAGTGACGTGAGTTTCACGTTGCGTCCAGAAGGCACCGCAGGTTGTGTGCGTGCGGCGATTGAACACGGCTGGATCTACAATCAAGAACAGCGTTTGTGGTATATCGGTCCAATGTTCCGTTACGAGCGTCCGCAAAAAGGGCGTTATCGCCAATTCCACCAAGCAGGCGTAGAGATTTTTGGTATTCCTGATGCCGAAGCCGATGCCGAGCTGATTATTTTAACCGCTCGCCTGTGGGAAAAACTCGGCATTCGTCAGCACGTTACCCTGCAATTAAACTCCATTGGCGGCTTGGAAGTTCGCACCAAATACCGTGAAGCCTTGGTGGCATTTTTGCAAAACCATTTGGATGTGTTAAAGCAAGATCCTGACAGCGAACGCCGTTTAACCACCAATCCGCTCCGCATTTTGGACACCAAAAACCAAGCGTTGCAAGAAGTGCTAAATAATGCCCCGAAATTGCACGATTTCTTAGACGACGAGTCCAAAGCTCACTTTGAAAAACTGTGTGCGATTTTGGATCAAATGGGTATTGCTTACGAAGTGAACCAAAAACTAGTGCGTGGTTTAGATTACTACAACAAAACGGTATTTGAATGGGTAACCACCGCATTAGGAGCACAAGGCACGGTGTGTGGCGGTGGGCGTTATGATGGCTTGGTCGAAATTCTCGGCGGACACGCAACATCAGGCGTGGGCTTTGCAATGGGCTTGGAGCGTTTGGTGCTATTAGTCCAAGAAGTGAACAGCCAAATTGACTTGCCACGAGCGGTAGATATTTATGTCGTACACGCTGGCGAAGGCACAACGGCAGCGGCATTCCGTTTAGCTGAAACCGTTCGCACCGCTTTCCCACAGCTTCGCACAATGCTGCACACCAGTGGCGGCAACTTCAAAAAACAATTCAAACGTGCCGATAAATCAGGGGCAAAAATCGCCTTAGTGCTTGGCGAAAGCGAAGTGGCAGAGAACAAAGTGGTGATCAAAGATTTATTCGGCGAAGCGGAGCAACAGGCTATTGCTCAAGGCGAGTTAATGCAAGAATTAACCGCACGTTTTGCATAATTGGGAATAGGAGAACAGAATGAGCGAATATTACAACAGCACCGAAGAACAGCAGTTTAACGAAGCAAAAAACTGGTTTAAAAAGAACGGCACGCCGATTTTAGTGGCGATCTGTTTAGTGGCTGGATCGAGTTTTGGTTGGCAATATTGGAAAAAGCATCAAGTACAGGTAGCAGAGCAAAGTTCTAGTCAATATGAAAAAGTATTGGAAAGCTATTTGCAAAATCCAGACAAAAACGCACCGCTTGTTGAGAAATTTATCGCAGAAAATAAAGGCACATATTCTGTTTTTGCCTTGCTTGAACAAGCCAAACAAGTGGCAGAAAAAGGCGATTTCGCCAAAGTCAAAACCTTGTTAGAGCAAGCCTTAGCAGGGGCTGACGATGCAACCTTGAAGAATGTGATTAGCTTCCGTTTGGCTCTCGTGGAATATCAGCTCGGCAATTTTGACGGAGCCTTGAGTGTGCTTGGCAAAGTGCAAGACAACGCGTGGGAATTGCGTAAACAGATCTTATCGGGCGATATTTTGGCAGCGAAAGGTGATAAAGTTGCCGCCAAAAGTGCTTATGAACAAGCCAAAGCTAACGCATCTGAGCAAGAGAAAATATGGATTGAAATTCGCTTAAATAATCTCTAGTGATGAACATGATACGATTTGCTTGAAATAACAATCCGCCCGTGAAACGGGCGGTTTTTAGGCTACCCTATAAGGGCCTAGTACTTCACATGCCCCTTAAGGGGCATGTGAATTCTGACAACCGTTCAATAACTCTCTGGCTTACCCCTTAAAGGGGTCCACATATTCTTTCTTCGATAAATTATCCTGAATCATATCTTCCTTTTCCTGATTTCGGATATATTCCTCTACAACTTTTGTAGTTAAACCTACTGTACTTACATAGTACCCCTTCGCCCAAAAATTTCGGTTTCCATACCTATATTTTAGGTTCGCATACCTTTCAAAAATCATTAACGATGACTTGCCTTTTAAATACCCCATAAAACTTGAGACCGACAATTTCGGGGGAATTTTGAGTAGCATATGAATATGATCTTTCATCGCATGGGCTTCTATTATTTCCACATTTTTGTAATGACATAATTGCCTTAAGATGCTCCCTATATCTACTCGCAATTTTCCATAAATTGCCTTTCGTCTGAATTTAGGAATAAAGACTATATGATACTTACAGTTCCATCTTGTGTGTGATAGACTTGAATCGTCATTGGATTTACTTGCCATGACTTATCCTCCTATATGTTGAATTTTGGTTGTCAGCCTTATTCATTATATCGGAGGATTTTTTTATTCATCGCTTAAGCTCTTTGATTCCATACGCATAGCGTATGGTTTTTATAGCCAGACATTGTCTGGCTATAATAAAAATCCCTTCATTATCAATGAAGGGATTTTTTTGGACTGAAAAGCGAGTTTAGAATCGAAGATTCATACCAATATTCAAATTGCGTCCACTTTGTGGGATATAAGATAAGAATGAGGTGTGGTTATAGATTTTTGTATTTAATACATTGTTTAGATGAGCAAACAAGGTGTAATCTGTTTTTCTCATTTTACCTTCATAACTGATTCCTGCATTCAACATGGTATGCCCTTTAGTTGGCGTTTCTAATCGAGCGACTTTAGTCTGCTTAAACACTCGATAAAGTTGAGTATTGATGCTCACGCCATTGTCAAAATGGACATTGAGTTTTACACCTAGTCGCATCGCTGGCATACGTGGTGCATTGCCGTTTGGTTGTTTTTCCCAGCCTGTTGGTTGCACACCAATTACGTTATCGTATTCATCATAGGCTTGTGTGTAGCCTACGGGCAATGCAGGGAGATCTTTTAATTTACCACGAACATAATCACCGAAAATGGCAACATGATATTCTGGTGTAATTTGATAATCTGCTTCTGCTTCCACGCCATAGATATTCGCTTTAGCTTGGTTATAACGATACAGACGCAGTGAATGTTCCTCGGTTAATGAGCGGGTACAACGTCCGTTTGGTCGCCAGTCGCAGGTTTTGTCGTTTAAGACAGCGGCATAAATATAATTGGAAAATTGTTGGTAATAACCGCTTAATTTCACGCCTAATTTGTCGCCTGTATAGACCCAACCTAATTCGATGTTATTCGATTTCTCTTTTTTCAAATTTTTATTGCCGACTTCAAAGGCGTTGGTTGCTAAGTGCTTACCGTGAGCATAAAGCTCTTGTGCATTTGGTAAGCGTTCTTGGTGGGAGAAAATTACATTGAATTTGTGTTGATTATTTATGCGATAATGACTAGATAGCGCATAAGAATAGGCTTTTGACTTATGTGGTCGAGTTAAATCAGCTGATGGGTTCTCATGTTCTTCCACATCAAGATGATATTTCATTGCGATTTTTTGACGCTCAACTCGCCCGCCAAGATCAAATTGCCAGTTACCAAACTCAGCACGTTCCATGAAAAATAGGCTTTCCTGTGTGGAGCTGTGATCGGATAAAAGATTTTGTCTACGGTATTCAAGCGTGTGATTATCTAACGCATGGCTATCTTGGTAAGCATGGCTTGCTCCAAGCACGCCAAAAATACCTAAAATTGGCTGATGTACGAATTCTAAACGGGCTGAATATCCTTTATTTTTAAAGGAATTGTCAGAAATTGCTCCCGATTTCTCATCATGGCGATAACCGACTTTAGCGACAGAGAACCGAACTTTCTCTAGCCCTTTTGTATTCGCGTGCCATTCACCACGTAAATCCCAACGTTGTGTTTTTAAAGCAATATGCGGATCAGCATGATGCTTATGATCATGCTCGCTGTTATCGGCTTGGTGAGCATGCCCATGGTTACATAAATGCCCGTGGCTATGCCACTCTTTCCTAATACAATCAATCCCTGGATTATTGTAATCAATGTCCGTTTCTTCCATTAAAAATGGGTAGTGCTGTAAATAGGGTTTACGCCAGTGAGCATCAGACAATAGAACGTGCATATAATATTGATCATATAAATGCGAATGTGCAGGCAAGCCATATTTGTCTTTACGCTCGCTATAAGCAACACCTAAGTAGCCGTTATCTCCAATCCATGAAAGTCCAATGCTGCCGCTTTTGTTATCAACAAAGCTATTTTCCAATCGGCGACGGTCTTTACCTTGATATTGATAGCGTGGTGTACGGTAATCATCAGCTTTTTTAAATAAGCCTTCAAAGTGTGCCACCATATTTTGGTTTAAACCAACATCAAGTGCCACGTTCATCAGGCGCTCTTTGTCCACGCTAGCAACTCGCATTCCGACTTCACCTTGTATGCCTTCAAGAGGAGTGGTTGGGATTTTGCTATCCACAACGTTAACTACACCCGCAGCATTTCCTGAGCTATAAAGTAACGTGTTGGCACCACGCAAAATTTCCACCTGTTTTGCTAATAAACTGTCGACAGTTACAGCATGATCAGGCGACATTGTAGACATATCTAACGTTTCGCTACCACTGTTGAGAATTTTAATCCGTTTGCCCTCTTGCCCACGAATAACGGGGGCAGAAGCGCCTCCTCCAAATTGGCTCGCATGAATACCCACTTCATTAGCTAAAGCATCACCAATATTACTGGCTCTTTGTTTGAGATGATAGGCGTGGATAACTTTTTCACTGGCGGAGAGATGTCCAGCCAAAGGAACTCCTTGCCTGCTTTCGATTTTCCCCTGTACCGAGATGATCCCCAGTTCAAGATGATCGCTTTCATTGGTTGGTTGGTTGGTTGGTTGGACTTGTGAAACCGCGACTTGGCTGACAAGAGCGGAGAGTATACAAAGTGAAAGGTAAGAACGTTTTTTCATGGAAATCCCACATAATTTTTATGGTTAATAAAGGTGACATCATATCGCCTGAATTTGGTAATGTAAAGCGACATTTCATGGGATAAATACGCTATGTAATGTACTATTTTTGAGGTGTTTCACATTTTTTATCATGTTTTTGTCATAAATGTAATTTATATTTGACATTTTTATTTTAAAATGGGATAAAGCTCGCTGTTTATAGCATATCTACTTACAGGAGAAGAAAATAATGCAATACAATCAATTCGCCAACCAATTAAAGCAAGAGCTTTTCAGTGGCTGGAAAGCGTTTGAAGTCCTTTTTTTGGTTATCTTTACCGCAGCGATTATTTGGTCAGGAATTGAAAATCCTTATGAAAAGCAAACTTTTTTAGGTATGGTTGCTGGAATTTCTGGCATTATTTGTAACGTGTTCATCAGTAAAGGTAAAATTAGTAATTATTTCTTCGGACTGATTTTTGCATACAGCTATTTTTATGTAGCATTAGCCAATAACTTCTTAGGTGAAATGAACACGACACTGTATGTGTACATTCCAGCTCAATTTATCGGTTATTTTCTTTGGAAACAAAATATGCAACAGCATGAAGGTGCAGAAACCGTGGTTGCGAAGGCTTTGACAGTAAAAGGCTGGGCTGTGGTGCTTGCAGTGATGGGGATTGGCACGTTATTGTTGGTTCAAGCCTTGAATGCGGTAGGTAGTAGTTCAACACATTTAGATGGATTGACCACGGTGATTGTGGTGGTTGCTCAAATTTTGATGTTGTTACGCTATCGTGAACAGTGGTTATTATGGATTGTGTTGAATATTGTTTCACTTTTCCTCTGGGCTGAAAATACGGCAATGACTCTCATGTTCTTAGCTTATTTGCTGAATGCCATTTATGGTTACTATAACTGGACGAAACTACAGAAAGCGGCAAACGTGTAACAAAATATTATCGAGACGCTAAAAGGCGTCTCGATTTTGCAAAAAGTCCGTGGAAATCCCCCCCTTGTTCTCTTCTCAAGACCGCCATTTTCCGCTATCCTTTAGCCATTTTTTTCTAGTCAAATTTTGAACTTGCAGTTATCACTTCCCATTCATCAGGTTGATGAAGAAACCTTCGAGAATTTCAACACCGAAAACAGCTTATTGCTGTTGGATTCGTTGCATCAAAATTTTGCCGATGTTCGTCAGCCGTTTTTCTATATTTGGGGCGGGAAGAGCTGTGGCAAAAGCCATTTGCTCAAGGCGATCAACAACCATTATCTGATTCAGCAACAGTCGGCAAGCTACATTCCGTTGAGCAAGGCTCACTATTTTTCTCCTTGCGTGCTGGATAACGCCGAGCAGTTGGACGTGATCTGCCTAGACGATCTGCAAGCGGTGGTGGGGGATGAAGCGTGGGAGTTGGCGATCTTCAATCTGTTTAATCAGATCCGCGAACAGCAAGGGCTGTTCAGTCAAGGTAAGAAAACCTTGCTGATTGTGGCGGCAGATCGTCCACCGCATCAGTTGGCGATTCAACTGCCCGATCTGCGTTCACGCCTCACGTGGGGCGAAGTCTATCGCTTAGACGAACTCAATGATCAGCAGAAAAAAGACATTCTGCAACAAAATGCCCATCGCAAAGGCTTGGAATTGAGCGATGAGGTAGTGCATTTTCTGCTCAAGCGGTTAGATCGGGATCTCAATTTACTGCTTGAGAAACTGGATCGGCTCGATCGTGCGTCCCTTCAAGCCCAACGCAAATTGACCATTCCTTTTGTGAAAGAAATTTTAGGATTATAGATGCGACAAAATCAGTTGATTTTAGACAACATCGCCTGCGAACGGGGCGAAACTCGCCTGTTTGAAGGCTGTTCACTGACCATTTCAAGCGGGCAATGGTGGCAAATTGAAGGACATAACGGCATTGGCAAAACCAGTTTGTTGCGAATTTTGGCAGGGCTGGCGGTGGCGGCAGATGGGCAAGTGTTATGGAATGGCTCGCCGATTGTTCAACAGCGAGACGATTATTACGCCAATCTGTTCTATTTAGGGCATCACGCTGGCGTGAAACCCGAATTGACGGCGTGGGAAAATTTGCGATTTTACCAAAAATTGCACAATCTGCCCCAACACGATGAAAATTTATGGAATGCGTTGGCGAAAGTATCCCTGATTGGGCGAGAAGATCTGCCTTGCTCGCATCTGTCTGCTGGGCAACAACGGCGAGTGGCGTTGGCGAAATTGTGGTTAACCCAAGCTCCTCTTTGGATTTTAGATGAACCCTTTACCGCCATTGATAAAAAAGGCGTGGCGGAGCTGATTGCTCACATTGAACAGCATTGCGAGCAAGGTGGCATTGTGATTTTTACCAGCCACCAAACGGCGGAAAGCCAAAAAGTGCAGACGCTCTCACTCGATTCTTTTAAGGTGGCACAATGATTTTGTGGACGATTATTCAACGTGAACTGACCGTGGCGTTTCGCAAACCTGCGGAAATTTTGAACCCGTTGTGGTTCTTTTTGATCATCATCACAATGTTTCCACTTTTAATGGGCCCGAATCCCGAATTATTGAGTAAAATTGCCACAGGGACGGCGTGGGTAGCGGCGGTGCTGTCGGCGTTGTTGTCGTTTGAACGGCTATTTCGTGATGATTATTTAGACGGCACACTCGAACAGATGATGTTGCTACCGACAGGTTTGGCACAGGTGGCATTGGCGAAAGTGCTGGCTCATTGGTTGCTCACAGGCTTACCGTTGATTTTACTCTCGCCGATCACGGCAATTTTACTCTCGCTAGAAACGCAAATTTGGTGGGCGTTGGTGCTAACATTATTGCTTGGCACACCGATTTTAAGTTGCCTTGGGGCGATTGGCGTGGCACTGACCGTGGGGCTACGCAAAGGCGGCACGCTGTTGAGCTTGTTGATTTTGCCTTTGTTCTTACCTGTGCTGATTTTTGCTGCATCAGTGCTAGAAGCGGCAACGCTCAATTTAGGCTACACAGGGCAACTGGCGATTTTAGGGGCGATGCTCGCTCTCGCCTTGACCTTTTCCCCTTTTGCGATTGCAGGAGCGTTGCGGGTGAGTTTGCAGTAATTTCATCCTTGATTGCATTGCAACGGGGGCTGAAATGGGCTGGTGTTTTGCAGATGTGGGATTTTGGGGACGTATGCAATACGTCCCTACATTCTAGGATGCTCAAAAAATCGCTGACAAATCAAAGAGAAGTAGGGGCGTATTGCATACGCCCGAGATAACCGAAATTTTGCAGAAAATTGGACAAAAGTCCCCCCTTGTAACATTGAATGATTGATTAACTCGGAGAATATTATGTGGAAGTGGTTACACCCTTACGCAAAATCAGAAACCCAATATCGTTTATTGGGTAAAATTCAGCCGCTTTTTGGCGTGTTGAACCTGTTATTATTGGCAACTGCCTTGGTGTGGGGCTTGGCATTTGCCCCGAAAGATTACCAACAAGGCAACAGCTATCGGATTATTTTCATTCACGTCCCCGCTGCGATTTGGTCGATGGGCGTATATGGCTCAATGGCGGTGGCGGCATTGGTGGCGTTGGTGTGGCAAATTCGCCAAGCCAGCCTTGCGATGATCTCAATGGCACCGATTGGGGCGGTGTTCGCCTTTATTTCGTTGGTGACAGGAGCGGTTTGGGGCAAGCCAATGTGGGGGACTTGGTGGGTGTGGGACGCTCGTCTAACGTCTGCCTTGGTGCTGTTCTTCCTATATTTAGGTGTGATGGCTCTCTATTCGGCGTTCCAAGATCGCACAGTCGGAGCGAAAGCTGCAGGGATTTTGTCGATTGTGGGCGTGATCAACCTGCCGATCATTCATTTTTCGGTCGAGTGGTGGAACACCTTGCACCAAGGGGCGACCATTACCAAATTTGACAAGCCGTCTATGGCGGTGGAGATGTTGATTCCATTATTGTTAGCGATTTTCGGCACGATGATGTTGATGATTTGGTTGAGCATTGTGCGGTATCGCAGTGCGTTATTATTTGATGAACGCAAACGCCCGTGGGTGCGTGAGTTGGCAAGTGTGAGCAAATAAGGAGAGCAAAATGCAGTTATCATTTCAATTCGACTC
The DNA here is from genome assembly GCA_030528525.1 of Pasteurellaceae bacterium. GTDB lineage: Bacteria > Pseudomonadota > Gammaproteobacteria > Enterobacterales > Pasteurellaceae > JAUMYT01. The sequence goes on from JAUMYT010000003.1 coordinate 127,814, forward strand.
CATCAGCGATTTCTTCGCAATGGGTGGATACGGTTTTTATGTTTGGCTTGCCTATGGGATCACCTTTGCCGCCATAGGCGTGCTGATTTGGCAAAGCAAACGAGAAATTCGCCAAACGTTGCAACAAGTGAAAAAAGAGCAGGCGAGAGAACGAGCCTCATCAGGTTAGTCGAGCCTGTAATTAGATTTTGATCAAAATTACCGCATTTTTATGCGGAAAAAGTGTGAGCTGTCTCACACTTTTTTATTTACAAATTCAAAGACGACTTACTTTTGGTTATAGTGGCACAATAATTCATTCAATGGGGGAAGTATATGGAAAACACAACTAAGAATAAAACACTGCGTAATGGCATTATTTTGATTGCAGACATCATTTTATTCTTTTGCTTATTAAATTTTTTGCCGTATGAGCCATTGGCAAATAAAGGGTTAGCATTACTGGTCTTTATTGCCGTGCTATGGTTGACGGAAGCCTTACACGTGACCATAACTGCGTTACTGGTGCCGATTCTGGCGATTGGTTTAGGGTTGGTGAGTTCTAAAGAAGCTCTTGCAACCTTTGCCGATCCAACCATTTTTCTCTTCTTTGGTGGCTTTGCCTTAGCGACAGCTTTGCATATTCAAGAGCTGGATAGAATGATCGCCAATAAAATTATGACATTGGCTCGTGGCAAGCTTTCCTTGGCAGTAATGTATTTGCTGGGCGTCACGGCATTACTCTCAATGTGGATCAGTAACACGGCGACTGCGGCAATGATGTTGCCACTGGCGATGGGGATTTTAAGCAAACTCGACAAAGAACAACAACATAATACCTATGTCTTTGTCTTGTTAGGCATTGCTTATAGTGCCAGTATTGGGGGAATGGGCACTCCAGTAGGGAGTCCGCCGAATGCGATTGTGGTGTCTAATTTGAAATTGAGTTTTGCGGATTGGCTTGCCTACGGATTGCCGATGGTGGTGCTATTGATGCCGTTAATGATCGGGGTACTGTATGTAGTCTTTAAACCGAATTTAAAACAAACATTTGAATTTAAATTCGAAAAAATTGAAATGACCCGTAGCCGTGTGATCACCTTACTGATTTTCTGTGCCATTGTGTTATGTTGGATCTTCAGTAAATTGATTAACCCAGCGTTATCTAGCCTACTCGGGCTAAAAAGCATCGGTAATTTTGATAGTATTGTCGCATTAGCGGCTGCGGTCTTACTTTGTGCAACTCGAGTCGTCACTTGGGATCAAATCCAAAAAAATACCGAATGGGGCGTGTTAATGCTCTTTGGTGGTGGATTGACCTTGAGTGCGGTATTAGGCAAAACAGGGGCAAGCAAAGTGATGGCGGACGGTATTGTGTTTATGATCCAAGGTGGGCACTTCTACCTGATCGGCTTGATTGTGGCTGCGTTCATTATTTTCTTAACCGAATTTACCTCTAATACCGCCAGTGCTGCATTACTTGTGCCGATTTTCATCTCTATTGCTCAAGCGTTGAATGCACCGCCAGTCGGTTTAGCATTAATTATCGGTTTAGGGGCATCTTGTGCCTTTATGTTACCTGTGGCAACGCCACCGAATGCGATTGTGTTTGGCACAGGTCAAGTTAAACAGCAAGAAATGCTTAAAGCCGGCATTTGGCTCAACTTGCTCTGTGTGTTTGTGATTGCTACCGTCGGGTATTTGTTCTGGCTATAAACCTGTATATAAAAAGATAAAAACCTCACAATATGTACTTGTGAGGTTTTTACTATCTTGTCTATTTTCTTAGTATGAGGAATTGAGTTAAAAATTAACCCATACCATATTTTTTAAGCTTCTTACGTAGCGTACCACGGTTAATGCCTAACATTGTTGCTGCACGAGTTTGGTTACCACGAGTGTATTGCATCACAATATCGAGCATTGGATGCTCAATCTGAGATAAAACTAACTCATAGAGCTCGGTCGGATCTTCGCCACTTAATTGAGATAAATAATTTCTCACAGCTTGTTTTACGTTATCACGTAATGGTTTATTAACTTGCTGACCTTGAGCATTCAGCGTTGAAACAGTTAAAGAATTTGTCTGTTGTTCTTCTAACATTTTGTTTTATCCAACTTAGATTCTAGCGAATCGATTTAACCAAATCTTCCAGTGCATTGAGCTGTGCTTTTGTAGACACTAACGCATTGAAAGTACGTTTAAAATTTGAACTTAGAGCAAGTGATTCAACATACCAGCCGATATGTTTACGTGCGATTCGATAACCTTTTTCTTCCCCATAAAAAAGATGTAAATCTTCAATATGCTTTAGCATCAGTTCGCATTTTTTCTCTAAAGAGAAATGAATCACTTGGCCTGTTTCGATAAATTGTTCAATTTCCTCAAATAGCCAAGGTTTTCCTAAACTACCTCGCCCAACCATGATGGCATCTGCTTGAGTGTAAGCAAGTACGTGTTGGACTTTCTCAATAGAGCAGATATCGCCATTGGCAATAATTGGAATTGAAACCGCTTGCTTTACAGCTTTAATAGAGTCGTATTCTGCCTTACCATTAAACAAGCAAGCACGAGTGCGTCCATGAATAGTAAGAGCAGAAATACCAGCACTCTCTGCAATCTGAGCAATATTCAAGCAATTTCGATTCTCAAGATCCCAACCTGTTCTAATTTTTAGTGTTACAGGTACATCCACAGCATTCACAACCGCCTCTAAAATTCGTGCAACTAGTTCAGGCTCACGCAAAAGAGCAGATCCTGCCATTTTTTTGTTTACCTTTTTAGCTGGGCAGCCCATATTAATATCAATAATCTCTGCCCCATAAGCCACATTAATTTTGGCTGCGTTAGCCATTTCTGTCGGATCAGATCCTGCGATTTGTACCGCATTAATCCCGATTTCAGGGTGATGTGCAAGTCGCAATCTTGATTTATCGGTATGCCATACATCAGGATTAGTAGACATCATTTCAGAAAAAGTGAGTCCAGCCCCTAATTGGCTACATAACCGCCGAAATGGTTGATCAGTAATGCCTGCCATTGGTGCCAAGAAAATACGATTTTTAATGGTATGCTGTCCAATTTTAATCATTATTTAACCAATCACTCACTTAAACTGAAAAATGTCTGCAAATAAAAAGTACGGAGAAACCGTACTTTAGTGCATTCCTTTCTTTTAGCGAAGGGTGCGTATAATACGCATTTTTCTGCTATTTTGGAAGCCTATTTATTCGACAAATTTTAAATTTTTTAAAATTATTGTCATCTTGACATATTTTTCACTCTATTTGGTGTTAGAGTAAGGGTGATCTCGATTTGTGAAGCCATTTATTGAGAAGGTTCTCAAATCGAGTCTCAACTTGTTCTCCTAAACGTTCTGCCAATTTTTTCTTATGGTGGAATTTAATTTGAATCACATCTTTAGTGGTAACAGCATCCAAAATGAGATCATCACTGGTTGAGATTTCATCAATTAACTTGAGTTCAATAGCCTGCTGGCCAAGCCAATGCTCACCCGTTGCAATGCGATCGATATCAAGTTGTGGGCGGTTTTTCGCAACAAATGCCTTGAATAATTTATGTGTTTCTTCTAATTCTTGTTGGAACTTTTCCTTACCCTTTTCCGTATTTTCACCTGCAAATGTTACTGTTCGTTTATATTCACCCGCAGTCATCACATCAACATCAACATCATGTTTCTTCAATAGGCGGTGAATATTTGGCACTTGTGCAACAACCCCTACCGAGCCTAAAATCGCAAAAGGCGCCGCAATAATGCGATTAGCAACACATGCCATCATGTAGCCACCACTTGCAGCCACTTTATCTACCGCAACGGTTAAGTGAATATGACGAGTTTTCAAACGCTCTAGCTGTGAAGCTGCTAAGCCATAACCATGTACGACACCACCAGGGCTTTCAAGACACAATAAAACTTCATCTTTTTCTGAGTCAGCTAACGTGATAATTGCATCAATTTCTTTGCGTAGACCTTCAACGGCACTGGCTTGTATATCACCTGTAAACTTCAATACAAATAAGCGTGCTTTTTGTTCAGTATCTATCTCTTCGTCGGCTTTTAAACGAGCTTTCTCTTGTTTAGCTTTTTCTTTTTCAGCTTTCTTCTCTTGTTTAGCTTGAAGCTTTCTTTCTACTTCACTTAAAAAGAAACTGGTAAGCTCTTTCTTCTGTTCTTGATATTTTTCCGTAAGATTAAGAATACTGATCGTCCCTGTATTTGGTTGTTTACGACTTTCTAATATTATCATCACAATAACAGCGACGATGCCAAATATGGTCAATAGTTCTAATAGGAAAATACCATAGTTTAATAAAATTTCTTTCCACATAATGCCTCACTTATAAGGGAGAGTTCTTGATAAAAATAGTAAAGGTTGATTGTTTGGGATAGGAGATATGAAATGGGAAAGTTTACAAAATCTGTACATTACTCCCCCCCTTGTATATCAATACCCTAATTCAATAGGCAATTCTGCACGAACCCAACCTTCAAATCCACCTTTTAGGCTGTATACTTGCTCAAAGCCCTGTTCAATTAGATATTGTGCTGTATTCCGGCTACTTACACCATGATAACAGCTAACAATAATTGGTTGATCAAAGTCATATTCATCAAGAAATCGACCATAACTATGATTAGTTAAGTGGAAAGCATCCTGCGGATGACTATGGCTAAAACGAATAGTATCTCGAATATCGACAAGCACAGCGTCTTGATTTTGCATCATTTCCCATGCTTGCTGAGGAGTGATCTCAATAAAAGTCTCTTCCATCTTGCTCTCTTTATATTGTTTAGAAAAGAGGCAAATATAGCAGTTAATTAGAATTTGTAAATGTTTAGATAGACTTAAACGTAATAAAAAATGGCACGCAAAGCGTGCCATTTTTTATTAGAGGTTTGATGCTTCAATCAAGCGTTTGGTGTATGGA
>JAUMYT010000037.1 GCA_030528525.1 Pasteurellaceae bacterium
ACGCAATGGGCTTTGAGCACGCCGCCTGTGGCCCGTTCGTGCGTTCTTCTTACCACGCCGATCTGCAAGCCAAAGGCGAGCTAGTGAAATAATTCTGTATAAGATAAAACGGCATCATTTTGATGCCGTTTTTGTTTAGATAAGCAATGCCTTGAGCTGATAAAGTTGCTCTAACGCTTGTTTTGGCGTCAGTTCATCGGGGTTGATGTCGGCTAGGGCAATTTCTACTGCACTTGGCTCTGCCTTTCGTTCTGCAAGGGGGGAGATCTTGTCAGAAATCTGCAAATGTTCAGCAGGCTCACTAAACCACAAATCGCCTTGTGGACTGTCGTGCAACGAAGTGCGTTGTTCAGAAAGCTGTTCGAGCTGGGCCAGTTTTTGCTTTGCCAGTTGAATCACGGGTTTTGGCACGCCAGCCAAAGCCGCCACCGCCAAGCCGTAACTTTTGCTTGCTGCCCCTTCTTGCACGCTGTGCATAAAGGCGATGCTATCGTTGTGTTCAAGGGCATCTAAATGCACGTTCGCCACGCCTTTGAGTTGGTTCGGCAGGCTGGTGAGTTCAAAATAGTGGGTGGCGAACAGGGTCATTGATTGCGATTTTTTCGCCAACCACTCGGCACACGCCCACGCCAGCGACAAGCCGTCATAGGTGGAGGTGCCACGCCCAATTTCATCGACCAGCACCAAACTTTTGTCGGTGGCTTGGTGCAGAATGTTCGCCATTTCGGTCATCTCCACCATAAAGGTCGAACGCCCTGATGCCAAGTCGTCCGATGCCCCAATTCGGGTGAAAATGCGGTCGATCGGGCCGATTTCCGCACTTTCCGCAGGCACGGCACTTCCGATATACGCCATCAAGCTAATCAACGCAATTTGTCGCATATAGGTGCTTTTTCCGCCCATATTCGGTCCGGTGACAATCAGCAAATGGCGTTGTGGGTTGAGATAAACAGGGTTGGCGATAAACGGTTTATTCAGCACCTGCTCAACCACAGGGTGGCGACCGTCTTTGATGTTAATAATGCGGTTCGGGCTGAAAGTTGGCATTACATAATTGAGATTTTCCGCTCGTTCGGCAAGGTTGGTCAGCACGTCCAATTCTGCCAGTACTAGGCTTGCCAGCTGCAACTCGGCAAGACGTGGCAAAATCAGGTCAAATAGCTCTTCATACAACTGCTTTTCTAACGCCAACGATGCACCTTTGGCTTTCAGCACCTTGTCTTCGTAGGTTTTCAATTCAGGAATGATGTAACGCTCGGCATTTTTCAGGGTTTGGCGGCGAACATAGTGAATCGGGGCTTTGTGCGATTGCCCTTGGCTGATTTGAATGTAGTAGCCGTGCACGGCATTAAAGCCGATTTTGAGCGTATCTATCCCTGTTTTTTCTCGCTCTCGGATTTCTAACTCTTCCAAATATTTGTTTGCCCCTTCGGCAAGCGTTCGCCATTCGTCCAGTTCAGCGTTGTAGCCTGCGGCAATCACGCCGCCATCACGGATCAACTGCGGTGGCGTGTCGATAATCGCTCGCTCAAGCAAGGCGTGAATATTGGAAAAATCGGCGATTTGACGGAGCATTTGATCTAAGCAAGGGGTCAGATCTTGCGAAAATTCTGCAATCTCTGGCAGTTGTGCCAAGGCTGTACGAAGGCGAGTGAAATCCCGTGGACGAGCCGAACGCAAGGCAATGCGAGCTAAAATCCGCTCCATATCGCCAAGCTGCTGCAACAACGGTTGAAGCGGTTCGATTCGCTCATTTTGCTGCAAGGCGAGAATGGTTTGTTGGCGAGTTTTGAGTTTTGCCAAATCCCGAATTGGCTGATGGATCCAACGTTTCAACAAACGGCTGCCCATTGGGGTGACACATTTATCCAACACCGCCGCCAACGTATTTTCCACGCCACCGCTTAAATTGGTGGTCAGTTCCAAGTTTCGGCGAGTGGCAGCATCCAGCAAAATCGTGTCGCTGTTTTGTGCCAAATGAATCGCATTGATGTGCGGCAAGGCGGTGCGTTGCGTTTCTTGGGCGTAATGGAATAAACAGCCTGCCGCACACAAGGCAATCACGGCTTTTTCCACGCCAAAGCCACTCAAATCTTGCGTGCCAAATTGGCGGTTGAGTAGCTGAATAGCGGTAACCAGCTCAAACTCCCACACAGGGCGGCGGCGTAAGCCTTTGTAGCCTTGCAAAATGCCTGCAGCGGCAAAATCTTCAGGGTAGAGAATTTCGGCTGGCTGTGTGCGTTGCAATTCCGCACTCAACGCCTCCGCACTCGGCAACTCGCTGATCAAAAACCGCCCCGATGCCATATCCAAAGTCGCCAAGGCGAAGCTGCCTTTTTCGTGGTAAACGCAAGCGATCAGATTGTCTTGGCGTTCGGGCAACAAGGCTTCATCGCTGACCGTTCCCGGCGTAACAATCCGCACCACTTTGCGTTCAACAGGCCCTTTACTGGCGGCAGGATCGCCCACTTGTTCGCAAATAGCGACCGATTCGCCCAAGGCTACCAGTTTTGCCAAATAACCTTCCACCGCGTGATACGGCACGCCCGCCATCGGAATCGGCTCGCCCGCCGATTGCCCCCGTTTGGTCAGTGAAATATCCAACAACGCCGCCGCTTTTTTGGCATCATCATAAAATAGCTCGTAAAAATCGCCCATTCGATAGAACAGCAAAATGTCGGGGTTTTGGGCTTTGAGTGTGAGATATTGTGCCATCATTGGCGTGTGGTGTTGGAATTTTTCTTGGATTTTCATTGAGTTATCTAGTTGCTGAAATTGTTTTGAGCAGATTTTGTGAAAAAGTGTTGATTTTGCCGATTATACTGCATTCATCCGTTATGGGGAAATCACACCCGAAAATTTGATTTTGCACTTTTTTATTCATCAATCCCCTGAAGGGATTGATTCGCTCTATGAGCCGTTGGCAGAACCCTCCTTGAAAAATGCTTTGCATTTTTTTATCAAGATCTTCCCCCTTGCACTTGAATTCTGATGCTTTGCCCTAATATCTCGCCCAGTTTTCCCTAAAAAGAAGGAAGTAAAATGACAACGATTGTATGTGTTCGTCGTAATGGTAAAGTCGCGATTGGCGGTGACGGACAAGCCACCTTAGGCAACTGCATTGAAAAAGGCACGGTGCGAAAAGTTCGCCGAATGTACAAAGACAAAGTGGTTACAGGCTTTGCAGGTTCAACCGCTGATGCCTTTATTTTGCGTGATCTGTTCGAGAAAAAATTGGAGCTACACCAAGGGCATTTAGTCAAATCGGCGGTGGAACTGGCGAAAGAGTGGCGTTCTGACCGAGCCTTACGCCGTTTAGAAGCGATGATGATTGTGGCAAATGACAGCGAGTTTCTGCTGATTTCAGGTTCTGGCGATGTGATCGAACCTGAGCAAGATGTGCTTGCAATTGGCTCTGGTGGCAACTACGCCAAAGCTGCAGCGTTGGCATTACTTCGCACCGAAAATAGTTTATCCGCCAAAGAAATTGTTGCCGAAGCGTTAAAAATCGCTGGCGATATTGATATTTACAGTAATCATAATCATGTGATTGAAGAAGTGTAGAATATCTAAAAATTTCATATTAAACGAAATGTAGGGGCGTATTGCATACGCCCAAAATGGTTGAAAGGAATATAAAATGTCAATGACTCCAAGAGAAATTGTGTCTGAGCTTGATGCTCATATTATTGGACAACACGAAGCTAAGCGTGCGGTGGCGATTGCCTTGCGTAACCGCTGGCGGCGTATGCAGTTGCCCGAAGATCTACGCCAAGAAGTCACCCCAAAAAACATTCTGATGATTGGACCGACAGGCGTGGGGAAAACGGAAATCGCTCGCCGTTTGGCAAAATTGGCGAATGCCCCATTTATCAAAGTGGAAGCGACCAAGTTCACCGAAGTGGGCTATGTCGGCAAGGAAGTGGATTCGATTATCCGTGATTTAACCGATGTGGCGGTCAAACTGGTGCGGCAACAAGCGGTGGAGAAAAACCGTTTCCGTGCCGAAGAAGCGGCGGAAGATCGCATTTTGGATATTCTATTGCCGCCTGCGAAAGATCAGTGGGGCAATGCGGAAAATACCGAGAACAAATCCACTCGCCAAATTTTCCGCAAAAAATTGCGTGAAGGTCAGCTAGATGACAAAGAGATTGAAATTGATATTTCCAGCCCGGTCAGTGTCGAAATTATGACCCCGCCAGGGATGGAAGAAATGACTTCTCAGCTGCAATCGCTGTTTGAAGGCATGTCGCCAAACAAAACCAAAAAACGCAAAATGAAAATCAAAGAAGCGTTTAAAATTTTGATTGATGAAGAAGCGGCTAAGTTGGTCAATCAGGACGAACTCAAACAACAAGCGATTGACGCAGTGGAACAGCACGGCATTGTGTTTATTGATGAGATCGACAAAATCTGCAAAAAAAGTGAACACAGTGGCGGTGATGTTTCTCGTGAAGGCGTACAACGGGATTTACTGCCGATTATCGAAGGTTCAACCGTCAGCACCAAGCACGGTATGGTCAAAACCGACCATATTTTGTTCATCTGCTCAGGTGCATTCCAAGTGGCTCGCCCATCCGATTTATTGCCTGAATTGCAAGGGCGTTTACCAATTCGAGTCGAGTTAAAATCACTCAACAAAGAAGATTTTGAACGCATTCTCACCGAGCCGAACGCATCACTCACATTGCAATATCGTGAATTGATGAAAACCGAAGGCGTGGAAATTGAGTTCACCAAAGATGGCATCAGTCGCATTGCCGAGTCCGCATTCCGTGTGAACGAGAAAACCGAAAACATTGGGGCAAGACGCTTGCACACGGTGTTGGAGCGTTTAATGGACGACATCTCATTTGATGCAAGTGAACGCTCAGGGCAGAAAATCGTGATTGATGAAAGTTACGTCAATAATGCCTTAAATGACGTGGTAGAAAACGAAGATTTGAGTCGGTTTATTCTATAATTTTGCACTTTTTCCCAAAGATCTAACCCCTTGCAGATGCAAGGGGGTTGTTTTTTATGCGTTAAAAATAAAGTAAAGAATGTAAGCGGTAAAGTAAGACAAAATTGTCTAAAATTTGCTTGATCTTCAAGGGTTTGTTGCGATATAATCCACGCCCTATTTGCATAGGGCAAATAGGTTCGTCCCGAAAGGGTGTTTTTTATTTTAACGGAGCACTAATATGATCCAAG
>JAUMYT010000038.1:0-2574 GCA_030528525.1 Pasteurellaceae bacterium
GCCACCATATTGATGATACGGCGAACGGATGCCACTGGCGTTAAGATGTGTGCTGATTTCTTCACGCCCATTAAGATTGGACCGACCGTAATAGCAGTGGTGGTTGCTCGCAGTAAGTTATAGCTAATGCGAGCGGCTTCCACGTTTGGCATTACTAGCAAATTCGCCGAGCCTTTGAGCGTACTCTCTGGCATATAATCACGGCGGAGTTTTTCTGAAAGAGCCAAATCACCGTGCATTTCGCCGTCGATCATCAAGGCAGGATCACGTTGTTTGACGAATTCCAGCACCTGACGCATTTTCGGTGCCCCTAACGTATTGGATGAACCAAAATTCGAGTGCGACAGCAACGCCACCGCCGGCTCAATGCCGAAACGTTTGATCTCTTCGGCTGCCATCAAGGTAATTTCCGCCAGTTCTTCCGCACTTGGTTCGGCATTGACGTACGTATCCGTCATAAATACGTTCCCCGTTGGCAATACCAAGCTGTTCAAGGCGGCAGGGACTTTCACGCCATCCTTCAGCCCAATCACATCTTTAATGGTTTCTAAATGGCGACTGTAAGTACCAAACAAGCCACAAACTAATCCGTCCGCATAGCCCATTTCCACCAATAATGAGGCGATCACAGTCGTATTTGATGTCGTTACCCGTTTAGCAATCGCTTGGGTAATACCACGGCGACTCATTAGGCTGTAATAGCGTTTCCAAAGCAGTTCGTGGCGATCATCTTGCTCGTTATTGACAATTTCAAAATCTTTGCCAGCTTCAATTTGTAAACCGAGTTTTTTGATACGTGCCTCAATAATCGCAGGGCGACCAATTAAAATTGGATACGCCAATCCCATTGACACAATTTCTTGGGTAGCGTGCAGCACTTTTGGCTCTTCGCCTTCTGCCAATACAATGCGTTTTTTGTCCGCTTTGGCTTGGCTGAAGATCGGTTTCATAAACAGGTTGGTTTTATAGACAAATTGAGTCAGTTTTTCGTAGTAGGTTTCCCAATCGGTAATCGGGCGAGTAGCAACACCTGAATCCATTGCCGCTTTCGCCACCGCTGGCGCAATGCGAAGAATCAAACGTGGATCGAACGGACGTGGAATGATGTAATCAGGCCCGAATTCCGTGCCTTCGCCACCGTAAGCGGATGTCACCACTTCGTTCTGCTCTGCAAGGGCAAGATCGGCAATGGCATACACCGCCGCTCGTTTCATCTCTTCGTTAATAGTGGTTGCCCCCACATCTAACGCCCCACGGAAAATGAACGGGAAACAAAGCACATTGTTCACTTGGTTTGGATAGTCAGAACGACCTGTACACACAATCGCATCAGGACGTGCAGCTTTGGCTTCAGGTGGCGTGATTTCAGGATTTGGGTTCGCTAAGGCTAAAATCAACGGATGAGCTGCCATTGTACGCACCATATCTTGCGTTAAAGCCCCCGCGGCTGAACAACCCAAGAAAATATCCGCATTCGGAATCGCATCTTCTAAAGTCCGCCACCCATTATCTTCAATCGCATAGAGTTTCTTGGTTTCATCCATACGGTTATCACGATCTTTGTAGATCACACCTTTGGAGTCACATACCACAATATTCTCTTTTTTCATCCCCAGTGAAACAAATAAATTCAAGCAAGCAATCGCAGCAGCTCCAGCTCCCGAAGCCACAAGGCGAACGTCTTCGATTTTTTTGCCAATAATGCGTAACGCATTGATAACCGCCGCCGCACTAATGATTGCCGTACCGTGTTGGTCATCGTGGAACACAGGAATATTCATTCGCTCACGTAGTTTTTGCTCGATGTAAAAACACTCTGGGGCTTTGATATCTTCAAGGTTGATGCCACCAAAAGTCGGCTCCAATGACGCAATAATTTCAACCAGTTTTTCAGGATCTTTTTCGTTAATTTCAATATCAAACACATCAATGCCAGCAAATTTTTTAAATAGAACGCCTTTTCCTTCCATTACAGGTTTGCCAGCCAACGCCCCGATATTGCCTAAACCGAGCACCGCCGTGCCGTTCGAAATGACCGCCACTAAATTGCCTTTCGCAGTGTATTTATAAGCATTCAACGGATCTTTTTCGATTTCTAAACAAGGCTCAGCAACACCTGGGGAATAGGCGAGGGCTAAATCCCGTTGCGTGGCGAGAGATTTGGTTGGGGTAACTTCAATTTTCCCTGGGATTGGAAATTCGTGAAAATCCAGTGCCGCTTGGCGTAAAGTGTCGTCCATAATTGTGTCCTTTTGTGATTTTGAAATGGAATTTGCTCGATCCAATTCTGCCCCATTCGCAATCAATCCCCTCCTCCGCTTGCGGGGGAGGGTTAGGGAGGGGGGATTGAAAACATCGTTTTCAAGACAAGCGGTCAGATTTATTCGAAATTTTGCAAATTTTTATATCAAAAAAATCATTGGTTGCCTTCGGCAATCCCCCCACCCCAGCCCTCCCCCGCAAGCGGAGGAGGGAGCTTAAGATGAAGCAGAATTTGTGCTATCAAGCACAGAATTATCGGTATTCTATCCCAATTCCCCTTTTCATTTTGTGAACTACTTCTAATTTTTAAAA
>JAUMYT010000038.1:2674-5116 GCA_030528525.1 Pasteurellaceae bacterium
GGTATTCTATCCCAATTCCCCTTTTCATTTTGTGAACTACTTCTAATTTTTAAAAATTTCTCCACGAAAGTGAAAATTTATTTTAATTTGATAAATTTATTAAATCTGGTTAAAAGTATTAAAAGAGCGAATTTTTATATATTTTTATATTTTTAAATCTAAAAAATAACTGATTTATGGTTTTAAACACCAAATAAGTAACAAAAAATCAACATTTGCAACCTATAGACAACATTCTTTTTTTCTGCATAATTCATCTCACTTTAGATTGAGTTGGAGACTGTTATGAAAAAACTTTCTGGTGCAGAAATGGTAGTACAATCCCTGCGAGATGAAGGCGTGGAATACGTGTTCGGCTACCCAGGTGGTTCCGTACTGGATATTTATGATGCGATTCACACCTTGGGCGGCATTAAGCACGTTCTCGTCCGCCACGAACAAGGAGCTGTACATATGGCAGATGGCTACGCCCGTGCCACAGGCAAAGTGGGCTGTGTGCTGGTCACTTCAGGGCCGGGGGCAACCAATGCAATCACCGGCATTGCTACGGCTTATACGGATTCGATTCCTATGGTGGTCTTTTCAGGGCAAGTGCCGTCTGGGTTGATTGGCTCCGATGCCTTCCAAGAGTGCGATATGGTTGGGATTTCTCGCCCTGTAGTAAAACACAGCTTTTTAGTGAAACGTGCCGAAGATATTCCTGACATTATCAAAAAAGCGTTCTATATTGCCTCCACGGGTCGCCCTGGGCCTGTGGTGATTGATTTACCAAAAGATGTGGTCAATCCTGCCAATAAATACAGCTACGAATACCCGAAAAGTATCACAATGCGTTCGTACAGCCCTACGGTACAAGGACACAAAGGGCAGATCAAAAAAGCATTGAAAGCGATTTTAGTCGCCAAACAGCCTGTATTATTTGTCGGCGGCGGCGTGGTGCAAGGGGAAGCGAGCCAAGAAGTGACAGACTTTGCCACTAAACTCAACCTGCCTGTGACTAGCTCGTTAATGGGCTTGGGGGCATTTCCAAGCACCCACAAACAATTTTTGGGAATGTTGGGAATGCACGGCACCTATGAAGCCAACACCGCAATGCACGAAAGCGATTTGATTATCGGCATTGGCGTGCGGTTTGATGATCGTACCACCAATAATTTGGCGAAATACTGCCCGAATGCGAAAGTGCTCCACATTGATATTGACCCAACGTCCATTTCCAAAACCGTGCCAGCCTATATTCCGATTGTTGGCTCGGCGAAAAATGTGCTTGATGAATTTTTATCGTTATTAGAAGAAGAAAATTTAGTGAAAAGTCAGGCAGATCTCACCCCTTGGTGGCAACAGATTGACACTTGGAAAGCTCGTCAATGCTTGAGTTTTGAGAAAGGCAACGTCCTCAAACCGCAAGAAGTGATCCAAGCCGTTTACCGCATCACCAATGGCGAGGCGTATGTGGCATCTGATGTGGGTCAGCACCAGATGTTTGCGGCTCTGCACTACCCGTTCGATAAGCCACGCCGTTGGATCAACTCTGGCGGACTCGGCACAATGGGCTTTGGCTTGCCTGCGGCGATTGGTGTGAAATTCGCTTACCCTGATGCCACCGTGGTTTGTGTGACAGGCGATGGCAGTATTCAGATGAATATCCAAGAACTTTCCACCGCCAAACAGTACGATACGCCTGTGGTGATCATCAACCTGAATAACCGTTTCCTAGGGATGGTAAAGCAGTGGCAAGACATTATCTATCAAGGTCGCCACTCGCACTCTTATATGGATTCCCTGCCGGATTTCGTCAAACTGGCAGAAGCCTACGGACACGTTGGCATTCGGATTACCAAACCTGAAGAACTGGAAGAAAAATTGCAACAAGCCTTTGCCATCAAAGACAAATTGGTGTTTGTGGAAGTGCTGGTTGATGAAACCGAACACGTTTACCCGATGCAAATTCGTGGTGAATCAATGAAAGATATGATGTTAAGCAAAACGGAGCGTACCGATGCGTAGAACTTTATCCGTCTTATTAGAAAATGAATCAGGGGCATTGTCCCGTGTGGTTGGGCTGTTCTCACAACGAGGCTTCAACATTGAAAGTCTGACCGTTGCCCCCACGGATGATCCAAGTTTATCCCGAATGACGATTGTCGCCCAAGGCGATGCTCAAGTGTTAGAGCAGATCGAAAAGCAGCTGCATAAATTGATTGATGTGTTCAAAGTCAGCAACCTAAGCGATCACGAACACGTTGAGCGAGAAGTGTTGCTGATTAAAGTGCGAGCGACTGGCTCTACCCGTGACGAACTCAAACGAATGGCAGATATTTTCCGTGGGCAAATCGTGGACATCACCCCGAAGCTCTACACCATTCAACTTTCAGGCACCAGCGAAAAACTCAACGCCTTTATTGAAGCAGTAAAAGCCGAAACGACCATTGTGGAAATCGT
>JAUMYT010000004.1 GCA_030528525.1 Pasteurellaceae bacterium
TCAAAGTGCGTGAATTGGTCGCTTACGGGCGTTCGCCTTATCTCAATTTATGGGGCAAGTTGAGCGAAAAAGATGAGCAATTCGTTGAACAAGCGATGCAAGCCACCAACACCACCGAACTTGCTGATCGTCTAGCCAGCGATATTTCAGGCGGTCAGCAACAGCGTGCATTTTTGGCGATGACCTTGGCTCAAGACACCGACATTGTGCTACTTGATGAACCCACAACCTATTTGGATTTACATCATCAAGTGGAATTGATGACGATGATGCGAAACTTACAACAGCAAGGCAAAACCGTTATTACCGTGTTGCACGATCTCAACCAAGCCTGCCGTTATTGCGATCATTTAGTGGTATTAAAACAAGGGGAATTAGTGGCACAAGGTAATCCCCATCAAGTGATGTCCAAAGCCCTACTCAAAGACGTTTTCCAATTAGATGTGGAAATTCATTTAGACCCGATTAGCCAAAGCCCAATGTTTATCGTGCAGGGGCAGTAAACTCTAGTGGCTGTTTAATCCATTTTATTGTTTTGATGCCAATTTTTAGCATAATGTGGCGATTATCGCCAAAACATGGCTTGAACAGAAAACGACAAGGGGGGAGAAAAAGTGAGTTTTTGCAAAGGTTAGTGCCAATACAATGCGAGCAAAAAGACAAGCACAACGCCAAATTCAGCTATTCCAATCTGTTTAATTGACCATTTTTGCTTCGGTACTAGCATTGCTCTAGCGAGTCCCACAACATAGGAAAAGCCAATTGATAATTCACCAAATGCGAGATAAAGTATCCCGAGTACACTATGTGAGAGAATGCTCCATTTTAAGTAAAGCGGCTTTTTTCGCTCTCGTGCGACGCTTTTAACATATAAGGTCGTCGCAATAAAAAACAGGGTTGGGTGTAGTAAAATTGACCAATGGTATTGCGTTGTCGTTAAGTAAAAACTCGCCATGCCGATTACGCCAAAGGTGAGAATACCAGCGATATCATTGAGTAAATGTCGCTCATCTTTGCGTTTGGCATAGTAAATCTGCACGGCAACAAGGGGGGCAATAAATCCGAGAAATTGCAAAAGATCAGGTTTAACGTAAATTAAGGGCGACGCAAAAAGGATGGCTAAAATGGCATAAATGATCGCCCATTTTTGGTATTTTTTGTAGATTTCTTGCTAAATAGCGACAAAAATGGGTAAGCGAAGAGATATACACATAGCCAAGCCAGCCCAAGCCAAATATGCCAAACAGTCCATTGGCTGGCAAAAATGCCGTATAAAAACGGCACAAATGCCATCACGAATGCACCGTACTGATTCGATATAAGCGGTTTACATGAGGACATATATCCTCCTTATTTCAGGCTAAGCAATAAAAATCCCTGCTTCTCTTTCATCAGACCCGCAGGGATTTATCGTTATGTGATATTAACAATCTTGTTTGCCAAATTCATCTTGACGCAGAATTTGACGAACACTTTCATCAAATTGAGCGAGCACTTGCTCAGCATCTTTTGGATCTTTGCCTTTCGCATCTAGGTAGAATTTGATTTTCGGCTCAGTGCCAGATGGACGGGCAATTAAGCGGCTGCCGTTTTCAAGTACAAACACTAAAATATCGCTTTGGCGATCGGTTTTGGTGTGATCGATAAATTGTGCTACCTTGAATCCACCGATTTCGCTTGGTGGATTGGTACGAAATGCGGTCATCAATTTACCGATTTCGGATAGATCATCGACACGAATCGAGATCTGTCCGCTCACATAAGCCCCGAATTCTTGAGTAAATTCGTTAGCGTAATCACTTAAGGTTTTGCCCTGTTTTTTCAAGCTACGCACTAAATCAAGGAACGCAATCGTGGCTGAAATACCGTCCTTATCACGCACTTTATCAGGATCCACCAAATAGCCAAGTGCTTCTTCAAAGCCGAATAGTAAGCCTTGTACTTTGCCGATATATTTGAAGCCAGTGAGTGTTTCTTCGGATTCAAAGCCATATTTTTTGGCAATTTCCGCTAATGCTGGTGAGGAAACTAATGAACAAGCCAAGATCCCTTTTTGTCCTTGGGCGTGGTATTGCTTGGCTAAATACCAACCTAAGAAGCAACCTACTACGTTGCCGTGCAACGCTTTCCAGTTGCCTTCGGCATCAGGCATTGCAACGGCTAGACGGTCTGCATCTGGGTCGTTAGCGATGATGAACTCTGCGTTTTTCTCTTTAGCCACTTTAATGGCTAAATCCAACGCACCTTTCTCTTCTGGGTTTGGGAAGTTTACTGTTGGGAAATTACTATCGGGTTGAATTTGCTCGTGAACTAAATGAGGCTGTGGCAAGCCTGCTTTTTCAAGGGTTTTACTTAACACCTCATAACCTACACCATGCATAGCAGTGTAAACATAGTTAATCTCTGCTTGTGGCTCTTTGGCAATTGCTGCGGTTTTTTCGATGTAAGCATTGATGACTTCATCGTCTAAAATTTGGTAATTCTCACTGCGTGGTAAATCTTGAATTGAACCTGCGGCGACTTTATCAATTAACTGTGCAATATCCTGATCGGCTGGGGAGACGATTTGACCACCGCCATTGGCTTTGCCTAAATACACTTTGTAACCATTATCTTCTGGTGGGTTGTGGCTAGCAGTGACCATCACACCTGCAGTTGTATCAAAATATTTGATTGCATAGGCAAGCACAGGGGTTGGTAATTTACGTGGTAATAAATAAGCTTTAATGCCTGCACCAGCCATAATTTCGGCTGTGTCACGGGCGAATACATCGGAGTTTTTGCGTCCATCATATCCAATGACAATTGACGGCTCTTTATCATAGGTTTTTAAGTAATCGGCTAATCCGCCCGCCGCTTGTGCCACCAGCACTCGGTTCATTCCCATTGAACCAGCTTGTAAGCGACCACGTAGACCTGCGGTACCGAACTGTAAACGCCCATCAAAACGACTCGCTAATTCGCTATGTGCTGTTGTATCGCCTGATTGAGCAGCATTGAGAAGTTGTTCTAATTCTGCACGCGTTTCTGCATCTGGATCTTGGGCTAACCAATTTTGAGCTTGAGTAAAGAGTGTCATAGAATTCTCCAATAATCATTAAGGGATAAGGAAAAGAGCTGTTATTCTAGCCCTTGAAGATAAAATATGCAGTAATAATTTGCCATTTTCAGGATCTGTGTCAATAAACCAAACTATTGCCTTGTATGCTCACCACATCGACAACGTTAATCGTTGCTACAAGGGGAGGGGGGAGATAGCAAGACTTTTTGCAAAACAGCGTGCTATTTATCTGTGGGAGCTTGTTCAACTATAGCTTCAGTCTGTGTTGGCTGAGGCTCTGGTGAAGAAGTGGTTTTGTCTTTTTGGAAAAACTCCACTGCTAAGGCAACGGTAGCACCGATCATAAATGGAATGAGAAACTTTTTCATTGTGGTGTCCTTTAAAGTCAATGGTTAAACTGAAAATGGGTATTGAATACTTGGATGAAATTCGTAGCCTTCAACCTTGAAATCATCCAGCGTGACCCAGGTTTCTAAGTCTTCTAAGGTTTTGATGTCGGGGTTGATGTGCAGTTTAGGCGGTGCCAATGGCGTGCGTTTGAGTTGCACCTCTCGCATCAGTTCCAGCTGATCTTCATAGATGTGCGCATTTACAATCTTGTGGTACGCCTGTCCTGCTTGGTGTCCTGTGATTTGTGCCATTAACGCTAAGAAAGTGTAGCATTGGATCATATTCCAGTTTAAGCCCAGTGGCACATCGGCAGAGCGTTGGGTACTGTTAAGATAAAGTACGCCATCAAGCAAGGAAAAATGGTGGCTGTGCAAGCAAGGACGCAAACAGCCCATATGAAACAGACCAGGGTGATAGAAGGTGTAGATTTCGCCACGGTTATCAATACCGTTTTTCAAATCATCGACAATTTGGCGAAGCAAATCGACATTGCCTGAGCCATCACCTTTCGGGAAATGTCGCCCAACCGCTCCGTAAACCCAGCCCATATCGTCTTCGCCCTTGCGGTGCGGATTAGCAAGCCACGCCGCATTTTGGTTGGCGTTCGCATCCCACGATTTTGTGCCAAGTTGGCGGAAATCTGCCGCATTATCGTAGCCCCGAATATAGCCCAGCAGTTCGGCAATCGCCGCTTTCCAGAAACTTTTGCGAGTAGTCACTAACGGAAATTCGCCTTTGGCGACATCATAGGTTAAATCGGCATTGATGACCGTTAAGCAACGCTTGCCTGTCCGTTCATTCGCCACCCATTTGCCTTCGTCCACAATCCGTTGGCACAAATCTAGATACTGTTTCATATAGTAATTCCCCTGCTGATTCGGTAGAATGGCACTACCTTTGAAAAATGATGAAGGAGTATATATGAAATCGGGTTTAAAGTCTTTGGCAGTTATCGCATCGTTAGCCATTTTAACCGCTTGTGGCTCAAGCAAAAGTGGCGGTTGGAGCCGTTTGAGTGCCGATCAAGTCGATCAAAAATCCTACGCTATTGGGTATAGCACCACCGCTCAAACCTATTTGGATCGCGTCAATGCCAGCTATGATATTGACGCTTTTATGCACGGTGCGGACGATTGGTATAGCAACAAAGTCACCCTGCCCGTGGAGCAAATTCGTGCCAGTTTGTTAAACCGAATGCTCGATCATAATGTGTACGCCTATTACAGCGGCGTGCTGTATGCAGCGGAATTACAACACAATTTCAGCCGTTTGAGCCAAACTTGCTGGACAGCCATTCAGCCAAAAAGTATGAGCCAAGGCATTCACGATGCGATGTTGGATCTACAAAAAACCAACAAACCACGCAACGATGAGTACATCAAAAAAGGCACGGACGATCTGCTCCATTTGTGCGTAGAGCAAGTGGAAAAAGAGCAATCCGCACCGAAAAAAGCCCCAAAAGCCAAAAAAGTGAAACACAAATAAGCCGACAAGGGGGCAGATCTTGATGAAAAAGTGCAAAATCTGCCCCTTGCAGTTTTAATTCGATGGACTAGAATAGTGCATCTTTTCCGCACAACACAATAATAATGAAACTCAACATTCCAACCTATTTAACCCTATTTCGGGTCGCCTTAATCCCCTTATTTATCGTGGCATTCTATTTGCCAGTCAAATACTCGCCTGAAATTACCACGCTGATTTTTTTCATCGCCGGTGTTACCGATTGGTTTGACGGCTATTTAGCACGCAAATGGAACCAATCCACGCGTTTCGGGGCGTTTTTAGATCCTGTGGCGGATAAAGTGTTGGTGGCGATTGCGTTGGTGTCGGTGGTGGAGTATTACCATACTTGGTGGATCACGATTCCCGCAGGCATTATGATCGCCCGTGAAATTATCATTTCCGCCTTGCGTGAATGGATGGCGGAAATCGGCGAGCGGGCGAGCGTGGCGGTGTCGGTTTGGGGCAAAGTGAAAACCACCGCCCAAATGTTGGCGTTAGGTGGCTTGTTGTGGCGATATAATCCAGCGATGGAAATCCTTGCGTTTATCTTACTGTATGTGGCGGCGGTACTGACGATTTGGTCGATGTTGCAATATCTGCAAGCGTCAAAAGGCAGTTTGTTAAAGCCGTAATCCCCTAGGAATAGGATTCGACAGCTCTTGCAAGGGGGAGAGAACTGCCGACTTTTTATCAAACTTCCCAAATTCAATGTGAATCTAATCTAGTCGCTATGCCTGATTTCGATCCCAAATCCTTTCTTGCTACGGTACCGCATAATTCAGGCGTGTACCGAATGTACGATGCCAATGGCACGATCATTTATGTGGGCAAAGCCAAAGATCTGAAAAAACGCCTGTCGAGCTATTTCCGCACAAATTTGTCGAGCCGCAAAACCGAAGCCTTGGTCGCTCAAATTGCCCATATCGACACCACCATTACCCATTCCGAAACGGAAGCCTTGCTACTAGAGCACAACTTCATCAAGGAAAACCAGCCACGCTATAACGTGCTGCTACGTGATGATAAATCCTACCCCTACATTCTGCTGACCAAACACAAACACCCTCGCATTGCCAGTTTTCGGGGCAGTAAAAAAATCGCAGGCGAATATTTCGGGCCTTACCCCAATGCAGGGGCGGTGCGAGAAACCTTGAATTTGCTGCAAAAACTGTTCCCCATTCGCCAATGCGAAGATTCTTACTATAAAAACCGCTCTCGCCCGTGCTTGCAATACCAAATCGGGCGTTGTCTTGCCCCTTGTGTCGAAGGTGTGTATTCGCAGGACGAATACGATCAGCAGGTGCAATTTGTGAGACTGTTTTTGCAAGGCAAAGATCAGCAAGTGATCGAGCATCTGATCGCCAAAATGGAAGCCGCCGCAACGAATTTGGATTTTGAAGCCGCTGCTCGTTTTCGTGATCAAATTCAGCAAGTGCGATCCGTTACTGAAAAGCAGGCGATTTCGCAGGATCGCCTAGACGATCTCGATATTATTTCGATTGCCTACCAACACGGCATCGCCTGCGTGCATATTCTATTTGTGCGACAAGGCAAAGTGCTGGGCAACCGCAGTTACTTCCCGAAAGTGCCAAGCCATACAGAATTGGCGGAACTGAGTGATACTTTTATCGGGCAATTTTATTTGCAAATGAATCAACATCGCACCATTCCGAATCAGATTGTGATTGACCAAAAAGTCAGTGAAGCCAAGGCATTAGAAACGCTCTTGAGCGAGCAAGCAGGTTATAAAGTCAGCATTCAGGACAAAGTACGGGGAGAGAAAGGGCGATATTTAGCCTTGGCGAAAACCAACGCACAGGCAGCGTTAAATCTACAACTTCAGCAAGATTCCCGAATTCAAAGCCGTTACCAAGCCTTGCAAGAATTGCTTGGCTTGGCGGACATTCAGCGAATGGAATGTTTCGACATCAGCCACACAATGGGCGATCAAACCGTGGCATCGTGCGTGGTGTTCGATCAAAACGGGCCACTCAAATCCGATTATCGCCGTTTCAACATTGAAGGCATCACCGCAGGCGATGATTATGCGGCTATGGAGCAGGCGTTATTGAAGCGTTACGACAAACCGCTTCCGCCTGAAAAAATCCCCGATATTATCTTTATTGACGGCGGTAAAGGACAGCTCAACCGAGCCTTGCAAACTTTTGCGAATTTAAAGGTGGAATGGGATAAAACCAAACCGCTGTTAATTGGTGTCGCAAAAGGCGTGGAACGCAAAGCAGGCTTGGAAACCTTGCTCATCAGCCGAGCCGATGACGAACGCCACCTGCCACCCGACAGCCCTGCGTTGCATTTAATTCAGCATATTCGGGACGAATCGCACAACCACGCCATCAGCGGACACCGCAAAAAACGCCAAAAAGCCTTCACCGAAAGTGGCTTAGAATCCATTGCAGGCGTGGGTGCAAAACGCCGCCAAGCCTTGCTCAAATACCTTGGCGGAATGCAAGGCGTAAAATCAGCGACCGTAGAAGAAATCGCCAGTGTCCCTGGGATTTCCAACGCACTGGCGGAAGTGATTTATGATGTGTTGCAGAATGGGTAATAAGCGGTGAGATATTTAGACTTTTTTACCTGTTTCACAGCGAAAATTTTTACCTAACATTTCTGTTAAGCCTTGGTAATGACGAAAATTGTAAATAAGCGGTTTCCATTTTTCAGGATCAATTTTATTGTCGGCAAAAATCAATGATTGCTCTGCATGCACTTGTACGATTTTCAATTCAACAATCGCATAACCTTCACGCTCAGAGATGTGCATCACGGTTGTTTCCGCTTGTAAAGGGCATTCTAAAATACGTGACGGTTTTATCTGTGTTGAAGGTTGTGCGGTGAAATGACCACGTTGAAATTTATCTGCACAATAGTGATAAATGCCTTGTTGAAAATCTGGAATAGGTTGTTTTGCCGTCACATCGGCAATGGCTTCCACATTCTGCCAAAGTTGTTCATCGGGTAAATTGATCACCGCTTGTGCACACTGTTGCAAATTTTCAAAGGCTTTCCCTTGTGTACCTAACCCAATCACAATATTATCGCCCAAGCACCAACTCGATGAAATCGGGGTAATATTGGTGTTACCTTGATTATCACAGGTTGTTAATAAAATCACAGGAAAGCCGTAATAAAACATTTGTGGATTGATAGGTTGGTGCATAGATGTTCTCCAAATAGTGATAAAAGGGGCAAGACTCACAATATGAAGAGTTTATCCGATTCAACCTCTATTATCTATCTTGCGAAATTTTCTCTAAAATACCCCCTTGTTTTCTAGCTGAATAAACGAAATTTCGGTATAATCACCACCTTTTTTATAAGGTAAGCACATTACCTACCGCATTTTCACAGCGGAATTCTCCGCCATTTTTTCCATTAAATATAAGACTTTTCAATGCAAAAAATCGATACCACTAAATTGCGTAATATCGCAATTATTGCCCACGTTGACCACGGTAAAACGACCTTGGTTGATAAACTTCTCAAACTTTCAGGTACCTTAGACACCAGCCGTGGCGACACGGACGAGCGTGTGATGGACTCCAACGCCCTCGAAAAAGAGCGTGGCATTACCATTTTGGCAAAAAACACCGCAATTGACTGGAACGGCTATCGCATCAACATCGTGGACACCCCAGGACACGCTGACTTCGGCGGCGAAGTGGAGCGTGTGCTGTCTATGGTGGATTCCGTGTTGTTGGTGGTCGATGCCTTTGACGGCCCGATGCCACAAACCCGTTTCGTGACTCAAAAAGCCTTCGCTCACGGTTTAAAACCTATCGTGGTGATCAACAAAGTTGATCGCCCTGGGGCAAGACCAGATTGGGTGGTGGATCAGGTGTTCGACTTATTCGTAAACCTTGGTGCAACAGACGAACAGTTAGATTTCCCGATTATTTACGCGTCCGCCTTAAACGGCGTGGCAGGCTTGGAGCACGAAGATCTCGCCCCGAATATGGATCCGTTGTTTGAAGCGATTGTGCAACACGTCTCACCACCAGACGTGCAGTTAGAAGATCCGTTCCAAATGCAGATTTCCCAGCTCGACTACAACAACTATTTAGGCGTGATCGGCATTGGTCGCATTAAACGTGGCTCGGTCAAGCCAAATCAACCAATTACCTTGATTGATGCACAAGGCAAAACTCGCAACGGGCGTATCGGGCAAGTGTTGGGGCATTTAGGCTTGCAACGTTATGATGTAAACGAAGCCTTCGCTGGCGACATCGTGGCGATCACGGGTTTAGGCGAGCTGAACATTTCGGATACTATTTGCGACATCAACAACGTGGAAGCCTTGCCTGCGTTATCAGTGGACGAGCCAACGGTAACGATGTTCTTCTGCGTAAACACCTCACCATTCTGCGGACAAGACGGCAAATATGTGACCTCTCGCCAAATTTTAGAACGCCTGAAAAAAGAGCTAGTTCACAACGTGGCGTTGCGTGTGGAAGAGACTGAAGACCCTGATATTTTCCGTGTCTCTGGTCGTGGCGAATTGCATTTGTCGGTGCTTATCGAAAATATGCGTCGTGAAGGCTACGAACTTGCGGTTTCTCGCCCGAAAGTGATTTTCAAAGAGCAAGACGGACACAAACAAGAGCCATTCGAACAAGTGACGATTGATATCGAAGAACAGCATCAAGGTTCGGTAATGGAAGCTCTCGGTATTCGTAAGGGCGAAGTGCGTGATATGTGCCCAGACGGCAAAGGTCGCACCCGTTTGGAATATGTGATCCCAAGCCGTGGCTTGATTGGCTTCCGTAATGAATTTATGACAATGACCTCTGGTACGGGCTTGCTTTACTCCAGTTTCAGCCATTACGACGATGTGAAACCAGGTGAAATCGGTCAGCGTATCAACGGCGTGCTGATTTCTAACGGCACAGGCAAAGCCTTGGCTTATGCGTTATTCGGCTTGCAAGAGCGTGGCAAATTGATGATTGACCACGGTGCCGAAATTTACGAAGGGCAGGTGATCGGCATTCACAGCCGTTCTAACGACTTAACTGTGAATGCGTTGCAAGGCAAGAAGCTCACTAACATTCGTGCCGCGGGTAAAGATGAAGCCTTAACGCTCACCACGCCAGTGCGTTTTACCCTAGAACAAGCGTTAGAATTTATTGATGATGATGAACTCGTGGAAGTGACACCAAAAGCGGTGCGGATTCGTAAGAAATTGCTGACCGAAACCGACCGTAAACGTGCCAGCCGTACCACAACAAGTACGAGTACACACTAAGACAAGGGGGTGAGAAAAACGGACTTTTTGCAAATTTTCAACAATCCCGCTAAATTTTGTTACAATGTCCGTCTTTCTTGAACCCATAAGGAGCAACTATGTTCGTAGAAATTTTTGGTCGCTTGACCTGCCCATATTGTGTACGTGCGAAAGCACTTGCGGAGAAAATGAAAGCAGAATTGCCTGATTTCGATTTTGAATTTGTCGATATGATCGCCAAAGGCATTTCAAAAGAAGACTTGGAACCACGTGTAGGCAAAACCGTGGCAACAGTACCGCAAATTTTCTTAGATAACGTTCACGTTGGTGGCTGCACCGATTTCCAAGCGTTAGTCAGAGAAAAATTTGGGATCGAAGTTTGATAAAAATAGGGCAGTGTATAAACTGCCTTATTTTTTTGTCTTCATTTAAAATAATTTACTTAACCAGCCCAGTTTTGTCCCCAGTACGGTGAAATAGTTATAGTCGGTGAGATGTAGTAATTGCAGCGTGTTTGGGCTTTTTTGCACAATAACACGTTCATCTGCACTAAATGGTAATAATCGTTGGCTATCGCAACTCACAACCAAATTAGGTTGATTATATTGGGCAAAACGCAGTGAAATAATGCTGTCGCCGTCAACGACGAGTGGGCGAGAGGATAAACTGTGCGGATTCATTGGTACAAGGGCAATGGCATTTAAATTCGGGGTGAGAATTGGGCCACCAGCGGATAACGAATAGGCAGTTGAACCTGTTGGTGTGCTGATAATTAAGCCGTCTGAGCGTTGTGAAAAGGCAAATTTACCATCAATACAGACTTCAAAATCAATGGTGCGAGCGATTTGACTAGAATGCACCACCACTTCATTTAATGCATTATTTTTTTCGATTATCTTGCCATTTTGCTCAATTTTGGCATCGAGCAAGAAACGTTCCTCAATCATAAATTCGCCCCGTTCTAAGCAGCTGTATAGCTGTTCAAACGCCGTTTTGGGTGCAATATCGGTTAAAAAGCCAAGGTTGCCTCGATTGATGCCAATTAATGGCACATCATAGGGTGCAAGTTGGCGAGCCATACCAAGCATGTTGCCATCACCACCAATGACGATAACTAAGTCTGCTGTCTCACCAATTTGTGCAATGCTCATCGCATTTGGCAGATTCAATTGTGTGGCGATTTTGCTCTCTACTAACACATGATATTGTCTATCTTTTAGCCAGTTGTATACAGCTAAGTGGGTTTCCAAAGCAATGTCGTGGCGGGGTTTGCCCACAATAGCAATGGTTTGAAAAGGGCGTTGTCGGCTCATAAGTACTCACCTAATCAGAAAATGAGGTGATATAGTAGTCGTTGTGGTGGCGTTTGTCATTAAAAGAAAGTTTTGGTAAAAGTGTTGGGCTTGCAGTAGTATTGTACCTTTTGTTTTTGCTTGAAAATCTAATGAAACGCCAACTTTCTTTTCCGCTTGCTCAATCTTGTCCTGAAGCACCCTTCGCTCAAGCCGTGCTGAGCTGGTTTGCCGTATATGGGCGAAAGCATCTGCCATGGCAGCAGAACAAAACGCTTTATCGAGTTTGGCTCTCTGAGGTCATGTTGCAACAGACTCAAGTGGCAACAGTGATTCCTTACTTTGAACGATTTATTGCCCGATTTCCGACTGCCTGTGATCTTGCCAATGCCTCCATTGATGATGTTCTCCATTTATGGACAGGTTTGGGCTACTATGCTCGTGCGAGAAATTTACACAAAGCAGCCCAGATGATTCGTGACCACTTTGGCGGGGAATTCCCCAGTGAATTTGATGATGTATTGTCATTGTCTGGGGTTGGGCGTAGTACCGCAGGAGCCGTGTTATCTTCTGTATTAAATGCGCCGTATCCCATTTTAGATGGTAATGTTAAGCGAGTGTTATCTCGCTATTTTGCTGTAGAAGGTTGGGCGGGGGAGAAAAACGTGGAGAATCAATTGTGGCAGCTTTCCGCTGAAGTCACCCCAGCGACACAAGTTGCGGATTTTAATCAAGCAATGATGGATTTGGGGGCGATGATTTGCCTACGCTCTAAGCCCAAATGTACGCTCTGCCCGTTAAGCCAAGCGTGCCAAGCTAACCAGCGGCAAGCATGGACGGAATTTCCTGCTAAAAAACCGAAAAAAAGCCTGCCTGAACGAACGGGTTATTTTTTGGTCTTAAAGCACGGCTCAAAGATTTGGCTAGAGAAACGGGAAGATAGAGGGATTTGGGGTGGCTTATTTGCTTTTCCACAATTTGATACAGCCGATGCGTTAGAGCAGGCACTAGAAAGTTACGCAGCCCGAGCTTACAAGGGGGGGAGAAAAACGGAGATGTTGCAAATTACCCCAATGATTGCCTTTCGCCACACGTTCAGCCATTTCCATTTGGAAATTGTGCCAGTGTTGGTAGAATTCAGGAACAATCAGCTTGCAGAGCCTCACGGAAATTATTTGCCGTTGGTATCTTCTCCGTCGGAATGTTGGTATGATTTGCATCAACCTAGACAAATTGGTTTGGCAACCCCAATCAAACGCATTTTAGATGAATTAACTTTAATTGAAACAAGGACATAACCATGGCACGTACCGTTTTTTGTACTTATTTAAAACAGGAAGCTGAAGGCTTAGATTTTCAACTTTACCCAGGTGAGCTAGGCAAGCGAATTTTTGATTCAATCAGTAAACAAGCGTGGTCGGAGTGGATTAAAAAACAGACCATGCTCGTCAATGAGAAAAAACTCAATATGATGAATGCTGAACATCGTAAACAGCTCGAAACAGAAATGATCAATTTCTTATTTGAAGGTAAAGATGTTCACATTGAAGGCTATGTACCAATTGAGAGTGCACAATAATGAAAAGCACCATCAAACTTTTAGCTACCCTAACAACGATCGCTTTACTGGCTGCCTGTGGTAGCTCACCTCAAAAGAGCACTAAAGGTAAAGCTCGCCCTACTTATATACCTAAAGATACCAATGGATTAGACATTTTAACGGGGCAATTTTCCCGTAATATCGATCAAATTTGGGGCGTGAGTGAACTTTTAGTGGCAAGTCGTAAAGACTATGTTAAATACACCGATCGATACTACACCCGTAGCCACATTAGCTTTGAAGATGGCCAGATTTCCATTGAAACCCTTGGTGGCCAAAATCACTTGAGAAATGCCATTATTCATACCTTATTAATGGCTTCAGATCCATCTGGTATTGATTTATTCGCCTCTGGCGAAGTGCCGATTAGCAACAACCCTTTCCTTACAGGGCAAGTAGTCGATCAATATGGACGTTCTGTCACCAATATTGCAATTGCCAACGATTTTGCCACCTATTTATTACAACATAAATTAAAAAGTCGCCGATTGAAGAATGGGCGTACTGTCACTTATGTCAACATTCCGATGATTGCCAATCACGTTGAAGTGCGGGCAAGACGTTATTTACCTATAGTTCGTCAAGCTTCTCGTCGCTATGGCATCGACATGAACCTGATCTTAAGCATTATGGAAATAGAATCATCCTTTAACCCTTATGCTGTGAGTTATGCAAATGCTATTGGATTAATGCAAGTGGTTCCCCATACTGCAGGACGTGATATTTTTGTGCGTAAAGGCTTGGGTGGCGAACCCAATAAAGCTTATCTGTATAACCCAAATCAAAATATTGACGCAGGTGTACTTTATCTTGCTATCTTACGTGATGAATATCTCACAGGCATCACTCACCCTTTATCAAAACGCTACGCCATGATTTCTGCCTATAATAGTGGTGCAGGTGCAGTACTACGGGTGTTTGATAACGACAAACAGCGTGCGGTAGAAAAAATTAACCGGCTATCGCCTGACGCCGTCTATCAAATCCTTACGACAGCACACCCGTCTACTCAAGCAAGAAACTACCTACTCAAAGTCACTAAAGCCCAACAGAAATATCAAAAAGTAAGATAATTAGTTGATTTTTAAGCAATTTGAATGAAATTCAATCACTCAATCGTTTTTTTTTCACTTTTTGAAAAAAAGTGTTTGACGGAGTAGGAAGAAATCAGCATAATGCACCCCGCAAACAACGAGATGCCTCGATAGCTCAGTCGGTAGAGCAGGGGATTGAAAATCCCCGTGTCGGTGGTTCGATTCCGCCTCGAGGCACCACTTACTTGCAAAGTGAAATTCCTCCTTAGTTCAGTCGGTAGAACGGTGGACTGTTAATCCATATGTCGCAGGTTCGAGTCCCGCAGGAGGAGCCAATTCAAAAGCCCCGATGAGAAATCATCGGGGCTTTATCTTTTTGTACTTGAACATCGTTAGTTGAAAGGGGATAATTCCCTATATTTTCGGATCTTTAGAAAATCCATTCTTACTTACAATTATAGGAGCATAAAATGGCACAACCAAAACGCAATCGCAGACAACGTAAAAAAATGCACTTAGCCGAATTCCAAGAGTTAGGCTTTTTAGTGAAATTCCAATTTGCAGAAGGCACAGGCATTGACCAAATCGACAACGTGGTTGATCGTTTCATTGATGAAGTGATCCGCCCGAACGGTTTAGCCTACGAAGGCAGCGGCTACTTACATTGGGAAGGCTTAGTTTGCTTGGAGAAACTCGGCAAATGTGACGATTCTCACCGTGAACTCGTGCAAAAATGGCTGAAAGACAACGGCTTACAAGAAGTGGAAGTGAGCGGGTTATTCGACATTTGGTGGGATTTACCAATTAACGAAGCATAGTTTTATGCAGTCTGTAGGGTGGGCTTTAGCCCACCATAACAATATGCAAATTCTTGAACTAACTGCTTGTTACGGTCTCGGTGGGCTAAAGCCCACCCTACTTATTAGAGAAAAATAATGGAAATTTTAGCCCCAATTATTACGATTATTGTCGGCTTTTTTAATTTTGTGTTGGTATTACGCACTTGGTTGCAATTTTGCCGAGTCGATCCTTATATGCCGATTTCACAAACTTTGATGAAATTGACTAACCCTGTGGTCAATCCTGTTAGCAAGTTCATTCCAACGGTGAAAGGCATCAACTTTGCGGCGTTATTGCTTGCCGGTGGCGTGGTCGCCTTGCAATTTATTTTGTTTGGCGTGAATGTGCCAAATGCTGTGCTGATTGGCTTATTAAGCTTGCTCAAAACCTTCGGGCAAATTCTGTTTTTCACCACCTTAATTCGAGCGTTGATGAGCTGGGTTACGCAAGGCAATCATCCACTTGATTACACCGTAGCACAAATTACCGAGCCTGTTTTAGGCATTATCCGCAAAATTTTGCCACGCACGGGAATGCTCGATTTTTCGGTGATGGTACTCGGCTTTGGCTTGCTGTTTTTAAATAGCCTGTTCTACAAAATGTTCGGACAACTTTGGGCGGTTGCCTAATGCCAGCAGTTGAACAATGTGAAAATCCGCACGGCTTACGGTTGCGGATTTTTTTGCAACCAAAAGCCAGTCGAGATCATATCGTTGGCTTGCACGATGATGAGCTGAAAATGGCGATTACCGCACCGCCTGTGGACGGGCAAGCCAATGCTCACTTACTTAAATTTTTGAGCAAGCTGTTTAAAGTGCCAAAAAGTAGCATTTTGTTGGAAAAAGGTGAACTGCAACGGCACAAACAAATTTTCATTCCTGAACCGAAGCAAATTCCGTCTGAAATCGCATTACTTTTGGCGAAATAGTGGCGAAATCGGGCAAAAACTGCTAACGTTATACCTATTGAAAACCATTCTTAATTGAGCGAAAAAATGTTATTTGCGATACTTGCACTTCTCTGTTATCTCGGTGCCTTGTTGTGGATTACGCCCACCCTTGCCCATTTGGATAGCAATCAAAAACCAAACGTTAAAGCGGTGCTGATTTTAGGTTTGGCGGCTGTCGTGTTTCACGCCATTCAGCTGTCTGAATTACTGTTTGTAGGTATCGGGCAAAATCTCACGATTTTGAACGTAGGCTCTTTGATTAGCGTGAGTATCAGTGCCTTGGCGACCCTTGCCCTGCTCCGTTGGCGAAGTATTTGGTTTCCACTCTCAATTATTTATGTGCTGGCAATGGTCAGCGTGGCATTATCCGCCTTTGTGGAAGGCAGTTTTATCAAGCGAATCAGCGAAAATACAGGGCTGATGTTCCACCTAGCCATTGCCATTTTCTCTTATGCATTATTCTTCATTGCCTTGCTGTATGCAGTGCAACTACGCTGGTTAGATTACCGTTTAAAACGCAAAAAGATCCCATTTTCGCCAATGTTACCGCCTTTAGTCACGGTAGAACGCCACTTTTTTACGATTACGCTTGTTGCCCAAAGTTTGCTGACACTCACGCTGATTACAGGAATGATTTATCTGCACAATTTCTTCTCCCCAGAGCAAATCCACAAAGCGATTTTTTCGTTTATGGCGTGGATTGTGTATAGCTTTTTATTACTAGGACAATGGAAGCTCCACTGGCGTGGAAATCGGGTGCTTATTTATTCTGTTTCGGGTATGATATTGCTCACTGTCGCTTATTTCGGCAGCCGTGTGGTGTGATGATTGAATGTGGGGCGTGGAAAATACGCCCCTAAATTTTGCAGAAAATTGCTAAGATCTCACCCCTTGTTCGTTCAACCAACATAGGAACTTCATTTTGGAAAGTATTCCCCTGAGTAGCTTATTTATTGCTTTGGCTATTCTTTTAGTGCTATCCGCATTCTTCTCCAGCTCGGAAACAGGGCTGATGTCTTTAAACCGCTACCGTATGCGACACCTTGCCGAACAAGGCAATCGTGGTGCGAAGCAAGCCGAAAAATTGCTCGCCAAAACCGATGTGTTGCTCAGCCTGATCTTAATCTGTAACAACCTTGTCAATATTGCCGCCTCTGCGATTGCCACGATGATCGGTATGCAACTTTCTGGCGAAGCAGGCGTGGCGATTGCCACAGGGTTGCTGACCTTTGTGATGTTGGTCTTTGCCGAAATTCTGCCGAAAACCATTGCGGCGATCTACCCTGAAAAAGTCGGTTTTTTTGCCAGTTATGTGCTGACACCGCTGAAAAAAGTGTTAATGCCAGTGGTGTTCTTGATGAACTTGATCATCAAAGCCTTGATGAAAATTCTCCGCATTCAAAAATCCGAAAAAGCAGGGCTGAGTGCCGAAGAGTTGCGTAGCGTGGTACTGGAAGCGGGGCGTTTTATCCCAAGTTCCCACCAAGAGATGCTCGTGTCCATTTTGGATATGGAAAAAGTGACGGTGGACGACATTATGGTGCCTCGCAACGACATCGGCGGCATTGATATTGACGATGATTGGAAAGCGATTATGCGGCAGCTCACCGGGGCGGCTCACGCTCGGGTGGTGATCTACAAAGGCAATATGGACAAAAGCATTCTGGGAATGTTGCGAGTGCGTGAAGCCTTCCGCCTGATGTTAGAACGCAATGAATTTACCAAAGAGATGCTGGTGCGAGCGGTGGATGAAGCCTATTTCATCCCCGAAGGCACACCGCTGACGACTCAGCTGATGAACTTCAAAACCAACAAAGAGCGAATTGGCTTGGTCGTGGACGAATATGGCGACATCAAAGGTTTAGTCACGCTTGAAGATATTTTAGAAGAGATCGTAGGCGAATTTACCACCTCCGCTGCCCCGACGTTAGACGAAGAAGTTAAACCGCAATCCGACGGTTCAGTATTGATTGAAGGCTCGGCAAACATTCGGGACTTAAACAAACTGTTTAACTGGAATTTGCCTTCTGACGAAGTGCGAACCTTCAACGGCTTGATTGTGGAACATTTAGAAAAAATCCCTGACGAAGCCACACAATTTACGCTGTTTAACCTGAAAGTAACGGTGTTAGAAGTGGGCGATAATATGGTCAAACTCGCACGGGTTGAGCCGATTATTACAAATTAAATCAAAAAAAGCGTGAGGTATTATACCTCACGCTTTTTCACTATTTTACTTTACCTCAATTCTTGAGCCATCGATAAACTCAATACTTTTTGCTTGATACTGCGGTACAATTTGTTTACTACTATCTGCAATCGTCTCTTGCATGATTTTCGGTAATTCATCCCAAGCGATGCTAAAATCAACGGGTAAACGAGTATTTGGCTGGAAATTATTGAAAGATAATGGTAAATCTTGTGTCAGTAAAATTTGATTATTATAGGTATAGTACGTTGCCCAATGTACACTCTTAATCGCTTTTGTTGAGCGATTTTCTAACTGATACTTAAATTTTAAAATAATTCTTCCCTGCTGATCTTCCGCCATTGCATTGATAAATCGCAGTGAAAATGCATCGGAAAATTGTTGTAACTCACTACGTTGTTGAGTTTGAGGATTTTTTGCCAAAACCGGTTTTGCGACACCTGTCGCAGCTTGTACCATAGAAACAGACAATAAGCCTGATAATGATATCATTGTTAATATTTTCACTAACTTCATAAAAATTCCTTAGGCACGAGTTAAAACTGCCCGTATTCTACAATGATTTTTACGAAAAGAAAAATCACGGTAAGGTTGCAATCACTGCATAGCCATCGGTTTCTCCGATGATCTCCATTTTTGTATCAGCGGCAATGAAGGCGGCTTCGCCTTGTTGTAAATAAATCGAACGTTCTCCCAAATCAATATACAGACTGCCCGCCATCACCAGCAAAATGCTGGCACTGTTTGCCATCACATTCTCTTCATCGAAGGGCTTAAATTCAAAGCGTTGCAGGGCAAAGTCTTTGGCTTCGGGAGTTGGATAAAGATGTATCGGCTCATCACCTTGGTAAGCAGGAATGATTTTCGGGGTGATTTCACGATAATCAATGGTGTTGAGCAAGGCAGGAATATCAATATGTTTCGGAGTTAAGCCTCCACGAATGACATTATCCGAGGCTGCCATTAGTTCAATATTTTGTCCGCGTAAATAGGCGTGTGGTAACCCCGCCCCTTGGTAAATGCCTTCACCTTTTTCAAGCCGAACGATATTAAATAGGTAGAAGCTGAGCAAGCCTGCGTCTAATTTATCATGAGGAATTTGCATCGCTTCCATCGTATAGAGTAGCCAATAATCTGGATTATCCCACTTTAATTTGCCCTGTTGATAATCTGTCTGTGTTTTCTCAACAATCGGTAAAATCCAGTCAGCCAGCTGGGCTTGATCGGCTTGCATAATATGGGCATAGGTTGTAGGTAAACCTTTCTCTCTTAGCATTTCGGCTAAATTTTGCAAAGACTTATGTTTTCTCACCCCCTTGTAACTCTGCTCAATATTCTGAAAACCGTGCAATAGCCAAAATTCCGACAAGGCAATCATCATCTCGGGTTTATGGTTGCGATCTTTATAGGTGCGATTGGGGGCAGAAAGTGGAATACCCTGAGCATTTTCTTGCTCAAAGCCATATTCGGCTTCTTTTTTGGTCGGGTGCAGTTGGATAGAGAGGGGGAGCTTAACATCTAACACTTTCAACAAATAAGGCAGTTCATCGCCAAATTGTTCGCGGGATTTATCACCGAGTAACTTCGGTGCTTTGTCTAGCACGCGATCTAATGCTAACCATTGCCCTTCAAATTCAATCATTGAAGGTGCAGAACGGTGTGCCCCCAACCAATATTCTGCATAAGGCTTGGCTTCAACTTGCTCTAATTTTAGCCAGTTTGGAATAAAGCTCGAACCACCCCAATCATAATGCTGAACCTTGCCTGCCAATTTGAAAATCATTTATAGCCTCCGAAGAAATTAACCACTTGTGCGACATCTTGAGCTTGTTTGATTCGCACTAATAACCGCCTACCATTCCGTAAATCGATCACTAAAATTTGCCCATCTGCCAAATTGATTTGGCGTATCTGCGAATAATCAAAAAACAGATTGCCGAAGAAAAAACCGTTAGCTTTGAGTAACAGACGGGGCGTACGAATAAACGCAATATACACCGCCAGCACAATACAGAATACCAATAAAAATAGCGTGAAAGGAGCAATGCCTGACTGCAAACCTTGGGCGATCGTTAGCACGATCAAGCCAATAGAAATCCACATATCCACGCCACCTTGACGTTTTAACGCCACCGCTAATTGGTTTTTGCCATGGCGTCTATCCATAATCACTTGATCGTAAATGGCATAGGCGAACGCCAATATAATGCCGAGCAGAAGAATGATGTTTGTCATTTGAAAATGTCAGAAAGAAAAAGACCGCTTGTATTGTAACAAGCGGTCGATAGTATGCCAAATATTACGACAGATTAAGCCAGCACACCGGTTGCCGCCCCAAAAATACCAATCGCAAAGAAACCTGCGATAATCCAAAGAGCGTTCACACGGTTACGCAATAACCACATACACGCGAAGGTTAGCAACAATGGCAATAGACCTGGCATTAAGCTGTCTAAAATGCCTTGTACAGTGGTTGTTTCCACCGTGCCGTCTTGCTTTTCAATTACAGAGACAACAAGTGGCACGTTGATACTTGTCCATTTCTGGACTAATGCACCCATAATGAACAAACCGAGAATAGATGCCCCTTCTGTCAGTTTTTGCAATAAGCCACCGCTCATATCTTGCACCACGTCTAAGCCTTTTTTGTAGCCGTAGGTTACGCCGAAATAACGGGTGCCAAGACGCACAAGGTTGAACAAGACGAAGAACAACAATGGGCCTAACCAGCTGCCGCTTAACGCTAAACCAGCACCGAGTGCAGCAAACACAGGACGAGCGGTTCCCCAGTAAATTGGGTCGCCCACGCCAGCCAATGGTCCCATTAAGCCCACTTTAATACCGTTGATCGCTGCATCGTCAATCTCTTTACCGTTCGCACGCTCTTCTTCCATTGCAATGGTTACGCCAAGCACAGGGGCGGCAACGAATGGTTGAGTGTTGAAAAATTCTAAGTGGCGTTTAATGGCATCTTTACGCTCTTGCGAATTTGGGTCTGGATATAAACGTTTAATTACAGGCACCATTGAATAAGCGAAGCCTAACGCCTGCATACGTTCAAAGTTCCAAGAACCTTGGAAGAGATTTGAACGGCGAACCACCGCATTTAAATCACTTTGCGTTACTTTTTTGATTTCAGTTGTCATCATCTTTTCCTTAGTCTAAACGGTTATCAAGATCATTAGTGGCTTGCACTTGCACCACTTGTTTGCTTTGGTTGTATTTCGGGTGAAGTTGAATGTAAAGAATTGCCATTACTGTGCCAAGTACACCAAGGGCAACAAGGTTGAAATCAGTAAAGGCGGCCACCACGAAACCAGTATAGAAGAACGGCATTAAGTGACCTGCACGCATCATATTGATCACCATGGCATAACCCACTACGGCGATAAAACCACCTGCGATTTTCAAGCCAGTTGTCACCACATCTGGAATCGCATTTAACATCGCTTGTACGCTATCCGTGCCTGCGGTCATCGCCACGATTAACGCAGGAATCGCAATACGCATTGCTTGAAGTAATAAGGCGGAACGGTGAATCCAATCTAATTTATTCAAATCGCCGCTTTCCACCACTTTATCCGCAGCGTGTTGGAAACCAACGGTAATTGCACGCACGACATAGGTTAAAACTTGACCAGCTGCCGCAAGTGGAATCGCTAGAGCGATTGCGGTTGGAATATCTTGACCGCCCACGATCACTAAAATCGTAGAAACCACAGAAGCTAACGCCGCATCAGGAGCAAGGGCGGCACCGATGTTCATCCAGCCAAGGGCGAGCAATTCTAACGAGCCGCCAACGATGATACCCGTTGTTGCATCGCCAAGCACCACACCGATTAAAGTACAGGCAATCAATGGACGGTGAGTTTGCCATTCATCAAGGATCGATCCCATTCCTGAAATACAGGCAACGATGAAGACCAGAACGATTTGTAACGTAGAAAGTTCCATAATAATTTCCTTAAATTAAGTTATTTTTCTTTAACAAATCCATCATATATTGACGGCTGTCGTTTGATACTTTACGCACATCAAGCTCAATGTTATTCGCATCTAACGCTTTGAATGCCGCAATGTCTTTGTCATCGACCGACACAGCACTGGTGATCATCTTCTTGCCGTCTTTGTACGCCATTCCGCCGACGTTGATCGACTTAAATTCCACGCCCGCTTCCATTAAACGCACCACATCCGTTGGATTGGTAAATAACAACATCATCCGCTCGCCAGCGTATTCAAGGTTGTTATAGACACGGATCATTTTTTCCACATTCACCACGTGAGCGGTTACGCCTGGAGGAGCAACGCTTTTCAGCATGGTTGAACGTACGCTGTCTTTGGCAACCTCATCATTAACGACCACAATGCGAGTCACACGGCTCTCTTTTGTCCAACGGGTTGCCACTTGGCCGTGGATTAAACGGTCGTCAATACGGGCTAAACCGATTTCCAAGTGTCCAACGCCGTTCGGAGTGACCACTGACGGTTCACTTGCGACTGGTTTTGGCTGCTCTTTTGCAACGGGGGTGGTTTCTGGCTCTTGATAACGCAATGCACGCACGCCACCACGACCCGTTTCAAGGGCGACTTCCACCAACTCTTCAAGAGACGGATTATCGTCACGAGCCATAAAAGTTTCGACTAACATCGGCACGTTCACACCCGTCACAATGTCCATATTGGTCTGCTCGCCAATCACACGGTT
Source organism: Pasteurellaceae bacterium (assembly GCA_030528525.1). Lineage (GTDB taxonomy): Bacteria > Pseudomonadota > Gammaproteobacteria > Enterobacterales > Pasteurellaceae > JAUMYT01. The sequence goes on from JAUMYT010000004.1 coordinate 22,829, forward strand.
CGCCGCATTAAACGGACTACCGCCCCAAGTATCCACCAAAAACAGTACCTGATCGCAATGGGCAAGATCAGTGCTTAATTTTTGTTGATATTTACCCATAATGGTTTCGGCATTTTCGCCTGGCACGAAGTCGATGTAAGCCACATCGCTCTGTTCGCCGATCAACATCTCAGTCGTTCTGAGAAGTTGCTCCGCCGCCACACCGTGGGTTGCAATGATAATTGCAATGCTCATTTTATGTTTCCTCGACAAATAAAAGAAAGATTTAAATTTATTTTCAAATGGAGTTAATAAATATGAATTGTATCTTTTTACGCTAAATGAACAATCAAAATCTTACAAAATTGTGATCTTGATCGTATTTTTTCTGCCACTTTTTATTTTTTTATACAAAATAAAAATCAAAACACAGAAACAAGGGGGAGAGAAAACGGCAGATTTTACAACATGCCGTCATACGGTATCACCCTTATTTCAGTAGCTCTTCATTTTTGGCATAGGTCCATTTGCCCCGTTTTTTATCCATATATTGAAAATATTCATTGGTGAAGGTGCCTTGTGCACAGATCAATTTATCATGTCGCCCTGTAATTTGATGTTTGTCGATCGCTTGGCTCAACGTGACCGGCCCAGTTAAATGAAAGACGCCATTTTCTACGCGACGCTGTTCAATGTTGTCAATAATGATGTCGAGCGTGGTTTTAAACAGTACATTGCCTTTTTCACTGGCGAGGAAGAAATTAGTATATTGCCCATGGCGACGAATGACGATCTCGCGGTCGTCTTCTCCGATAGTGGAAGCCAGTGGCCACACTAAATGTGCATCAATATCTAAGTAAACACCGCCTTCCTGATACATCACAAACACTCGCCAAAAATCCGCCTGTGCGGCACCGTCCGTCAGTTGGCTGTATGCATGGTAAGTCCGCTCATCGCCATGGGTTTTAATATATTCATCACGGGCTTCGGTGCTGACATAACGGTACTCATAACTGAGAGAAAACAGGCGATTACACAAGTAGTTGCAATAAACAGGCAGAGTGACGTTGTTGCTATAGTTGGTTTGCCACAGAGTTTTGCGAATGCGACGAGGTGTGTGAGAAGGAAACGTAGCTGGTCTGAATTCAGGAATGGTGAAACGCTTTCTGGGAAACAACGCATGAAAGCCGTAACTGACGATTTTGATGATGTTGCCCAATAAACGGCAGAGCCCGTTCGACAGCAGTTTAAGTGGATCATAGTTCATTTTTGCCATATTGACCTCCAACTTTATGATGCAAAAGCGAACCATTCTAGCACTTTCCAGAGGAGAAAAATAGCAAAGCCACTTTGCAAAAACACCGTTTTTCTTACCCCCTTGTATTAGGTAGTAAACAGATTTAACGGGCAGGACTAGACTGCCCGTTTTCGCTAGGCAATCGTCATTTGCCCTGCGTATAAAATGAAGTACCGCAAGCAGAGCACGCCGACTAAGGTTGCGGTGGCGAGTAACAGCATAAAGCCTTTTTGATGTTTGAGTTTATCGCTGGCAATCAGATTGCTCACAATCGGCAGCACCAAGCCTACGCCGACCACGCCAACCCAGAATACCGTTCCCCAACCGCTTGCGAAAGCATTGACTACCGATGCCGTTTGTTGTCCGCCGCCGTAATACAGGTTGGCAAAGAAGATCACCAACAACACAATTTCAGCGAAAACCGCTGGTTTTTCCCATTTGTGCAGGAATTTCACTTCGTCTGAATGGGTGGAGACTTTGCCAATCAGCAAGACCGCAATCAGCACTGCTGCCACGCCAGATGAGGTGCCTGACGCTAAAAACAGGGCGGGCAACCACAGCGTATTAAGCATTGGGTAGCTGATCAAATCTGACAACAAGAACCCTGTGTACGCCCCCAGTAGCAAGGAAAGCACCACCAAGAACCATTCAATCGGCTGGATCGCTTTTTCTGCAAGATTCAGCAGATTTAACACGAATTTGAATGGCGGTAAAAAGCGTTCAATCAGTTGAGCAAGCAAGGCTTTGAACACAATTGCCAACCACAAAAACAGCACTGCCATATAGACTTGGAACAACAGCACGCCCATCGACATAATCGAATGGAACTGGTAGTTGAACATCAAATACCAGAAGGTCAGTGGTTTGGTTAGGTGGAAAATCAGAATCACTAACCCTGTGGTTAATGCCACTGGGGCAATCACGCCACCCGTGCGGACGATCCAACTTTGGCTAGGATCCGCCAGTTTGCCGCTGCGTTTGAAAAACACCGCCAGTAGGGTTGCCCCTGCTGCCACACCGAGTAAAAACAGGTAAATGGCGATGGTGGAATCCCAAACTAAATTTGGGGTTTGAAATGGTACGTAATTATCCATTGTTTACCCCCTGTTTGTTGGCGGAAATGTGGTACAAATTCGGCTCGGTGCCGAGATGCACTTTGGTGCGATAGGTGTCGTTTTCCCGAATTTTAACCGACACCGCACTGTTTGGATCGTTCAAATCGCCAAACGTTAGGGCTTTAGTCGGGCAGATTTCCACGCAGGCAGGCTCTTTGCCTTGTGCCAAATTGGTATCACGGCAGAAGTTACATTTATCTGCGGATTTTTTCTCTGGGTGGATAAAACGGACACGGTACGGGCAGACCGCAATGCAGTACTGACAGCCAACACAGAGATCGGGATTGACGTCCACAATGCCAGTTTCTTTGTCCACAAAGGAGGCTCCTGTCGGGCAGACTTGCACGCAAGGGGCGTTGGAGCAATGTTGGCAAGATTGGCGGAAAAATTCATATTGGACGTTTGGAAATTCGCCATAAGGTTGGCTGCGGAAAATTTCCAAGCGAGAAACGCCTTCTGGCACTTGGTTGGTTTCTCGGCAGGCATCCATACAGGCAGTACAACCAATACAGGCTTTTTCATCGTGAACCATTGCATAGCGAATGGTCTTTTTTTCGCTCTCAGATGCAAGACTGATTGAGCCAGTGGCAAGCCCTGTGCCTGCCACCATCGCTAAGGCACTTGCACCTGAGACGAAGTCTCTACGGGAGCAACTCATTTTTTATCCTTAGCTTGTTCTAATTTTTGGGCTTTTTTCTCGTGAATGCGACTGTGGCAATCGACACAGAGTTTGACACGCTGTTTGCGTTCCATTGCTTTCATCGGTTCGGTTTCTGGGTGCAGTTTGTGGCAGTTCACACACGCCATTTTGGTGGCGTGGGTGTCGTGAGCCCAGAACACTTCACGCAATTTGTCAGGATTATGGCAAGCAAAGCAGACTTGGTTTTGATCTTGGAATGAACGCTCCAAATCAGGATTTTTCGCTTTGCCAAAACCGTTGAAACGCATCACATCTTTCACGCCTTTACGGTGATTTTCCGAAATATTGCCGTGGCAACTCACACAGGTGAGCGGTTTGCCATTATTCGGGCTGAGTGTTTCAGGGTGAAAGTGCGTCCCTTTATGCTCAAAACTGGAGAATCTGCCGTGGCAGTTTACACAGTAAACATTCGGATCACGGCGTGCGTCTTTGGCGATTTGAGCATCGTCTGTGGTTTGTTCCCACATTGATTTTGGAGGCGCTGGCATTTCCGCCAATGCAGTGTTTGAGATAGTAAAAAAGCCTGCGAATGCCACCGCTTGCAGTAGGGCGAAACGCCCTACTTTTGAGAAGATCTGTTTCATAGTAACCTCAACTTATGGATTATTTGTGATCCGCAGGAAGTAAACCTTTTTTCTTCGCTTCTTCTTCCCATTGTGGTACTACGGTGCGGAGGAATTCTTCTTTTTCACGCACGCCTTTGGCAAAGTCAATGCCCATTACGGCTTGAGCTTTTTCTTTGGTTGAAATATCTGGAATTTGAATTTCTTCAGTCACGCCGTGTTTAGCGAGCACACGTGCAATTTTGGTGCGAGCATCTGCTGCTTTATCTAAACCTGTGCCGAGCATACGCAACATCACATCAGGGGCGTGCATATGTCCGCCGTGGCTAGCTGCGGAGAAGTCCCAACGCCATTGAGCATGGCGAATATCTTGCAATGCCGCTTTCATTTCGTCTTCCGTTGCACCTGCATCCCAAGCCGCTTTCGCTTCAAAGTGAGCACGCACGATTTGATCTTCTAAACGAAGCATCACATCTTTCACTTCTTTTTTGTGCGATTTTACACGCTCTTGTAGGCTCTCTTTGCTCTGTTCGTGACAGGTTTTACAAGTGAACTCAAAGTTGTCAAATGGATTGCCGATTTTGTGATCGGTATAGATTTTGCCGTCTTTGCTTTCCACTTTTGGCATATGGCAGTCCACACAGGTTACGCCGTTTTTGCCGTGTGTACCCAGTGACCAAATTTCAAAGTCAGGGTGTTGAGCTTTCAGCATCGGGGCTTTGGAGAGGGAGTGTGTCCAATCTTTGAAGTCTAGATCATCGTAGTATTTTTCAATGCTATCAACATCCACACCGTTATCCCAAGGGAAAGTCACGGCTTTGGTTTTGCCCGCAAAATAGTATTCCACGTGGCAGTTTGCACAGACTGCAACTCGTTTGCCGTCTTTGTCTAATTGATCGAACTTCCAACCAATATCTTCTAATGGACGCAACACGTGTGGACGAGCAACACGTAAAGCGGCTTTACCGCTTTTGAATTCGTCTGAGGTGGTGTCGTGGCAGTCAGCACAGCCGATTGAGTTCACGATTTCTGCCCCATATTTTGCCCATTTCTCACCGAAATAGCCGTCTTCGCCTTTTTCGGCAATTAAACGAGCCACATCAGGGCCTTTACACGTCCAACACGCCATTGGCTGTGGGCCATCATCGGCGTGTTTTGGGGCTCCCGTACGCAAAATATTACGCACATCCACAATAGAGTAATAGTGACCACGTGGTTTGTTATAGGCGTGAGAGAACAGATAGCCACCCCAAAGCACGACTAAGCGGGGATCTTCTTCCAAGGCATCATCAATTTTTTCGGACTCTTTTGTTGATTTCCAAGACTCATATTGCAACGGATAGAGCTCAGCAAATTTATGGTTTGCCGACTCAATTTTTAAGTTTGGATTTGGACCTTCGTATTTGTCTGGCACGCCAGCCCAAGCAGATAAACACCCCAACATCGCCATTGTTGCTACAAGGCTATTTCTTAACGTATTGCTCACTCGTTTCACGAGAGCCTCCCACATAATAATAAAAATGAAACTATTTCTTATTGAAAACAATAAGATAAAACTATTGAAACGATTGGCAGATTAATCAAAAAAATGGGCGTTCGCCAGTAAATAAATTCAGCCTCTATTGAACTAAATCAAATTTATCGAGAAAAAAATAGCACAACACAACATGGTTTATCTAAGCCAAGTCAAAGTTGAATAAAAAAACCACAAAGGATAACACGCTGTGACACATCATCGTCATTTCATCAAGAGAGGAGATTTAACAAAATCTGAATTTTTCTTCCCCCCTTGTAAGCGAAAGGTTGCAAAAGTCGGTTGGCGAGTTTGGCAACCTATATTAGAATATCGACTTTTCTATCTTCTATCCTTTTAACAAGAGAACTTAAAATGAACTCAAACCGTAGTTTACTGATTATGGGTTTATTGCTGGTGTCGTTTTTGATCTTTACCCAATGGCAACAGGATTTCGACCCTGAAATCCAAGCCCAAAAACAAGCCTTGCAACAGCAACAAACTCAGCAAGCCCAATCAGGCGATGTGCCTGCATCTTCAAATGCCAATGCCCCAATTAACGAGCAAAGCACTCAAGGCAAAACCATTATCGTGGAAAGTGATGTGTTACGCTTAACGGTGGATACGCTTGGTGGCGATGTGGTGGATTCTGACTTATTGAAATTCAATGCGGAATTAGACTCCAACACGCCATTTGAATTGCTACAAAACAATGGCAAATTGCAATATATCGCACAAAGTGGCTTAGTTGGTAAAAACGGTATCGACACCAACGCTGGACGTGCGCAATATCAAGTGTCTGCCGACAAATTCGTGTTAGCAGACGGACAAGATGAACTCAATGTGCCGTTAGTGTTGGAAAAAGATGGCGTGGTGTACACCAAAACCTTTACCTTAAAACGTGGCAGCTACGACATCGGCGTGAACTATACGATTAAAAATAACACCGCAGAAACGGTGGAAGTTCAGCCGTACGGACAAATCAAACATAGCTTAATCGAAAGCTCAGGTAACTTCGCAATGCCGACCTACACTGGCGGTGCGTACTCATCTTCAGAAGTGAACTATAAAAAATACGGCTTCGATGAGATGGCAAAAGCGAACTTGTCGATTGACACCAAAGCAGGCTGGGCAGCAATTTTACAGCACTATTTCGTATCAGCGTGGATCCCAAATCAAGATGCGGAAAATAACCTTTACACTCGCACCTCAAACGGCGTGGGCACTATCGGTTATCGTGGCCCAATCACACAAATTGCCCCAAATTCTGAAGGCACAATCAAAAGCAATCTGTGGACAGGTCCGAAAGATCAAGAAGCAATGGCAAAAGCCGCAGAACACTTCGATTTAACCGTGGATTACGGCTGGGCGTGGTTTATCGCCAAACCGCTTTTCTGGTTGCTGACCAACATTCAAAAACTCGTGTCAAACTGGGGTTTAGCGATTATCTGTGTGACGATTGTGGTCAAAACCATTTTATATCCGCTGACCAAAGCCCAATACACCTCAATGGCGAAAATGCGTATGTTGCAACCACGCATTCAAGAAATGCGTGAGCGTTTCGGCGACGACCGCCAACGTATGAGCCAAGAGATGATGAAACTCTACAAAGAAGAAAAAGTGAACCCAATGGGCGGCTGCTTGCCGTTATTGTTGCAAATGCCGATTTTCATTGCGTTGTACTGGACCTTTATGGAAGCGGTGGAACTTCGCCACGCCCCATTCTTTGGCTGGATTCAAGACTTGTCAGCACAAGACCCGTACTACATTTTCCCACTGTTAATGGGGGCGTCAATGTTCCTGTTACAGAAAATGTCGCCAAGCCCTGTGACTGATCCAATGCAACAAAAAGTAATGAACTTTATGCCTGTGATGTTTACCGTATTCTTCTTATGGTTCCCATCAGGCTTGGTGCTTTACTGGCTAACCTCTAACTTGATTACGATTGCTCAGCAATGGCTAATTTATCGTAGTTTAGAGAAAAAAGGCTTACACACTCGTGTGAAAAAATAAGCCCTGAATAAAATACGCTAAACGCCAACGTAGGTAATTTTTACGTTGGCGTTTTTTATTACTGACTCAAATTATCTTAATGATACGTTTTAACAGGAAAAGCAGTACAAGGGGGCGAGAAAACGTGATTTTTTGCAAAATTTAAAGAGAATAGATGAAAGGTATATCTGAAATAAATATATAGCTTAAAACACTATGTAAAATTTGAATTGCTGGAAAAGTAATTGGAAATAAAATGGCGCACCCGAGAGGATTCGAACCTCTGACCGCTCGGTTCGTAGCCGAGTACTCTATCCAGCTGAGCTACGGGTGCGTATTGAATTGACGATGAATTTACTTATCTCTGCATAGTATTGTTTAAACAATCGCAACCATTTATTTGGATAGGGTAAGATAAATGGCGCACCCGAGAGGATTCGAACCTCTGACCGCTCGGTTCGTAGCCGAGTACTCTATCCAGCTGAGCTACGGGTGCGTGATAAAGTAAATGGCGGTGAGAGAGGGATTCGAACCCTCGATGGAGTTTTTGACCCCATACTCCCTTAGCAGGGGAGCGCCTTCAGCCTGCTCGGCCATCTCACCACTCACTGTGTCTGTGGGCGTGCATATTACTAGGTTCTGAAAATATGTCAAACGCTTTTTTACGAAAAACGCACACTTGGCTAGATCCTAGTCAATATGGCGTTTTTTCCAACTTTTCTACGAAAAAGGCAACGAATTTCATTGCCTTATCCTTCATTAGTCACGGAAATTGTTGAATTGGAACGGTTGTCCTAAATCCGCATTTTTGACTAACTGAATCACTGCTTGCAAATCATCACGGGATTTGCCTGTCACACGCACTTGCTCGCCTTGAATTTGGGTTTGTACTTTGATTTTTGATTCTTTCACTAACTTGGTGATTTTCTTCGCCATTTCCGTTTCAATGCCCTGTTTGAGCTTGATCTCTTTGCTGTACAGCTTGCCGTGATGCTCGCTTTCGGTTGGAATATCCAACGAGCTATGCTCAATGCCACGTTTTACGCAGGCACCAATCAAAATTTCAATCAGTTGTTCTAACTGGAAATCAGACTCTGTGGTCAATTTCACGCTCTCATTTTTTTCGTTCAGCTCAATAACGGCTTCTACGCCACGAAAATCGTAGCGTGTGCTTAACACTCGGTTCGCATTTTCCACGGCATTACGCACTTCGTGCATCGTAATTTCAGACACAATATCAAAAGATGGCATATTAGTTTCCTTTTAATTGAGTAAATAATGTTTTCGCATTCAGTAAGAGCACTAATGCGGTTAAATCGCCAAAGTTTACCACAAATTTTGCTTGTTCCTGAACCTTCGGTTTGGCGTGCAACGCCACGCCAAGGCTGGCGGTGCGTAGCATTGGTAAATCGTTCGCCCCATCGCCTACTGCCACCCATTGATTTTCTGGAATGTGGTAACGCTCTGCTAAGGCTTTTAACGTATCCGCTTTATATTGTGCGTCCACCACTTTGCCTTGCACGTTGCCAGTGAGTTTACCGTCCACAATCTCTAATTGGTTGGAAACGGCAGCGTCCAAACCATATTTTTCCTTGAGATAATCAGCAAAATAGTCAAAACCGCCTGAGGCAATCGCCAATTTCCAGCCTTTTTCTTTCAACAAAGCAACCATTTGCTCAAAGCCGTCCATTAACGGCAAATGCTCTCGCACTCGTTGCAAAATGCTTTCAGGGGCATTGGCAAGCGTTGCCACACGTTGGCGTAAACTTTGTTCAAAATCCAGCTCACCACGCATCGCACTCGCCGTAATCGCAGCCACCTGATCGCCCGTGCCCGCCAGTTTAGCAATTTCATCAATACACTCGATTTTAATTGCCGTCGAATCCATATCCATCACGAGCAAACCTGATTGCTCAAGGGTTGGCAGAATATCGGTGGTGGCATAATCGCATTGCATTTCGGTCAATTTTTGCTGAATGCAAGGGGTTAGATCTCCCGAAAAAAATGCAAGTTGGTAATCTAAATAACGTGTCGAGCCTAAAAAAGTCAGCCCATTTTGTTTTACAAGTAGGTCAATTTCTGCATTTGAGAGCGTTGTGCTATAAATAAAAAAAGTGGTCATTGCCATTTCACTCCAAAAAAAACGTGTGTGGATAATAAGAAAATAATCTTCGCCTGTCTATGCTACTTTTCTTGTTCATTGGATATTTACAAGCTAAAATCCCACCTCCGATTTGTGGAGAAAATATGCAAAAAGTCAGCGATAAAATGTGGCGAATCATTGTGCTTGTGGGGATTATGGGGCTATGCCTGATGACAGCAAGTATTATTTTAACAGGGATTAAACATTTTAAGATTGGTTCGCAGTTGGCAAGCAGTAATCAAGTGTCGAACTTGTCGCACCTGCTCGTCCGCCAACAAGCAAACTTGTTTTCGTTAATGTTAGTGAAAAATGTTGGCAATGATGAGCTTGTCGATGCCTTGAATGCCTTTGCCAAAGAAGACTTTGTGATTGATGCACATATTTATTCGCCCAATGGGGTGGTACTGGCACAAAGTCGTCACGCTTTGCCCTTTACACCATTAAACAACGCAATGGCAAATACTCAACAAATTGTAGAGCCTATTTTGGCACAGCAAGATTTGATCGGCTTTTTGCGAGTCACTTTTGATACTCAATATGGACAAACCACGCAACACAAAGTGAACGAGTTATTTCATTTACTCTATGGGCAGTTAGTGATTCTGTTCTTGGCAGGTGGTTTATTTGCCAGCTGTTTTTACTATTTTAATCGCCGAAAAGGACAAGTTTTGCACAATGCTTCGCCAATGTTAAACACCGAACGAAAAAGCCAAAGCCAGCGTTTCCACTCACGTCGCCGTGCTTTTGGGCGTAAATGATTGTAATTCGGGCAACTCAAGGTATAATAACCGCCGTTTTGCCGAATGGCACTCAGTATTAAATAAATGACAGCAAAGAGGAATCAATGGCTAAAGAAGATTGCATTGAAATGCAAGGTACAATTTTGGAAACCTTACCGAATACAATGTTTCGTGTGGAATTAGAAAACGGACACGTCGTAACCGCCCACATTTCAGGAAAAATGCGTAAAAACTACATTCGTATTTTAACAGGGGATAAAGTCACGGTTGAGATGACCCCTTACGATTTAAGCAAAGGTCGCATTATTTTCCGTGCGAGATAAGCAGATATTATTAAAATAATCCCGTTAAAAATGGCTTAAAACGAGCAGTTTTAAGCCATTTTTTTCGGTGTAATACCTCGCTCTAGGCAACTAACTCTGCTTCATTTCCCCGATCTTGCAACCATTTTTTGCGATCTTCGGCACGTTTTTTAGCAAGTAACATATCCATTAGCTCAAAGGTATCTTGTGGATTTTCTTCTTTTTCCACCAGATCTTCCAATGTGAGCTGTACCAAACGGCGAGTGTCTGGATTCATTGTGGTTTCTCGAAGCTGACTTGGATTCATTTCGCCCAAACCTTTGAAACGTTGTACATTCGGCTTGCCTTTTTTCTTGGCTAAATGTGCCAAAATGGCTTCTTTTTCATTTTCATCTAAGGCGTAATGCACTTCGTCTTTGCCAATATCAATCCGATAAAGCGGCGGCATCGCTACATAAACGTGTCCATTGCGGATGAGATTTGGGAAATGGCGTAAGAACAAGGCACAGAGTAATGTGGCGATATGTAAGCCATCTGAATCTGCATCGGCAAGAATACAAATTTTGCCGTAACGCAGTTGGCTTAAATCATCGTTATCGGGGTCAATGCCCATTGCCACCGCAATATCGTGGACTTCCGTAGACGCCAGCACTTGATCGGGCGAGACTTCCCACGTATTCAGAATTTTGCCACGTAATGGCAAAATCGCTTGGAACTCTTTATCTCGAGCCTGTTTGGCAGAACCACCTGCAGAGTCACCTTCCACCAAAAATAGCTCGGTACGGCTTAAATCTTGCGAAATGCAGTCCGCTAATTTGCCGGGTAGTGCAGGGCCACTCACCAATTTTTTCCGCACCACTTTTTTCTCTGCTCGTAAACGGTGTTGAGCGGAGCTGATCGCCATTTCCGCTAGTTGCTGCCCTGTTTGCACATTTTGGTTCAGCCATAAACTAAAACTGTCTTTGACTGCATTTTCCACATAGCTTGCTGCTTGGCGAGAAGACAACCGCTCTTTCGTTTGCCCTGCAAATTGCGGTTCCTGCATTTTGAGCGACAGCACATAAGCACAGCGATTCCATACATCATCTGCCGCCAATTTCACGCCACGTGGCAGTAAATTGTGAATATCACAGAAATCATTCATTGCTTTAAATAAGCCTTGGCGTAAGCCATTGACGTGCGTACCGCCTTGCGAAGTTGGGATCAGGTTCACATAACTTTCACTGATTAACTCGCCTTCGGGCAACCAACTCAATGCCCAGCTGACCACTTCCGTTTCCCCTTGAATTTCGCCCACAAAAGCGGGATTAGGCAGATATTCATTATTGCCGAGCGCTTCCGTCAAATAGTCGGTCAAACCATCTTCGTAGTACCAAGTGGTTTCCGTTTGGTTGATATGATCGGTAAAATTGATCGTCAATTTCGGGCAAAGTACCGCCTTAGCTCGCAATAAATGACGTAAACGGCTGACGGAAAATCTCGGCGAATCGAAATATTTTTCATCTGGATAGAATCGCACCGCCGTCCCTGTTTGGCGTTTCGGACAAGTGCCGACCACTTGCAATTCTTCGACTTTCACGCCGTCTTCAAAGGCGATACGATACACTTGTCCGCCCCGTTTGATTTGAATATCGACTCGTTTGGATAACGCATTGACCACCGAAATCCCCACGCCGTGCAAGCCACCTGAGAAGGAATAGTTTTTGTTGGAAAATTTTCCGCCTGCGTGCAGTTTGGTCAGAATCAGCTCCACGCCAGAGATTTTCTCGGTGGAGTGAATATCCACGGGCATTCCCCGACCATTGTCGATCACTTCAAGCGAGTTGTCGGCGTGCAAAATCACATCAATCTGATTAGCAAAGCCTGATAACGCTTCGTCCACGCTATTATCGATTACTTCTTGCCCCAAATGGTTTGGGCGAGTGGTATCGGTGTACATTCCTGGGCGATGTTTAACGGGGTCGAGATCTTTGAGCACGGTAATTTCATCCGCACCGTAGCGTTGTTCAGACATTGGCTTTCTCTTTGGCAAATAGGTGGACATAAAAACAGCCGTCAATTCTACCCAATTCGCCCTTTAGGCTCAACCGAAATTGCGGATTTGCAAGGGGGGAAAAACTTTCATAATTTTATAAAATCGGTATGATTACCTTGCTCAGCCGCTTGTAATCCCAATGTAGTCGCAAGAAGATGGGTTTTCCTTGTCCCTAGCCCACCAACTAAAATCACATTGCGTTTAGACTGAATATACTCTCTACTGAGTACATTGACCATCGCGGTTAATTTGAGTTTTTTGGGATAGTCGGCTCAGTTAAAATTGCCAAGGCATGAGTGAATTTTTGCCAAGATCTGCCCCCTTGCAATGTGTCGCATCTGCAAGTGATCAAAGGGCAGGGAATTCTCGCATACATTGACGGACAAGAAGTGCGAGTCGGCAAGGCAGATTTTGCAAAAACGCTCGATTTCTCTCCCCCTTGTGACCGCGTTGGCACGCAACTTTTTGTGGCGGTTGGTGGCAAAACCGTGGGGGTGATTTATCTACAAGACCAGCTCCGCCCAGAAAGTGCAAGGCTCATTAAACTGTGGCAAACACAAGGTTACCGTTGTGTCATACTCACGGGTGATCGTCAAGCCACAGCTGCATTTTATGCGGAACAACTTGGAGTAAAGCACGTTATTGCCGACGTTCTGCCAGAACAAAAAAGCCGAGAAAATCGCCCAACTGCAAGCCGAAGGGCGAAATATGCAACAGAGTCTTTTCGGGATATTCATTTACAATTTACAACTTAGTCAGCATTCCTATTGTGGCAGGATTACTCTATCCATTGACTGGTTGACTCCTTAACCCGATGATTTCCACAATCGCAATGGTGTTATCGTCCATCAGAGTCGTGTGGAGTAATCAGCGGTTGTTACGCTGAAATCGCTAATAAATCAGGTAAAGAAGCAAAACTTTCCGATTTAACGGTGTTATGAAAATCATCAATAAAGGCTAAGGTTTTATCCGATTCTCTCATCGCACCGTATAAATTGCTATATAAGCCTTTCGGCGTGATTTTACGGGCGACGACATAACCTCGCTCCAAATAGGGTTTAACTGCCCAGTAAGGTAAGGCTGCTACGCCGCGTCTACTGGCAACCAGTTGAATAATCGCTATCGTGAGCTCGCTAGTACGACGAGCTGGATTAATACCCGCTGGTCGCAAGACTTTGCGAAGCAAATCAAGCATATCATCTGGCACTGGATAATGAATGAGTGTTTCCTCACGAAAATCCTCCGCCTCCCAGATCTTTTTGCTAGCAAGTGGATGATCTTTCGAACAAATCGCCACCATCTCATAAGCAAAAAGTGGACGATAATAAATGCCTGGTGTTTCTTCCATTTCTGATACCACCGCCCAATCTGCACGGTGAGAAAGTAGCAAGCCCACAGGATCCGTGTGAAAACCTGACACAATATCTAATTCTACCATTGTCCAACTTTGGCGGAAGTGATCCATCGCTGGCATCAACCAATCAAAACAGGTGTGACATTCCACCGCAATGCGCAGTTCGCCCAGCTCACCTTGTTTTACGCGTGCTAAATCTAATTCAGCCTCAATAATTTTGGGCAAAATTTCATAACCTAATTTTACCAAACGCTCACCCGCTAAAGTAAAACGAACAGGCTGTGTTTTCCGTTCAAATAACGGCATATCATACTGTTCCTCCAATAATTTAATTTGATGGGATAACGCTGATTGTGTTAAGTGAATGCGTTTTGCTGCCAATGAAACACTTCCACACTCTTTTAATGCCAGTAACGTTTTTAAATGGCGAATATCTAAAAAAATAGGCTTCATAAAATAACCAGTTTCTAACTAATAAGATTATGCTATATCCTACTGGACAACGAAGCAAGTAGATACTCTTTTTTTATAAATCGTTGCTAAAGGCACTCTTTTTTAAACTGACATAAGAAGTAGAGTTCACTTGCAACCCCTCTCTGTATGACGTCACACCTATAAGAAACTTTTCTAGCCATTTAACCAAGGGACTTCTCGCAAAAGTTTGCTACAATAACCGAAAATTTTTCTTGGAACAGCAATGAACACCATTTTTGTGACAGGCGGAGCAGGTTTTATTGGCTCGGCGATGGTGCGGTTTTTACTGGAGCAGACCAACGCCACGGTTGTCAATCTCGACAAATTGACCTACGCCGCTAATCTTGATTCGTTAAAACTCGTTCAAAACAGCCCTCGTTACCATTTTGAGCACGTCGATATTGCTGCAAGGGGTGAGATCTCGGCACTTTTCTGCAAATATCAGCCCGATGCGGTGATCCACCTTGCAGCGGAAAGCCACGTGGATCGCTCTATTGACAGTCCATCCGATTTTATTCACACCAATATCATCGGTACTTATGTGCTACTTGAAGAAAGCCTGCGATATTACCAACAATTAAGCGAACCAAAAAAAGCTCAATTCCGCTTTCTGCATATTTCTACCGATGAAGTCTTCGGCGATTTGGCTTCCGCTGATCCTGCTTTTGATGAAGAAAACCGTTACCAACCACACAGCCCTTATTCCGCCTCAAAAGCAAGCAGCGATCATCTCGTGCGAGCGTGGCATTCCACCTACGGCTTGCCAGTATTGCTCACCAACTGCTCCAATAATTACGGCTATTACCAATTTCCCGAGAAGCTGATTCCGCTAACGATTCTCAATGCCTTGCACGCTCAGCCGATTTCGGTGTATGGTAACGGCGAGCAAATTCGGGATTGGTTGTTTGTAGACGACCACGTGCGTGCTTTATATTTGGTGCTCACCCAAGGCAAAATCGGCGAAAGTTACAACATTGGCGGTGGCAATCAGCCGACCAATTTGAATGTGGTAGAGCAGATTTGTGACCTACTCAATCTTGCAAAAAAGCAGGGGAAACTTACCGCTTGTTATCCGAAAACGGCGGAAATTGACGACTTCCACTCGCTGATTACCTTCGTGGCAGACCGACCTGGACACGATAAACGCTATGCGATCAATTATTCAAAAATCCAAAATGAACTTGACTGGCAGCCGCAAGAGAGTCTGCAATCAGGCTTAGCCAAAACGGTGCAGTGGTATTTAGATAACCCCAATTGGTGGCAACCCTTACGGGAACGCTATGCGGGGCAACGGTTAGGCATTAAACAGTCAAAAGCGTAACAAATGCTTTACTTCATTGGTGCGGTGCGTTAAAATACCGCACCTTTTTTAGTTCTATGTTGCCGTTGATTGTGCAACTTATTTTAAACATACATATTTCCTGAGGTGATGGCATATGCCAGTAATTAAAGTTCGTGAAAATGAATCATTTGACGTTGCATTACGTCGTTTCAAACGCTCTTGCGAAAAAGCGGGTCTTTTAGCTGAAGTTCGTGCTCGTGAATTCTATGAAAAACCAGCGGCAGTGCGTAAACGTGAAAAAGCGTCTTTAGCAAAACGTCACGCTAAACGTAACGCTCGTGAAAACGCTCGTAGCACTCGTTTATACTAATTAACGATTTACGTTTTAACTGAAACCGTGAAACCTTGTGGAATCACGGTTTTGGTGTTTTTAGGTTATTGAATTATTCCCTCCTCCGCTTGCGGGGGAGGGTGAGGGAGGGGGGAGAAAATATTTGCAGAAATTTCCCTTTTCTCACCCCCTTGTTGCTCTATCCCCAACCCCAATCCTCCCCCACAAGCAGGGGAGGTAAATATTTCAACAAGGAGATTCAATGAAAGGCACAATTCCTCGTTCATTTATTGATGATCTTGTTGCACGAACGGACATCGTGGAGCTGATCAACAGTCGCGTTAAGCTCAAAAAAGCAGGGCGTGATTATCAGGCGTGCTGTCCGTTTCATCACGAAAAATCCCCGTCTTTTACCGTCAGCCAAAGCAAGCAGTTCTATCACTGTTTCGGCTGTGGCGTGCACGGCAATGCGATCAGCTTTTTGATGGAGTACGACAAACTCGAATTTGTCGAAGCGATTGAAGAACTGGCGGCGTTGCACGGCTTGGAAGTGCCTCGTGAAAATGTGATCAATCGTGACGGCAAACCGCCTGTCAGTTTCAAAACTCGCCGCAATCTGTACGAATTGCTCGATTCGGTCGCCAAATTCTATCAACAACGCCTAAGCCAAGACCAAGGCAGCCAAGCCTATTTGGCTCAACGTGGGCTTTCGCCTGAAATCATCAGCCGTTTTGAAATCGGTTTTGCCCCGAATGCGATGGACAGCGTACTTCGCCAATTCGGGCGAGATAAAGACGAAATCCAAAAATTGCTCGACACAGGAATGCTGTCGCAAAACGACAGCGGACGGGTTTACGATCGCTTCCGCAATCGGGTGATGTTCCCGATTCGCGACAAACGGGGGCGAGTGATTGCCTTTGGGGGGCGAGTGATGGGCGATGAAAAACCGAAATATCTCAACTCGCCCGAATCAGCCACCTACCACAAAGGCAACGAACTGTACGGCTTGTACCAAGTGTTGCAAGCCAATGAAAATCCTGCGTTTTTGTTTGTGGTGGAAGGCTATATGGACGTGGTGGCGTTGGCACAATACGGGATTGATAACGCCGTGGCATCGCTCGGCACCGCCACCACAGGCGAGCAAATTCAGCAGATGTTCCGCTGTACTGAGCAGGTGATCTGTTGTTACGACGGCGACCGAGCAGGGCGAGATGCCGCGTGGCGTGCCTTTGAAAACGCCTTGCCACACTTGCACGATGGGCGGCAGCTGAAATTTATTTTCTTGCCCGATGGCGAAGATCCCGATTCTTTCGTTCGTCAGCACGGCAAAGACGGCTTTGAGCAATACCTTGAAAACGCCCAAACCTTGAGCGAATTTTTGTTCGACTCACTGTTGGCACAGGTCGATCTCTCCACCCACGAAGGCAAATCCAAACTGGCGACCCTTGCCGTGCCATTGATCAAAAAAATCCCAGGCGAAATGTTGCGAGTCTATTTACGCAATATGTTGGGGCAAAAACTCGGCATTCTCGATCCTGCCCAAGTGGAAGCCTTATTGCCGAAAAATGCGGAACATTCTGCGGTCAAAGCCGTGCCACAAAATGAAGAAGAACGCACGCCGCCAATGCGAATGCTGATCGGCTTGCTGTTGCAAAATCCTGAGTTAGTGCAATGGGTCAGCGGTCAAGAAGCCTTGTTCCAAGGGCTGAATGAAAAAGGCACGAAGATCTTCTTAACGCTGGTGGACGTGTGCCAACAACACACCGGCATCAAAATGGGCGGCGTGTTGGAGCATTTGCGAGATCATCCTTACTTCCCACAGCTTGAAAAAATGGCACATTGGCAGCATCTTGTTGCTCCCGAAAACATTGAAGACACCTTCAAAGAAACGCTCAAATTCTTCTACCGCAAATTTATCGAGCAAGAGATCGCTCGCCTACAAGCCAAAGATCGCCAAGCAGGGGGGCTATCTCTCGAAGAAAAACAGGCGTTGGTGCAGCTGCTGGCGGTGAAGTGGTAAATTTGCAAAACCTTGCCCAAAACAGCCCCCGTTGCAAGGGGTGAGATCTTGAGAAAATTTTGCAAATCTCGCTAAATCCCAAGCAAACGGTGGTATAATCCACCACTATTTTTGTTCTCACTAATACGGATAAACTTATGGAACAACAATCTCAATTCGAAGAGCAACAATCTCAATTAGAGTTACTGATTGCACAAGGGCGTGAGCAGGGGTATTTGACCCTGTCGGAAGTGCACGACCACTTGCCAGAAGAGTTAGTCGATGCCGATCAAATCGAAGACATCATTCAGATGATCAACGATATGGGCATCAAAGTGTTAGAAACTGCCCCTGATGCGGACGATTTAATGCTCGCAGGCGGTTTGCCTGATGAAGATGTGGTTGAAGAAGCGACCAAAGTACTTTCTACCGTGGAATCTGAGTTAGGTCGCACCACCGATCCCGTGCGAATGTATATGCGTGAAATGGGTACGGTCGAATTGCTGACCCGTGAGGGCGAGATCGACATCGCAAAACGGATTGAAGAAGGTATCAATGCCGTGCAATGTGCAGTGGCAGAATACCCTGAAGCGTTAACAGGCTTTATCGCACGCTATACCGAAGTGGAAGAAGGCACGCTCCGTTTATCCGATTTAGTGACTGCTTTCGTTGATCCGAATGCGGAAGAGAGTGAAGCCGTAGACGATCACGACGTTAATTTAGATGAGGAAGACGAAGAGAGCGAAAGCGTTGCCGATGTTGATGTGGACGATGAGAGCGAAGAGGACGAAGAAAATAGCGGTGCAGACAATTCGGACGATAACAGCATCGATCCTGAGTTGGCTCGTGAAAAATTCTATGCGTTAAAAGCCCAGCACGAAAAAGCGTTGGCGGCGATTCAAAAACACGGTCGCCACAAAAAACAAGCCCGAGACCAAATTCAAGCGTTATCCGATATTTTCCGTGAATTCCGTTTAGTGCCAAAACAGTTCGATCTGCTTGTCGAATCAATGCAACAAATGATGAAACAAGTGCGAGCCGAAGAACGCCAAATCCAACGCTATGCGGTGGAATATACCCAAATGAAGAAACCCGATTTCTTAAAAGCCTTCCAAGGGCACGAAACGTCAGACGAATGGATTGAAAAAGCGATCAACGCCAAACGTGGCGGTGTGCCGAAACTTGCCGATTACGCTGACCAAATCCGCCAAAATATCGCCAATTTGCAACGTTTAGAGCAAACATCAGGTTTAACCATTGCTCAAATTCGTGAAATTGGCGGGCGTATTGCCGAGGGCGAACTCAAAGCACGCAAAGCGAAGAAAGAGATGGTGGAAGCTAACTTGCGTTTGGTAATTTCGATTGCGAAAAAATACACCAACCGTGGCTTGCAATTCCTTGATTTAATTCAGGAAGGGAACATCGGCTTGATGAAAGCGGTGGATAAATTTGAATACCGCCGTGGCTATAAATTCTCAACTTATGCGACTTGGTGGATTCGTCAGGCGATCACCCGCTCGATTGCAGACCAAGCCCGTACAATCCGTATTCCAGTGCATATGATCGAAACGATCAACAAACTCAACCGTATTTCTCGCCAATGTTTGCAAGAAATGGGACGGGAAGCGACCCCAGAAGAGTTGGCGGAAAAAATGGGAATGCCAGAAGATAAAATCCGCAAAGTGTTGAAAATCGCCAAAGAACCGATCTCAATGGAAACCCCAGTAGGCGATGATGATGATTCACATTTAGGCGATTTCATCGAAGACAGCACCCTTGAGCTGCCACTCGATTCTGCCACAGCAGAAAGCCTGCGAATTGCCACCAACGAAGTGCTAGAAGGCTTAACACCACGGGAAGCAAAAGTATTAAGAATGCGTTTCGGTATTGATATGAACACCGACCACACGTTAGAAGAAGTCGGCAAACAGTTTGACGTGACCCGTGAGCGGATCCGCCAAATCGAAGCCAAAGCGTTACGCAAACTCCGCCACCCAAGCCGTTCCGAAACCTTACGCAGTTTCTTAGACGACTAATTTTCAAATCCCTTGCCGTTAGCGAGGGATTTTTTTACACTTTCTTCCATTTTCTCACCCCCTTGTATCCATTGGAGTTGTTATGAAAACGTCACAATTTGCCTTCGCTATCGCAGTTAGCGTTTTACTCTCAAGTTGCCAAGATGAGCAGTTTGCACAGAAATTGTTAGACGCAGAAAAACAGATTGTCCAATTACAACGTACGCTTGCGGATACCCAAGCAGGATTAGCTCAAGCTAAAAAAAACTTTCCTGCATTGCAGGTGGAGATTGTGCCGCTCTTTAACCAAGCAGAGACATTGAAATTTGAACAGAACCCCAATGATGAATTTGTTCGTCGGGAGACTGAGGTTGCGGTTTATGTTTCCACAGCTAAAACACAGATAGCGTGGTTAGATATGCTATTGAATCATGCTTTAGTTCAGTATTATCTTTCGCATGACGATCAAACAACTCACGCACAAGATGATGTGAGTGATGAAGCACTTCAACAATTTTTCACTCGCCTTTATCAAACATTTCAGCAAACAGCGAAAGAAGATCGCCCTATCGGATATACGACGTCTGCGGATACTTATTATGTCGGGCAACGCAATAAGTTGGTGAGTTTTATTCAAACTTTTGAACATTATTCGGGTGGTGCACATGGTATTTACCATCACCAGCACCTTAACATTGATATTGAAAAGCAAAAAGTAATTGTTTTAGACGATTTAATTCGACCTGGGCATCAACCTCGTGTGGCAGATTTGTTGTGGCAAGCGTATCAAGCATCGCTTGTTCAAGAAAATGGTGAGAGTGACGAGGCGTTTATAGAAAGAAGCGATTTTTTTGTGCCTGATAATTTCTATTTCTCTGGTGCTGGAATACATTTTGTTTATCCACTTTATTCACTCGCACCTTATGTCGCAGGGGAAGTGGAACTCTTTGTTAGATATGAAGAATTGAAATCACTTATCAATGCAGATTACTTCCCAACAGAAAAAGATGGTTTTCGATTCAATGATAATTCGCCATAGTATTTTGGGTTAGTGTTACGTTGATGAATCCCCGCCCATTAGATAACCGGCGGGGACTCATCTACGTTCACTCGTTAGCTTACAACAACATCTTCACGATCTTATCCAACTTCACCCGTCCAAATTTTTTCAGCAGTTTTTGCACTTTTTCAGGGTAGTCTTTTTGCATTTCTAAATCGCCATAGTGCTTAAGAATCGTGGTATGTGTGCGGATTTGTGCCAATTCCTGTTGGGCTTTTTCTGTCAGCTCCGCATTTGGGTCGGAAATCAACACCGCATTTTCGGCATCTAACGCCCACGCTCGTGGGTTTAGGTTGTTGCCCGTCAGCAAAATATAACGCTCATCAATCCACACGCCTTTTAGGTGGTAGCTGTTGCTGTCGTGCTTCCACAGGCGAATCACCAGCTGTCCATTTTGAATGTACGGATCAAACCGCTTGCTGAACGCTCGCAGATTTTTCTCATACAAATACGGCAAAGCACTCGCCATCGTGAATTTTTCATCAGGTGGCGTGTAGAAATCGTTGGCGGTTTTATCGCCCACGATGATTTCAATCTGCTTGCTTTGTGCCAACAGCCACGAAATGCGTTGTAACAGCGAACGTGGGAAGTTGAAATAAGGCGTGCAAATGGTCAGCTTTTGTTGCACTTGATAGAACAAGGCTTCAATGGTTTTATTCAGTCGGTTTTTTCGCCCAAGTCCAAGCAGTGGCAACACCATTAGCTGATGGGTTGCCATTGGCTCGCCGTCAAATTGATAAGCCTGTTGGCTCAAGGTTTTGCGAAATGCCTTGATTTGCGGGCGAATGTCTTCCCGTTTTGGGCGGTTAAATTGATCCAACCGAGTGACAGCAGGATCAGGCAAAATCTGCTGTTCGATCAACGCCACAACGCTGTCTGCCAAGGCTGGATTTTGGATCTGATGATAGCGGTCGTAGCGATAGCGGTCGGCTTGGTGCAAATAGACATTATTGATACTAGCTCCGCTATAAAGCAAGGTATCATCAAACACAAAGCCTTTTAAATGCAACACGCCAAACACTTCTCGCCCATTGATCGGCACGCCGTAAAAGGCGATTTCACGCTCGGCAGGCAACGCATATTGCTGACGCATTTGGGCATACCAATCGGCATTGGATGTTTGTGCTTCCTCGCCAATGCGTCCCCGCTGGGCACGATGCCAATCAACCAACACCTTGATCTCAAGCTGTGGCTTAGCAAGTTTGGCTTGGTATAAGGCATCTAAAATTTCCTGCCCCGCTTCATCTTTTTCAAAATAAAGAGCGGTCAGGTAAATACGTGAGTTTGCCTGTGCAATCAGTTGCAAAATGCGTTGTTTAAACTCGGCACTGCTGGCAAGAAAATCGACTTGCTCCACCGCTTGCGGTAAAAATCGCAAGGTGTCCAAGTATTTTTTTGCACGGCTTGTTTTGCTTAACGCCAACATACAGTTGTTCCTATGTTTTTGCCTAGAGATCATCATCCAAAAATTTTGCATTTTATTCACAAGATCTGACCCCTTGTAGAAACTTCGGGGCGTATTGCATACGCCCCAAACTACCTACGATTATGCAAATGCTCGTTTTTCGCCTTCGCCAACCACATTCTCCACACAGCGTCCACAAATATGCGGATGATCTGCGTTCGAGCCGATGTCGGTTGCGTAGTGCCAGCAACGTGGGCATTTTTCGCCGTCTGCACGTTCCACTTTCACCGCCAAGCCTGCCAATTCGCCTTCGGCAACATCGGCTTCAGACAATGGTTTCACTAGTGCTTGCGATGTGATCAGCACGAAACGCAATTCGTTGCCGAGCTGTTCTAACAATGGGCGAATTTGGTCGTTAGCGTAAACGGTCACTTTCGCTTCTAACCCTGCACCGATGAGCTTGTCGTTACGGGCTTGTTCTAACACACGGTTCACTTCCGCACGCACTTTGAGCAGTTGTTGCCAGTAGCTGTCGTCTAATGTTTCGTTGTCACCTAAGCCGAATAAATCGGTGTAGAACTCTTCGGTAAACACAAATTCCGCACGGTTCTCCACATTCGGTAAGTGTCCCCAGATTTCATCTGCGGTGAAGGATAAAATCGGGGCAATCCAACGCACTAAGGCTTCGCTGATATGCCATAAGGCTGTTTGGCAGCTACGGCGAGCCAAGCTGTCCGCTTTGGTGGTGTATTGGCGGTCTTTGATGATGTCAAGGTAGAACGAGCCCATTTCAATCGAGCAGAAACGCATTAAACGTTGCACCACGGCGTGGAATTGGTAGTTGTCGTAAGCGTTTTTGATCTCATTTTGTGCCTCTAATGCACAGCTCACCGCCCAGCGGTCAAGGCTGATCATCTCTTCAGGTTTGACTAAGTCACGTTTCGGATCGAAGCCATTTAAGTTCGCCAATAAGAAACGGGCGGTGTTACGAATACGGCGGTAAGCATCTGCGGCACGTTTTAAAATTTCATCAGATACGGAAATTTCGCCGGTGTAGTCGGTAGAAGCCACCCATAAACGTAAAATATCGCCACCAAATTTGTCCATTACTTCTTGCGGAGTCACGATGTTGCCGATAGATTTTGACATCTTGCGACCTTGACCGTCCACGGTAAAGCCGTGAGTTAAGACTTCTTTGTACGGGGCTTTGTTGTCCGTTGCAGTCGAAAGCATTAACGAGGACATAAACCAGCCACGGTGTTGGTCGGAACCTTCCAAATACATATCCGCCGCATAGCCGTTAAATTCAGGGCGATCTTTGACCACAGAGTAGTAAGTCGATCCTGAATCGAACCACACATCAAGGGTATCTGGCACTTTGCGATATTGATCCGCTTCTGCCCCTAACACGTCAGCAATGTCTAAATCCCACCACGCCTGAATACCTTTTTCTTCCACACGTTTTGCCACTTCTTCAATCAGCTCAACGGTGCGTGGGTGCAGCTCTTCGGTCTCTTTGTGGATAAATAACGCCACAGGCACGCCCCACGTCCGCTGACGAGAGATACACCAGTCTGGGCGGTTCTCCACCATTTTTTCAATACGTGCTTGACCCCAATCTGGAATCCACCGCACTTTTTTGATTTCGCTTAAGGCTTGAGTGCGTAAGCCTTCTTTATCCATGCCGATAAACCATTGCGGGGTCGCACGGAAAATGATCGGGGTTTTGTGTCGCCAGCAGTGTGGGTAGCTGTGTTTGATTTTTTCTACTTTGAGTAACGCACCGACTTCTTGCAATTTCGCCACCACAAGATCGTTAGATTCAAACACGCCTTTGCCCGCAAAGAACGGCACGTCCGCTTTGAATAAACCATCGTTGCCGATTAAACCTGCCATTTCAACGCCATTTTTCATTGAAATCACATAGTCGTCTTGACCGTGGTCTGGGGCGGTGTGAACTAAACCTGTACCGCCGTCTGTAGTCACGTGGTCGCCCAATAAGAATGGCACGCTGAAATCATAGAACGGGTGGTTGAAACGTAAGCCTTCAAGCTCTGCACCTTTCGCTTCGCCTAGCACGCTGAATTGTTCCAATTTGACCGCTTTTGCCACATCTTCCACTAATTCTTTGGCTAAAATCACGAGTTCATCGCCAAATTGCACTAATTGGTAATCTAATTTTTCGTTGATCGCAATCGCACGGTTAGACGGCAATGTCCAAGGCGTGGTTGTCCAAATGACTGCGGAAATTTTTTCATTGGTTTGTACGCCAAATTTCGCCGCTACTTCCGCTGGATTTACTGCAGAGAAACGCACATAAATTGACGGAGACACTTTATCCTCATATTCCACTTCCGCTTCTGCGAGAGAAGAGGCACAGTCCAAACACCAGTGAACTGGTTTTGAACCTTTGTATAAATGCCCGTTTTCCACCGCTTTACCGAAGGCACGAATGATGTTTGCTTCAGTGTGGTAATTCATTGTTAAATAAGGATTATCCCAATCGCCCAGCACACCTAAACGGATAAAGTCTTTTTTCTGCCCTTCTACTTGTTCGGCGGCATATTTGCGGCACTCTTCACGGAATTCGGCTGCGGAAATTTTCTCATTCGGTTTGCCTACAATGCCTTCGACTTTTAATTCAATCGGCAAGCCGTGGCAGTCCCAACCTGGGATATAAGGCGAATCAAAACCTAATGCAGTTTTGGATTTAATAATAATATCTTTCAGAATTTTATTTACGGCGTGACCAATGTGAATCGAACCATTGGCATACGGAGGGCCGTCGTGCAACACGAACGGTTTTTTGCCTTGTGAGGCTTGGCGAATTTTTTGGTAAAGATTTTTATCATACCAATTTTGTAACATTGCGGGTTCGCGTTTAGCAAGATCACCACGCATCGGGAAGCCTGTTTCAGGCAGGTTAAGAGTGTTTTTGTAGTCTGTCATTTTTTGTCTTCCAATATAAAATTAAAATCTGTATGTAGGGTGGGCATTCTTGCCCACCAATGATCTCAATTCGTAGGATGGGCTTCAGCCCATCGACACATTTCGGATCAAATTGATGGGCTAAAGCCCATCCTACTATTATTCATTTCACACGTGGTGGGCAGGAATGCCCACCCTACAATACTGTTCGTCTAGTTTTCAGCTCTTGCAAAGAAGGTTTTGACGGCAATCACATCTTGTTCTATCTGCTGTTTTAATTGCTCGAAGCTGTCAAATTTGGTTTCGGCTCGGATTTTTTGCAGGAAACTGACCGAAATCGCTTGTCCGTAAATTTTCTCAGCAAAATCAAAAATATGCACTTCTAATAACGGCTTAGTGCCGTTAATCGTTGGGCGGTTGCCGACATTGGCAATGCCGTTAAAACGCCCAAATGCGGTCTCCACTTGCACCGCATACACCCCTTGAATCGGCGTGACCAAACGGTTCAGCATAATATTCGCGGTCGGGAAACCAATGGTTCGCCCCAATTTATTGCCGTGAGCCACTCGCCCAGAAATCGCATAAGGCTTGCCGAGTAAACGTTCGGCAAGGGCAAAATCATCACTTGCCAAGGCTTCACGAATCAGCGAACTGCTGATTCTCTCTTGTTCTAAGCAATGGCTTTCGCTGTCTTCAATTTCAAAACCAAACTGCTCGCTTGCCTGTTTTAACGTCGCAAAATTGCCTTGGCGGTTTGCCCCAAAATGGAAATCATCACCCACACTTAAATAGCGAACATTCAGTGTTTTCACCAATAGTTGCTGAATAAACGCGTCAGGCGACAGGGTGGCAAATGCCTGATTAAACCGCACGCAAAAGACATAATCAATGCCTAATTCCTTTAAGGCGTGGAGCTTATCTCGCAGTCGCATTAGCCGTGCAGGAGCGGTGAATTTCTCCGATTGCTTGGCGAAAAATTCCCTTGGTTGAGGCTCAAACAACATCACAACGGAGGGCAAATTCAAGGTTGCCGATTTCGCTTTCAGCCGTGCCAAAATGTGCTGATGCCCTAAATGCACGCCGTCAAAATTGCCAATCGCCAAGACACAGCCTTGAGCAAAGGCTGGGAGCGTGGCAAATGCGGGGAGATGTCGGATTAACTGCATTGATCAAGTTCTGTTAAAAAAATAGTTGCTGATTATACGGTTAAAGGCAAAAAATAGAAAGAAAAGGCAGGTGGAATTTTTGTTTAGTTCACAATTATCTGAACTCGCTAAATCAGGAATATCTCCCCTGCAAGGGGGAGAGAAACACAGAGTTTTTGCAAAATTAGGCACTGTGGTAGGTAAGAGGATAGAGATCGAGTTTTGCCATCAGTTGCTGATCGTGATCTTCTTCGGGGTTTTCAGTGGTGAGCAATTTATCGCCGTAGAAAATCGAGTTTGCCCCCGCCATAAAGCAGAGGGCTTGCATGGCTTCAGGCATTTCGCCTCGCCCTGCGGAAAGTCGCACATAGCTGTTTGGCATCGTGATTCGAGCCACGGCAATGGTGCGGACAAATTCCGTCCAGTCTAAATCTTCTGCCTCTGCTAGCGGAGTACCTTCTACTTTAACGAGTTGGTTAATCGGCACGCTTTCAGGCTGTGGATCGAGATTGGCAAGACTGGCGATGAGTCCCGCTCGTTCTGAGCGAGTTTCATTCATTCCCACAATGCCCCCACAACAGACTTTCAGCCCCGCATTTCGCACTTTGCCGAGGGTATCCATTCGGTCATCGTGGCTACGAGTGTGAATGATTTTGTTGTAGCGTTCTGGATCGGTGTCTAAATTGTGGTTGTAGTAATCCAAACCAGCCTCTTTCAGATCTTCTGCCATTCCTTCTTCCAACATTCCGAAGGTGCCACAGGTTTCCAAGCCGAGATCTTTAACCGCAGAAATAATTTTGGTCACGGTTTCAATGTCTTTTGGTTTCGGGCCTCGCCACGCCGCTCCCATACAGAAACGGCTTGCCCCACGAGATTTGGCAATGCGTGCTTTATCGAGAATTTCTTCCACATCCAACATTGTTTGACGCTCTAAACCCGTGTCATAACGAGCTGATTGTGGGCAATATTCGCAATCTTCAGGACAGCCGCCAGTTTTAATTGAAAGTAGCGTAGAAAGCTGAATTTCTTGCGGGTTGAAATGTTCACGATGCACTTGAGCGGCTTTGAATACCAACTCCATAAACGGCATTTCAAACAGCTCTTCAACTTGGCATTTTCGCCAATATTGTGCGGTTGGGTGTGGCGTCAGCTCGCTTTTGGCTTTCAAACGTAGGTTAAATGTGGTCATTGTATCTCCTTAAAATGTTCCCTGACTCCTTTTTGAGCAAAAATCCCCCTTGAAAGGGGGATAGGGAATTTTTAGATTTTACGATATTTCGTATGCTGTTTCACGGCTTTACGGATTTGTCGGGTACTGGTACGACGACGGTTTTTGGTCACTTCCACTTTGGTTTCTGCCTCCGCAGGCAAGCCGACCAATTCACGCAGGTAATTAACTTGCTCCAAGCCCATCTCTTCCCAACCGCCACGTGGCAAACTTTTTTCCAGTTTGATGTTGCCGTAGCGAATGCGAATCAGACGGCTGACTTGAATGCCTTGCGATTCCCACAAACGGCGAACTTCACGGTTACGCCCTTCGGTTAAAGTGACATCAAACCATTGGTTCAGCCCTGTGCCGCCGACCACTTTGATCTGTTTGAAATTGGCAGGGCCATCTTCTAACTGCACGCCTTTGCGTAAGCGTTGTAGCATCGCTTCGTCCACTTCGCCGAATACACGCACGGAATATTCACGCTCCACTTCACGGCTTGGGTGCATTAAACGGTTCGCTAATTCGCCATCGGTGGTAAAGAGCAACAAGCCCGAAGTATTGATGTCCAACCGCCCCACGGCAATCCATCTCGCCCCTGTTAAACGTGGTAAGCGGTCAAAAACGGTGGCACGCCCTTCAGGATCGGAGCGGGTGCAGAGTTCGCCTTCGGGTTTGTAATACATCAACACACGGCAGATCTCTTTTTGTGCGGGGATCAAGCTGATTAAATGCCCGTCAATACGGATTTTGGTGCTAGAGCTGACCTGTACACGGTCGCCCAAGGTGGCGATTTTGCCGTCCACGCTCACACGCCCTTCGACAATAATGCCTTCAATTTCACGGCGAGAGCCTTGCCCTGCACGGGCCAAAATTTTCTGCAATTTCTCGCCGACGATTTTGTCGATTTTGACGCTGTCAGTCGTCTCTTGAGTTTTACTGGCAGAGCGAACTTTGGGTGCGGATTTATTTTGCAGATTTTTAGCAAGATCTGACCCCTTGCGTGGGGCTGGTTTACGAAATGTGTTCATTTAAGTTCCTTTGTCGCTTTCACAAGCGTCTATCAATGTAGGATGGGCTTTAGCCCATCATTATATGCTTAGATTTTTTGATGGGCTAAAGCCCATCCTACTTTTCTCATTTAACCAAACGGCATTGGATCGCCCGATCCGACCCGAATGATTTCAGGGCTGTCTTGGGTTAAATCAATCACGGTGGTTGGCGATTGCCCTAAATAGCCGCCGTGGATAATTAAATCGACCTGATGCTCTAGCACATCACGAATGGCATCAGGATCGGATTGCGTAATCTCTTCATTCGGCAGCATCAGCGAACAAGAGAGAATCGGCTCGCCAAGTGCGGCAATCAATGCCAACGCAATCGCATTGTCTGGCACGCGAATGCCGATAGTTTTGCGTTTGGTCAGTAATCGGCGTGGCACGTCTTTGGTGGCGGGCAGAATGAAGGTGTACGGATTTGGCACGTTATTTTTGATCAAGCGGTAAGATTGGTTCGTGACCAACGCATAGGTTGAGAGTTCGGACAAATCGCTACACACCAAAGTAAAGTTATGATTTTCCGGCAAACGGCGAATCGCCACAATGCGATCCATTGCTTGCTTCTCGCCCAAACCACAACCGAGTGCATAGCCCGAATCAGTGGGGTAAACAATCACACCGCCTTTTTTGATAATTTCCACCGCTTGATTGATTAAGCGAGCTTGTGGATTATCGGGATGAATGTAGAAAAATTGACTCATCTTCTGCCTTGCTACCTTGCCAAAAATGGGGCGATTATACGCTGTTTTTCGGTGACAAGGGGGGGATTATTTTGACTTTTTTGCAAAAATATTCGACTGAGTATTATCCTAATGAGGAGTCGCACGCAACTTCTTCCTTGAGTTTGTCAATTAACAGTTTATTTGCTGGGGGGAATTGTCCTTCTTCCAGTTCTCTTTGTTCTAACCAAAATCCTTCTTGTCCTTCTCGCCCAAAGGGTTCGCCCACCCATTCTTCAACCAAATAAAAGAAAAATTCAATGGTTTTGGTTGGGTAGTCAAAACAAAAGTGTTCATAAGGAAAAGCACTTAGCACGTGAATGCCTATCTCTTCTTCCAGTTCACGTACCAGTGCTTGTTCGGGTGTTTCACCTTCGGCAACTTTGCCGCCGGGGAATTCTAAAGATTGAGCAAAATCTTGCCCTTCAAGGCGTTGGGTGAGATAAATTTGTTTGAATTCGTTGCGGATGATGCCAGCCGCAACCTGTATCTTGGGCTTATCCATTGTTGGCTCCTAAAATGAAAAAGGCGTACACAAGGGGGATTTTGCACTTTCTAGCCAAATCTCACCCCCTTGTTACTCGGTGCTAGGCGTATTTCGCCTTGCTGCCGTGGCAATGTTTGTATTTTTTACCTGATCCACACGGGCAAGGCTCATTGCGTCCGATTTTCAGGTTGGCATACTCATCATCGCCTTGTGCTTTGCCTGCCGTTTGCCCTTCTTCGTGGTAGTGTGAAGATTCTTGTTCTGCTGCGGCTAAACGTTCACGTTCGGCTTGGGCGATTTCTTCTTGGCTACGTACTTGGATTCGGCTCAAAATGCTGATGACGTTTGATTTCAAGTTATCCAACATCGCCGTGAACATTTCAAACGACTCTTTTTTGTACTCTTGCTTCGGATCTTTTTGAGCGTAACCCCGCAAGTGAATGCCTTTACGCAGGTAATCCATCGCAGAAAGATGCTCTTTCCAGAGTTCATCAAGGTTTTGCAACATCACGCCTTTTTCAAAGCTACGCATAATTTCGGTGCCAACCATTGCTTCTTTTTGCTGATATTGCTCTTTGGCGAGGTTGATCACACGCTCACGCAGGCGATCTTCGTCCAGATCTTTCTCTTCATCGAGCCATTTGACTAATGGCAATTCCATTCCAAACTCTTGGGCTAAACGAGTTTCAAGGGCTGGAACGTCCCACATCTCTTCGATGGATTGTGGTGGAATATATTGGTCGATCACCGCATTGAAAACATCCGCACGAATGGTATCGATCATTGACGAAATGTCGTCCGTTTCGAGCAAGTAGTTACGTTGCTCATAAATTGCTTTACGCTGTTCATTCGCCACATCATCGTATTGCAACAACTGTTTACGACCGTCAAAGTTGTGGGCTTCCACTTTCGCTTGAGCCGAGGCAATCACTTTCGTCAGCAATTTCGATTCCATCGCTTCGCCTTCTTCGGTGAAGGCTTTTCGCATCATATTGAGCTTGCCTTCGTTCAGGTAAATTCGCATTAACGCATCATCAAGAGAGAGATAGAAGCGAGAAGAACCAGGGTCACCTTGACGACCTGAACGACCACGCAACTGGTTGTCGATACGGCGAGATTCGTGGCGTTCGGTGCCGATAATGTGCAAGCCGCCTGCTTTCATCACGATGTCGTGCAGTTTTTCCCATTCGGCTTTGATTTCAGCGATTTGCTCGTCCGTTGGATTCTCCAATTTCGCCACTTTCGCCTTCCAGTTACCACCCAGTACGATGTCCGTCCCACGTCCTGCCATATTGGTCGCAATGGTTACCGCCCCTGGGTAGCCTGCGTCCGCCACGATTTCCGCTTCTTGGGCATGGAATTTTGCATTTAATACTTTGTGCGGAATGCCTGCTTTGGTTAAGGCATCGGACAACACTTCCGATTTTTCAATCGAAATTGTGCCGACCAACACAGGTTGTTGGCGAGCGATACAGTCTTGAATGTCTTTGATGACCGCTTGGAATTTTTCGGACTCGCTCTTGAACATTAAATCGGTTTTATCATCACGGATCATTGGGCGGTTGGTTGGGATGACGACCGTATCCAAGCCATAAATTTGTTGGAATTCAAAGGCTTCGGTGTCGGCGGTTCCTGTCATCCCTGCCAATTTTTCGTATAAACGGAAGTAGTTTTGGTAAGTGATCGAGGCAACGGTTTGGTTTTCGCCTTGAATGTTTACACCTTCTTTGGCTTCGATCGCTTGGTGTAAGCCGTCTGACCAACGGCGACCTGCCATTGTCCGCCCTGTGTGTTCGTCAATGATCACAATTTCGCCATCTTTGACGATGTAATCCACGTTCACTTCAAATAATTTGTGGGCACGCAATGCCGCATAAACGTGGTGCAACAAGCTAATGCGAGCGGGGTGGTAAAGGCTTTCGCCTTCGTGCATCAAGCCCATTTTGGTTAAAATTTCTTCGACTTTAACCTGACCACGCTCGGTTAAGTGAGCCTGTTTGCTTTTCAGATCGAGGGTGTAATCGCCATCGCCCGTGTATTCTTCGCTATCTTCTTTGTCTTGGGCGATCAAATGCGGGATCACTTTATCAATCGCTTGATAAATGCTGGTCGCATCTTCCGCCGGCCCTGAAATAATCAACGGCGTACGGGCTTCGTCAATCAAAATCGAGTCCACTTCATCGACCAACGCATAGTGCAACGGACGTTGGAAACGTTCTTCTTTACTGTGTGCCAAATTATCACGCAAGTAGTCAAAACCGAGTTCGCTGTTGGTCGCATAAGTGATGTCGGCGTGATAAGCCGCACGTTTTTCATCGTGGGATAAACCAGGGATATTGACCGCCACGCTCATTCCCAAAAATTCAAATAAAGGGCGGTTAGTTTCCGCATCACGGCGAGCTAAGTAATCATTCACAGTAACAACGTGCACACCTTTGCCTGTCAACGCATTCAAATAGCAAGGCAAGGTGGCAGTTAAGGTTTTCCCTTCGCCCGTTCTCATTTCAGCAATGTTGCGGTTCGTCAGCACCATACCGCCGATCATCTGCACATCAAAATGCCGCATTCCCAACACCCGTTTACTCGCTTCACGCACCGTAGCAAAAGCTTCGTGCAACAAGCTATCAAGGCTTTCGCCGTTGGCTAAACGCTGTTTAAATTCGTCCGTTTTGGCTTTTAATTCATCATCGGTCAGTTTTTCAAATTCAGGCTCTAATCGGTTGATTTGCACCACACGTTTATTTAAACGGCGTAAAGTACGGTCGTTGCTTGAGCCAAAAATGGCAGTCATTAGTTTACTAATCATAAAAATCCTTTAAATTCAGTAGGATGGGCTTTAGCCCATCACAATAAATCAATTCAAATTGATGGGCTAAAGCCCATCCTACAAGCGTTATACGAAGAATTTTAAACTAATGGCCCTGCCCGAATTGGCGGTGGTGTGGTGCTTTGCAAGGGGTAAGATCTTGCCAAAAATCTGCAAAATGTTACGCCTTGTGAATGAGCGTGTTGAATGGCTTGCGTTTGTGCAAGGAAATGAATTGCCTGCCGTTCCACCTGCTGTATGGCAGAACGTTCGTTAAGATGGTAACTTTGTTGAATCGTTGGCTGAGCAGGATTCGTCACTGCTTGGGCTTCAGGCAACGACAAGACCGCCAACATTCCTAATAGAAGTTGCGACCAAAATGCCGATTTATGAAGTTGTCGAAAAATGCCCATAGCCAAATGAAATCAAAAAAATTGTGTCGATTATACGCTAGTTTTTATAGAATAGGCAGAATATTGCGACAGAATTGTACAAAACAAGGGGCGGAACGTTAATAGATGAAAATTCAGCCAACCAAAAATATTGCCGATATTTTGCACCATTCAAGTCTTGCCAAGTTGGTGGCCCGCAGTAACGAAATCAATACAATTAATCTACAGATCCAACGTCTATTACCGCAATCCTATCGGAAACTCTACCGAATTACTCATTTATATGATAATTTGCTGCATATTGATGTGGCAAATTCTATGGTACGACAAGGTTTTTTATTTCAACAACGCGAATTATTAGGTTTAATTCAGGCGGAGTTTCCACATATTCAACGGATTGAAATCACAATCAACCCAAATGCGTTGCAAATTTAAATGAAAGAGGAAAAAGACATGAAAAAATTGAGTCTGGTTATTGCTCTAGGGCTATTAGCCGCCTGTTCTAGTCAATCTGATAAAGAGCTATCGGGGATTTATCAGGGCACGTTGCCTTGTGGTGATTGTGAAAAAATTGAAGCAAAATTAATCCTTAAGCAAGATAAAACCTATCAATATCATACAGTTTATCATAAAGGTAATATTCGATATCCTTTTTTAGAAGTGGGCACGTATAAGTGGGATAGACACAAGCAGAATACGATTCGTTTACAAGTCTTAAAAAATCAACGTAAGGACATCTTAGCTGACATTATGCTAAAGGTATCTGAAAATGAAGTGGAATTATGTGATGCAGAAGGCAATTCTTCAAGTATACCGCAGCATTATAAATTGCGACGGATTTCCCCTTAAATTGGATCTAGGCTAATAAAAATTAAAGTGCGATATTTCGCACCTTAATTTATGACTGCTGATTTATTTGGCTAAGCATTGACTAAATTGATCTGCAATAGACTGTAGAAATTGTGGATAAGCTGTTTTACCCATGGCAATTTGTTCGCCAAGTGGATCCAATTTACCGACTTTTACTGAGGTGCCTTTTCTTAAGCTTTCAATGACTTTCGGGGTAAACTGTGGTTCAGCGAATAAACATTGTGCTTTATGTTTTGCAATGTTGTTCTTGATTTTATTTAAGGTCTTTGCACCAGGTGCAATGGTTGGGTTAATCGTAAATGAGCCTAATGATTTCAATCCATATGCCTGTTCAAAATGTCCGTAAGCATCGTGGAATGTGTAGTATCCTTTCGTGCTAAATCCCGCAAGCTGATGTTTAATTTCTGCATCTTTGGTTGCTAAGGTTTGTTTAAATTCGGCAAGATTTTGCTCAATTTTGGCTTTTTGTTCGGGCATTTGTTGTGCTAGACGAGAGGCGATCTGTTCTGCAATATGTACACTTGCAGATGGTGATAACCAAATATGCCAATCTTCATCATGATCGTGATCATGGTGGTGATTATGACCGTGCTTATGACCATGGTGGTGTTTATGATTATGCCCGTGATGGTGAGTGTGATCGTCTTTTTTCAGTGACTCTACTAATTTCTCAATCGCTTCAACGTCCTGTAAAGCCAACACCTTCATTTTGTCTAAATTATCAATGCTTTTTTCTAAAAAGCCTTCCATTTCCTCCCCGATCCACACCACTAATTGAGCAGATTGTAATTTTGCTACATCAGATGGTTTTAGGCTGTAATCATGCGGAGATGCAGTCACAGGAAGTAATACGTCTGTTTGGGTTACGCCATCAGTAATTGCATTTGCAATAAATCCAAGTGGTTTTACTGTCGTTAATACTGCGGCATTGGCTAATTGGGTAATGCCGAATAGCATTAGGCTTAATGCTGTCTTTTTGAACATAGTCAAATTCCTCGCTAAATAATGAACGGTTAAATCTTAACAGAATCGATAAATATTTCTATAATTTTTTTATGGTTATTATTCTGTTTTCCCTGATAGCAGTGATAAGTTACGCTGTGCGATAGGTTAAATATTGTTGAATGACGTTCAAAAACGCCGCCCCAAACCGCTCCAATTTACGTTCACCCACGCCATTGATATTGAGCATTTCCCGCTCGGTTTGTGGCAAAAACTCTGCCATTTCTTGCAAGGTTGCATCGTTAAACACCACATAAGGTGGAATATTTTCTTTGTCGGCAATCTGTTTGCGTAAAAATCGCAGACGGGCAAACAGATCTTTGTCGTAACGGCGAGTCACGAGCTGTTTGTGTAAGTATGCCGTTGCCGATAAATTCAGCCGTGGCATTGCCAATTCCAACGGTGCTTCGGCTCGCAAAATGGGACGTGCCTGTTCTGTCAGTTGTAACGCTGAATGATTCACTATGTTTTGCTGAACAAAACCTAAATGAATCAGTTGGCGAGTGATATTTAGCCAATATTCTTGGCTTTTTTCTTTGCCAATGCCGTAAACAGAAAGTTGATCGTGCTGATGATCTCGAATTTTCTGCTGATTTAACCCACGCAGTACGCCAATCACGTGATAAATCCCGAAACGTTGCCCCGTGCGATAAATCGTGGAAAGCACTTTTTGAGCATCAACCAAGCCATCATATTTTTTTGGTGGATTTAAACAAATATCGCAGTTATTGCACGGCTGTTGGCGAGATTCGCCGAAGTAGTTGAGCAGCACCAAACGGCGGCAAGTTTGCGATTCGGCAAAGGCACCAATCGCTTGCAGTTTATGTTGTTCGATTTGGCGTTGGGTATTTTCAGGCTTTTCCAGCAAAATTTTATTTAGCCACGCATAATCGGCAGGATCGTAAAACAGCACGGCTTCTGCTGGCAGATCATCTCGCCCTGCCCGCCCCGTTTCTTGGTAGTACGATTCAATACTGCGGGGCAGATCAAAATGTACCACAAACCGCACGTTGGATTTGTTGATGCCCATTCCGAACGCAATTGTTGCCACTACCACTTGAATGTTATCTCGCTGAAACGCATTCTGCACCGTTTCCCGCTGCTCCACTGTCATTCCTGCGTGGTAGCCCATCACGGCGATTCGCCGAGCCGCCAATTTTTCGGTAATGTCTTCGACTTTTTTGCGACTGTTGCAATAAACAATGCCACTTTTCCCTTGCTGACTGGCAATGAATTTCGCCAACTGATCCATTGGCTTGAATTTTTCTTGAACAGTATAGCGAATGTTCGGGCGGTCAAAACTCCCCAAATAGGTATGCGGATTTTGCAGTTGCAAATGTTGCAGAATATCTGCACGGGTTGTCGGGTCGGCAGTAGCAGTTAAGGCGACAAGCGGTGTGTTTGGGAAGGTTTTTCGCAAACCGCCAAGTAAGGTATATTCAGGGCGAAAATCGTGCCCCCATTGGGAAACGCAGTGGGCTTCGTCCACGGCAATCAAGCTAATTTGGCAATGGGAAATAAAGTGGAAAAAGCCGGAAGTCATCACTTTCTCGGGGGAAAGATAGAGCAATTTGAGCGAGCCTGACAGGGCTTTTTGCTCAACTTGCTGTTGTTCTTCAAGGCTTTGAGTGGAATTCAGATAAGCCGCTTCAATGCCGTTGGCTTGTAACTGATCGACCTGATCTTTCATCAAGGAGATCAAGGGTGAAATCACAAGGGTAATACCAGAAAAACAGAGGGCGGGCACTTGATAGCATAAGGATTTGCCGCCCCCAGTGGTCATAATGACCAAGCAATCTCTTCCTGAGAGAATGGCTTGGATAATGTCTGCTTGCCCTTGTCGAAAGGTTTGATAGCCAAAAACGGTGTGGAGTACCGTTTTGGCTTGCTCAAATAAAGCAGACATTAGCTAAACGAAACTGTTTCCCCGTGACGAGCAACCGCTTCTTCTAAATGTGTCCAGAAGGAGCGACCTTCGGAGCTGACCCATTCGCCATCCCGATAGGCAAAATGGAAACCTCCGAGTTTACTCGCAAGCCATAATTCAAGCATTGACTCTTGCTTATTGATCACGATTTGAGAGTCATCATCGAAATACAAGGTCATCACCGCCCCCTGCATTTCGCAATCTACATCACAACCTTGCTCTTCTAATTGCTCTTCAATGCGTTCCCATACTTGTTCAATTTCTTGATGAAATTCAGCTAAATTCATGTTTACTCTCTTGGTAAAAAACACAATAAAATAGTCGGCTATTTTGGAGTGTTCGACAGCATATTTCAATGGCTGTGTGAAAATTTTGCAAAAAGTTGGTGGTTCTCACCCCCTTGTAAGCGGTTACATCCACGCATTTGCCCGAATCACCCCAACGGCTAACCCTTCAATTTCAATAAAAGAGGTTCGAGGGTCAACCACAATCGCTTTTAAATCATCATTTTCAGGGTGTAGATAGATAAAATCGCCTTTGCGTTCAAAGCGTTTGACCGTTACTTCATCGTCCACCCGAGCCACAACCACTTGTCCATTACGAACAGATTTAGTTTTATGTACTGCAAGCAGATCGCCATCGTAAATACCAATGTTTTCCATTGAGTTGCCGCTCACACGCAATAAATAATCGGCGGCAGGCGAGAACATTGAACCATTGATAGGATAGTGATTTTCCACGTGTTCAATTGCCATAATCGGCGTGCCTGCAGCGACCTTGCCAATCAGAGGTAAACCGTCTTCATTAGCGGCGGCTTCGTCTTCAATCAAAATGCGAATGCCTCGAGAGGTGCCTGAAAGCATTTCAATATAGCCTTTACGGGCGAGGGCTTTAAGGTGTTCTTCCGCTGCGTTTGGGGATTTAAAGCCAATTTCCCGAGCGATTTCCACCCGTGTTGGTGGCATACCTGTGCTTTCAATATGCTGTTTGACGAAATCAAAAATTTCTTGTTGGCGGGCGGTTAGATGTTGGCGTTTCATCGGAATCTTCTCCTACTGTCTTTATATACAGAAAATAGTGTCATTATATACAGCAAAAAACAATTTGTAACTAACAAATTGAATTTTCTCGGTGAAATTTGTGCTAAAATCCGCAAAATTTTAATCCGAACATAATTATTAAAAGGATATAAAAATGTCTAGCTTGATGAATTTTTATCGTAAATTGGTGAATTTACCTATCTCCTTATTAGTCAAATCCCGCTCTATTCCGACTGATCCTGTTCAAGAATTACATTTAAATACCGAGCAACCTTTCATTTATGTGTTGCCCTACACCTCACAAACCGATTTGTTGATTTTGCAAAAAAATTGCTTGGCATTAAATTTGCCCGATCCGCTGCAACCCAATGAAATTGAAGGGCATTCTTTGCCTCGCTATGTGTTTTTAGACGAAGGTCGCCGCTTTTTCAAATCGAAAGGGGCGAAATCCGAAACGGAATCAATTTTTTATCGTTATTTAGATTTACACCGTGACAATCCCACCCTTGATGTGCAGTTGATCCCTGTGTCGGTGCTATGGGGCAGGGCTCCAGGCAAAGAAAAAGGCTTGCCGCTGTTGCGTTTAATGAGCTGGTTCCAACGTTTATGGACGATGATTTGGTTCGGGCGGGATAATTTTATCCGTTTCTCGCAAGCAGTTTCATTACGCTATATGGTAGAAAGCCACGGAGCAGACGAAGGCATCGCCCAAAAATTGGCTCGTGTGGCAAAAATGCACTTTTCCAAACAACGCTATTCGGCGATGGGACCTCGTTTGCCTGACCGCCAAGCGATGTTCCATAAACTGTTAAATTCCCCTGCAATTTTGGCCGCCATTGAAGACGAAGCCCAAAAGCCGAAAAGTTCGCCTGAAAAAGCTCGTAAAGAGGCGGAAAAAATCTTAGATGAAATCGCTGCCAATGTTCGTCACGAAAGTTTGCGTACGGCAGATCGGGTGTTGAGCTGGCTGTGGAACAAGCTCTACCAAGGCATTAACGTGCAATACGCCGACCGTGTGCGGAAATTGGCGTTAGAAGGACACGAGCTAGTCTATGTGCCGTGCCACCGTAGCCATATGGACTATCTGTTGCTATCGTACATTTTGTATCATCAAGGCCTAGTGCCGCCGCATATTGCCGCTGGGGTGAACCTGAATTTCTGGCCAGCAGGCCCACTCTTCCGCAGTTGGGGAGCGTTCTTCTTACGCCGTACGTTCAAAGGCAATCGGCTCTACTCGACCATTTTCCGTGAATATCTAGCCGAATTGTTCTACCGTGGCTACTCGGTGGAATATTTCATTGAAGGCGGTCGCTCACGCACAGGGCGGTTGCTTGAACCGAAAACGGGAATGATGTCGATGACCTTGCAAGCGTTGCAGCGTGGCTTAACTCGCCCAATCAGCATCGTGCCTGTCTATATCGGCTATGAACACGTTTTGGAAGTAGATACCTACGCCAAAGAGCTGCGTGGGGCAGAAAAAGAGAAAGAGAACGCAGGGCTGGTGTTACGCGTGATCAAAAAATTGCGTAACCTCGGACAAGGCTATGTGAATTTTGGCGAACCAATCCCATTGAACAACTATCTCAATACGCATTTTCCTGATTGGAAAGCACCGCTTGCAGAGGGCGAACGTCCGAAATGGCTCAATGGTGCGGTAGAAAGTGTGGCGAAACAGGTGATGGTAAACATCAACAACGCCGCCGCCGTTAACTCAAAAAATTTGATCGGCTCTATCTTACTTGCTTCTCGCCAACGCTCGCTGACTCGTGAGCAGTTAATTGAGCAAGTCGAAAGTTATATGGAGCTGTTCCAAAATGTGCCTTATACGCAAGATGTGACCTTGCCAACCATTTCGGCGGATGAGATGCTTGATCACGTCTTGGCGTTACCTCGTTCTGGTGTGTTAGCCGAAAAAGATAGCTTCGGTGAAATTATTCGCCTCGATCGCCAATCTGCGGTGTTGATGACGTACTATCGCAACAATATCCAGCACTTGTTTGTATTGCCGTCTTTGGTGGCGAGCATTGTGTTGCACCACGAAGCCGTTTCAAAAGATTTGATTATCCAAAGTGTCAACCGCATTTACCCATTCTTAAAAGCGGAGCTGTTCCTGCATTTTGCCAAAAACGATATTCGCCAACATATTGAAGCCATTTTGGCAGAATTTACTCGCCAACAGCTGATCAAAAATGAAAGCGAAATGTTGATGATCAACCGTCACCGCATTCGTGCCTTACAACTGCATTCATCGGGCGTACGTGAGTTGCTACAACGCTATTACATCAGTTTGAGTATTTTGATTGAGCAACCTGAAATCAGCCGCAACGAGCTAGAAAAAGAGAGCCGCTCAATTGCCCAACGCTTATCGGTGCTACACGGCATTAACGCCCCAGAATTCTTCGACAAAGCCCTCTTCTCAACCTTTAGTACCAGCCTGAAAGAGCAAGGCTATTTTGATGAAGACGGCAAAGCGATTGTAGCAAAAGTGCAAGATACCGAAGCCTTACTACGTGGGCTGATTTCGATTGAAGTTCAGCAGACGATTCAGGGCGTGATGGTGAAGTTGGACGATAAGCAAGAGCAGAAATTAGCGACAACGGAATAACGTATTTATAAGCTAACTGAGTTTACGATTTATCACAAGTTAATTGATTTGGAGTTTTTCATGGCAATCCCACAAAGTGGCATTACGCTAACACACCGAAAAGCCGGTATTTTTATTGAGGCATTGATTCATCAGCCGGATGCTTTGCCGAATAGCATTCGAACAATGTATCAACAATTTGAACAGCTACGTCAACACTATGCAGATGAACAACTGGGTTTAACCTTAGCATTTGGCTCCGCATTATGGCGACAGCTTGCAGGAGAACATTCAGCCCCTGAACTCAAACCGTTTGTCGCCTTGGGGCGTGAAGGGCGTGAATTTGCACCGACTACTCAGCGTGACTTACTCATACATATTCAATCCAATCGCCCTGATCTGAATTTTAGTATGGCGTTGATTGTGATTCAATCTTTGAAAGAAATTGGGGAAATTGTGGAAGAAATTCATGGCTTTCGCTGGGTGGAGGAACGCGATTTCACCGGTTTTATTGACGGCACTGAAAATCCGGATACCGATGAGAAACTGCGTGATGTCATGCTCATTCAAGAAGGGATCGATGCAGGGGGAAGTTATGTACTTAGCCAACGCTACGCTCATCAACTAGATAAATGGCATAAAATGTCGGTAGAACGCCAAGAGCAAGTGATTGGTCGCACGAAAGCCGACAGTAAAGAATTAGATGATGTACCACCACTCTCTCACGTTGGGCGGGTCGATTTAAAAGAAGAGGGCAAAGGCTTAAAAATTATGCGGCATAGCCTGCCATACGGGCTGGCTAGTGGCGAACATGGTTTATATTTCTTAGCCTTTTCTAAACGCCTACACAATATTGAGAAGCAACTGCATAGCATGTTTGGCGAATTAGACGGTAAAACCGATCGTTTATTGGGCTTCACAAAAGCAGTGACGGGCAGTTATTATTTTGCACCGAGTCTTGAACAATTGCTAAATTTATAAATGCTTGCCTAGACGAAAAGCCGTTTTCTCCTCGTGCTACTCATATACGACACGGGGAGTAATGGAATATACCAATGTCATTTTGCAAAAACTCGTCTTAACTTACCCCCTTGTTCACCGCATTCAAGCGGATTTCTTTTTGAGGTCGATATGAAGAAAAATAAAGCCTATGGCTTGTTGCTTGTCGCAAGTTTGGCAACAGTGGCTTGGCTCTTGTCAGAAACCGCTTTTGCCCTCTCTTGGCATTTAAGCACTTTAACCTTGTCCATTTTATTGGGCATGTTACTCGGGAATACGGCATATCCGCATATTGAGAGGTATTGTCAATCGGGCATACAGTTTGCGAAAACATTTCTACTACGAGCAGGGATTGTGTTGTATGGATTTCGACTTACCTTGCAAGATATTCATTCTGTTGGACTTAATGCGATTGTGACAGATGCCATTATGTTGGTTGCCACGTTTTTTCTGACTTGCTGGTTGGGGATTCGCTGGCTGAAAATCGATCGGCAAATTGTGCAAATGACGGCGGCAGGCTGCAGTATTTGCGGTGCAGCAGCAATTATGGCAACATCGCCTATTGTCAAGGCAGAGTCACATAAGGTCTCAGTAGCAGTGGCATTAATTGTGATTTTCGGGACTTTTTGCATGTTTTTCTACCCGATGATCTACCCTTATCTGACTGGCTATATGAGCCAACATCAGTTTGGTATTTATATTGGTTCAAGCGTACATGAAGTGGCACAAGTCTATGCCGCTGGCAGTAATATCAATAGCACTGTGGCAGACACCGCGGTGATCAGTAAAATGATTCGGGTGATGATGTTGGCTCCGTTTTTAGTTGTACTCTCTTATTATTTGCAAAGAGAGAGCCGTGGACAGAGTCAGATCACCATACCATGGTTCGCTATTTGGTTTGTTGCCGTTGCCATATTTAATTCCTTGAATCTATTACCCCCAACGATTGTCAACTGGCTTGTGCAAATGGACAGTTTGTTATTGATGATGGCAATGTCAGCTTTAGGACTGACAACACAACTTAATGCCGTTAAACAAGCTGGGCTGAAACCCCTTTTATTGGGGGCATTAGTCTGTTTATGGCTCATTATTGGCGGATTTTTCGTGAACGTTGCGATGGCACAACTGGGCTAAATTTTGCAAAAAGTCGAGGAAACTCACCCCCTTGCAAGACATTGAAACATAGAAAATTAGGGTGCGTTTTACGCACCCTAATATCATCAGCCATTCACCACAAATTTGCCCACGCCGAGTTCGTCTTCTTTACGCGTGCGGTTGATCACACTCTGTGGCGATTCCACCACACGCAAGCCCATTTCCTCTTCGGTGCGAACCACTTCACCACGCAGGGAATTGGTGTACACATCGGTAATTTTTACGTCCACGAATTTGCCGATCATCTCTGGTGAGCCTTGGAAATTCACAATGCGGTTGGTTTCGGTTCTGCCGGTCAACTCCATCAAATCTTTCTTCGATGGGCCTTCGACTAAAATGCGTTGCTCGGTGCCAAGCATCAAACGGCTGAACTGCATCGCTTGGTGGTTAATCCGCTGTTGCAAGCGGTATAAACGCTCTTTTTTCTCCTCTTCGCTCACATCATCAGGCAAATCTGCCGCTGGTGTTCCTGGGCGAGCGGAGTAGATAAAGCTAAAGCTCATATCAAAATTCACTTGCTCAATGATTTTCATCGTGTCTTCAAAATCTTTGTCCGTTTCGCCTGGGAAGCCGACAATGAAGTCCGAGCTAATTTGAATATCAGGGCGAGCCTCACGCAATTTGCGGATGATCGCCTTGTATTCCAATGCGG
This sequence comes from Pasteurellaceae bacterium, assembly GCA_030528525.1. GTDB lineage: Bacteria > Pseudomonadota > Gammaproteobacteria > Enterobacterales > Pasteurellaceae > JAUMYT01. Next base: position 66,102 of record JAUMYT010000004.1, read on the forward strand.
TGTGGTTACGTTTCATCATAGTCAGCACACGGTCAGAGCCACTTTGAATCGGCAAATGCAGGAAGCTGACCAATTCTGGCGTATCACGATAGACTTCGATGATGTCGTCGGTAAATTCGATCGGGTGGCTGGTAGTAAAACGCAAGCGGTCGATGCCATCAATGGACGCCACCAAGCGGAGCAATTCGGCAAAGGTGCAAATGCCGCCGTCAAAGGTTTCGCCACGGTAGGCATTTACGTTTTGCCCAAGTAAATTCACTTCACGCACGCCTTGGGCAGCAAGTTGGGCAATTTCAAATAACACATCATCAACAGGGCGGCTGACTTCTTCGCCACGGGTGTACGGCACCACGCAGAACGAGCAGTATTTGTTACAGCCTTCCATAATGGATACAAACGCCGTTGGGCCTTCCGCTTTTGGCTCTGGCAAGCGGTCGAATTTCTCAATTTCAGGGAAACTGATGTCCACGACCGAACTTTTGCCACCACGGATTTGGTTGATCATTTCAGGCAAGCGGTGCAAGGTTTGTGGCCCAAACACGATGTCCACGAATGGCGCACGTTGGCGAATATGTTCGCCTTCTTGTGATGCCACGCAACCGCCCACGCCGATGATTAAATCAGGTTTGTGCTGTTTCCACGTTTTCCAACGCCCAAGTTGTGAGAAGACTTTTTCCTGTGCCTTTTCACGGATTGAGCAGGTGTTAAGCAATAACACGTCCGCATCTTCTGGGTTTTCGGTTAATTCAAAACCGTGTGTGCTATTTAGCAGGTCTGCCATTTTGGATGAATCATACTCGTTCATCTGGCAGCCCCAAGTGGTAATATGTAATTTTTGCGTCATAGTTAAAATAGTAGGTAAATCAATAGGTTAAAAATCTTATTCCTGCTTTGCAGAAAAATGGCGACCATTCTACCTGTTTGTGCAACGGTTCGCCATAAAAACTAAATTGTCAGTGGTAACTGCCAGTCAATTTCATTAAGCCCACATTGACGTAAATAATCGTTGGCTTTAGAAAAATGACGACAACCGAAAAAACCTCGATGTGCAGAAAGAGGAGAAGGGTGCGGAGCGGTCAGCACACAATGGCGGTTGCGATCAATAAATTGCCCTTTCTTTTGAGCGTGGCTCCCCCACAACAAAAACACCACATTTTCCCGATACTGATTGAGTTGAGCAATCACTTTATCCGTAAAAGTTTCCCAACCGAAATTAGCGTGGGAGTGAGCTCTGCCTTGCTCGACCGTCAGTACAGTGTTAAGCATCAGTACACCTTGCTTTGCCCAGTCAATCAAATAGCCGTGTTGTGGTATTTGAAAGCCCACATCTTGAGCCAATTCTTTATACATATTCAGCAAAGATGGGGGCGGAGCAACCCCCGGTTTGACCGAAAATGACAATCCGTGGGCTTGGTTCGGGCCGTGGTAGGGATCTTGCCCTAAAATCACGACTTTCACTTGCTCAAATTCCGTCAACGCAAAGGCACTAAACACCTCATTTTGTGGTGGATAAATGGTTTTGCCAGCCAGTCGCTCTGCGTGCACTTGCTGTAAAATTTGCTGAAAATAGGGTTGTTTTTTCTCATCGCCAATGGCTTCTTTCCACGTTTTCATCTCTATCTCTCACATTTACGAAAAAAAATTACAAAAAATAAGCAAATATCTCTCGCTTTTTTATCGTTAAGCGGTAGAATACTCAAAATTTTTTGAATATTTCAACTTTTTTTATAATTTAGGAGCTATCCAATGATCAAAGGTATCCAAATCACCGAATCTGCTAATCATAACCTATTAAACTCATTCTGGTTATTAGATGAAGAAAAAAATGAAGCCCGTTGCTTAGTGGCAAAAGGCGATTTCCAAGAAGACCAAATCGTTGCTATCAGCGAGTTAGGCGACATTGCTTACCGTGAAGTGCCAGTAAACGTGGCACCAACTATCAAAGTTGAAGGCGGTCAGCACTTAAACGTAAACGTATTACGCCGTGAAACCTTAGAAGATGCAGTGAAAAACCCTGAAAAGTACCCACAATTAACGATTCGTGTGTCAGGTTATGCGGTGCGTTTCAACTCATTAACCCCAGAGCAACAACGTGATGTAATTACTCGTACTTTCACTGAAAGTTTATAATTCATCAGATCAAAAACGGTTGCTCCTCTTTTTAATGTAAAAGCGGAGCAACCGTTTTTTTATGCAGATAAAATAGAATTATTCATCAATTGAACGCAATAATTCGTTGATTCCCACTTTACCACGGGTTTTTTCGTCTACTTTTTTCACGATTACTGCACAGTAAAGGTTGTATTTTCCGCATTTTGACGGAAGACTGCCTGATACCACCACAGAGCCTGCTGGCACACGTCCGTAGTGGATTTCGCCGGTTTCACGGTCATAAATTTTGGTCGATTGACCGATGAATACGCCCATTGAGATCACACAGCCGTCTTCCACAATTACGCCTTCGACGATTTCAGAACGAGCACCGATAAAGCAGTTATCGCCGATAATGGTTGGATTGGCTTGCAATGGCTCTAACACGCCGCCGATGCCCACGCCGCCAGATAAATGCACGTTTTTACCGATTTGGGCACAAGATCCAACTGTTGCCCAAGTGTCCACCATTGTGCCTTCGCCCACGTATGCCCCAATGTTCACATAAGATGGCATTAATACCACATTTTTCGCAATGTAAGCCCCTTTACGCACGGTCGCTGAAGGCACCACACGGAAGCCTTCTTGTTTAAAGCGTTCTTCAGTATAGTCGGCAAATTTGAGTGGCACTTTGTCGTAGTATTTGGTTTCGGCACCGTCGATAATTTGGTTATCGTTAATGCGGAATGAGAGCAACACCGCTTTTTTCAACCATTGGTGCGTAACCCATTCGCCGTCAATTTTCTCGGCAACACGGAATTTACCGCTGTCTAAGCCTTCTAAGGCTTCTAATACCGCTGCTTTAGTTTCCGCGTCCACGCTGTTTGGGGTAATTTCCGCACGGCGTTCGAATGCCGCTTCGATAATGGCTTGTAATGACATCTTTTTCTCCTGTCTTAAATGTTGAAAAATTTTGCACTTTATGAGCAAGATCTTACCCCTTGTAGGCAGATCAATGTGGCAAAATGCTCGCATTGTAGCAAATCAATCGCCGATTCGCTTGAAATTGTATGAATTATCTTTGCCTATCAATTCGCTTTGACGATTTTGCACATTTCCCTTTGACTATTGGGCTGGCAATCTGTAATATTCGCACCCTATGCAAAAAGTAAAACTCCCCCTACTGATTGACCCATATAAAGACGCTCAGCGTCGAATGGATTACGAAGGTTACCTTTCGCGTGACCAACTAAGCCGTTTGAGTGAATCTGTGGGTAATGTGCTAAGCGATGCACAAGTTACGCTGTCGTTGTATGTTGATCCACAAAAACTGACCGTGATTAAAGGCACGGCAACGGTGGACGTGGAATTAGACTGCCAACGTTGCGGTAACCCATTTTCGCACACACTGGACTGTACATTCTGTTTCAGCCCTGTGAAAAATATGGAGCAAGCGGACGAATTACCTGAAATTTACGACCCAATTGAGCTCAATGAATTTGGCGAAGTAAGTTTGCTGGAAATGGTGGAAGATGAATTTATTATCTCCTTGCCGTTGGTTCCAATGCATAACCCTGAACACTGTGAAGTGTCCGAGGCAGAACAAGTGTTTGGTGAATTGCCTGAAGAGCTGGCAAAAAAACCAAATCCGTTCGCCGTATTAGCTAATTTAAAGAAAAACTAGATCTAGGAGAAAGCCCGTGGCTGTTCAACAAAATAAAAAATCTCGCTCACGTCGTGATATGCGTCGTTCACACGATGCGTTAACTACTGCTGCAGTATCAGTCGATAAAGTAACAGGTGAAACTCACTTACGTCACCACGTTACTGCTGACGGTTACTACCGTGGTCGTAAAGTGATCAACAAATAATTCAAATTATCTCTCGGAGCATAATTTGACCGATCTAACCCTAGCGTTAGATGTGATGGGCGGGGACTTTGGTCCCCGTATTACTATTCCTGCTACCATCACCGCATTAGAGCAGAATCCAAAGCTCAAGGTGCTGTTATTTGGTGATGAAGCCCAAATTTCCCCTTTTCTTCTTTCACTTTCTACGGATTTACGACAGCGTATCCAAATTATTCATACGGATAAAAAAGTCCCCGACCATTTGCCATTTCTGTCTGCATTACGCCAAAGTAAAGGCAGTTCAATGCGTTTGGCGTTGGAAAGTGTCGCCAACGGCGAGGCCCAAGGCTGTGTCAGTGCTGCACATACAGGTGTTTTGATGGGGCTTGCTAAACAGCTGATTCAGCCGTTGCCCAATATCGACCGCCCTGCGTTAGTTTCACTGATTCCGACCTCCAACGGACATTCCACCGTAATGCTTGATTTAGGGGCAAATATCGATGCAGACAGCCAATTACTGCTGCAATTTGCCGAAATGGGCAATATTTTCGCCCAAGTGATGTTGGGCTTGGTTTTCCCGCGTCTTGCGTTGCTTAATATCGGCACGGAAGAGAACAAAGGCAATCCACAGTTACGAGAAACGCACCAACAACTCAAACAAGCTAACCATTTGAATTATCAAGGTTTTATTGAAGGAGATAAGCTGCTCAATCACTGTGCTGACGTGATTGTGTGCGATGGGTTTAGTGGCAATATCGCCCTAAAAACAATGGAAGGGGCGGTCAAAAATTTACTCTCGTTTTTCAAACCGCCAAAAGAAGAATCCAATCTCTGTCGCCATTTTAAACGTGCTGTGTTACGGCTACTGTTTCGCCGTTATTTTCACAAGTTGCAACAAATCAATCCCGACCGTCATAATGGAGCAACATTGCTAGGATTATCTGCAGTCGTGGTGAAAAGCCACGGTGGTGCGGGAAGTAATGCTTTTTTCCATGCGATTCAGCATGCTATTTCGCAAATTGAAAATGATATTCCTGAAAAAATGAGGCAAATGCAATCAAGCTAAATACACAAAATGAAACGGCATCAAAGTGATGCCGTTTTACTTGCGATTATTTTTTCAATAAATCACGAATTTCTGTCAGTAATTTTTCTTCTGAGCTTGGTTCTGGTGCTTTAGGCGCTTCTTCGACTGGTGCAGGTGCTTTCTTCAAGTTATTGATGAATTTCACCATCGCAAAGACTGCCATCGCAATGATTAAGAAATCAAACACATTTTGTACGAATGCACCATATTTTAACGTTACTGCTTCAGCACCATCTTGGGCTTCTTTCAATACTACAGCGAGATCTTTAAAGTCTACACCACCGATGAGTAAACCAATTGGCGGCATGATTACATCGTTAACTAATGATGACACGATTTTACCGAATGCACCGCCGATAATCACACCGACTGCTAAATCAACGACATTACCTTTTACTGCGAATTCACGGAATTCTTTTAATAAGCTCATTACTTTCTCCTTTATGTATGGATATTTTAGGGTTCATTTTGTCCAAAATAGACAGCGGGCGAATTATAAGCAAGTCATGCAAAATTGGTACCGATTTTAACTTAATTTACCAATCTTTAAGGCAAACTCACGTACTTGAGTCCAGTCGGTGTATTCATATTCTTGGCGGGTATCTGTTTCACCGCCAGTCATCTTCATGATAAAACGGATAATCAAGCGATCAAACCAACGATAACGAGGGTAGCGTAGCGCTCCTGCGAAAACCTCGACCCAATTGGGTTTCCAATCAATTTTCTCCAGCAGTTTACGTGTATAAATATTTGTTGTCGGTGTATTGCGATTAGCTTTACGAGCAGTAAGATTCACACTAAAAAAGGCAGAATGTCTTTGATTAAGCAAGGCGGAATGCATACTAATAAACTGTGCCAAAACCGGTGAAAAGTGACCATACCGAATCGATGCACCAATAACAATCCGATCAAATTCAGCAAGCTGATTTGATGACATATTGATATGATCACGCAAGCAAAACAATTCTACATTCTCAAGATGTGAAGCAATATACTCTGCAATTTTTTGGGTCTGCCCGTCGTAGGTAAGATAGAAAATAGCGGTTCTCATAATATCTGATACATAAAAATTATCATTTTAGCTGAATTCCAACGAAGTTTAAATGAAACTAGTAAGTACAGTCTAAGATAATATACCCTCTAATTTCAATTTAGCTGCAAATCGCTGTGTGAGTGTTTGCTCAGCTTGCTCAAATTGGGTGGGATTGATGCCAAGCAATAACTCGATTTTCTCGCCAAATTGTTGTTCGATGATTTCAATGTCCCAATCGGTGATCCAATGTTGTAGGCTGTGAAATTGGTCGTAGTCGCACTGCAAGCGATAAGGTTGGCGTAACACTTTGCGTTCGGTTTGCAGCTGTGCTAAGGCTTGTTGCACACCGTTGCCGCAGGCTCGCACCAATCCGCCTGTGCCAAGCAAAATGCCGCCGTAATATCGCACCACCACCGCACTGATTTCGCCCAAGCCACTGCCAAGCAAATAGTTCAACATTGGTTTGCCTGCCGTGCCAGACGGCTCGCCATCATCAGAAAAGCCGTATTGCTGTGAATCGGTTGGCGAACCTGCCACGCAAGCCCAGCAATGGTGGCGAGCCTGCGGGTGCAGGGCTTTGATTTCCGCCCAAAAGGCTTTGGCTTGTTCTAAGCCTTCGGTGTGGCGAAGGTAGGTAATGAAGCGACTTTTTTTGATCTCTTCTTCAAAAATGATGCCAGCGGCAGGGATAAAAAATTGCATAATTTGGCGTTTTTAGTAAATAAAATGTGAAAATTTTGTGATCTTGTTCGTGTTTTTGACATAAAAAATTTGCCAAGTCGGCAAAAGTCGAGTATATCTATAAACGTTTTTTTGTAAGAAAACGACTTACTTATTCTATATTCTTTCCTGATAAGAGGATCTATTAGATGAAAAAATTACTCAAACTTTCATTAGCCGCCACTTTAGCGACCACCGCATTTTCAGCTCAAGCGAACGAGCAATTTATTACCATTGGTACAGGCGGTCAAACTGGCGTTTACTATGTCGTGGGTCAATCGGTTTGTCAATTAGTGAACCGTGATACGGCGAAAACGAAAGTGAAATGTAACGCCCCTTCCACAGGCGGTTCGGTGGCGAACTTAAACTCAATCGCCGCTAAAGAAATGGATATGGGTATTGCTCAATCAGACTGGCAATATCACGCCTACAACGGCTCTAGCTCCTTTGAAGGCAAGAAAAACGACAAACTCCGTGCGATTTTCTCTATTCACCCAGAGCCGTTTACGGTAATGGCTCGCACCGATGCGAACGTGAAAACGTTTGATGATTTGAAAGGTAAACGTGTCAATGTGGGTGACCCAGGTTCAGGTACACGTGCAACAATGAATGTAATTTTGAACGCAAAAGGTTGGACAGACAAAGAGTTCAAAGTGGCGTCTGAATTAAAACCTGCGGAAATGGCATCAGTTATGTGTGATAACAACTTAGATGCGATCACTTACAATGTAGGTCACCCAAATGGTGCGTTGAAAGAAGCGGCGGCCTCTTGTGATGCTCACTTAGTGCCAGTCACAGGCGAAGCGATCGATAAATTAGTGGCAGATCACGCTTACTATGCAAAAGCGACTATCCCAGGTGGCTTATATAAAGGCACCGACAACCCAGTTGACAGCTTCGGTGTGTATGCGACTTTAGTGACATCGAGCGATGTGTCTGAAGAGAAAGTGTATGCGGTGGTGAAAGCGGTATTCGATAACTTCGACCGTTTCAAACGTTTACACCCAGCCTTTGAAAATCTCAAACAAGAAGAGATGATCAAAAATGCGTTATCAGCTCCATTACACGACGGTGCGGTACGTTACTACAAAGAGAAAGGTTGGATTAAATAATTCTCTTTCTTAAAACAACGTAGGGTGGGCATTCTGCCCACCGTTACGATCTCTTGGTGGGCAAGAATGCCCACCCTACATTTTTTCGGCATTTTGCCCTGTCGGTTTATTAACAAGCGGTGATTTAAGGCAAGCAAAACTTGATGTAGGGACGTACTGCGTACGTCCTTGGGCGTATGCAATACGCCCCTACGGATAGAGATATTGCTTAAAAATCCGACCGTTTGTTTTCTCATTTTTAGGAATTGCAATGTCCACACAAGAAAAAACAGTTACCACCGCAAGTTACGACGACTTGCAAGATATGGTGGCGTCAAACGATTCGGGGGGAAGAAACCCACGTGGGTTTACCAAAAAACTGATCGTTGGCGTGGCAATTTTATGGTCGCTTTTTCAACTCTATTACACTTCGCCATTTCCATTTTGGCTACAAGAAGTGATCCGCAATGCAGGCATTGATTTGAATGTCGTGATTGATGATACCAAAGCACGCTCCATTCACTTAGCCTTTGCACTCTTCTTGGCGTATCTCTCATTCCCTGCATTTGCGAACTCGCCAAAACATCGAGTGCCTTATCAAGACTGGATCTTCGCCACCCTTGGGGCATTTTTAGGAGCGTATTACATCTTCTTCTACGAAGGCTTAGTGACCCGTTTTGGTGCTCCGAATACGCAAGATATTATCGCGGGCTGTTTAGGCGTATTGTTATTACTTGAAGCCTGTCGCCGTAGTCTTGGATTACCGCTCGTGATTATCGCTGGCGTGTTCTTGTTGTATAACTACTTCGGGCAATTCTTGCCGACCGATTGGATTATCAGCCATCGTTCAGGCTCGCTCTCGCAAATTGTGAACCAACAATGGATCACCACCGAAGGCGTATTCGGCGTGGCGTTGGGCGTTTCGACTAAATATGTGTTCTTGTTCGTGTTATTCGGTGCATTATTGGATAAAGCAGGGGCTGGCAACTACTTCATCAAAACTGCTTTTGCCTATTTAGGGCACTTTAGTGGCGGGCCAGGTAAAGCAGCAGTCGTTTCATCGGGTTTAACAGGATTAGTATCGGGTTCATCTATTGCCAACGTGGTGACCACAGGCACTTTCACTATTCCAATGATGAAACGTGTTGGCTTGAATGCCGAAAAAGCTGGGGCGGTGGAAGTTGCTTCATCAGTAAACGGACAAATTATGCCGCCAGTAATGGGGGCAGCTGCGTTTCTGATGATTGAATACGTCAATATGCCGTACAGCCAGCTGATTACTCACGCTTTCTTGCCTGCGTTCATTTCCTATATCGCCTTGGTGTATATCGTGCATTTGGAAGCTCAAAAACTTGGTTTGAAAGGCTTAGAGCGTACCGATCCGCCAAATCCAATTTATGTGACGTTAATTCGTGCCTTAGCGAGTTTCCTAGTGATTTGCATCGTCTATTTCGCAATGGAATTTAGCTTAGGTTGGATTAAAACGGCCGCACCTGATTATGCCTTCTCGATTGTGGCAGCCTTGTTAGCGGTGGTTTACCTTGCACTCATTCGCCGTGTGGCAAGTTTCCCTGATTTAGAACCAGACGATCCAAACGCACAAATTGTCAAATTGCCGTCCACCAAACCAACGGTAAACGCAGGCTTGCATTATTTATTGCCTGTGGTGGTGTTGATGTGGTGTTTGATGATCGAACGTATGTCGCCAGGGCTTTCTGCCTTTTGGGGAACAATGGCGTTAGCGGTGATTTTGATTACCCAGCGTCCATTGCTCGCCTTCTTCCGCAACGAAAACAGCAATAAATTTGCTCTAGCTAAACAAGGCTTGAACGAGCTGAAAGACGGCTTGGAAGCAGGGGCAAGAAATATGATCGGCATCGGGATTGCCACCGCAACCGCTGGGATCATCGTAGGTGTGGTTGCCTTAACGGGCTTTGGTGTACAGCTTTCTGGCATTATCGAAATGCTCTCAATGGGCAACATTTTGTTGATGCTGATCTTAGTCGCCATTTTCAGCTTGATTTTAGGAATGGGCTTGCCAACCACCGCAAACTACATCGTGGTGTCTTCGTTGATGGCATTAGTGATTGTCGAAATCGGCAAGCAAAACGGCTTAATTGTGCCGTTAATTGCGGTGCATTTGTTCGTGTTCTACTTCGGTATTATGGCGGACGTGACCCCACCTGTCGGCTTGGCGTCCTTTGCCGCCGCAGCCATTTCGGGCGGTAGCCCAATCAAAACTGGGGTACAAGCGTTCTATTACAGCTTGCGAACTGCCGTGTTGCCGTTCCTGTTTATTTTCAACACCGACTTGTTGTTGATTGATGTCGGCTGGGCGAAAGGCTTACTGGTGTTCGTCACGGCGACCATCGGGATTTTGGTCTTTACCGCCGTCACAATGGGCTATTTCTTCACTCGCAATAAATGGTGGGAAGGGGTAGTTTTATTGCTCGCCGCCTTTACGCTATTCCGCCCAGGGTTCTTTATGGAACACCTCTCGCCAACGGCACGCCACGTTGAGCCAGCCCAATTAGTGCAAGAGCTTGAACGCACCCCAGCAGGGCAGAATTTAATGCTCAAAGTATCAGGGCTAAATCCATACGGCAAAGAGATCGAATTTTACTCGCAACTCATTGTGCCGGAAGGCAATTCGGGCGAAGAACGGGTGAAAGCACTCGGCTTACTGTTGTTAGACACAGGCGAGAAAATCGAGATTGACGGCAAGCCGTCACCGAAGATTATCATCGACAACGTGGAAATCGACTCGCCAGCGGCAAAAGCAGGGTTGAACTGGGATCAAGTGCTGCTAGACGTAGCTCTGCCACGGGATTCCTTACCAAAAGAGCTGATGTTCATTCCAGCGTTATTGCTGATTTTGGGCGTGGCGTGGAATCAACGTCGCCGCCGCAAGTAGGCTACAAGGGGGGGAGAAACTCAAAGATTTTGTAAAATCCCCTATGATGAATACGGTTCTTCACTTAAGCGAAGAGCCGTTGATCGTTTAAAAATTTGAGAAAATAGAACATATTATGAGTGAACAAATCTATGGTATTCATGCAGTAAAGTCGTTTTTAGATAACGCACCAGAACGTTTGATTGATGTGATGGTATTAAAAGGGCGAGAAGATAAGCGGCTTAATCCGCTACTTAGTGAATTGCAAAAAATGGGCATTGCGGTGCAGCAGGTCAATCGTCAAACGTTAGACAACAAAGCACAAGGCGAGGTACACCAAGGTATTATTGCTCGCATTGTGCCTGCAAAAGAGCTCAATGAACACGATCTTGACCAGATTCTAGATCAAACCGCTACGCCATTGTTACTGATTTTAGACGGTGTGACGGATCCACATAATCTTGGTGCTTGTCTGCGAACAGCAGATGCGGCAGGGGTTGATGCGGTGATTGTACCGAAGGATAAGTCAGCACAACTCACGTCCACAGCTCGTAAAGTGGCTTGTGGCGCAGCAGAAACGGTGCCGCTGGTGCGTGTGACTAACCTTGCTCGTACTATGCGAGATCTGCAAGCACGAAACGTCTGGATTGTCGGTACGGCGGGGGAGGCTGAAGCAAGCCTTTATCAAGCAAAACTCACAGGGGCAATTGCATTGGTGATGGGGGCAGAAGGCGATGGTATGCGCCGTTTAACGCGTGAACATTGTGATCAACTTATCAGTATTCCGATGGCAGGTTCAGTTTCTTCACTGAATGTGTCAGTGGCTACGGGAGTGTGCCTATTTGAGATTGTACGTCAAGGGCGTATTTGATTGAGTTAGCACACTGACGATAAATAACGGGGATCAACGGGGCTCCGTTTTTTTACAGCCACACTTAGGAGGAACAGGATCATCTCCCCCTTCACTCAGTGGGTGGCAGCGGCAAATACGTTTGATGGTTAACCAGCCACCCTTTATTCCACCGTGAATGCGAATCGCATCTAGTGCATATTGGGAGCAAGTTGGATAAAAACGGCAGCGAGGCCCGAGTAGCGGGCTGATTGCATAACGGTAGAAATGCACCGCACCAAGCAAGAGATAAGCAATTAGACTGGGTTTGGCGTGTTTTTCGCTAGACGAATGTGACGTTGCCATAGTTTTTCTAAGGTTTCAAACAGTTCTTGATTGGATAATTTGCCAATACCCCCTTTTGCCACAAACACAAAATCACAATGTGGTAGTTCGTGTTGTTTCAAACGGAAGCTTTCTCGCACAAGGCGTTTGATGCGATTGCGGTCGTGAGCACGTTTTAAATGCTTTTTCGCCACCGTTAAACCCAAGCGGGCATGTTTAATTGTATTGGAGCGAGCTAATAACGTGAGTTGAGGAGTGCTGGCACGGAAAGGCTGTTCGAAGACTGCCTTAAATTGAACGGGAGCTAACAAACGTAGCTCCCGAGAGAAATTTAGCTTATTCACACTATGTAACATTGCGTTCTGCTAGTGTTTTGGCTAGCTTGCTGCAATTATGCAGATAAGCTTTTACGACCTTTAGCACGACGACGTGCTAATACTTGACGACCGTTTTTTGTTGCCATACGAGCACGGAAACCGTGAGTACGAGCACGTTTTAATACTGATGGTTGAAATGTACGTTTCATTTGTATCTACCTAAAAATAAAAATTGGCAACAGCCAAATAAGGAATATGAAAAATAGAGTGCGAATTCTACCGATAAATTTGCCCAAGATCAAGGCAAATTGCGAAAATTGTCTAGGGTAAAAGGCGGGATGGCTGCTGATAATTTGCCCATTCCTTGATCTAATCTTATTCTTTTAGACGAAGAATGTGATATGTTATCACACATCAATTGGTCTCATTGAAGGAGAAATGTGTGGTTAATGCAGTTAAACATTTTTTGAAGCTTGAATCAGCCAGCGGTATTTTACTGATGATTTTTGCCACGTTTGCGATTATTTTGGCGAATACGCCATTTCGTGAGTGGTATTTTGATTTTTTAGGCATGCCAGTGAGTGTGCAAATTGGTTTATTTAGTATTCATAAACCGTTGTTAATGTGGGTCAATGACGGCTTTATGGCAGTCTTTTTTGTGTTAGTGGGGCTTGAAGTTAAACGTGAGCTGTTGGAAGGGGCTTTATCTAGCTACCAAAGAGCGATTTTTCCCGCTGTGGGTGCTATTGGCGGCATGGTGGTCCCTGCACTGATTTATTGGTTTCTCAATCTCGAACACCCAGAGCACCAAGCAGGCTGGGCAATTCCGATGGCAACGGATATTGCGTTTGCACTCGGTGTGTTGGCGTTACTCGGTAAACGTGTCCCATTTGCGTTGAAAATTTTCTTATTGGCACTGGCTATTATTGATGACCTTGGTGCGATTGTGGTCATTGCTATCTTTTTCTCTCATGAATTAAGTACCACTGCGTTAGTTTCCGCAGGCTTGGCGATTGCTGTTTTGGTGATGATGAACCGTATGAAAGTGACTGCGTTGTGTGCTTATATGGTCGTAGGCTTGATTTTATGGGCATCTGTGCTGAAATCAGGGGTGCATGCAACGCTCGCAGGAGTAATTATTGGCTTTTGTGTGCCTTTGAAGGGAAAAAATGGTGAAACGCCACTCCATCAGTTTGAACACATTCTTGCTCCTTGGTGCTCATTTGTGATTCTGCCGCTGTTCGCTTTTTCAAATGCCGGCGTGACCATTTCCGGTATGGGGTTGAATAGTTTCACCTCAACGTTAACGCTAGGGGTTATCTTTGGTCTTTTGGTTGGAAAAAGCTTGGGCGTGTTTGGTTTCAGTTATCTTGCTGTGAAACTTGGTATTGCGAAATTATCAGAAGGGATTAATTTCAAGCAGATTTTTGCGGTCTCCGTGTTGTGTGGCATTGGATTTACCATGTCGATGTTTTTAGCCGGTCTTGCTTTTGGAGGGGAAGAGGCTGATGGTAAGTTTATCTCATTGGCACGTTTAGGGATTTTGATTGGTTCATCTGTTTCGGCAATCTTAGGTTACTACTTGCTCAAATGTTTCACCACACCAGTTGTTGAAGCTGAGAAAGCTTAGGTAAGATTGCGACAAGGGGGTGAGAAAAATCGATTTTTTGTCAATATTCATCAATGCAAACAGGCTATATTTGTAGATATAGCCTGTTTTATTTTATGTATTAATCAAAAAGCACATAAGCAATAGCGATAAGTGCACCAGCACCTACAAGAAGTGGCAAGAAACGGGCGAACTGGCAAGGAGAGCAGTTATCCGATTTATTGCAGGCTTGTGGTGTTGTTTCAGTGTTTTTTACTTTTTTACTGGTGTAAATCGTGGCTTCGTTGAAGGCTTTTTCAAATTCCTGAGCGGTGTTTTTCATCGCTAATTTGGTTGATGTGCGATACATTGGTTTGCCTTCAAATTTACTTAGATCTACATCAATATCAGTGGCAATAAACACTAAATCAGCAGCTTGTACTTCTTCTGCTGTAATTAAATTGTTTGCACCAATTTGCCCTCGGGTTTCAATTTTGATATTCCAACCTTGGGTTTTGGCGTAATTAGAAATGGCTTCTGCAGACATAAAGGTTTGTGCTACGCCCGTTGGACAAGCGGTTACTGCTACAATGTTTTTAGTTTTGCCATGATTTTCTAGTGGTGTGTCTTCTACGTGCAGCGGGGCTGCATCGGCGATCGCTTGCTGTAATGTAGTTTCAGGTTGGTTTAACGCTTGCTCAAGATCGACAATAGCCCCTTTTCTACCAATAAGGTTAGCTGGAACGCTTGGTTCAAACAGTAGCACAATATCAGCTTGTTCGGTTGCAACAATTTGGTGTTGTTGTTGGGTTGCTGCGTTTGTTAGTGCTTGTTCAACGAGAAATTGGCGAGCATTGCCAAGTTGTGCCGGAAAAACGAAAGAAATGTTCATGAGAAAGTCCTATATGTGTCAAAATAAATGATATTGCGAGGAGTGAGTTATCCTGTTTACGATTTGCAATACCGATGAAATGGTTTGCATGGTTAAGTTTAACGCATTCAGCAGGCTGAATGTGGGTTTAAATGATAAATTTAGCCTAGCGACCACACAGTTTACAATGAGTTTACTGTGTGGCACTAGGGCTTGTAGTACGCCCTCAAGGTTGAGAAACGTTTCATGAACACCCGTTTAGTATGCTACATTTTCAATGCCCTTAGCCTGTAATCGAGCAATGACAACAGTGTATAACGGGAGCAAGGAACATTTCTTCAACGCTCAAGTTCTTGGCGATTGGGTTTACGTACTATTGCCGCATGATTCTGTTTCTCTCTCACCTAGTCCCTGTTCAATGGCTTGAGTGAGCTGTGTGAGTGCAAGTTTTGCATCATGACCACGAGCCACGATTCGTAGTCGTTCGCCTTTTTTTACCCCTAATGTCATGATTTCCATCACGCTTTTACCATCAACTAATGAGGTTTGGGCATCTAGATTCTGTACTTGAATGTGAGCGACAAATTTTTTTGCAATATTAACGAAGAAAGTGCTAGGTCTGGCGTGCAAACCATGTGTGTTTCTCAGTGTGATAATTACCTCGACTTCATCATTTAGAGTATGTTCATTTGACTCTAATATGTTGTTGAAAATTGCCAGTAGCTCTGCCTGATTAGCATTAGCTATTTTGTGTAGGATAGCGGGTTGGATCAGCTTTGTTAATTGTGGTTGAAGGCGTTGATCAACCATCGCCACACTAATTAGCGTCATACCTTGTTGATTGCGAGCAATTGCAATGCCGTTGGCAAGATTGCCGCTTGAGCTATCAAGCAAATAAATATTTGGCGCTAATGCAAGGGGGAGAGAAATACGGACTTTTTGCAAAAAATCGTGATCCACATAGCCTAGTTCATACAAGGTGGTTGCATTCACAAGAGAAAGAGTCGCTAAATTAGGAGCATCAAGTGTTAAATGGATTAAGCGTTCATTGATGCTTGGTAAAGACGGTTTGCCACTAAGTAGCATGATAAATTGGTTTAAATCTTGGGTGGTAGCGATCAGATTTGCTTTAGTATCATCGTTCAGTAGACGACTAAGATGTTGTAATAAGCATAGATGGTCGTCAGAATTTGCTGCAATACCAATGACGACATAAGCGGTGTTGCCTTCTCCCCAATCGACGCCTTTGGGGAATTGATAAATTTGTACTCCCGTTTTTTTTACCTGTTCACGTCCACCTAAGTCACCGTGGGGAATCGCAATGCCATTGGCTAAATAAGTAGACGCCTGTTGTTCGCGTATCTGCATACTTGTGGCATAAGCTGGTACAACATAGCCATTTTCAATCAAACCTTGCGCAACAAGTGCAATAGCTTGTTCTTTATTGTTTACATTGGCATTGAGTTGCACATTTTTTTTCGAGAGAGTGAGCATTGGATTCCTAGTTCACAGCGTTTTTCATTAACAGGTCGGTTAGAAATTGTAGCGTTTTAACTGTAAAGTGGTACAGTTAAAACGTAAAGAGAAATAAAAAAATCCTATCATTGTAAATGTTAGGATTTTTATGGTGACATGCTATGACATGATTTCATTTGAGGTGAAGAAATAAGCTATTTCACGTTTTGCTGAAGCATCAGAATCAGAGCCGTGTACTGAATTTTCTTGGTAGCTTAACGCGTAGTGATCGCGAATCGTGCCTTTTTCTCGTTTAGCGGGATCGGTTGCCCCCATGAGGTTACGATAATGGCTAACTGCGTTTTCCCCTTCTAATACTACCACGACAACAGGTGCAGAACTCATAAAATGGACTAGAGGAGCAAAAAACGGCTTACCTTGATGCTCGGCATAAAATCCTTCTGCTTGAGCTTGGGTTAAATGTAGCATCTTTAATGCTTTGATTTCTAAGCCATTTTGTTCAAGCAAGGACAATATCTCGCCAATGAGATGACGTCTCGTAATGTCGGGTTTGATAATCGCAAGGGTTTGTTGTCTCATAGGGCTCTCCTTTATAAGTATGTTGACATGGTTGTCTTGTAAATAAGGTGGGCAAATACCCACCTTCACTTTCCTTATTTCACCTGCATTCCAGCACTCACACCACTGTCTGCCGAAAGCAAGAACAAGTCCGCTCCGCCTGTGCCTGCGGATAAAATCATCCCTTCTGACATTCCGAACGACATTTTGCGTGGGGCAAGGTTGGCGATCATAATCACAAAACGGCCTTCCAGCTCTTCAGGTTTGCCGTAAGCGGCTTTGATGCCAGAGAACACTTGGCGTGTGTGGTCGCCTAAATCCAGTTCAAAACGCAACAGTTTGTCTGATTTCGGCACCGCTTCGCATTTCAGCACTTTTGCCACACGGAGATCAAGTTTGGCGAAATCATCAATGGTGATTTCAGGGGCAATAGGTTCAATTTTCGTTTCGCAAGGGGTCACTTTTTTTCCTTTTTGTGCAAGTTTTTCAGCTTCCGCAAATAACGCTTTGGTTTCATCAATCACCGCATCAATCTGCTTTTTCTCCAAGCGAGTAAATAACGCTTTAAATGGGGCAATTTGTTTGCCGAGCAATGGCGTGTCGATGTTATCCCAACGCAATTCGGTTTGTAAGAAGGCTTCGGCTTTGCTCGCCAAGGTTGGCATTACAGGCTTTAAGTAGCTCATTAACACACGGAACATTTCCAAGCCCATTGAACAAACGGCTTGTAACTCCGCATCTTTGCCCTCTTCTTTGGCAATTACCCACGGAGCTTTGTCGTCAATATATTTATTCGCTTTGTCAGCAAGTGCCATAATTTCACGAATCGCTTTGTTAAATTCACGGTTCTCGTAGAAAGAAGCGATCTGCGCTGATTGTGCGGTAAATTCGGCGAAAAGTTGCGGATCGTCCAGTTCTGCGGCTAATTTGCCGTCAAAACGTTTATGGATGAAACCTGCGGTGCGAGAGGCTAAATTCACCAATTTATTCACAATATCGCTGTTCACACGCTGTACAAAATCGTCCAAGCTGAAATCTAAATCTTCAATGCGATTGTTCAATTTTGCCGCATAGTAATAACGCAAACATTCAGGATCGAGATGCTTCAAATAGGTGCTGGCTTGGATAAAGGTACCACGGGATTTGGACATTTTTTGTCCGTCCACCGTCACATAGCCGTGAGCAAATACGTTGGTTGGTTTGCGATAGCCACTGCCTTCTAGCATTGCTGGCCAGAACAAGCTGTGGAAATAGACGATGTCTTTGCCGATAAAGTGATACAGTTCGGCGGTGGAATCTTTTTTCCAAAATTCATCGTAATCCAAGCCTGTGCGGTCGCATAAATTTTTGAACGATGCCATATAACCGATCGGGGCATCTAACCACACATAGAAGAATTTGTTTTCCGCATCAGGAATTTCAAAGCCGAAATACGGTGCATCACGGCTGATGTCCCACTGCTGCAAACCGCTTTCAAACCACTCTTGCATTTTGTTGGCAATTTCAGGTTGAAGCGAACCAGAGCGAGTCCACTCTTTCAACATTCCTTCAAAACTTGGCAAATCAAAGAAGAAATGTTCTGATTCTTTCACAATTGGCGTAGAGCCTGAAACGACCGAGCGTGGATTGATCAGATCCATCGGGCTGTAAGTTGCCGAGCAGGATTCGCAGTTATCGCCATATTGATCTTCTGCTTTACATTTTGGGCAAGTGCCTTTCACAAAACGATCAGGCAAAAACATCTGCTTTTCAGGGTCAAACAGTTGCGAAATCACACGGCTTTTAATAAAGTCATTATTTTTCAACTGGTTATAGATATGGCGAGTGAGCTCTCGGTTCTCTTCGCTGTGCGTCGAATGGTAATTATCAAAGCTGATGTTGAACCCAGCAAAATCGGCAACGTGATCTTTCTTTGCTTGTTCGATCAACTGCTCTGGGGTAATGCCGAGTTTATCGGCGTTCAGCATAATCGGCGTACCGTGTGCATCATCGGAACAAACGAAATGAATTTGATGCCCACGCATCCGTTGGAAACGCACCCAAATATCCGCTTGAATATGTTCGAGCATATGCCCTAAATGAATTGCCCCGTTCGCATAAGGCAAGGCACAAGTGACTAAAATTTTACGTTGTGGATTTGACATTGTTGCTACCGTAATCACATTTAAAATGGCTCAAATTGTAACGGAAATGGGACTAGTTGTGTAGAAAAAGCAACAACAAGGGGGTCAGTTTTTTGAAGATTTTGCAAAATTTTTCTCCCCTAATGCCAGCTATTATGCATTAAGGGAGAAAATGTCTAACAGGTTATTTCCATGCTTTGAACTGGTTGATCAATCCATTGGTTGAGCTATCGTGGCTGGTGATTTTCTCAGCGTTTTCAAGCTCTGGCAAAATGCGGTTGGCGAGCTGTTTGCCCAGCTCTACTCCCCATTGGTCGAAGCTGTAGATGTTGAAAATCACGCCTTGCACGAAGATTTTGTGTTCGTACATTGCAATCAATGCACCAAGCGTAAATGGGGTGATTTTTTGCACCAAAATGGAGTTAGTCGGCTTGTTACCTGTGAACACTTTGAACGGTACAATATTTGCAGTTTCTGCTAAAGATCTCCCCCCTTGTACGAACTCTTGTTCTACTACCTCTTTCGATTTACCAAACGCAAGGGCTTCAGTTTGGGCAAAAAAGTTAGAAAGCAATTTAGTGTGGTGATCGCCGATTGGATTGTGGCTTTGAGCTGGTGCAATAAAATCACACGGGATCAATTTCGTGCCTTGGTGGATCAACTGATAAAAGGCGTGCTGACCGTTTGTACCGGGTTCGCCCCAAATAATCGGCCCTGTTTGATAATTCACGGCTTTGCCATCACGCCCCACAAATTTGCCGTTTGATTCCATATTGCCTTGTTGGAAATAGGCGGCGAAGCGGTGTAAATATTGGTCGTACGGTAAAATTGCTTCCGATTCGGCTCCTAAGAAGTTGTTGTTCCAAATCCCCACAAGGGCAAGTGTGGTTGGGATATTTTGCTCAATTGGGGCATTTAAGAAGTGCTTATCCATTGCGTGAGCCCCTTCAAGCAGTTGCTCAAAATGCTCAAAGCCGAGTGAAAGGGCAATGGATAAACCGATCGCAGACCAAAGTGAGTAGCGACCGCCGACCCAATCCCAGAATTCAAACATATTGTCAGTATCAATCCCGAATTTTGCCACTTCTTTGGCGTTAGTCGAGAGAGCCACGAAATGTTTGGCGACCGCAGACTCATCTTTGGCAGCTCTCAATAACCAATTCCGTGCCGAATGGGCATTAGTCATTGTTTCTTGCGTAGTAAAGGTTTTTGATGCCACCAACACAAGTGTGGTTTCAGGATTTACTTTGCGTAACGTTTCAGCAATGTGCGTGCCGTCCACATTAGACACGAAGTGCATCGTTAAGTGATTTTTGTACGGACGCAACGCTTCTGTCACCATATAAGGGCCTAAATCCGAACCGCCGATACCGATATTGATCACATCGGTAATCGCTTTGCCGGTGTAACCTTTCCATTCGCCTGAAATCACTCGCTCACAGAAGCCTTTCATTTTTGCTAATACGGCATTCACTTCAGGCATTACGTCTTTGCCGTCTACTTCTACTGGTGTATTTGAGCGATTACGCAAGGCTATGTGCAACACGGCACGATCTTCGGTACGGTTAATTTTTTCGCCATTAAACATCGCATAGGTGGCGGATTTTAACTGACATTCGTCCGCCAGTTGGCGTAATAAGCTTAACGTTTGTTGATTGATCGCATTTTTGGAAAAATCGACCAAAATTTGATCGTCAAAACGCAGAGAGTATTTGTCGAAACGGTTTGGATCATCGGCAAAAAGTTGTGGAATCGTCAGATTTTCCGCTTTGTGCTGTTCAAGAGCATTCCACGCAAAGGTTTGAGTTGGATTGATATTTTTCATTGGATTTTCCTTCTAAAATTTATTCGGATTGAGACGCGTCCGCTTCAAGTAACGCATCCAAACGTTTTTCTAATTCATTGAGTTTTTCGCGGGTGCGTAATAACACTTGGGATTGGACATCAAACTCTTCACGAGTAACGACATCGAGTTTGGTCAGCTGAGCTTGTAGGATTTGTTTGAATTTATCTTCCAAATCATTGCCGACATTTTTTAAACCTTGTGGCAAGGCATTGTGAAGCTGTTGAGCGATGGATTCGAGATTTTTTGGGCTGAACATAGTTTTCTCCAGTTGAATAACCGCATAATTCTAAAGAATTTTGGCTAAAATCAAAAGTGAAGAAAAGAAAAATCGCAATGAAAATAAAGGCAGATCAAAAAGATGAATGTTAAAAATAATTTCGAAAAAAATATGGCTGGAGTACTAGGATTCGAACCTAGGAATGCTGGGATCAAAACCCAGTGCCTTACCGCTTGGCGATACTCCAAAAGAAAAAACTAACCTAAAGTTAGTTATATTTGATAAGAAATAAGATGGCTGGAGTACTAGGATTCGAACCTAGGAATGCTGGGATCAAAACCCAGTGCCTTACCGCTTGGCGATACTCCAGTCGTTTTATTTGCTAAGCCATAAATGGTGCGGGACGAGGGACTTGAACCCACACACCTCTCGGCGCCAGAACCTAAATCTGGTGCGTCTACCAATTTCGCCAGTCCCGCAATGGTGGCTACAACGAGATTCGAACTTGTGACCCCAACATTATGAGTGTTGTGCTCTAACCAGCTGAGCTATGTAGCCATTGCTTTACCTATCGGCTTTGCGGGGCGTATTATGCTGATTTCGTCCTAGCTCGTCAAATACTTTTTTGCAAAAAACGCTATTTTAAACGTTTTTGAATAGAGAATCAGCAATTTGACTAAAAAACAGCAAAATTATCTTATTTTTATAGGGGTTTAGCACATCGTTTTAATTTTTAATGTTTCCAAAACAGGTTCAATGTCAGGCAACACCCCTTCCCATAACTGGAAGGCATAGGCAGCCTGCCCCACCAACATTCCTAAGCCGTCTTGACAGTTCGTTGCACCTTGCGATCGAGCGTAATGGAGAAACGGTGTTGCCATTTCAGGGGCATATTGCATATCGTACACCTTGGCGGTGGCAAATAAATGGTTTGGTAGTTCAACATATTTGCCTTGTAAGCCCAATGAGGTGGCGTTAATGATTAAATCAAAATGCTGACTTTCCAAATCTTGTTTGCAAGGGGGGGAGATCTTGCCAAATTCTGCAAATTTTTCCGCCAAACTCACCGCTTTTTCCACCGTTCGGTTATACAAGCTAATCTGCTGTTTGGCTTGCAATAGCGGATACAGCACGCCTTTGGTTGCACCGCCTGCTCCTAAAATCAGCACTTTTTGTTGTGGTTTGAGCCAGCCGAGTCGGGTTAAATCGGCGACAAGTCCCAATCCGTCGGTATTGTCCGCATACAGTCGCCCATCGTCCAATCGCTTGAGCGTATTACAGGCTTGGGCTTGCAGGCAACGCTCGCTGTGTAAATCCGCCATTGCAAAGGCACGCTCTTTAAAAGGAGCGGTAATATTCGCCCCTTTTGCCCCTTGGGCAAAGAAGGCTAGAAGTTGTTGTTCAAAGTCAGCAAGATCGCCTAATTTCGCTGCATACTCCACATTCTTTCGCGTCTGTTCGGCGAATAATTGATGAATGTATGGCGATTTACTTTGAGCAATCGGGTTGCCCCAAACAGCATAGTGATTCATTTTCTCTCCTATTAGCCTTGGCGGAAAATTTGTTGAGTAAATATATCTCGAATTTCGGACGGATTTTGCCTGCCTAACGTCGGCTGATTGAGCACAGGAAAATCCGTTCCAAATTGTGTGATAACTTCCTCTGCCGTGCGACAAGGCGGTATCCCTGTCAAATTGGCACTGGTGGACGTTAAAGCAAAACCCGTGGCTTCGCATAATGCCACCACCGCAGGCACTTGACAAAGCCGTACCGCAATGCTGTCAAATTGCCCTTTGAGATAGCGTGGTACACTACGTTTGGCAGGCATTATCCAGCTAATCGCTTGCTCGCTTCTTGGCTGCTCAAACCGTTGCCACTCAGTTTCGGTTAAATGCGTATCATCAATAAACGGCAATAAATAGTCTTTGTGTGGCGCAACCAAAATCAAGCCTTTTTCTTCGGGGCGTTGTTTTAATGCAAGCAATGCTCGCACTGCTGTTTCGCTGTTAGGATTACAGCCCAGCCCGAACACGGCTTCGGTTGGGTAGGCAACTACTTGATTTTGCTTGAGTTTCTCGACAATCTGTTCAAAATTATTCATTCGGTTCTTCAAATAAGTGCTGGCAAGTTTTATTGGCACAGCAAAGGTAAGTTTTATTACGTACTTTTTTCTGGGTCGCTAACGGATAATCACATTCAGGGCAGTTCACCTGAATTGGCTTGCTCGGTAAAGTCAATTTGCAATGCGGATAACCTGTACAGCCGTAAAAATGTTTGCCCGAACGCCCCATTCGTTCGACTAATTTATGGGTTTTACATTCTGGGCAGTCAACTTCTTCCGCCGTTTCAGGCTCATTTTGTACCACAAAATCGCATTCAGGATACTGGCTACACCCAATAAAAATGCCAAAATGCCCCTGTTTGAGTTGCAGAAAATGCCCACATTCTGGGCAAATTTCGTCTAAGGTTTTGAGAATGTGCGTACTCTGTTGCAACGGTTTGAGATAGTGGCAACGAGGGTAATTGGAACAGCCTAAAAATAGCCCTTGCTTGCCTTTTTTGAGCTGTAAAGGCGATTGGCATTCAGGGCAAAATTCCGTCTGCTTGGTCGATCTGAACAGGCTCATTGCAATGGCTCAACTCGCTCAAATTCGATCACCCAAAATTGCGTTTCATTCGGATAGATTTCACGGATCACTTGGCGTAATTCATCCAAACGCATATTTTCTTGCTGGGCGTGGCGTTCGTTTAGATCGTCAAAGTGAATTGGCGTGACCGACAACACGCGAATATGAGCGAACAAGCGGTGGGTTTCGTGCGTTAAAACGCAAAGTAGCTGTTCAGGCTGAAAATGGGATTCCGATTGATCCCGAATGGTAATGGTTTTCTTACCACTTAAAATATCCGCTTCAAAGCGGCTGAAAAAGGTAATTTGGTGCGGTTTATTCCCATTCATTGTCAAACTCCAAGTTCATTAAATGGCTAAAATGATCAGACGAAAAACCGTGGCTTAACATATATCGCCACATTTTTTGCTTGGCTTTGAGATCCCACTCTTCAGGGCATTTTTTCTGAAAAACACGCTCGGCAAGTTCAAACCAATCAATTTCACTATTTTCTAGCTCTTGGGTAATCAGCCAATCTGCCACGCCTTTTAAGCGAAGTTCTTGCTTTAAGCGAGCAGGACCATAACCTTGCTGAGATCGTGAGCGGATAAAATGTTGGCAAAAGCGTGCATCGCTCTGCCATTGATGCGTTTGTGCGGTTTCGATCGCTTGCTCAATCTCATCGGCTTCATACGCTTTTTGTTTGAGTTTTTGGCGAAGTTCTCGCTCGCTGTAATCTCGCCGAGAAAGCAGATAAACCAGATACTGCGTGGCACTGTATTTTGTTTTCATCGTGGGAATATAACAAAAATGCGGTGAAATACCGCATTGAAAATGTAGGATGGGCTTCAGCCCATCAAAAAATCATAAAAAAGTGTGATGAGCTAAAGCCCATCCTACGATTAAAGTTCTTCTTCAAACTGCTCTTCGGCTTCATCAGCGTTGTCGTTATTATCACTACTATCATCAGTCGCCTTAAAAGCGATATTCGGTGACGACATAAACAACTCACGCAAGGCTTTTTCGATATTTTCCGTCTGTTCTGGATTCTCTTTCAGCCATTTCAACGCATTGTTTTTACCTTGACCGATTTTCTCGCCATTGTAGGAGAACCACGCCCCCGATTTCTTGATTAAATCGTGTTCTACTGCCAAGCCAAGGATTTCCCCAACTTTTGAAATGCCTTCGCCGTACATAATATCAAATTGTGCGGTGCGGAATGGCGGTGCGACTTTGTTTTTCACAATTTTTACTTTGGTTTCACTACCTAAAATCTCTTCGCCATCTTTCACGACACCTGAACGGCGAATATCTAAACGCACAGAGGCATAGAATTTCAACGCATTACCGCCTGTAGTGGTTTCAGGGTTGCCGAACATCACGCCAATTTTCATACGGATTTGGTTGATAAACACCACCAAACAGTTTGTGGTTTTGACGTTCCCCGTGAGTTTACGCAGAGCTTGCGACATCAAACGTGCTTGCAAGCCCATATGCGAATCGCCCATATCGCCTTCAATTTCTGCTTTTGGTGTTAAAGCGGCGACGGAGTCCACGATAATCACATCCACCGCACCAGAGCGAACTAACGCATCACAAATTTCTAACGCTTGCTCGCCGTGATCGGGCTGAGAAATCAATAATTTATCGGTATCCACACCTAATTTGCGAGCGTAAACCGGATCAAGTGCGTGTTCGGCATCAATAAAGGCACAGGTTTTGCCTGCTTTTTGGGCTTCGGCAATCACCGAAAGGGTCAGCGTGGTTTTACCTGATGATTCAGGCCCATAAATTTCCACAATTCGCCCCATTGGCAAGCCACCAATTCCAAGGGCTAAGTCTAAGCCAATAGAACCCGTTGAAACTGCTTCAATATCAAGCTGTTGGGTTGAACCTAAGGTCATAATCGAGCCTTTGCCGAATTGCTTTTCAATTTGAGCGAGTGCAGCGGCAAGGGCTTTATCTTTTGCTTCTGGATCGGTATGTCTGACAACTTCAGGCGTTTTGGATTTTTTCTCTGCCATAAGGCGTTCCTTTCAAGGTTAAATAGGGATAATGTTGGGCGGTATTATACTGTTTAGATATACAGTTTCAACCTTTTTTTATGATTTTTTCGATCCGTGTCGCAAAATTAGATTAAGACTGCTGATCTATTGATCGGAATCGCTCGGCTCAATTCAAACGGATTCAACGCATTGATGAGCATAATCTGTTGATAATCAAACAGATTTTCTGGGCAAATTTCCGTCAGTACCACCTGTTTTTGATCCAGCAAGTAGCTTAATTGCGTGCCTTTGAGCAAATAGTCGGCAGGGCTATACCACACGCCATTTTTCAGCAACAACAAATTGCCAATAGTGCAGTCGCTCACTTTGCCGTTATTCACGATAATGCTTTCCACATTTTGCATTTTTTGACCGAAATCTACCCCCTTGCGATCGCTGTATTTGAAGCGATAATCTAGATTTTCGGTGTAAACACATTGAAATTGCTCAATTTTTCTCGGTTGATAAGGATAAAAGCCGACCGCAAAATCGCTCGCATTGTAATCCATTCGACAGCGAAAAAAGCCGTGCTGAAATTCCGTTGGGATCGGGATTTGGCGTAGAACCAACCTACATTCCGCCTTGAAATAGTGCTGAAAGGCAAAATTGACCCGTTGCTGGTGGTATTCTACACGGCGAAATTGCCCATCAACCACCGCCAAGGTTTCAAACAGCGGAAATCGGCACATACACTTTTTCCAAAATTTCGTTGTATTCGTCTTCTAGCACACTTTGTGACGTAATGCCGCCGCCGCTGCGGAAAATCAGCTCGCCATTTTGTTGCTCGATGTAGCGAATTGCCACCGCACTGTCTAAACTTTCGCCGTCAAAATAGCCAAAAATCCCCGTGTAGTAACCCCGTTCGGCTTGTTCGGCTTGCTGAATAATTTGCACCGTTTTCTCTTTCGGTGCTCCGCTAATTGAACCTGCGGGCAAGAGTTTTGCGAGCATTGTGCCGATTTCCGTTTGCCAATTTTCAGGCAAGTCGCCACAAATTTCCGAGCTAGTTTGGTAAATCGCCCCACGGTGTGTTTGCACTTTTTCCAGATAGCGATATTTGCTGACCTGAATGTGGCGAGAAACCAAGGCGAGATCGTTGCGAATCAAGTCCACAATGGTGTTATGTTCGGTAAATTCTTTGGGCGAGTTGAGCAACGTTTCTGCTGCATTTGGTTCGTTGGCGTTGATCGTGCCTTTCATCGGGTAGGAGTAGATTTTGTTATGCTCAATTCGCACAAAACATTCGGGCGAAAAGCAGACAAATTGCCCGTTTAAATGCAGTTTATATTTGGCTCGGCTGGCAGAAAAAATCTCTGCCAAACTGTAATTGGTTTGGATCTTGGTTTGGCAAGTGAGATTGAGCAAATAGCTGTTGCCTGCTTGAATTTCTCGCTGCACGAGTGCGAAGGCTTGCTGATAGTGGGCGTAATCAGTCGGCTCGAAAGCAAATTCAAACGGTTTGGCAACGGCTTGGTTTTCGCTATTTGCGTTGTGTGGAAAGATAAACGAAATGCCGTGTTGATGAGCTTGCTCAAGCGGTGCGATCAACGGCTTTTTTTGCTCAAAATCGATCAGAAAAAAGAACGGCTTTCTTTGTTGCCCGAACTGGTTGGCGGTGTGGATAAAGTGTTGCATTTCGCCCTGAATATCAATCAAATAAAGCGGATTATAGCAAGTTTTGACCCCAAGGCGTGCTATTGTTTTGATAGTTTGGTGTTATACGAAAGTAGGGGCGAACCTATGTGTTCGCCCTCTCTAATTTTGGTATTCGGGCGGACACACAGGTCCGCCCCTACGCTAATGAAAAAACATACAGAGCAATAAAATCTCCCCAAGAATGTTATTTACTCACCGCCTTCTGCCAAGTCGCTAACCATTGTTTCACAGTTTCGGTGCTTGGTTCGCCGTAGTTGAGCGTTTTATAGGTTGGCAAGGTGTTGAACAGCGGATCGGCTTGGCTGCTGACCACGGGTTTCATCACGTTATGGAAAGAGATGATTTTTTGGGCTTCTGGCTGTTGTAAGAATGCCAAGAAGTCTTTCGCCAATTTCGGCTGTTTGCTCGCTTTGGTAATTGCAGCCACTTCTGTTTGTACCAAATGCCCTTCGTCAAAGTTGGCGGCAACGTAGTTTTCATCTTTCTCGTGCCATTGGTGGTAAAGTGGCGATGTGGCATAACTTAACACTAAATCCGATTCGCCTTTTAAGAACGCTCCGTAGGTTTCTGACCAGCCTTTGCCGACCGTCACGGTGTGTTTGGCGAGATCTTGCCACGCTTGCTCGGCGTTATCGCCATAGACGGTGTTTACCCAGAACAGCAAGCCACGTCCGACGGTGCTGGTGCGTGGATCTTGGTAAATCACTTTCAGATCTTGGCGTTCGACCAACTCTTTCAAACTTTTCGGCGGATTAGCGAGTTTTTCTTTGTTATAGATGAACGCATATTCGCCGAAGTCGTACGGCATAAAGGTTTTGTCGTTCCACGCTAAATCTAAGCCGCTCGTGTCCAAGCCGTGTGCCACGAACAAGCCTGATTTTTCGGCTTCAGGCATCACGAAATTGTCAATGCCGAGCATCACATCAGCTTTGGTTTTATCGCCTTCTAAGCGGATACGGTTGAACATCGTCACGCCATCTTCAAACGGCATAAATTTCAAATCGCAGCTGCATTGCTGTTCAAACAAGGCTTCCAATTTCGGTGCAGGCCCCCATTCGGATGTGAAGGAGTCGTAGGTGTACACGTTTAAGGTCGGTTGATTGGCGGCTGCCGATAAAGATAAAGCAAGAGCGGAAAGGGCGAAAGTGGTTTTGAATTTCATTGAATGTTCCTTCTAAAATGTGAAATAGAAGGATTTAAAACTGGAGCGAAAAGTCAGTTCCTGTCTCAAATCCCTACGCTGATATTAGTCAGATCAGGTTCTATGGGTATTTCTCAGCTTTGCGAACAAAGCACCCCAATGAGAACGGGCGGATTATACCGCTGTTAAAGAAAGTGGTGCAAGGGGGTGAGAATTTCAAAAATTTTGCAAATCCTCGGTAAATCGCTACAATGCTCGGGTTTTTCACAATCAATAAGGAAACCCTATGAAAATCGCAAAAAATGTTGTGCCAAGTATTGCTTACCAAGTACGTACTCAAGACGGCGTATTAGTGGACGAAGCTCCAGTACAACAACCTTTAGAATACTTACACGGTCACAATAATTTAGTTGTTGGTTTAGAAAATGCATTAGAAGGCAAAGCGGTTGGCGATGTGTTTGAAGTGCGTGTGAAACCTGAAGAAGGCTACGGCGAATACAACGAAAATATGGTGCAACGTGTGCCAAAATACGTGTTTATGGGCGTGGACGAATTAGAAGTGGGGATGCGTTTTATCGCTGACACTGATGTCGGTCCATTGCCTGTGGTGATTACTGCAGTTGAAGGCGATGAAGTGGTGGTAGACGGCAACCATATGTTAGCTGGTCAAGAATTGCTATTCAGCGTGGAAGTGGTTGCCACTCGTGAAGCGACCTTAGAAGAAATCGCCCACGGTCACGTGCATCAAGAAGGTGGCTGCTGTGGCGGTCACGACAGCGATGAAGAAGGTCACGGCTGTGGTTGTGGTAGCCACCATCATCACCATCACGATGAAGAAGCCCACGAAGGTTGCTGTGATGAACATCATCACCATCACCACAATGGCGAGTGCTGCGATGAACACCATCACCATCATCACACTGCAGATGAAACGTGCAAAAAGCACTAATATCAAGGTTAACCAATGAGTGAGACCCAACTCAACACCGGCACGGATTACCTCCGTGCCATTTTAAGTTCTAAAATCTACGATCTTGCCCAAGTCACGCCCTTGCAAAAAATGGAAAAATTGTCGGAGCGTTTGGGCAATACGATTCTGATCAAACGAGAAGATCGCCAGCCTGTTCACAGTTTCAAACTGCGTGGGGCTTATGCGATGATCTCCAGCCTTTCTGCTAAACAAAAAGCCGCTGGCGTGATTGCGGCATCTGCGGGCAACCACGCTCAAGGCGTGGCACTTTCTGCAAAACATCTCGGCTTGCGAGCATTGATTGTGATGCCACAAAATACGCCGTCAATTAAAGTGGATGCGGTACGTTCATTTGGTGGCGAAGTGTTGCTGTATGGGGCGAATTTTGACGAAGCCAAAGCCAAAGCCTTAGAACTTTCCGAAGAATTACAAATGACCTTTGTTCATCCCTTCGATCACCCATTAGTGATTGCAGGGCAAGGAGCAATCGGTTTGGAATTGGTGCAACAGAGCAACCATTTGGATTATGTGTTTGTGCCAGTCGGCGGTGGCGGTTTAGCCGCAGGCGTGGCGGTGCTGATTAAACAGCTAATGCCTGAAACTAGAGTAATTGCAGTCGAATCGAAAGATTCCGCCTGCCTATTCCACGCCTTGCAAGCAGGCAAGCCTGTTGAATTAGATCGTGTCGGTTTGTTTGCGGACGGCGTGGCGGTGAAACGCATTGGCGATGAAACCTTCCGCCTGTGTCAGCAGTACATTGATGATGTGGTTCTGGTCGATAATGATGAAATTTGTGCGGCACTCAAAGACATTTTTGAGAATGTGCGAGCGGTAGCAGAGCCGTCAGGGGCGTTGTCGTTGGCAGGGCTGAAAAAATATCTCGATCAATATCAAATCCAAGGCAAGCAGTTTGCTTGCGTGCTGTCGGGGGCGAATATGAATTTCCATACCCTCCGCTATGTGTCGGAGCGTTGTGAAATTGGCGAAAAACAGGAAGCCTTGATTGCGGTAACGATCCCTGAACAGAAAGGGGCATTTTTGACCTTCTGTGAAATTCTCGGCAACCGTGCGGTCACTGAATTTAACTACCGCCACGCAGACGATCAACGCGCGTGCATTTTCGTGGGCGTGCGAGTGAGTGGCAATAAAGAGAAGTTAGAGATCATCAAAAGCCTGCAAGAAAATGGCTACGATGTGGAAGATTTGTCCGATGACGACATCGCCAAAACCCATATTCGCTATATGATCGGCGGTCGCCCTGCGTCTATTCCACAAGAAGTGCTGTATCGTTTTGATTTCCCAGAACAGAAAGGGGCGTTGCTCAACTTCTTGCAGAAATTGATCGATTGGGACATTTCGCTGTTCCACTATCGAGCTCACGGGGCGGACTACGGCGATATTTTAGCGGCGTTTGTAGTCAATGAAGACGAACACGAACAGTTCAAACAAGATTTGGTGCGTTTAGGCTACCGCTCGCAGAATGTCAGCGACAGCTTGGCGTATCAGTATTTTTTGAAATAACGTACTTTACTCTCTCCCGTTTACGGGAGAGAGACAGCAAAAAATGCGTTCAGTATTTTTTGCAGAGAGAGGGCAACAAGTAGTGATGTATCACTTATTTTTAAATTTAGAAGCCCTCTCCCTCCGAAAATCCTATGGATTTTCTCCACCCTCTCCCGTAAACGGGAGAGGGTAATTGATAGGGAGTAGATTTGCAGAAAATTGCAAAGATCTGCCCCCTTGCATTGGGGATTATCACAGTTTCGTAGGATGGGCTTTAGCCCATCAATATCATAAATAGATTAAAATGATGGGCTAAAGCCCATCCTACATTAGGATAAAAAATGGCAAATCGTAAATATTTCGGCACAGACGGCGTGCGTGGCGAAGTGGGAAAATTCCCCATCACGCCTGAATTTGCATTAAAACTGGGTTGGGCAGCAGGCAAAATCCTTGCCACACAAGGCTCTAAGAAAGTGTTGATCGGCAAAGACACTCGTATTTCAGGCTATATGCTGGAATCCGCATTGGAAGCGGGGTTAGCTGCCGCTGGGCTTTCTACTGCATTCACTGGCCCAATGCCAACGCCAGCGATTGCCTATCTCACTCGAACTTTCCGTGCTGAAGCAGGCATTGTGATTTCTGCATCGCACAACCCCTATTACGACAACGGCATCAAGTTCTTCTCAGCGAGTGGCGAAAAACTGCCCGATGAGGTGGAAGAAGCTATCGAAAAATTGCTTGATGAGCCGATGGATTGCGTTAGCTCTGCCGATTTAGGGCGAGCCAGCCGAATCAACGATGCCGCAGGGCGTTATATCGAATTTTGCAAAAGCACTTTCCCAGTCCATTTAAGCCTTGAAGGGTTCAAAATTGTGGTGGACTGTGCTAATGGAGCGACCTACCACATTGCGCCAAACGTGATGCGTGAACTTGGGGCGGAAGTGATTGAAATCGGCACACTCCCTGATGGCTTGAATATCAACGAAAAATGCGGTGCGACAGACATCAACGCTTTACAAAAAGTCGTGGTAGAGTCAGGTGCGGATGTCGGCTTAGCCTACGACGGCGATGGCGACCGCTTGATTATGGTCGATCACTTAGGCAATAAAGTCGATGGCGACCAAATCCTATTCATCATTGCTCGTGAAGCCTTGCGTGCAGGTAAATTGCAAGGCGGTGTGGTCGGTACCTTAATGAGCAATATGAGCTTGGAAATCGCCTTAAAAGATCTGGCGATTCCATTCGTGCGTGCCAACGTGGGCGACCGCTATGTGCTTGAATTACTGAAAGAAAAAGGCTGGAAGTTCGGCGGCGAAAACTCGGGGCATATCATTGTGCTAGACAAAAACACCACAGGCGATGGTATTGTGGCATCGTTGGAAGTGCTGGCTGCAATGGCAAATCACAAATTGAGCTTGAACGAATTGGCGAAAGCCGTGCCGTTGTTCCCACAAGTGTTGCTGAACGTGCGGTTTGAAGGCGGAGCAAATCCACTAGAAAGCGAAGAGGTGAAAGCGGTAGCCGCTGCTGTGGAGCAACGCTTGGCAGGTAAAGGACGCATTCTTCTACGGAAATCAGGCACCGAGCCGTTAATTCGTGTGATGGTAGAATGCCAAGATGCGGAGCTAGCACAACGTAGTGCTGAAGAAATTGTTGAAGCGGTGAAAAGGAATTAAGGCAAGCGGTGCGATGAGTAATGTTTTTTACACATCGTGCCGTTTTTGTAATCATTATGTAGGATGGGCTTTAGCCCATCCTACAGATATTTGAGTGATGGGCTAAAGCCCATCCTACGATTAAGGGAAAATGATGGATCAACTAGAAATGAAAAAAATTGCGGCACGAGCGGCGTTACAATATGTGAAACCTGACACCATTGTCGGTGTGGGAAGCGGTTCAACGGTAAACTGCTTCATTGAAGCCTTGGGCGAAATGCGTGATGAGATCAAAGGGGCGGTGGCAGCCTCCAAAAATTCCGAAGAGTTACTTCGCAAACAAGGCATTGAAGTGTTCAACGCCAACGATGTGTCAAGCCTTGATGTCTATATTGACGGGGCGGACGAAATCACGCCACAGGGCTATATGATCAAAGGTGGCGGTGCGGCATTAACCCGTGAAAAAATCGTCAGCTCGCTAGCGAAGAAATTCGTTTGCATTGTGGACGAAAGCAAACAAGTGGACGTGCTCGGCTCGACTTTCGCTTTGCCTGTGGAAGTGATCCCAATGGCTCGCTCCTACGTTGCTCGCCAATTAGTCGCCTTAGGCGGCAGCCCAGAATGGCGTGAAAATGTGGTCACAGACAACGGCAACGTGATTTTAGATGTGTACAATTTCAAAATCCTAGAACCGCTCAAAATGGAGCAGACGATCAACAACATCGCAGGAGTCGTCACCAACGGCATTTTCGCCCAACGCTACGCTAACGTGACCATTGTCGGCACACCAAGCGGGGCGAAGATTATTGAATAACAAGGGGGCAGATTTTTGAAAAAATCTGCAAAATCTTTTTGGGACGTATGCAATACGTCCCTACATTAGATGATGATCGAAAAATGGGAAAAATCCCCGTTTGTAGGGGCGTATTGCATACGCCCACGGACGCAAACATTGCGTCCCTACATTTATAACGTACAAACACAACATTCGGAGCTATTATGACAACAAAAGTTTCTCTTGATAAATCCAAAATCAAATTCGTCCTACTTGAAGGCGTGCACCAAAACGCCCTTGATGCCCTAAAAGCCGCAGGCTATACCAATATCGACTTCTACAAAAAAGCGTTAGACGGTCAGGAATTGGTCGAGGCGATCAAAGATGCCCACTTTGTCGGCATTCGTTCCCGCACTTTTTTAACCGAAGAAGTACTGGCACAAGCCCCGAAACTCATCGCCATCGGCTGTTTCTGTATCGGCACTAACCAAGTGGATCTGGAAGCTGCTAAACGCCGTGGGATTCCTGTGTTCAACGCCCCGTTCTCCAACACTCGCTCGGTGGCGGAATTGGTCTTGGGCGAAATTTTGTTATTGATGCGTCAAGTGCCCACAGCAAATGCAGAAGTTCACCGTGGCATTTGGAATAAATCCGCCACAGGCTGTAACGAAGTGCGTGGCAAAAATCTTGGGATTATCGGCTACGGACATATCGGTTCGCAATTGAGCATTTTGGCGGAAGCCATTGGTATGCGAGTCTATTTCTACGACATCGAAAACAAATTGCCACTAGGTAACGCTCAACAAGTTGCTAGCCTTGATGAATTATTGGCGTTCAGCGATGCCGTTTCATTGCACGTGCCTGAAAATCCATCGACCAAAAATTTATTAAATGCCAGCAATCTGTCGAAAGTGAAAAAAGATGCGGTGATCATCAATGCGGCTCGTGGCACGGTGGTGGATATTGATGCGTTGGTCGATGTGTTGAAATCAGGGCATATTCGTGGGGCAGCGTTAGACGTGTTCCCTGAAGAGCCGGCGTCCATCAACGATCCATTTGTTTCGCCATTAACCGCATTTGACAACGTGATTTTAACCCCGCACATTGGCGGATCGACCTCCGAAGCACAGGCGAATATCGGCTCGGAAGTGGCAAATAAATTCGTGAAATATTCCGACAACGGCTCCACACTCTCTGCGGTAAACTTCCCAGAAGTTTCCCTACCAGAACACAGCGGCACCAAGCGTTTGTTACACATTCACACCAACAAACCAGGTATTTTGAACAAAATCAACCAAGTGTTCGTGGATTTAGAGGTAAACATCGCCGCCCAATACTTACAAACCGACCCAACCATTGGTTATGTGGTGATTGATGTCGAATCAGAAAATACTGACGAAGCATTAAAACGTTTGAAAGCGATTGATGGCACCATCCGCAGCCGTGTGTTGTATTAGGGCTTAAGCAATTCTATTGTTAGATAGAACACAATAGTATTGCTTTGATTTTAACCATTTTTGAATGGAAAAAGGCACTTGTTATATGCAAGTGCCTGTTTGAATCATTAAATGAATTTAATACAATCTAACTCTTCTAGATAAATCTTATATAACTCCATAAATATCTTATCAATAAGAATCAATAGTGAGAACCATATAAAATAATTCTCATACGGATAATCTTCTTTTACTAGTGTATTCAATGATGGTAAGTTCTGCTGATAAGATCTTGTATTGTGAGCAATTCTATTTCTATTTTTATAGAAACTATCTTCATACTGTTGTTTTAAGTGTTCACCTAGAATATTCTTACAATCAATCGCAAAGTAAGATTCCTTAATTGTTTTCCAATAATCTAAATAGGTTGTATAGCCTCTTTGAGACCAATAATAAAAAAGGCTATTCTCGACAGTATTACTGATATTGCTATAAGATAATATCTCCTTTTTTAGTTTATTAAAGGTGTTTACAAAATCAAAATTAGGTGATGTTATTTTAATTTGTTCTATAAGGAATTTATATACATCATTTTTATCCTTATACTGTGAGCAACCAGATTTAGACAGGTTGTTATTTAAGAATGTATATCTAAAATTATGGTTGTTGTTTGCCATTTCCCATAGGATACATTTTATTTTCTGTTCTTGTGCTCCAGCCATTTTAATAAGAATAGACTGCAGTATATAATCTGATAAGGGATGGGTTTCAATGCCATGTTTTATATTTTTAACCGATGATACTCCCTCATTCAGGATATCTGAAACAGGGGATAATATAAATTTAATATTTTGGTTCATTTAAATACTCCCCATAAATTTCAATTGATCGACTAATTCTCTTTCTAAGGTGTGTAAGCCCATTGGGTGAACGACTATGGCGTTCATCATTTTTCATGTCATTAATACAATTTTCTATTTCGTTTCTTATTTCATAATTTTTATCATAGTTGATAGAGCAACCATCAAGTAAAATATAATATATAGCCCCAAACAAATACATATCTAAATCAATTATTGATTTGAATTCTTTATTATCTGCTAACAAAGTAGAAAGATAATTTTTTAAAGCGGACATTCGGATTATATGATTGTTATTTTCGATTAATGGCAGAGAATCTCCAAATTTACTATGTTCTTTCTCTGATTCTTCATTTTGCTCTGAGCAGCAAGAGATCACAGAATATATATACTCTTCGTAGTATTTCTCCATTTGAGATTTTTGACCTCTAGCAACCTTTTTAATATCATTACAATATTTATATTCGGATAACAACGACAAATATCGAATAAAGTCCGCTTTGCTTGGGTTACCATTAATGGTTAACTTATATTCTTTAGTAAATTCTGGATCAAAAAATGGTTGTAAATCCTCAACTAAATAATAAAGAGAAGCCCTGCTTTCTTGTGGAAGTAAAGGTTTTCCTTGGATATTTATTTCTTTAAAAACAGAAGCATAATATTTTTGGTGTGCTTTTTGATCGTTATTATCTGGAACTAAATAGCAAAAGCCTAAATAATGCTTGTCGAAAAAATCATCCTCTAGTTGTAATGATAATTCTTTATATTCTTTTCCTATCTTCGTGATAATTTGCTCTTTTGTTTTCCCTTTTTCCTGCAACACCGCAAAACGCCATTCTAGGATATTATCGATCCTATCGTCAGGATCGTCATTTTCATCAATTGTACTGTCGTATAGTTCTATATTATCTGATGATTTCTTAAAACGTTCTTTATCAGGAAATATACCCAAATAAGCGAGTAAGATACTGGTAAGTCTTTGCTGACCGTCGATAATAAGATTGACATTTTCTCCAGATTCATCTCTGAATGAGCCAATCGTGACAGGAGGGATAAAATGCTCTTTTCTAAAGGAGTTTATTAATGTGCTCACTTTGGGTTCATCCCATACAAAATATCGCTGATATTTGGGTAATAATAAATTTTTTGATAAAATTAGATCGAGCCAATGTTTTAGAGAATATTCTCCATAATAAACTTTATTTCCCATAAAATGCCTCTTGCACTGATGTTGTCATATTATGTTCTTCACTCACAATGAGAACTCTATTTTTTCATTACTTTCTCAACTCTATTATCCTCTAGTTTATTCCAACATGCTTTTCTCCATACTACTCTCTTTGGGAATTAAAGGTACACAGACGGCTAAAAGAGACACTATAGGTGCGACAGCATAGTGTTGAGCGAGTAGTGAATGGTGAATTATTGTTTATAAAGCAAACAGTGACAACTTTCGGATTTTCAATTTGTGAGGCTGATCACAAATTAATATAGACTTAATTACGTGAAGAGGAAAAAAAATGGCTAGCCTTTTGGCTAGCCATTTTCGTGCTATGAGAAGTTTGGATTAATCGGTTAACTTCGTACCATAGAAATACGAGTAGCCGAATGGGCTTTGTTTGTAATCCTGTACACGTTTGCTGGTTGGGGCAAAGTTGATCGAGTGAGCCACGTTGATCCACGGGGATTGCTCTTTGATAATCACTTGAGCTTGCTCGTAGAGTTTGGCTCGCTCGCCTTTATCAGACAAGCCAATCGCTTTCGCTAATAACGCATCTAAATCCGCATTTTTGAAACGTGCGTAGTTGCTGTTGCCGATGTTATCGCTGCCTAATAATGGCGATAAGAAGTTATCAGGATCACCATTGTCGCCTGACCAGCCGTAAGTCCCTGCGGTCAATTCACCTGCCTTGGTGCGTTTGATGTAATCGCCCCATTCATAGCTAACCAGTTTGGTTCTTACGCCCACTTTTTCCCAGTCTGCTTGAACTAATTCCGCCATACGGCGTGGGTTCGGGTTAGACGCACGCACCACAGGTTGCACCCAAATGTCCGTTTCAAAACCGTTTTCAAAACCCGCTTCTTTCAATAATTCCTTGGCTTTTTCTGGATTGTATTCGTAGTCGGTAATGCTGTCGTTATAGCCCCAAATTGTTGGTGGCAATGGGTTTTTCGCTTGCACGCCTGCACCACGATAAACCGCTTCTAAAATTGCTTTTTTGTCTACCGCATAGTTCAACGCTTGACGCACTTTTACGTTATCAAACGGGGCTTTTTCGGTGTTGAATGCGATATAAGCAATGTTCAACCCTGGCTGTGAAAGCAAGTTCACTTTCGGGTCGGTTTTCATTTTGTCTAAATCGGCTGCATTCGGGAAGTCCATCATATCGCACGCCCCTGCTTGCAATTTCGCATAACGAGCGGTGGCATCTGGCACGATGTCGAAGATCAAACGATCAATATCCGCTTTACCGTTCCAGTAGTCTTTGTTAGCTAAGAAACGAATTTTTTGATCTAACTGATAACCTGCAAACACGAATGGGCCTGTACCGATTGGGGTGGTGTCCACTGTTTCAGGTTTGCCTTCGGCTAACATTTTGTCGGCATACTCGGCAGAGTAGATCGAGATGAAGTCCATCCCCAAGCTTGACAAGAACGTTGAATCTTGACGATTTAAAGTAATTTTCACCGTGTGATCGTCCACTTTTTCCACCGATTTCAACAAGGTTGGGAATTTCATCGCCTTGAAGTACGGGTAGGTTGCTTTCGACACATTGTGGTATGGGTGGTTTGGATCTAACTGGCGTTGGAACGAGAATACCACATCGTCCGCATTGAAATCACGGCTCGGCTTGTAATCTTTGGTGGTGTGGAATTTCACGCCTTTGCGTAAATTGAAGGTGTAAGTTAAACCATCTTCGCTCACCGTCCAACTTTCTGCCAATGCAGGCTCGATTTCCGTTGAACCACGTTTGAATTCGACCAAACGGTTATAAACTTGTTGCGAGCTGGCGTTATAAGAAATCCCGTCCATCACTAACGCAGGGCTGAAGCCTGTTGGCGAACGACTCACGCAGTTGATAAAAGTTTTATCCGCTGCTTGGGCGAAACCTGAAACGAGTAAACTCGCCGCAATCAATGAGAATTTAGTCTGTAATTTCATTGGATCTCCTATTGGATATGAATAAAAATGAGTGTTTCTTGTACAAGATAACGATATTTACGTCAAAGGTAAAGTACAAATTTTTGTGTGATATAACCAAAAGCTATATACAAGGGGGTGAGTTCAGCACACTTTTTGTAAAAATATGACGCATAGAAGAACTTCCCCCCAATCACTCCTCAACAAAAATTAAATCAAAATATTCGCCAAGAAAATCCCCACACAGCAAGCAGTAACGACGCCGATCAAACCAGGCACCATAAAGCTGTGGTTGAAGTAGAATTTGCCGATTTTGGTGGTGCCTGTTACGTCAAAGTTTACGGTGGCAATGTCTGACGGATAGTTCGGAATGAAGAAGTAGCCGTAAGTCGCTGGCAATAAACCGATCAATAACGGAGCAGGCAAACCTAAAGCTAACCCCACAGGCAAGAGCATTTTGGCGGTTGCCGCTTGGCTGTTGATAACCACAGACACCGCAAACAAGGCAAAGGCGAATGTCCACGGATAGGCATTAACCATATCGGTGATGCCTGCTTTAAAGGACGGCATTGCGAATTTGAAGTAAGTGTCGCTCATCCACGCAATCCCGAAAATCGCAATGGCTGCCACCATTCCTGACTTAAACACCACGCCATTCGGCACTTTTTGCACATCGGTTTTAGTCGCTAATAAGATGATACCGCCAAACGCCAACATCACCATTTGAATGATCACACTCATTGCGATCGGTTTTGGAGCATCGCCAATGGTGCGAACTTCTGGGTATTTCGCAATCAAAATAATCACGACAAGGGCAAGCAAGAACAGCAACACCGAATTTTTCGCCGAAGCGGGTAATTTCTCATCTAATGAAGTTGCGGTGGTATTCGCAATGCGTTCTTTCCACATTGGATCTTGCAAACGGCGTTGATATTCAGGATCGTCCGCCAACTCTTTGCCCCGTTTCAAGCTATACAATGAAAGAGCAACCGTCCCTAAGAATGTGGCAGGAATCGTGACCATCACAATGCTAATCAGACTCAAACTTTCAAAGCCAGGTAATTTGACCATTTCGCTTAAATAGTAAACTACCGCCGCAGAAATTGGGCTACCAGTGATCCCCAACTGCGAAGCGACAGATGCCGCCGCCATTGGGCGTTCTGGACGGATTTGATTTTTCAACGCCACATCGCCAATAATCGGCATAATCGAATACACAGCGTGCCCTGTACCGAGCATTAAGGTCATCATATAAGTGACTAACGGCCCGAGTAAGGTTACCCGTTTTGGATTGCTCCGCAAAATGCGTTCTGCGATTTGGAGCATAAATTTCAAACCGCCAGCGGCTTCCAACACGGAGGCACAAGTGACCACGGCAATGATGATCAACATCACATCAATCGGTGGCGAAGTCGGTGGCATACGCAAAATAAACACTTCCACCACCAAGCCAATGCCAGAGACCACCCCTAAACCCACACCGCCAAAACGGCTACCTGCGTAGAGGAACGCCAGTAACAGTAAAAACTCAAAATAGAGCATAACGATTTCCTTCCATTA
Source organism: Pasteurellaceae bacterium (assembly GCA_030528525.1). Taxonomy (GTDB): domain Bacteria; phylum Pseudomonadota; class Gammaproteobacteria; order Enterobacterales; family Pasteurellaceae; genus JAUMYT01. The sequence goes on from JAUMYT010000004.1 coordinate 106,386, forward strand.
AAAAATAAAACCTCCTTATTGTACGCCATTTGATCAATGTAAATTTTATCTAGGTCAAACAATCGCGGATTAATCCCAAATTTTTGTTTTTCATCACAACAAGGGGGTGAGAAAGAGAGCGTTTTTGCAAAAATATCCATTCAGATGAGAATTTTTTAGTCAATGTAAAATATTGCAAAATTCTTAAAGAAACCGTTTGCATTTTTATGTTGGCTCAGTTATAGTCTCGTCCATTCATTTTAGGAGTTCTTATGTTTACTTTTGCTATCCATCATCATCACCATTTCCCTGAATAATCTTTCGGGCATTTGGCGTGTTCGGAAGAACTTCCGAACAATCGAAATGTGATAAATGATAGCAAATTAAGCATAAACCATTTCAAACCCCTTCGGAAGTCCAAACTTTCGAAGGGGTTTTCTTTTTCATTTTAAATTTCATCTTACAGGAGAAAAAAACGATGCTATTGGCAAATGAAGTCGTCATCTCAATTATCGTGTTGCTCGCATTAAGTTTAATGCGAATCAATGTGGTAATTGCGTTGATCATCGCCGCACTCACTTGCGGTATTTTGGGTAACTACGGTAATGTGGTTGAAGGCAATACCGTTGGGCTGGCAGATGCCTTGTCGGCTACGGTAAAAAGTTTCACGGGCGGTTTAGGCGGTGGGGCCGAAACGGCGATGAACTATGCGGTACTCGGGGCATTCGCTGTGGCGTTATCCAAATCAGGTGTGACTGATCTGTTGGCGTACAAAGTGATCCAAGCCTTTGGCAAACGCCCGTCAGGTCGTTCGATGTTTTGGTTTAAATACACGGTGCTGTTTGTGTTGGTGGCGTTCTCAATGTCGTCACAGAACTTGATCCCTGTACACATTGCATTTATTCCAATCGTGGTTCCACCGTTGTTGAGCGTATTTAACCAACTCAAAATCGACCGCCGTGCTGTCGCCTGTGCCTTAACTTTCGGTTTAACGGCGACTTATATGTTGATTCCAGCAGGCTTCGGGCAGATCTTTATTGAGAGCATTTTGGTTAAAAACATCAACCAAGCTGGACAAGAATTCGGCTTAGCAACCGATGTGGCAGGTGTCACCAAAGCCATGGCAGTGCCTGTCATTGGCATGATTTTGGGTTTACTTACGGCGATTTTTATCAGCTATCGCAAGCCTCGTCAGTACGCAACGAACAGCACTGTTCAAGTAGACGATTTAGAAAGCCGTGTGGCAGGTGTGACCAAATTTAACATTGGCGTGAGCGTACTGGCGATTGTCGCAACCGGTTTTGTGCAATTAGCAACTAACTCGACCATTCTTGGCGGTTTAATCGGCTTGGTGATCTTCGCTTTGGGTGGCGTATTCAAACTCAAACAATCCAACGACATTTTCCAAGACGGCTTGCGTTTAATGGCAATGATCGGTTTTGTAATGATTGCCGCATCAGGCTACGCCAGCGTAGTGAAATCCACAGGCGGCGTAGTGGAATTGGTTGAAAGCATCAAAGGAGCAATCAGCTCAAAAGAGATGGCAGCGTTCTTGATGTTATTGGTCGGCTTGTTCATCACAATGGGCATTGGCTCATCCTTCTCAACTGTGCCAATTATCGCCACCATTTATGTGCCACTGTGTATGTCGTTTGGCTTCTCACCACTTGCGACCATTGCGATTGTAGGCGTTGCTGCTGCCCTTGGCGATGCAGGTTCACCAGCCTCTGACTCAACTCTTGGGCCAACATCTGGTTTGAATGCAGACGGCAAACACGACCACATTTGGGATTCTGTTGTACCTACCTTCTTACACTATAACATTCCGTTGTTAGTCTTTGGTTGGGTTGCGGCAATGGTGTTATAAGTCTAACGCCGACAAGGGGGTAAGAAAACCCAACTTTTTATAAAACATAGGGGAAATATCCCCCTTAGCCGAAAAAAATGATTGCAACTCATCAAAAAATCGGTATATTCCAAAACTGTCTTATTTTCTAAACAATTGTAACATTTTAATAACAACACAACATTTCAACTCAACAGGAGTGAACTATGCAAAAACTCACTAAGCTCTCTTTCATTGCACTCGCCGTCATTTCAGGTACGGCAATGGCAGCACCAAAAACCTTCGTCTATTGTAGTGAAGCATCGCCTTCGTTTCTTAGCCCACAGTTAGGCACAGATGGGGCAACGTTGGACGCGTCAGGTCAGCCGATGTTTAACCGTTTAACAGCATTTGAAGCTGGCACAACCAATATTATTCCATCATTGGCAGAAAAATGGGATGTGTCAGAAGACGGTAAAACTTACACTTTCCACTTGCGTAAAGGCGTGAAATTCCACGCTAACAAAGTGTTTAAACCAACCCGTGACTTCAATGCCGATGACGTTTTATTCTCTTTCAATCGTCAGTTAGATCCAAATCACCCATATCACAAAGTGTCAGGCGGCACTTACGAATACTTCACCGGTATGGATATGCAAAACATTATCGACAAAGTGGAAAAAGTCGATGATTACACCGTGAAAATTAGCCTAAAAGTGGCGAACGCCCCGTTTTTAGCGAACTTGGCGATGGATTTTGCCTCTATTCTGTCTGCCGAATATGGCGACAAAATGCTCAAAGCGGGCAAACCTGAAACCGTGGATAACCAACCAATCGGCACTGGCCCGTTTGAATTTGTCTCTTATCAAAAAGATTCCACAGTGCGTTTCAAAGCCTTTGAACAATACTGGGCAGGCAAAGCGAAAATCGATCGCTTAGTGTTTGCGATTACGCCTGACGCGTCGGTGCGTTATGCCAAATTGAAAAAAGGTGAATGCCACGCAATGCCATATCCAAACCCAGCGGACGTGGAAAAACTCAAAACCGATTCCGAAATTGAGTTGCTCACTCGCCCTGGTTTGAACATTGGCTATCTCAACTTCAACGTGCAAAAAGCCCCGTTTGACAATGTGAAAGTCCGTCAAGCGTTAAGCTATGCGGTAAACAAAGATGCGATCATTGAAGCGGTTTACCAAGGGGCTGGGCAAAAAGCGAAAAACCCAATTCCACCAACAATGTGGTCGTACAATGAAGACGTGAAAGATTACGACTACGATCCAGAAAAAGCCAAAGCATTGTTGAAAGAAGCAGGCTTTGAGAACGGCTTTGAAACGGATTTATGGGCAATGCCTGTTTCTCGTCCGTACAACCCGAACGCTCGCCGTATGGCGGAATTAGTTCAAGCCGACTGGGAAAAAGTGGGCGTGAAAGCGAAAATTGTTAGCTACGAATGGGGTGAATACCTCAAACGGATGCGTGCAGGCGATCACCAAACGGGTATGATGGGCTGGACGGGCGACAACGGCGACCCAGACAACTTCTTGAACACTTTGTTAAGCTGTGCAGCGGTGAACTCAGGGTCTAACTATGCGAAATTCTGCCACAAAGAGTTTGATGGCATTGTGACCAAAGCCGCTCAAGAAACCGATGTGGCAAAACGTACCGAGCTGTACAAACAAGCTCAGTTGCTGTTTAAAGAACAAGCCCCGTGGATCACCGTGGCTCACTCCACCACCTACTTCCCAGTACGCAAAGAAGTGAAAGGCTATGTGGTTAGCCCATTCGGCTTACACGATTTCTACCCTGTGGAGTTAGCGAAGTAAGCCTACAAGGGGTAAGATTGTTCGGATTTTTTGCAAAATTTTGTTAAAATCTGACCCCCTTGTGAGATCAAAATCTGCCCCCGCTTGCGGGGGAAGTGGTTGAGCGAAGCGAAACCGAAGGGGGCGATAATTACCCCCTACCCCTTGCTTCGCAAGGTACTTCCCCCGTAAACGGGGGCAGAATAAATTAAGAGATTTTCAATGTTTCAGTTTGTTATTAAACGTATTTTAATGGTGATCCCAACCTTTTTAGCGATCACTTTGATTACCTTTGCCTTGGTGCATTTAATCCCTGGCGATCCGATTGAGATCCGAATGGGGGAGCGTGGGCTGACCCCAGAAGTTCACGCCCAAATGATGCAACAGCTCGGTTTAGATCGCCCCTTGCCAGAACAGTATTTCAGCTATATCAAAGGCGTGTTACAAGGCGATTTAGGCAACTCTTTCCGCAATAATGAACCCGTATTGAAAGAGTTTTTCACGCTATTTCCTGCTACGGTAGAACTGGCGATTTTTGCATTAGGCTGGTCGCTGATTGGCGGCGTGATTTTGGGCGTAATTGCGGCAGTGAGAAAGGATTCGTGGATTTCGCATATCGTAACTTCTATGTCACTCACTGGCTACTCAATGCCGATTTTCTGGTGGGGCTTGATTTTGATTTTATACTTGTCCACGCCACTTGGCTTGCCTGCATCGGGGCGTTTGCCGTCCGAATATTGGATCGAAGCCGAAACTGGCTTTATGTTAATTGATACGTGGAACTCGGACGAGCCAGGCGCATTTGCGGCAGCGATTAAATCGCTGATTTTGCCTGCGGTGGTTCTCGGCACCATTCCCCTTGCGATCATCACGCGTATGACCCGTTCATCAATGCTGGAAGTGCTTGGCGAAGACTATATCCGTACTGCCAAAGCCAAAGGCTTGAACACCACTCGCATTGTGATCGTCCACGCCTTACGCAATGCGTTAATTCCTGTGGTAACCGTGGTCGGTTTGATTATCGGGCAGCTATTATCAGGTGCGGTGCTGACGGAAAATATCTTCTCCTGGCCAGGCATCGGCAAATGGGTGATTGATGCGATCAACTCCCGTGATTACCCTGTGTTACAAGGCTCGGTATTGATTATTGCCACCTTGATTATTTTAGTGAATTTAACGGTCGATTTGATTTACGGTATCGTGAATCCACGGATTCGGCATAATTAGAAAATAACCATCCCCTCCCCCGTTTACGGGGGAGGGATAGGGTGGGAGGAACAATTTTGCAAAACGTGGCATAAATTCAGCCCCCGTTGCTTCGCAATCTCCCCTCCCCAGCCCTCCCCCGCAAGCGGAGGAGGGAGTATTTAAAATTGAATTTTAGTTGGAGTATCAATGTCTAGTATTGAACTAACTTCCCCTGCACCCAAAACGCCCTTGCAGGAATTTTGGCACTATTTTTGCCAAAACCGTGGGGCAGTCATCGGGTTAGCCTTTATTGCGGTGGTGTTTATCTGTAGCGTGTTTGCAGATTTCATCGCCCCATTCGATCCCATCGAACAGAACCGTTCTGCCTTGTTACTGCCACCGATGTGGTTTGAAGGCGGCAACAGTGCCTATATTTTAGGCACAGACGACATCGGGCGGGATATTCTTTCTCGAATCATTCACGGAGCAAGACTGTCGGTGTTTATCGGCTTAGTGATCGTGTTGCTCTCTTGCGTGTGTGGCGTGATTTTGGGCTTGCTCGCAGGCTATTACGGCGGAATGATCGACATCATCATTATGCGATTTGTCGATATTATGTTGGCGATCCCAAGCCTACTTTTAACCATTGGCGTAGTGACGATTCTCGGGCCTGATCTGATTAACGCTGCCATTGCGATTGCCGTGGTGTCGATTCCCAGCTATGTGCGTTTAACGCGTGCCTCGGTAATGAGTGAAAAAAATCGGGATTATGTCACCGCTTCTCGTGTGGCAGGAGCAGGCGTATGGCGATTGATGTTTGTGGTGATTTTGCCCAACTGCCTTGCACCGCTTATCGTGCAAATGACAATGGGGATTTCTAACGCCATTTTAGAGCTTGCCGCTCTCGGCTTCTTAGGCATTGGTGCACAACCGCCAACGCCAGAGCTTGGCACAATGCTTGCCGAATCTCGTGGTTTTATGCAGTCGGCAAACTGGTTGGTCACAATCCCAGGTTTGGCAATTTTATCGCTCGTGCTTGCCTTTAACTTAATGGGTGACGGCTTGCGTGATGCCCTTGATCCAAAATTAAAACAGTAGGAGCGGAAAATGGCATTATTAGAAGTAAACGAACTTTCCGTGCATTTTGGCGATCAAAAAGCCCCGTTTAAAGCGGTGGATCGCATTAGTTATACGGTCAATGAGGGCGAAGTACTGGGCATTGTGGGCGAATCGGGGTCGGGCAAATCGGTCAGTTCCTTGGCAATTATGGGCTTGATTGACTACCCAGGTAAAGTGTACGCCAACGCCCTGCAATTTAATGGCAACGATTTGTTAGCGTTAAGCTCGAAAGAGAAGCAGAAAATTGTTGGGGCTGATGTGTCGATGATTTTCCAAGATGCGATGACTAGCCTCAACCCAAGCTACACCGTCGGTTTCCAAATTATGGAAGCCTTGAAAGTGCATCAAGGTGGCAGCAAAAGTTGGCGAAAAGAACGTGCAATCGAATTGCTGACAATGGTCGGCATTCCTGACCCAACGTCTCGCCTTGATGTTTATCCGCACCAACTGTCTGGCGGTATGAGCCAGCGTGTGATGATTGCAATGGCGATTGCCTGTAACCCAAAACTGCTGATTGCAGATGAACCAACAACTGCATTAGACGTGACCATTCAAGCCCAAATCATCGACTTACTGCTTGAGCTGCAACGTAAAGAGAATATGGCGTTGATTTTGATTACCCACGATTTAGCGTTAGTGGCGGAGTCCGCTCACCGCATTATTGTGATGTACGCAGGGCAAGTGGTGGAAGAAGGCAGAGCGGAAGAGATTTTCAAATCGCCGCTGCACCCTTACACGCAGGCATTATTGCGTGCCTTGCCTGAATTTGCCGAAGGCAAATCTCGCTTGCAGTCGCTCCCTGGTGTTGTACCTGGGAAATACGACCGCCCACAAGGCTGCCTGCTCAACCCACGCTGCCCGTATGCCACCGACTTGTGTCGTTCCCAAGAGCCTGCATTGCAAATGCTCAATGGACGACAAGTGAAGTGCCATACGCCATTGAATGCGGAAGGGTTGCCTAGCTGATTGATTATAGGTAGGGGCGGACCTAGGTGTCCGCCCGTTATCATTAAATCATTTTTCGGGCGAACACATAGGTTCGCCCCTACAGAAGAATAACAATATGCAAAAAAATATCGAAACCCCACCGCTTCTTGATGCGGTGGATCTGAAAAAATATTATCCCGTCAAAAAAGGGCTGTTTTCCAAGCCGAAATTGGTCAAAGCCGTGGACGGCGTATCATTCCGTTTAGAACGGGGCAAAACCCTTGCGGTTGTGGGCGAGTCGGGCTGTGGCAAATCGACGTTGGGACGAATGCTCACAATGATCGAATGCCCGACCGAAGGCGAATTGTTCTACAACGGGCAGAATTTTTTGGAAAACGATCGTGAAACGGTCAAACTTCGCCGTAAGAAAATTCAAATCGTGTTCCAGAACCCCTATGCCTCGCTCAATCCTCGCAAAAAAATCGGCACGATTTTAGAAGAGCCGTTACTGATCAACACCGCACTTTCTGCCAAAGAACGCAAGCAAAAAGTCTTGGATATGATGGCGAAAGTCGGCTTAAAACCCGAATTTTACGACCGCTATCCACATATGTTTTCGGGCGGACAACGCCAACGGATCGCCATTGCTCGTGGCTTGATGTTAGAGCCTGACATCGTGGTGGCGGACGAACCTGTTTCGGCGCTTGATGTGTCGGTGCGAGCCCAAGTGCTAAACTTGATGATGGAATTGCAAGAAGAGATGGGCTTGTCCTATGTGTTCATTTCCCACGATTTATCGGTGGTGGAGCATATCGCCGATGAAGTGATGGTAATGTACCTTGGGCGAGTGGTGGAGCAAGGCGACACCCAAACGATTTTCAGCAACCCACGCCACCCTTATACCCAAGCGTTGCTCTCCGCCACGCCACGCTTGAACCCTGAACATCGCCGTGAGCGGATTAAACTGACGGGCGAGCTACCAAGTCCACTCAATCCGCCAAAAGGTTGTGCGTTCCACGCCCGTTGTCGTCTAGCCACCGAGCGTTGTAGCCAAGAGCGCCCAGAGCTAAGAACTTACCCAGACGGGGCAAAAATCGCCTGTTTTATGGTGGAGTGAAATATTAAAAAAGACTGAGCTACCATCTATACCTGATGAGATAGGATTGTATTCTCACTGAGTTATAGATCACTGCTTCAGTCTTTTTATGTTTACCTATGATGGGAGGGAAGATTAGAAATATTTTGGTAAAATCTTCATATTTCTCCCCCCCTTGTATCTATTGTACTTTAGTCACTTTCGCCACGATGTAGCCGATCACACAACCGACCACCGCAAACGGTAACCATTCCATTGAAAGATCTTTCAGTGGTAGGTTAGCAATAAATTCCACGCCTGCCACAGATAAAATCGACACAATAGTCACTAAACCAAGCGAAATTCGCTGTGCCAACAACGGCAATGGCAAGACGATGTTGATCAACATTAAGAAGATGATGGTCATCGAAATTGGGTAAAGCACTAATAATACGGGTACAGACTTGCTGATCACCGCACTTAGGCCTTGGTTTGCCAAGGCAAAGCTGATTAAGATGAACAAGACGACATACATTTTGTAAGAAATTTTCGGGAAAATTTCGTGGAAGTATTCGCTCACGGCAACCGCTAAACCCACGGTGGTGGTTAAACAGGCAACCGATACGATGATACCTAAGACTAGACGACCTAGTTCACCAAAAGTTTCCGTCGCAGCAGTATTGAGAATATAGGTCCCAATATTCATCCCTTTTGCATTTAAGTCTGCGAGAGTGTCTGCTGAAACAGGTAAATTGTTACCAATCCAACCTAATGCCACATAAATTAAACCCAACGCAACCGCAGCGATAATGGCAGCTAAACTGGTTTGTTTGATTAATTCTGATTGGTTGCTGACTTTGGCTTTAATGGCATTTAGCACGATCACAGAGAATGCCAATGAAGCCAACGCATCCATCGTGAAATAACCTTCTAACATACCGCCAACAAAGGCATTCTCTTTTGGTGTTGAGGCAGCAGGAACGGCATCGCTTGAGAATAACAGGTAAGCTTTTACCACTAAGGCAACAATAGAGATAAGTAAAATTGGCGTAAGCACCGAGCCAATACGGTCAACCATTTTGGAGGGATTTAAACTTAACCAAAGTGCTAAGCTGAAATAAATTACGGTGAAAATAAGCAGTGAAAGCCAGTTTGGATCTGTTAAAAACGGTAAAATCGCCATTTCATAGGCAGTTGCCCCTGTACGAGGGCCTGCGAAGAATGGGCCAATTGCCAAATAAATTGCCATTAAAAAGGCAACAGAGAACCAAGGGTGAACACGGTTTAACACTGCTTTATAGCCACCTTGGTAAAACCCGCTGACAATAATACCGAGTAAAGGTAACCCGACTCCCGTTGCAACGAAACCTGCGATAGACGACCAAAATTCGCTACCGCTATCCAAACCTAATTTTGGTGGGAAAATTAAGTTACCTGCCCCAAAAAAGATGGCAAATAACATAAAACCGACCACAAATACACTTTTATTCATTCTGTAAGACCTTAAAGTAAATAAAAAGAAAGGGGCAAATTTTACCCTAAAAAAAGCAATGAACCAATTCATTCTATGAATTGGTTCAATTTTATTTTGTAATCAATACAAAATGGCTTTTGCACTTTTTGCCTAAGATCTGACCCCTTGCAGGGCAGAAATTAGTTCATATACAAGCCACCATTCACGTGAATGGTTTCGCCTGTGATGTAGCCTGCATCTTCAGAGGCTAAAAACGCCACGGCTTTGGCGATGTCTTTCGCTTGCCCAAGTTGCCCAGCAGGGATTTGACTTAAAATTGCATTTTTTTGCTCATCAGTCAGTTCTTCGGTCATATCGGTAGCGATAAAGCCTGGGGCGACCACATTCACGGTAATGCCACGTGATGCCACTTCTTTGGCTAACGATTTAGAGAAACCAACTAAACCTGCTTTGGCGGCACAGTAGTTCGTTTGTCCTGGGTTGCCACTTGAGCCAACCACCGAACCAATGGTAATAATGCGACCGTAACGTTTTTTCATCATTGAACGCAACATTGCCTTTGACAAACGATAAACAGAGGTTAAATTGGTTTGAATGATGTCAAACCACTCATCGTCTTTCATTCGCATTAACAGGTTATCACGCGTGATCCCGGCGTTATTAACTAAAATATCGATCTCGCCGAATTGCTCTTTGATGTGAGCCAACACTTGCTCGATAGAATCTGCATTGGCAACGTTTAACACCAAACCTTTGCCCTTCTCGCCTAAATAAGCAGAAATGCTTTCTGCCCCTTTTTCAGAGGTTGCGGTGCCGATCACAAATGCTCCTTTAGCCATTAATTCTTCGGCGATGGCACGCCCAATACCACGAGTTGCCCCCGTGACTAATGCGATTTTATTTTGCATTGTTTTTCTCCATTTTGATTGCCCTCGCCCGTTTACGGGAGAGGGACAGATTTGAGCTTCGTTCAGAAGCGAAAATCAGGGAGAGGGCAAAATCGTATTTTTCTAAAAAATCAGCGGTGGATCACCCCTTTTCGCCCTCTCTCTGCGAAAAATTCTGAACGTATTTTTCGCTGTCTCTCTCCCGCAAGCGGGCGAGAGTCGCATACTAAAACGTTAAACCATCAAATGATGCCACATCATTCACCGCTTTTGCAGTAATCTCTTTGGAAATCCGACCAGCCAAACCCGTTAAGACTTTATTCGGCCCGATTTCGTATAAGGTGGTCACCCCTTCGGCTGCCATTTTTTCGACAATTTCCGTCCAACGCACAGGGCTGTAAAGCTGACGAACCAACGCATTACGAATGGCTACCGCTTTGGTTTCTACTTGTACATCCACGTTGTTGATCACAGGCACTTGCGGTGCGTTAAGTGTAAGATGCACCAAGGCTTCCGCCAGTTTATCCGCCGCAGGTTTCATCAATTCACAGTGTGAAGGCACACTCACTGCCAATGGTAAAGCACGTTTTGCCCCTGCTTCTTTACACAATGCACCTGCACGCTCTGCCGCCGTTTTTGTGCCTGCAATCACGACTTGCCCTGGCGAGTTGAAGTTTACCGCTGACACAATTTCGCCTGTTTCTTGTTGAGCTTGCTCACACGCGTTGATGATGGCTTCGTTATCCAAACCGATAATCGCAAACATCGCCCCTGTGCCTGCTGGCACGGCATCTTGCATTGCTTGACCACGTAATTCCACCAATTTCACCGCTTCTTGGAAATCCAACACGCCTGCACACACCAACGCAGAATATTCGCCCAAGCTATGCCCTGCCATTACCGCAGGTTTTTGCTCTGGGAATTTTTGTTGCCAAATGCGGTATAACGCCACCGATGCGGTTAATAACGCAGGTTGCGTGCGGTGGGTTTGCCCTAAATCGTCTGCAGTTCCGTTTTGAACCAGATCCCATAAATCGTAGCCAAGCACATCGCTGGCTTGTTTGAAGGTTTCTTCCACGATTGGGTATAGCGGAGCAAGATCCGCCAACATTCCCACCGCTTGTGAACCTTGACCTGGGAATACCATTGCAAATTTAGACATAGTTTGATCCTTAATTTTAAAGTTTCATAAATCTTGTAGATTCTGCCCCCGCTTGCGGGGGAAGTACCGCCGAAGGCGGGGTAGGGGGCGAAACGATGGTTCTGCAAAAAATTGGTAAGAAATTACCGCTTGTTTGCCCCCTTCGGCTCGTTTCACTCGCCACTTCCCCCGCAAGCGGGGGCAGAATTTTTAATCTCTCGTATAATCTTCCCGCACAATCCGCACATATTGCCCGATACTGTGCCAGCCGAGTGTGAGATAAAGCTGTTTGCCCATTTCGCTAGCACAGAGCAAGCCTTGGTGAATACCCCGTTCAGCCGCTTTTTTGTTGAGTAACGCCATCACTAGCGTGCCGAAACCCTGACGGCGGAAATTCGGCTCGGTGCCGATTCTGTCTGGCACAATAAAGCCGTGGTAAAAACCCGCTTGCCCTTCGCACACCAGCTCGTCGTTTGGGCTGAAGAGGCTTAACACCTCCCGATTGTCGCTTTCTTCCCATTTAAGGGTAAATTTTTCGGGTAACGTGACCTCTTGTTGGGACAGTTGCTCACATACCATCATATCGGCAGTCATTGTCTGCTTCCAGCCTTGCGGAACCGCCTTCAAACCGCTAACGCACAAATAATCTTTATTCGACACTCTCGGCAAAATTTCGCCTAAATTTTCTGGGCTGAACATCAACCACTCAAATTGTCGCCTGCCGTCATTAAGGGCAAAGCAGTATCCGTTTTCAACAGCGGTAGGTTGCGGAATTTGGCGAGAAATCACCCAACCGCCGATCCAATTTTCCCAAAATGTTTTGCTGTTCATCATGTCTCTTTTCCATATTTTGCAAAAACTCGGCGGTTCTCACCCCCTTGCTAATCCGCCGAATAATACAATTTGCCGATTTCTATCTTCTGGCGACCTTGGGCTTCACGCCATTTATTCGTATCACGCAACGAATACACACAGCCACAATACTCTTGCTGATAGAACCGCTCCCGTTTGCTGATTTCAATCATTCGTTGCGAGCCGCCGCCTTTTCGCCAGTTGTAATCCCAATAGACCACATCATCGTATTTTTCCGCCGCACGATGTCCACAGCCGTTGATTTGGTTCATATCTTTCCAGCGAGAAATCCCCAAGCAACTGGTAAATACAGGGAAGCCATTTTCGTGGGCGTATTGAGCGGCTTTTTCAAACCGCATATCAAAGCACATTGTGCAACGAATGCCACGCTCTGGCTCGTCTTCCATACCTTTGGCACGGTTGAACCACTCTTGGCGGTCGTAATCGGCATCAATAAACGGAATACCCCATTTTTCCGCAAAACGAATGTTCTCTTCCTTGCGGATCAAATACTCTTTGAGTGGGTGAATATTCGGGTTGTAGAAGTAGATGGTAAATTCAATACCCGAAGCGTGAATCGCTTCCATTACTTCGCCCGAACAAGGGGCACAGCAAGAGTGCAACAGCAATTTGTTGTGTCCGTTGGGGAGTTCTAATTTTTCACGCACAAACGGAGCGTTGGGGTCTTTGCCTTTACGGGTTTTCTTGATGGTTTTTTGTTCTGTCATAATCATTTATGTGAAAGATAAAATTCTGCCCCCGCTTGCGGGGGAAGTACCCGAACGACAGTTCGGGGGTAGGGGGCAAAATCGTTTTAAGGGTTACGGTTTAAATGCAGATAAATTTCATCTAGCACGTTATTTAATTGGGTTTTGATTTGATGATTAGTAAACCGTAATACTTTAAATCCCGATTGATTTAGTATAACTGTTCTTTGTTCATCATAATCTAATGCTTTGGGTTCAAAATGTTGTGAACCATCAATTTCAATAATTAATTTAGCAGGAATACAAACAAAATCTACGATATATCCTGCAATCACGGCTTGTCGCCGAATTCTAAATTGGCTTAATCTGCCTTTACGGATTTGTTGCCATAAAATGACCTCTTCAAAAGTCATATTTGAGCGAAGTTGCTTTTTATATTTTGTTAGGGTTGCTGTTTCTGATTGCCTAAAATTTTTCATATTGCCCCCTACCCCTTCGCTACGCTCAGGTACTTCCCCCGCAAGCGGGGGCAGAATTTTATCCACTTAGTGAATTTAGTAAGAACGATCCACCGACAAATACGCCAATGAACTCAACGCTTGTTTAAACTCGCTCTCTGGCAAAATGGCGATGGCATCCACGGCTTTTTGGGCTTCTTGTTTGGCTCGGTTCATTGTGTAATCCAATGATTTTTGTTCTGCCATAATCGCTAAAATTTCGTCTAAGGCATCACGTTTGCCACCTTGCTCAATCGCTTCACGGATTAACGCAGCCTGTTGTGGATTGCCGTTTCGCATTGCGTGGAGCAATGGCAATGTTGGCTTGCCTTCGGCTAAATCATCGCCGATATTTTTGCCCAATTTTTCCGCATTGGCACTGTAATCCAAAATATCATCAACAAGTTGGAACGCTGTACCCAAATAGCGACCGTAATCCTGCAAGGCTTTTACTTCTGCTTCAGTTGCCCCAGCCACCAACGCAGCACATTGCGTTGCCGCTTCAAACAGGCGAGCCGTTTTGCTGTAAATCACCTGCATATAATTTTCTTCGGTGGTGTCTGGGTCGTTGATGTTCATCAGCTGCTGCACTTCGCCTTCGGCAATCACATTGGTCGCATCGGACATCACTTTCAGTACAGGCAACGAGTTTAGGCTGGTCATCATTTGGAACGCCCGAGTGTAGATAAAATCGCCCACCAACACACTTGCCGCATTGCCAAAGCGAGCGTTGGCGGTCTCTTTGCCCCGACGCATATCCGACTCATCCACCACATCGTCGTGCAGCAGGGTCGCAGTGTGGATAAACTCCACAAACGTCGCACAAGTGATGTGATCTTTGCCCTGATAGCCCAACGCCTTGGCAGCCAGCACCGCAATCAGTGGACGAATGCGTTTTCCGCCGCCGCTGATGATGTAATGCCCCAGCTGATTGATAAGAACAACATCAGAATTGAGTTGGGAGAGAATAGCGTGATCGACCGCTTGCATATCGGCGTTGGCAAGTTGAGAGATTTGTTCGAGAGTCAGTTGTGTCATTAGATTATCGTTTTCAATGTACAAAATAAGACGAGATTTTACCTGAATTCAAGGCAGCAAAAAATAAGATCATACTAAAAAGCCACACATCATCGTGTGGCTTTGCGAAGCATTACTTCAACCCAAGCTTCTTCTCAAGATAGTGGATATTGGTGCCACCTTCACGGAAGTTTTCGTCAGATAAAATCTGCTCGTGCAGTGGGATGTTGGTTTTAATCCCTTCAATGATGGTTTCGGATAACGCATTTTCCATACGGCGAATGGCGATTTCACGATTTTCGCCATAAGTAATGAGCTTGGCAATCATTGAATCATAATGCGGAGGCACAGCATAGCCTGCGTAAATGTGCGAATCCCAACGCACGCCCAAACCACCAGGGACGTGTAAGCGTCCGATTTTACCTGGGGAAGGCAAGAAGGTTTTGGAATCTTCGGCGTTGATACGGCACTCAATGGCGTGGCCACGCACTTTGATGTCTTCTTGCTTGATGGAAAGTGGCAAGCCTGATGCAATACGCAGTTGTTCTTTGACCAAATCCACGCCTGTAATCATTTCCGTCACAGGGTGTTCCACTTGGATACGCGTGTTCATTTCGATGAAGTAGAACTCGCCGTTCTCGTATAAGAATTCAAAAGTCCCTGCACCACGGTAGCCGATTTCGATACAAGCATTGGCACAACGTTCGCCGATTGAACGGCGTAATTCATCAGTAATCCCTGGAGCAGGGGCTTCTTCCACCACTTTTTGATGGCGACGTTGCATTGAGCAGTCACGCTCGGCTAAATAGACCGCATTGCCGTGCGTATCCGCCAGCACTTGGATTTCGATATGGCGTGGGTTTTCAAGGTATTTTTCCATATAGACCATATCGTTGTTGAATGCGGCTTTCGCTTCGGCTTTGGTCATCGCAATGGATTCTTCCAAATCTTTTTCGTGATGCACCACTCGCATTCCACGACCACCGCCGCCGCCAGAGGCTTTGATGATCACTGGATAGCCGATTTTTTTGGCAATCTCTTTATTTTTCGCCACATCGTTGCCCACAGGGCCGTCTGAACCCGGTACGCACGGCACGCCCGCTTTTTTCATTGCGGTAATGGCGGAGACTTTATCGCCCATTAAACGAATGACATCGGCGGTTGGACCGATAAAGGTAAAGCCTGAACGTTCCACTTGCTCGGCAAAATTGGCGTTTTCGGATAAGAATCCGTAACCTGGGTGAATCCCGTCTGCACCTGACACTTCTGCGGCAGCAATAATCGCTGGAATGTTCAAATAGCTTTTGGTGGACTGGGCTGGGCCGATACAAATGGTTTCGTCAGAGAGAAGTACGTGTTTGAGTTCACGGTCTGCGGTGGAGTGGACTGCCACGGTTTTGATGCCAAGCTCACGGCAGGCACGCAAAATACGCAAAGCAATCTCGCCACGGTTGGCAATGACAACTTTTTCTAACATTAGTCTGTCCTTTGAGTTGCAAGGGGGTGAGAAAATCAAAGATTTTGCAGAAAATAGGGAAGATCTCCCCCCTTGTAAATGAATTATTCGATGATGAAGAGTTTTTGGTCGAATTCAACCGCTTCGCCGTCGCTGACGAGAATCGCTTTGACCACGCCGGCTTTGTCAGATTCGATGCGGTTCATCATTTTCATGGCTTCCACAATGCAGAGAGTGTCGCCCACTTTAACACTTTGACCTTCTTCCACGAAAGGCTTCGCTTCTGGGCTTGGGCTACGGTAGAAGGTGCCGACCATTGGCGAACGCACAGCGTGACCGCTCACTTCTGCCGCCACAGGTGCAGGGGCAGCTGCGGGTGCCGCAGAGGCGACTGGTGCTGGACTTGCCGCTGGTGCTGGGGCAACTTGCGGGGCTGCCACATATTGGACTGCTGCTTGTGGTGCCACAGGGGCAGCACGGCTAATGCGAACTGTGCCTTCTTCTTCTGACACTTCTAATTCTGTGATGCCTGATTCTTCAACCAGTTCGATAAGTTTTTTGATTTTGCGAATATCCATAATGAGATCCGTTTTTTAAGAGTTGTACAATTCAGAAACGCTAAATTTTAGCGTGAAATCGGTGCGTAGATTACCTGAAATTTGCGTAATTTGCGATGAAAATCTTGTAAAAATGGCGATTTTATCGCTTTTTTACAGCTGATCGTATCAGTTGAACTTTGCCGATTTTGCCAAAAAATCCAAAGCAAAATCGAGGGCGTAGTCATAGCCTTTTGCCCCCAATCCGCAAATCACACCTTTGGCAACATCGCTTAAATAGGAGTGATGGCGAAATGGCTCACGGCTGTGGACATTGGATAAATGCACTTCCACAAACGGAATGCCAACCGCCAACAACGCATCACGCAATGCCACGCTAGTGTGGGTAAAGGCGGCAGGGTTGATGATAATAAAATCCACCTTTTCAAAGGCTTGATGAATGCGTTCAATCAACGCCGCTTCGCTGTTGCTTTGAAATGTTGCCAGTTCAGCTCCTTTCGATTGAGCCAGTTGTTGCAAATGTTGTTCAATGTCGGCAAGGGTTTGTGAGCCGTAAATCTGTGGCTCTCGTTTGCCGAGCATATTGAGATTCGGGCCGTTTAATAACAGAATGTTCATTGTGCCTCCTTATAACAGTTCTTTGACTAACTCAGGCGGTCGGCAAAATCTCGTTTTTTCTCGCCCCCTTGCAAAGGGGCGGTTGAGTAGACGCGGGTGAGCTGCCATTCGCTCGATGATTTCCGCTTTGCTTAACGATTTATCGGCGATAAATTGCGAATATTCGTCCACATCGGTGCGGAGTGCTTGCTCAATCGTAATACCACTTTCGTCAATCAGCTGCGTGATCAATTCGGCAGAGAGTGGCGTTTTCAGGTATTCCACAATCTCAACGTTCACGCCATTTTCTTGCAAGATCGCCAAGGTTTCACGGGATTTACTGCATTTTGGGTTATGGTAGAGCGTAATCATTTAGTCGTCCTGTTTGATGTCTTTGCGAAGGGAGACCATTAGCTGATCGATTTTCAGATGTTCGGTGTCGATAATTTCAAATTTGTAATCGCCATACAGCACAAAATCGGTCTTTTTCGGGATTTTGCGGAGCATATACATCATAAAACCGCCAATGGTTTCGTAATTTTCTTGGTTCGGAAATTCTTCAATATCCAAGGCACGCATCACATCTTCGAGTGGCGTTGAGCCATCAATCAACCACGAATCTTCATCACGACGGACAATCTGCTCTTCTTCGTTGGAAACGAGCTCGCCCATCACAATGCTCATTACATCGTTGAGCGTTACGATCCCGACCACCAAGGCATATTCGTTGATGATCACCGCAAAATCTTCGCCTGAGGATTTGAACAACTCCAACACTTCATACAACGACAGCGTATCGGGAATATACAACGCTTTGCGAAGTACACGGTTATCGGTCAGCGACACGGTTTCTTGTTGCAAATAGAGCGTCAGCAAGGTGTGCGATTCCACATAGCCGATGATTTTATCGAGGCTGCCATCGGCAATCAGCAATTTGGAATGGGAGTTTTGTTGTAAGGTTTCGAGGGTTTGCTGACGGCTGAAGGATTTATCCAAAAATACGATATTTTCACGAGTTGTCATTGTGGACGTGACCGTGCGTTGTTGCATATCCAAAATGTTTTCGATCAAATAATGCTCTTGGGTTTTCAGTACGCCTGCTTCCGCCCCTGCGTCCACCATTGCGATGATGTCTTCGGAGGTCATATTGTCTTGGCGAACGGTGGAAATGCGTAAGGCACGGAACAGCATATTTGCAATCCAATCAAACAGCACCACCAACGGCTTGAACAGTAAAATCGTGAAACTCATCACGCCGACTAATTTCAACGCCACTTTTTCAGGGTTCGCCATTGCCATTCGTTTTGGCATTAAATCCGCCAACAGCACAAAGGCAATCGTTACCAACGCAAACGACAGCCACGATGATGCCGTATCTAACCATTCCGCTTGGCTATAAGGCGATAAAAACTGCTTCACATAAGGGGTGATCGCCCCTTCGCCAATCATACCGCCAAGGATCGCCACCATATTCAGCCCAATTTGCACCACCGTGATAAATTGCCCCGGTTGCTCTTGCAACGCCAACACTTTTTTAGCTTGTTCGTTGCCTTCATTGGCTAAATTTTGCAGTTTGAGTTTTCTTGCCCCAGCCAGTGAAATTTCCGCGGAAGAAATCACGGCACTCAACACAATTAGCAACAAAATAATAAAAATTGATTCAACGAGATTTAAACCCATAATTCTGTTTGAGAGAGAAAAAGTGGCGAAATTATAGCAAAGGCAGGGGATTTGTAAAAATCGTTGAAAGTCCGCCCATTTTTTGCAAAATTAGGCGAAGAAGTTACCCCTTGTATTCATCAACGAAGGAGAAAATGATGGAACTTTACTATTTTATCGGCACAATCGCCCTTGTGGCATTTATTGTGATCAGCCTAGTGGTCGCCTTGTTGTTCCGCCGTGTGGTCAAAACCAACGAAGTGCATATCGTGCAATCGGGCGGCAAAACCACCTCTTATGGCAAAGATACGGGCAACGGCAACGTGTACTATGCGTTTCCGTCTTGGTTGCCGTTAATCGGGGTCAGCACTATTGTATTGCCTGTGTCGGTGTTCTCGATCAAAATCGACAACTACGAAGCCTACGATTTAGAGCGTTTGCCGTTTGTGGTGGATATTACGGCGTTCTTCCGTGTGTCGGATTCCAACTTGGCGGCACAACGGGTATCCGATTTCCGTGATATGAACGTGCAACTGGTGGACATTATTCAGGGCTCGGTGCGTTCAATTCTCTCTAGCCGTAATTTGAACGACATTTTGCAAGTGCGTTCTGAATTGGGCGATGATTTTACTGCCGCAGTCAAAGAGCAGCTGAAAAACTGGGGGATTGAGCCCGTTAAAAATATCGAGTTGATGGATATTCGTGATAGTGGCGGCTCTAAAGTGATTTTCAACATTATGGAGATCAAAAAATCCTTTATAGAAAAAGAGAGCCGTGTGGAAGTGGCTCGCAACCAAAAAGAAGCCCAAATTGCCGAAATCGAAGCGAAAAAAGAAGCGGACGTCAAACAGCAAGAAGCGGAAAAAGAAGTTGGCTTAAAAACTGTCGAAAATCAGCGTGAAGTTGCCGTTTCCAACGAGCAGGCTCAACAGTTGGTAAAAGAGCAGGAAAAAATCACCAAAGAGCGTGAAATGGAAGTCAAACGGGTGGCGGAAGTCAAACAGGCGGAAATTGCCAAAGACGTGGAAATTGTCAAAGCCGACCAAGACAAACGCACCCAAGAGATCAAAGCCGAAGCCAATCGCAATGCGTTGATAATCGACTCCGAAGCGGAGAAACAGCACCAAATTTTGGTTGCCGAAGGGGAAAAACAGAAAGCCTTTTTAGAAGCGGAAGCCTTGCTCGAAACCAAAGATAAAGAAGCTCAAGGGATTGCGAAAATCGGTTCAGCAGAAGCGGAAGCCAAACAGAAATTGGAAATCTCGCTCGTGTCAGGGCAAATCGAATTGGCAAAAGAGATCGGCAGTAACGTGGGTTATCAGCAATATTTGGTCAGCATTCGCCAAATCGAAGCCAACCAAGCCATTGGCGTGGAACAAGCCAAAGCGTTGTCCAACTCCGAGATGAAATTTATCATCAACGACGCCAAAGTGGACAAAGGAATTGAGCGAGTGGGCGAGCTGTTTAGCTCCACAGGTGGCACAAAACTGGCAGCGACGTTGGAAGGCTTAAACCAATCCGACATCGGCAAAGCGTTGATTGAGAAGTTTTTAGGCAATCAAACCCCGCCTAATCCTTCAAAATAGCATAAAAAAACATCTGTGGCATTTGCCACAGATGTGAATATTCCGTATAAACGTGAAAATTAGAAGCGATAGGTTGCATTGGCTCCTAACGTATTTGCGTTTTTACTTTGGTTATCAAACGTCGCACGACTTCTTAAATATTCCGCCCCTAATTCAAAATTAGACGAAACCGCATATTTTGCACCAATACCAATGCCTAAGCCATTACCTGTACTGGATACCGAACGCTGATAAGAAGAACCCGGAGCAATACTACGCACTTTCACATCAGTTTTTGCCACAGAATAGCCGACTTTCACATAGGGTAAGAAATTCGCTGCCACTCGGTAGCCTTGTAAATAGCTTACCCCCGCACGCCATTTTTCATTGATTTGACTAGAATTCGTTTGTGTTTGGTAGTCTTGTAATTTCGAGCTATTAAATTTCGCTTTACCTTCCACTAAACCGACAAGGTTGTTGCCATAGTCAAAACCATAATCCACTACGACGCCCACGCCCGTTGCACGTTTTAAGCCTTCGTATTTTGTCGAGGTTAAGTCAAGCCCAATTCCCCAGCCTGCAAATGTTGTTCCAACTGGGGCAGCTGTTGCCGTTGATGCCAAGCCAAGCAAGGCGATGAATGCCAATTTTTTCATTTTCATGCTCCTATATGAATGAAAAGCGAGGTCAGTTTACCCCTTCGCTCCCCTTTACACAAGCAAAGAAGCCAGCAAACTGCCCCTGCAAGGGGGTGAGAAACAGAAACTTTTTGCAAATCTCACCGAATGACTAATTACTTACGTTTTTTCTTCTTCGCTACTTTAGCTTTTTTGGAAGGTTTCAACACCGCCACTTCTTTAAACACTTTTTTGCTTGCCTTGGCTTTTTGTTTGGCGGTTTTGCCGACGGATTTTGGTTTGCGTAAATTGCTGATTAGGGCGAAGTCGATCTTTTTATCGTCTAAATTCACGCCGATGACTTTCACTTTCACGGGGTCGCCCAAGCGGTAAATTACACCGTGATCGCCGACTAATCGTTGGCGTTCGCCGTCAAAATGGTAGTAGCCGTTATCCAAAGTGGAAATATGCACCAAGCCATCAATCAGCAATTCGTTTAATTTCACAAATAGCCCAAAGCCCGTAACGCTGGAAATCACGCCATCGAAGGTTTCGCCAATGTGATCTTGCATATATTCGCATTTGAGCCAATCGGCGACTTCACGGGTAGCTTCATCGGCTCGGCGTTCGGTGGCAGAGCATTTCTCGCCAAACTGATCCATATCATCTAATTTGTAGTGATAGCCACCGCCGTCCGTGTGGTAACGTTTGTTGCCTTTTTGCTTTTCAATCAAATACTTAATTGAGCGGTGCAACAGCAAATCAGGGTAGCGGCGAATTGGCGAAGTAAAGTGAGCGTACTCTGTTAATGCCAAGCCAAAATGCCCTTCGTTATCAGGCGAGTAGATCGCCTGTTTGAGCGAGCGGAGCAACATCGTTTGGATCAACTCACGATCAGGGCGTTCCTGCACTGTGTCGAGCAATTTGGCGTAATCTTTCGGTTTTGGCGATAATCCGCCGTCCAAAAACAGCCCACACTCTTTCAAGAAGGTGCGGAAACTGGTTAATTTTTCTTCGCTTGGTTGAGCGTGAATACGGTATAAGGCTGGTTCGTCCGCTTGTTCGACAAAACGAGCCGCCGCAATATTGGCTAAAATCATACACTCTTCGATGATTTTGTGGGCATCGTTGCGAACCAGTGGTTCAATCCGCTCAATTCTGCCCTGTGGGTTGAAAATAAACTGATTTTCCACCGTTTCAAATTCAATCGCTCCCCGTTTTTGGCGAGAGCCAACCAACACTTGATACATTTTGTGAAGCTCTTCCAAATGTGGCACAAGCGGTGCGTAACGTTCCCGCAAGGTTTCATCGCCGTTGAGCATATTCCACACTTTGGTGTAAGTCAGGCGAGCGTGCGAGTTCATCACCGCTTCGTAGAATTGGTAGCCGTTGAGCGTGCCATTTTCCGAAATCTGCATTTCCGCCACCAAGCACAGGCGATCGACCTGCGGATTCAGCGAACACAAGCCGTTCGAAAGCACTTCAGGTAACATTGGGATCACGCGATTCGGGAAATAGACCGAATTGCCACGCTGCTGGGCTTCAATATCCAAGGCGGTTTTTGGGCGGACGTAATAACTCACGTCAGCAATCGCCACCCATAAACGCCAGCCGTTTTGCTCTTTTTGGCAGAACACCGCATCATCAAAATCTCGGGCACTTTCACCGTCAATGGTGACCAGCGGTAAATCACGCAAATCTACTCGCCCTTGCTTCGCTTCGTCTGGCACCTCTTCGTTAAATTGGCGAATTTGTTTCTCAACACCTTCGCTCCAGACGTGCGGAATGTCGTGGTTACGCAGGGCGATTTCAATTTCCATTCCAGGGGCGAGATTGTCGCCTAAAATTTCGGTAATGAAACCCACAGGGCGTTTGAAATCCGCTTTGCGTGGTTGCAGTTCAACCACCACCACTTGTCCCATTCTTGCCCCCATGCGATGTTCTTCGGGGATCAAAATGTCTTGATTGATACGGCTATCATCAGGCACGACAAAGTTGATGCCTGATTCGGTAAAGAATCGTCCGACAATCTGTTTTTTGCGAGCTTCCAAAACTCGCACAATACGGACTTCCTTCCGCCCACGGCGATCGGTGCCGTTCGGTTGAGCTAATACATAATCGCCGTGCATCACACAGATCATCTGTCCGTTTGGGATAAACCAATCGTCATCGTCTTCCACTTGCAAAAAGCCGTAGCCGTCACGGTGTCCGATCACGGTGCCTTTGAGCAAATCCATTTTTTCAGGCAATGCGTAGCGGCGGCGTTTGGTAAACACCAACTGCCCATCGTTTTCCATTGCACGCAAACGGCGGCGAATGGCTTCTTGGCGTGCTTCATCGTGAATTTGGAAGGCTTCCAACAGCTCTTCTTTGCTCATCGGAGCATCATATTCTCGAATGGTTTGTAAAATAAATTCCCGACTAGGTACGGGATTTTCGTATTTTTCTTGTTCTTGTAAAAAATTGGGATCTTGTAACATATTCCTATTCTCTCTTGGTTTGAAATTAAATCTAATTTGTTGTTTTTATGATTAAAAGTAAATTTAGATAAGCAATGACGGGAAGGATTTTTGAACTAAATTGACGTTAACACGAGCAGAATGAAAGGTTGCTCAATAAAAAAGCAGGGGGATTCTAACACCTTTGTCGGATTTTACCAAACTTCTTTCGGCAGCATTGGGTTTTGCACTTTTTCTGTCAAAACTACCCCCTTGCAAACAGAAATCTAGACGTCTAGATTGTGATTTGATTAGATTTTGATTAAAATGCCCGCCAATTTTTTGTTAGGAGAAAAAGAAAATGGCAGAGTGGAGTGGCGAATATATCAGCCCTTATGCAGAGCATGGCAAAAAAAGTGAACAGGTCAAAAAAATTACGGTGTCAATTCCGATTAAAGTCTTGGAAATTTTAACCAATGAACGTACACGTCGTCAGATTCGGAATTTGCGTCACGCAACGAACAGCGAATTATTGTGTGAAGCCTTCTTACACGCCTTCACTGGGCAGCCTTTGCCTACGGACGATGATTTGATGAAAGAGCGTTCCGATGAAATTCCAGAAGCGGCGAAAATTAAAATGCGGGAGAAAGGCATCGACCCAGATCATTGGGAATACTAAATCTTTGTTGTTACTTTAAGGAGAAAGAAAAGAGATGAAACACGAGTCGCAAATTTTGCGTGAAGTCCGTTGGTCATTATGGCTCACGTTGATTTATTTAGCCAGCTGGATTGGCTTTGCGTACTTTTCGCCAACAGGACGGGGTTGGCTTGGCTTTCCGATTTGGTTTGAACTTGCCTGCATTTATTTGCCGATTTTGTTTGTGTTGCTGACAGCAGTGGTGATCAAAGTCGTCTATAAAGAGATTGATTTGGAGGATAAATAATGAATCTTGAGATGTTATTTCCTTTAATCGCCTATCTTTTCTTTGTGTTTGGTGTGGCATTCTATGCCTATCGCCAGCGTGCCAAAGGCAGCTTTTTGTCGGAATACTATGTAGGCGGTCGCTCAATGTCGGGCTTCGTACTGGCAATGACGATGGCAGCTACTTACGTTGGAGCCAGTAGCTTTATTGGTGGCCCCGGAGCGGCGTATAAATACGGTTTGGGCTGGGTGCTACTGGCGATGATCCAAGTGCCTGCGGTGATTTTATCCCTTGGGGCGTTAGGCAAAAAATTTGCGATACTCGCTCGCCGTGATAACTGCGTGACCATCAATGATATGTTATTGGCTCGCTACAAAAGCCCAACGGTAGTTTGGCTCTCCAGTTTAGCCTTATTGCTCTCGTTCTTTGGTATGATGATTGTACAATTTATCGGGGCTGGGCGTTTGTTGGAAACTACACTCGGTATTTCCTATAGCACTTCGTTAGTGATCTTTGCAATTACCGTGGGCGTTTATACCTTCATTGGCGGTTTCCGTGCCGTGGTGCTGACTGACACGATTCAAGGTTTAGTGATGATGGTCGGGACGCTTTTACTCCTTGGCGGGGTGATTTATGCCGCAGGAGGCGTTGAGCCGATTATGGATAAATTAGAAGCAATCAATCCGCAGCTGACCACGCCTTACGGCATTGATGAGCGTCCGCTCGACTTCACTTTTATGATGTCGTTTTGGGTGTTGGTCTGTTTCGGTTTAATTGGCTTGCCGCCATTAGCCGTTCGCAGTATGGCGTATAAAGACAGCAAAGCCTTACATCGTGCGATGATTTTAGGCACGATTGTGGTGTCGGTGTTAATGCTCGGAATGCACCTTGCTGGAGCCTTGGGACGTGGCGTTTTACCTGATTTGAAAATTGGCGACCAAGTGATCCCAAGCCTGATGTTAGAAGTGCTACCGCCTGTCATTGTCGGAATTTTCTTAGCCGCACCAATGGCTGCGATTATGTCATCGATTGACTCAATGTTGATTCAATCTTCATCGACAATGATTAAAGATCTCTACTTGGCAGTCCGTCCAAATGCCGTACACAACGAAAGCAAATTAAAATTGTTTTCGACCCTAACAACCTTATCACTCACAGCAGGGGTGTTCTGCTTAGCGTTAAATCCGCCGGAAATGTTGGTGTGGTTGAATTTACTCTCTCTTGGTGGCTTAGAAGCCGCATTCTTATGGGTTATCGTACTCGGCTTATATTGGGATAAAGCCAACGCCACAGGTGCGATTTTCTCTATGGTCGCAGGACTTGGCAGTTATGTGTTAATGGGGATTTTCAAAGTGAAAATCTTAAATTTTCACTTGATTGTACCGGCTTTGGTTATTGGATTAGTGGCATTTTTGATTGGAAATGTCATTGGTCAGAAAAAACATTTTACAAAATAACCGTTTTTCTCCCCCCCTTGTAAAGGGCTACAGAGAAGAGCAAAAGGGTAGGCTATCGCCTGCCCTTTTGCTTGACAATGTCGTTCATATTTTAAACAATGGCAAACCATATTCACATCGATTTGCTTATGTTAAGGAGTGAAAATGCAGCCCGAATCCTTTACCTCGTCGCTTTCTGATAGCCTTATTCGTCAACTCGGTAATTTGGTTGATGGCAATCAAGCTTGTGTGGCCGATGTAAAATCTCTTGATTACCACACGG
>JAUMYT010000039.1 GCA_030528525.1 Pasteurellaceae bacterium
CATCACCTCTTTGCCTTTCTCCAGTTGCAATCGCTCACGACTGGCTTGGGTAATGGTGGCAATCATCGGCTGTGGCAAGTCTGCAATCTCAATCGCAACATCACATTTAATGCCTTGTGATGTCCATTGTTTGATCTTGCCAAAAAACTGATTTCTCGCACTACTTTGCGGAGCAAATTTCGCTGTTGCGGTCAGCAAACTGTCGAGCGGAATCTGCTCATCTTGCAGAATGTCAAAGGCTTTTTGTTGGGTTTGTTCCAATAAATCATAGAGTTGCAACAGCCGTTTGGCGTATGCCGTCAGCTCCGTACCACCGCCATTTTTACCGCCTGCATTGCGTTCTAGCAAGGGCTTGGGGCTGATCGCATTCATTGCGGATAAGTGATCCCACGCACTTTTGTAACTCACGTTGGCATTTTTCGCCGCTTGGTTGATCGAGCCACATTCTGCGATTTCTTTTAATAACCGAATGCGTTTGGGATCAACAAAGATTTGCTGTTGCAGTTTGATGGTTAACAGAATTTCGGTCTGTTGCATAGCTTCCCCACTGATCTTGTCAAGAAAAACGCTTCATTGTAGAAGTAAGCAGATGTGATGAAAAGGAAAATTTTCCGCTAGTTTTTTGCGAATAAATCGTTATATAATATTTTGTATATCGTTTATTTGGACTAGGAGTGTGTTATGAAAAAAATGATCTCAACATTAGCGTTAGCATCAGCCTTCAGCTTTTTATCCACCACTACATTCGCAGAAAACATCACCGTTTTCGCCGCAGCGTCAATGACCAACGTGTTGCAACAAATCGGCGATGAGTACAAAAAACAGCATCCAGAAGATTCACTCACTTTCTCATTTGCAGGATCTTCTACGCTGGCGAAACAGATCGAGCAAGATGCTCCAGCGGATATTTTTGTGTCTGCCGATCAAAAATGGATGGATTACGTTGCCGAAAAACAGCCAGAAAAAACCAAAAATATTAGAGTGTTAGCTGAAAATGCGTTAGTACTGATTGCCCCACAAGAGAGCAAATTAGCCGCCACGGACGATGTGAAAACCTTGGATTTCAAACAAGTGATCGGCGACAGCTATTTAGCCGTGGGCGATGATAATGTGCCAGTCGGTCGTTACGCCAAAAAAGCGTTAGAAAATTTGGGGCTGTGGGCAGATGTGGAAAATCGGCTCTCCAAAGCTAAAGACGTGCGTGCGGTGTTAGCCTATATCGAACGGGGAGAATTGCCGTTAGGCATTGTCTATGCCACCGATGCGAAAGTAAGCCACAAAGTCAAAGTGATTGCCGAATTTCCGCAAGCCAGCTACGGCAAAGTGGTTTATCCAGCCGCTACCTTGAGCGACAAAGCCGAAGCCAAGCGTTTCTTGGATTTCTTATCTAGCCCAACCGCCCTTTCTGCATTTGAAAAAGCAGGGTTTAAGACGGTAAAATAAACAAATTGCAATCAACGTTCCTTCCCCCGTTTATGGGGGAAGGCTAGGATGAGGGGATTGCAACAAAGTTGCAAGAATTTCTTCCCCCCACCCTAACCCTCCCCCGCAAGCAGGGGAGGGAATTTTTATTTTTTGACATAAATTATGTTCTCCACCTTCACCGACCAAGAACTCAACGCTATTTATCTCAGTTTAAAAATTGCGTCTGTGTCCATTTTATTTGCCTTGCCGTTTGCAATTGCGGTGGCGTGGCTATTGGCTCGCAAAAATTTCTGGGGCAAAAATCTGCTCAATGGCATTATTCATCTTCCCCTTGTGCTGCCGCCCGTGGTGATCGGCTATTTGCTGCTGATTTTAATGGCGAAAAAAGGGGCGATTGGGCGTTATTTGTGGGAATGGTTTGGGGTTTCGCTCAGTTTTTCGTGGCGTGGGGCGGTGTTGGCGTCAATGGTGATGGCATTTCCGCTGATGGTACGTTCCATCCGCTTGGCGTTTGATGCCATTGATCCCAAACTGGAACAAGCTGCTCGCACCTTGGGAGCAAGCCCGCTCAAAGTCTTTTTTACCCTGAATTTACCGCTCTCGTTTTCGGGCATTATCGCAGGAGCGGTGCTGGGCTTTGCTCGCTCGCTCGGCGAATTTGGGGCGACGATCACCTTTGTTTCGAACATTCCGAAAGAAACCCAAACCATTCCTGCCGCCCTTTATACTTTCATCGAAACGCCAGACGGCGAAATGGCGGCCGCTCGGCTCTGTTTGGTGGCGATTGCGATTTCGCTCATCGCCCTGTTCTGTTCCGAATGGTTAGCTCAACGACAGCAGAAATATAGGTAGGCAAGATGTTACAAATTTGCGTGAAACAACAGCTCGGCGAACTCGCCCTTGACATCGATGTGAATATTGCCAACCGTGGGGTCACGGCAATTTTCGGGCGTTCGGGAGCAGGCAAATCCAGCCTGATCAACTTAGTCGCAGGGCTTGCCACCGCTCAATCAGGCAAGATCGTGCTGAACGACCGAGTGCTTTTTGACCGAGAAAAGGGCATCAACCTACCGCCCGAAAAACGTAAAGTCGGCTATGTGTTCCAAGAGCCGCGGCTATTTCCGCATTATTCGGTCATCGGCAATCTCAAATATGGCTACAAGGGGGGGAGAACCGACAAGATTTTGCAAATCGCCGACCTGCTGGGCATTTCGAACTTATTGGAACGCCTGCCGAACAGCTTGTCGGGCGGCGAAAAACAGCGGGTGGCGATTGGGAGAGCGTTGCTCACCGAACCTGAAATTTTGCTGATGGACGAACCCCTTTCCGCCCTCGATTTGCCCCGCAAAACCGAGCTGATGGACTATCTCGACAGACTTGCCAAAGAGTTGGCGATCCCGATTTTGTACGTCAGCCACAGCCTTGATGAAGTGGTGCGATTAGCCGACCACTTGCTGCTACTCGAACAGGGCAAAGTCGCCGCCTACGACCGCACCGCCACCGTGTGGCAAAGCCCTGCCTTTTCGCCGTGGCAGCCGCAATCGCAAAAAGTGAGCTTGTTGGAACTGCCGATTATCGCTCACCAAAGCCAATATCAAATGCACGGACTGGCGTTGGGCGAGCAACGCATCTGGGTCAATCAACAGGCACGCTATCAGCTCAACGCCCAACTTCGCATTACCATTGCTAGCCGAGATGTGTCGCTGACCAAACATCGCCCAAAGCAAACATCGATCCGCAACGTGCTACACGGCACCATTTGCAAGATTGAGCCACAAACTGACCGCTTGGATATTGCGGTGCAAATTGCTGATCAACAAATTTGGGCGAGTGTCAGCCAATGGGCTTTTGACGAATTGCAACTGGCTCTCGGACAGCCGATTTATCTCCAAATCAAAAGCGTTTCCATTTAGCCGATTTTTTCAACGACCAACCACAAAAAGCCGATAAAAAAGGCAGAAAACTGGATTTTCCCGCCTTGAGTCTGTATAATCTCGCTCGTTTTACACTTCTCAATCCCCCCTTAGCTCAGTCGGTTAGAGCAGGCGACTCATAATCGCTTGGTCACTGGTTCAAGTCCGGTAGGGGGGACCATTTAAACCCTTATAAATCAAGCTCTTATACTTCCTAAACATTCATTTAAGTGCGTTCAATTTTTTACTGTGCCGTAAATGTGACACAGTTGGCGTGGTCTAAAATATGGTCGGCATTTAAGTGAGCATATTTGCGAACCATTTCTAACATTTCCCAACCGCCCATTTCTTTCAAGGTAAAAAAATGAACAAATTACTACTTTGAAAGCATACTTCCACTCTATTTACGTTGCAATTGTATTATTTTCATTCTCTTTTCTACTATTAGTGAAATTTACTATAACAACCAAAATGATAAAAATATAAAGAATTTTCTTCATTACCCTTGCTAAAATAATCATTTCACCGTATAAATGCTACATTTTTGCAACACAACTTAGAAGGAAAATGTAATGGCTCTATTCAACCATATCCAAGCGGCACCTGCTGACCCGATTTTAGGGTTAGGCGAAGCGTTCAAAGCAGAAACCCGTGCGGAAAAAATCAATCTCGGCATCGGCGTGTATAAAGATGCCAACGGCGAAACCCCTATCGTCAAAGCCGTGAAAGAAGCAGAAACTCGCTTGCTCGCCAAAGAAAACACCAAAAACTATCTCACCATCGACGGCATTGCCGATTTCAACAAACAAACCCAAGCCCTTTTATTTGGCGACAATGCCGAAGTAATCACATCAGGTCGTGCTAAAACCGCACAAAGCCTAGGCGGCACAGGGGCATTACGCATTGCGGCAGAATTTATCAAACGCCAAACCAGTGCCAAAAACGTCTGGATTTCTACCCCAACTTGGCCAAACCACAACGCTATTTTCAATGCGGTGGGGATTAACATCAAAGAGTATCGCTACTACAACAAAGAGACCAAAGCGTTAGATTGGGATAACTTACTTGCTGATTTAAGCCAAGCGGAAGCAGGCGATGTGGTGTTACTGCACGGCTGCTGCCACAACCCAACAGGGATCGACCCAACCCCAGAACAATGGCAAACATTGGCGAATATGTCGGCGGAAAAAGGCTGGTTGCCGTTATTCGACTTCGCTTACCAAGGCTTTGCTAACGGTTTAGAAGAAGATGCGTTCGGTTTACGTACCTTTGCGGAAAATCACCGTGAATTATTGGTGGCAAGTTCATTCTCGAAAAACTTCGGGCTATACAATGAGCGTGTTGGGGCATTTACCTTAGTGGCGGATAACGCCGAAGTCGCAAACAACGCCTTCAGCCAAGTGAAATCAATCATTCGTGTACTCTACTCTAACCCATCATCACACGGTGCAAGTGCCGTGGCAACGGTGTTAGCGGATCCACAATTAAAAGCCGATTGGGTGGCAGAGCTTGCCGAAATGCGTAACCGCATCAAAGCAATGCGTGCAAAATTTGTGGAATT
>JAUMYT010000005.1:0-128910 GCA_030528525.1 Pasteurellaceae bacterium
TCCGCTTGGAGTACTTTGCGTTCATAGCACAAAAAGCCGTTGATGATGATGGCAACCATCAATGCCAGCACCATTGTTTTGCCAAAACCTTGTTGGATAAATTGGCGAATCATTTTCAATAACATCATTGTTCCTATTTGCTAATTTTAATTAAGTGGATTACACTGTGAAAAAATCAAAATGAGTGTAAATCACTGTGTTTGAACTACTGAGATCCGTATTGCCTTACTTAAATCCTTTTCGCTTACCGATGAAAAAGGAAACGTTAGATGCTTGGGCAAAAATTTTTGAAGACTGCACTAAAGTTTCTTTATTAGCGATCCCAGCCCTTTGGTATTACGGCAAAGAAGATGTAGTCTTTAAATTAGCGGCAACTGTCGGATTATTTTTATCGATGTATATCTGCATTATTTTCGGGCGTTTGCTTCGTGATTATGCCGATGTGTTATCTCAACCTAAAACAGGAGAGTCAAAATGAATATTGGATTTTTGGTTTCCGTGGTCGGTTTACCGCTCTTCTTTTTAATGCTACTGCTTTACACATTAAAAGATGAGCTAAAAAACAAAGCCAAATAACATCGTGGGGCGTTAATTCGCCCCTATTCTTCACATCTTTTCTTCTCTTTTTCTCGTCTGATTTCTAATCCACGCAATTTGCGTCCGCCTGCGTAGATCCATTTTGGCAATTCGTTACACGCTTGGGCGATTTGGTTTTCTCTGGCAAGGCGGAACATGGTGGATTTTCGCATTGCACCACACCCCACGTTGAAGGTCATCGACACCATCGCATCAAATGCCCCTTGTGGCAGCTTTCTGCCGTTGGCGTAGCGATTGACGCAGGCTTCGGCGGTGCGAATGTCCGTCGCCCAGCGGTCGGCAATCTCTTCATCGGTATATCGGCGATTTGGCTCGATTTTCTCACCGCTTGCAGCGGTCGAACCAATCCCCACAGTCAGCACATCGGCAGGGCATTGGTATGGATCACGGCGGCACCCTTCGGCATTGCCGATGATTGCCAGCCCTTGCGGACTGGTGCGTAAATCGGGGTGGCGTTGTTGCACAATGCCGATAATCACGGCAACGGAACACACCGCCCCCGCGGCGAATTTAGTCAGTCTGTTCATCGTTCATCTCTTTGAGCTGCTGTTGGTAGTATTTCTCTTTGAGCTTGATTTCACGGTCTTTGTAATACCAGTTGATCAGCAAGGTGCTCAATCCGAACAAAATCCCTAAAATCACGCCCCAGTCGGACAGGGTCAGGCTTGAAATCACGGTGACGATGGCTCCTGTCATTGATGCGGAATCGGTTCTGTTTACAGAGCTGTACATAAGCTAGTCCCAGAGTTGAACCGTGGTTTTGGTGGCTTTGCGATGCCGAGCAAGATCGGGCATTTCCACGACTTGTCCCATTTTCAACACAGGCTGATTGGCAAGCTCAGGGTTCAACGCCAACGCCATTTCCACTCGCTCGGTATTGCCGTCATAGCGGTAGAGCAAGGCATCTAAGGTTTCGTCTTGGTGGGCGATGAGTTTCATATTAGCTCCGAAATCCAGCGATGACCGCCTAAAATATCTCGCACGGCATAGTGATAATCACGGCGTAGATCGCCTGCGGTGCGTTCTAATTCGGCCGCTTTGTCGTTGCCGTCTTTGGTACTGTCAAAACTGCGGTAACGTTCATATAAATTAGCGGTTGCCAGAGCGAAAACGGCTCGCTTGTATTGATATTCAAGCAGACTTTCGCCGTTGATCTGCTCGTCATCGCACGCCTCTAAATTGCGTTTGCCATCGGCTTGGTGCTGTTGGCGATAGGCTTTTAAATCCAAATTGACCGTCGCAATCGCATCAATCACGGCGTGTTTTAGCCGTCCATTGGTAATGGTGCCGTCAATTCGCATTGCATTACGCACTTCAAGCAGAAAAATTGTCGGGAAGAAGTCGTGGCTACTGATCGGCTCATCTTGAGTGTCTGTCTGCTTATGGGTTGGCGTCTCGTCTAATTTCGCCACTTTGGGAATGGAAAATGAATTGTGCTGCATTGTGTTTTCCTAAAAGTGTGGGGTGGGGAGCTTGCAAGGGGGCAGATCTTGCCGAAAAAGTGCAAAATTTCCCTTGTTGCTCCGCCCCACGGCGGCGTGATACGCTCGGTTAGCTTTTGGGCTGTTCGGTCTGTTTATTCAGTAATTTTTCCAATTTTGTGCGAATGGGTTTCGCACCACAATTTGCATCTAGTTCAATGGCTCGGCTAACGATTTCAAGCGTTTTTTCAGGCTCGATTTCGTGCCAACGTTCGGCAATTTCACGCAGTAGCCTTGCTCGCACTTGGTCAGGCATATCAAATTCAGCGGTTAATTCGTGGGTTTGTAGCAAGACATCCACATCAAATTCCGCTTTGCGATTGCGTGCATTTTTCGCTTGCAAGCTGATTTCTTCGGCAATCACGCAAGCAGTGGTGCGGTCAAATTGCTCGGGCATTGTGAGATCGTGGAAAAGAGCGTATTTGGCAATTTCTAAGGCTGTCGGGTAGTTGCCGATGTCGATTGCCCAAACGAGCATTGTCATCAAGACAGCATCTTGCACGCCTGTGCCTGCCCTTAATGCTCCGTCAATCCACGGTTGATATTCAGGGAAAACACGACGCTTGAACTCGACTTTACGTTCCACCGATTGCAACTGTTTGAGCGAGCGTTTGTGAATGTTGAGCGTGGCCAACATCAATTCGTAGCCTTTTAAGCCGTCAAGGCTTGCACTGGTTTGATTGGACTCATTTTCTGCGGTTTCCCGTAGAAAATGAGCCCGTGCAGGGCTCATTCTTGGCATTGGGTTGTTCCTTATTCCGATTTATCTTCTAGCGTGATGTTTTCAATCAACGCCGAGCAGCCGTAATCTTCGACAATGTAATCAATGTTTTCAGATTCATAGGTTTCAATGCGATCACGTTCTGGTACGTCTTTGATGTGTTTGCGAATTGAACCTGATTGCACATAAATGGCTAAATTTTCCAGCTTGGTGATTAAAATCGCATTGGCTGGGAAGAATGGCACACGCACGGCTTTCAATCCGCCGATGCGTTTTTGTGAGATCACCACATCCGCTGCCAACTGTTCCGTTGGGGCGTTGTCTTTGTTCACAATCGGGAAGTATTTATCTGCCAGCAATTTGCGGCCGACAATCGCCACTAACGCCGTATCATCACGGTGCCATTCGTCAATCAGCTCTTCGGTGGCATCCATCACTAAGGCATCAAGGTTGTTGTAACTTTGCCCTTTGCCGACCAGCACTTTATTTTGGGTGTTTTTGCCGTTCATATGGCGTGCAGACGCTTCTTCACGGATTTTCTGTAACCAGCCTTTTGCGACGTCTTGCAATAATGGATTGGTTGAACGGTTGGAGGTGTCCGCACGGCTGGTGCCGTTAAAGCCGATCATAATTAAGTCACGACGTTTTTGTTTTAATGCAACGGCTGCAACACGTTTTTGAAAATCAGGGAATTTCGCCCACATATCCAAACGCTGGTAAGTGATGTGAGTGTCGAAATTGACTTGTTGGCAGTGGTAAGTCTGTTTAACAAGGCTGGCAATGTCGGTGGTTTTACGCGTGCCATTGCCTGATGTGTTGGTGGTACTGGCAATGGTACTGTGAGAATCTAAGCCAAGGGTTTCGCCTTGTTGTTCATCTGGGAACACAAAGCTGATAGAGCCTAAAAATTCCGAGCTTTCACGCAGTTTTTCGTAGAGCTTTTGTTGCACTGTGGGCACTACGCTGAATTTTTTCTCTCCGCTTAACACGTTAAACGGCAAATTGTTCAGTTCCGCTTGGCGTTCTAAATAGGCGTTATATTGTTCAAGGGTATGGGGTTTCATTGGCTGTCCTTGGTGTGAGGTTAGAAATCGGTAAGTTCTACGCCTGTGGCATTGCCACCTGTCTGTTTTGGCATCGGCGTGTAGTGCTTGCTTTCTTGCTTTTCCAAATCGGCAAATTGTCGGCTGAATTCTGCATTTTGCTGTTCAAGAGTGGCAAGTTTGGCTTTCAGTTCGCTGTTTTCGGCTTCAAAAGCGTTGAATTTTGCAGCGAGTGCGAGCATCGCTTGTTCGTGTTCGGCAAATTTTTCGCTATGTTCGGTTTTGGTTTTGCTGAATAACGCGGTGAATTTTTCCAAGAATGTCGGCGGAACATCTTCAAAATCTGCCGAAAATTCAATCGCTTCTGAAATCAGGTTCTCTGGTTTCTGTTTGTGTGCAGTCAGTGGGCTGTTTTTCGCTCCTGCACAGAAGTTGAGATATTCCGTGCCAAGGCTGGCAGGGTTGTCGGTAACGGCTAAACCAACTAAATAGGCTTCGCCTGTGTCGGCAAAATTCAAGTCGATTTCAACTGATGTATAGACTTTCTGTTTTGCTTTAACCAGTTTGATCAGTTCTTCCGTTGGCTCAATTTGGGCGAGCAACTGCAATTTGCCGTCTTGGTTTTCTTCGGTTTTGACTGCTAGCACATCGCCATAGCACAGGCTGTGCGGTTCGTCTTGCCACATCATTCGGAATTTGATGTGTTCAAGGTTGATACGAGCACCGTATTTTTTCGGATCGTAGTTGTTGGCAATTTGGGTTAGCCATTCGCCACTGATTTTGCGACCGTCTGTGGTGGCTCCTTCGGTGGCAACCACAAACCATTTGGATTTTTTGGACATAGGGAATTCCTTTGGGAAAGGGTTCAACATTGCCGTTATGGTCGAGATTTTTTTAAGGCTTCGCAATGGGTGGGCTGTGTGGATAGGGGGTTCACATATCGGGCGGAATGCTTGAATGATCGGCTTTCTTGATAATTCGGGCGATGAAAAATGAACACGAAAATTTTGCAGATTTTTCTCAAGATCTGCCCCCTTGCATTAAGCAACATCCGCACCGTCAGGCTCAGTTGATGTACTGGGCAGGCTACGGCTTGTCGGAAATTGCTCGCCAGTTGGATTTGCCCGTGTCCACCGTGGCAAGTTGGAAAAATCGGGAAAAGTGGGACGATATTTCGCCGATTGGGCGTGTGGAAACCACGCTGGAAGCTCGGCTGAATTTGTT
The DNA here is from genome assembly GCA_030528525.1 of Pasteurellaceae bacterium. Classification (GTDB taxonomy): domain Bacteria; phylum Pseudomonadota; class Gammaproteobacteria; order Enterobacterales; family Pasteurellaceae; genus JAUMYT01. The sequence continues at coordinate 5,067 of JAUMYT010000005.1, forward strand.
GATTTTGAAAGAGGAGAAAACAGGTGGCGATTACAAGGAGATCGATTTACTTGGTCGTCAGTTGGAGCGTGTGGCTCGGGTCAAAAAATACAGCCACGGCGGCGGTAATGAAGCGGATTTGAACCCGAATATCAAAAATCGTAATAAGGGCGAGCGGAAAAAAGCGGAGCAAAATGCGATTTCACCTGAACAGGAAGAGTCGCTGATCAATAATTTTTTGTCGGGAATGTTCCAGTATCAACGTAAATGGCACGAGGCAGGGCTGACATATCGGGTGCGGAATATCTTGAAAAGTCGTCAAATTGGGGCGACGTATTATTTTGCCCACGAAGCCTTGACCGATGCGTTAAAAACAGGACGCAATCAGATTTTCATTTCTGCCAGTAAAAAGCAGGCGTTGCAATTCCGTGCCTACATTGTCGATTACGCCAAACGTGTCGCCGATGTGGATTTAAAAGGCGAAACCATTACGCTACCGAATGGGGCTCAACTCATTTTCTTGGGCACAAACTCCAAAACGGCTCAATCCTACCACGGCAATTTGTACTTTGATGAGATTTTCTGGGTTAATCGCTTTGAAGAAATTCGTAAAGTCGCAGCCGGTATGGCATCGCAAAAGCAGTATCGGATTACTTACTTTTCCACGCCATCAAGTATTACCCACTCTGCCTATCGACTTTGGTCGGGTAAGTTGTTCAACAAAGGACGACCAAAAGCCGAACAGGTCGAGATTGATATTTCCCACAAAAATTTACAGTACGGAAAAGAATGTGCAGATGGTCAGTGGCGACAAATTGTGAATATTTACGATGCTCAGTTAGGCGGTTGTAATTTGTTCGATATTGAGCGGCTGAAATTGGAAAATTCGCCCGATGAGTTCGAGCAACTATTTATGTGCGAATTTATCGACGATAACGCCAGCGTGTTCAAATTCAGCGAAATGGCTCGTTGTCAGGTCGATTCAATGGAAAGCTGGAAAGATTACCACTTTTCCGATGGCTATGGGCGACCGTTCGGCAATCGGGAAGTTTGGCTGGGTTACGATCCGTCTTATTCAGGCGACCGCTCCGCCTTAGTCATTATCGCTCCGCCGAAAGTCGATGGGGGCAAATTCCGTTTGCTGGAGTATAGAACCTTTCAAGGCTCTGATTTCCAAGAGCAAGCGTCAGCCATTCAAACGATGTGCGAACGTTACAATGTGGGACGTTTAGCCATTGATATTACAGGGCTAGGCGTGGGCGTGTTTGAAATTGTGAAGAAATTCCGACCTGATGCGGTGGGGCTAAATTATGATGCAGGGCTGAAAAGCCGAATGGTGCTGAAAGGGCAGGATATTATCGGCAAGGGGCGGTTTGAATATGATGCGATGTATGCCGTGGAGATTGGTTCGAGTTTTCTGTCGATTAAAAAGCAGATGAGTGCCAGCGGTAATCAAGTGCTGTATGTGGCAGACCGTAGCGAAGAAGCAAGCCACGCCGATTTAGCGTGGGCGTGCTTGCAAGTGTTTATCAATGAACCCTTTGACGGCAAATTGCACGATCAAATGGGCACAATGGAGTTTTTAGGCTAATGAAAAAATTTTGCAAAAAATCACAAAAATCTACCCCCTTGCAAGCCAGTGCCGAAGTATTTAGCTTTGGTGAACCTGTGCCTGTGATGGATAAAATGGACATTCTGAATTATCTATCTTGTTCGGTGCAATGTTCAAAATGGTATGATCCGCCTGTGGCGTGGAGTAGTTTGGCGAAATCGCTGCGTGCGTCCACGCATCACGAGAGTGCGATTACGGTCAAGGCAAATTTACTGGCAGACACTTGTGAGATTACTCGTCCTGACGTGCTGTCACGCAAGGCGTTGGTAGCGTTGATTAAGGATTATTACATCTTCGGCAATGCCTATCTGAGCCGCGTTGAGAATCGTTTGGGTAAGTTGATTCGCCTTGAATCGCCGTTGGCAAAATATGTGCGAAAAGGCGTGGAAGAGGGGCGATATTTCTATTTGCAACAAGGTTTGGACGCAGTTGAATTTGAGCGAAATTCGGTATTGCATTTGTTGGAACCTGATGTGAATCAGGATATTTATGGGCTACCGCAGTATTTGTCGGCGTTGCAGTCGGCTTGGTTAAATGAGAATGCTACACTCTTTCGCCGTAAGTATTATTTGAACGGAGCTCACGCAGGCTTTGTGTTTTATATGACGGACACGGCTCAAAAACAGGAAGACATCGACAATTTAAGAACGCAGTTGCGGAAATCAAAAGGCGTGGGGAATTTCCAAAATCTGTTCGTACACGCCCCGAATGGCAAAAAAGACGGTATTCAGATCATTCCAATTGCCGATGTGGCAGCAAAAGATGAGTTCTTCAATATCAAAAACGTAAGCCGTGATGATGTACTCGCCGCCCACCGTGTGCCACCGCAGTTGATGGGGATTATTCCAAGTAATACAGGTGGCTTTGGCGATGTGGAAAAAGCAGCGAAAGTATTTTTAGCGATTGAGATTGCCCCAATGCAAGAGCGGTTGAAAGAGATCAACCATTGGCTAGGGTTTGAGTTGATCAGATTCAAGCCGTCGAGTTTATTGAGCGAATAAAATCAGATCGTTTCACTCATAGCGTTCAGGTATTGAACGCTATTTTTTTGCCTAATCAAACAGGTTTTTGTCTTGTTTGTGATATACAAATCGGCAACATATTATAGCAAAAAATAGAATGAAATACAGTAAGAGTGATATTTTTTCTTTTGTTTTCAATGAATTAAACCACTAGCCAGCCCCCAGCCCGTCCGCTCGTATCCTCGCCACGCCCGCACACTTAATGTGTCGATTTTTACGCAAACGCAAAAAACAGATCTTCCCAAGCCCTACAAAGCACAGAACAGATCTTCAAATCAGATCTTTTTAACGCAAATTTACGCAGAAAAGTGCAAATTTCTGAATAGCTATGTTATAAATATGATCGGGGTTGATAAATAGGAAACGTATGGGGAAGTCGACATATTCGCAATTTTTTAGCAACTTAGATCGATTTCTCAGTTGATAACGATTAAACATTCGGGACACGCCTCCAAGCCTTCGGGGTAACTTATCCTGTTGCCACAGTACTTACAATATTCATCGAGGAAATAAGCATAATACTATTTTCGATTCATTATGCTTAACCTACTCACTTATTCTATTTTGATACCTCTTCTCCACATTATCCATTCCCCATCAAGGTCTTATTCGGCTCAAAGGCAATTTCACGGGCGAGCTTCGGCACAAGGTAGCCCGATGTGATTCGTTGCAATTCCCTATAAATTTCAAAGGCTTGCGTATCGCTGATGTAAAAATGGCTTGCCCCTTCCACTTTGTCCAACAAATGCAGATAGTACGGCAAAATGCCGTAGGCAAACAGCTTGTCGCTCAAGGCTTTCAAGGTATTGGCATTGTCGTTCACGCCTTTGAGTAGCACGGATTGATTGAGCAGCACCACGCCTGCGGTTTTGAGCGTTGCCATTTTGTCGGCGAAAGTTTGGTCGATTTCGTTGGCGTGGTTGATGTGTGTTACCAGCACTTTTTGCAAACGTGATTGGGCTAACCGTTGGCACAATTCAGGCGTAATCCGATTCGGGATCACCACCGGCAGTCGGCTGTGAATACGTAAGGTTTTGATATGCTGAATTTGCTCCAACTGGGTCAAAATCCAGTCCAATTCCTGATCTTTTGCCATTAGCGGATCGCCGCCCGATAAAATCACTTCTTCCAACTCCGAGTGTTCGGCAATATACGCCACACTCTGTTGCCACGTTTCCTTGCCACTTTTGACTTTATCATAAGGAAAATGGCGGCGGAAGCAGTAACGGCAGTTGATCGCACAGCTGTTTTTGATCATAAATAACAAGCGGTTATGGTATTTATGCAGAATGTTCGGGGCAGGCGAATGCTGTTCTTCAAGGGGATCTTTCACGAAGCCGTCCGCTTGCAAAAATTCGCCTTGCAACGCCATTGCTTGCAAAAACAGCGGATCGTAGCGGTTGCCCTTTTGCATTTTTTCGGCAAAGGGACGTGGCACACGCAATGGGAAAAGTTTTCGAGCCTGAATATCAGGCTCGAAATCGGTTGGGTCTAGCTCAAGGTAATTCAGCAATGCGACGGGATCGTTGAAGGCTTGAGCCAGATCGTGCAACCATTGTGGTTTGCGATTGAGTTCAATCGGTTGCATTTATGGCGTAATCACACAACGTTGCGGTTGGTTTTGGTTATCCATTAAACCAATCGCTTTCGAGCCACTTACGATATATTGCACACCGCCTAAGCAGTAGCGGGCGTAATTGGCGTTGCGTTCGATCACATTTGGATCAGTGGGGTCAAGCTGTTTGAAGGTTTGCACATTTGCAGAATTTTGCTCAGAAGTTACCCCTTGCGTGGCTTGAGCCGCAGGATTTTCACTCGCTTGGGCTTCCGTTGGCGACAACACATTGCTTAATAAATAGCCTGCAGCTGCCCCAGTGACGAAATTGCCCATTCCGTTGCCACGAGCCTGTTGAGCTTGAGTCGCTGCTCCTGCTGGCATTGGGTTGTTTGGCGTGTTGTTGAAATCTGCATCTTGCTGATTGCGTTGTTGGCTGGTCGTTGGCTTGCTTTTAGCCACTTTAAAACCGCCACCACGTTTTGCTTCGGCAATGGTTGCCACCGAAAGCATCGCCACTAAACCTAATGTCATCAATTTTTTCATTGTGTTTCCTTTTGGTTGATTGATTGTCCAAGTAGGATGGGCTTTAGCCCATCAATTAAATCTTAAGTGTACAGCAGTTGCCTAAAAACGTCCTCTTTAAGGCTTTCTGTTAGTAGGGAAAATTTTATGATGGGCTAAAGCCCATCCTACAGCAAGCACACAACAATTCAAAACGGCTGGATTATACCCGAAAATAAATTCCACGCCATAGCCAAGAAAATTTAAAAAATGAATGATTTTGTTGTATGATATGCACCTTTTTGTGTCTCGCCCTTTTGGGCATTTTATCTATTCCGAGGAATACAATGGCTAGTTACAGCACTAATGACTTCAAACCAGGTTTAAAATTTATCCAAGATGGCGAACCTTGCGTGATCGTTGAAAACGAATTCGTCAAACCAGGTAAAGGACAAGCCTTTACCCGTACCAAAATCCGCAAATTGATCTCTGGCAAAGTGTTAGAAATCAACTTCAAATCAGGCTCAAGCGTAGAAGCCGCCGACGTTGTGGATTACAACTACACCTATTCTTATAAAGATGAAGATTTCTGGTATTTTATGCACCCAGAAACTTTCGAGCAAATTTCTGTGGATTCAAAAGCCTTAGGCGACAACGACAAATGGTTAGTTGACCAAGCAGAATGTATCATCACCTTATGGAACGGCTCTGCCATCGGTGTGACTCCACCAAACTTCGTGGAATTAGAAGTGGTGGAAACTGACCCAGGCTTGAAAGGCGACACTGCAGGTACAGGAGGCAAACCAGCCACCTTAAGCACTGGTGCGGTAGTGCGTGTGCCACTCTTCGTTCAAATCGGCGAAGTGATCCGCGTAGATACTCGCTCTGGCGAATACGTTTCACGTGTGAAGTAGGCTCACCATCTGAGAAAAGGGCTTTATCGCCCTTTTCTTGCCTCTGCTCTCCTGCTTTTCTATTTCTTTCCCAACATACGTTCAACAAGAGAACATAATCGCTGTTGCTATTTTCTAAAAGAAAATGAATAATACCGCTTTTTCATTCCCATAATAATGCAAGGAAACACAATGAAACAAATTCCAATGACGGTTCGTGGTGCAGAATTACTACGTGAAGAACTTGAATTTTTAAAAAATGTTCGTCGCCCTGAAATTATTAACGCTATTGCCGAAGCGCGTGAACACGGTGATTTGAAAGAGAATGCGGAATACCACGCAGCGCGTGAACAACAAGGCTTTTGTGAGGGGCGCATTCAAGAAATTGAAGGTAAATTAGGCAATGCTCAAATTATTGATGTCACAAAAATTGCCAACAATGGCAAGGTCATCTTTGGGGCAACCGTTACGCTGGTGAATGTGAATACCGATGAGGAAGTCACCTATCGCATTGTGGGTGATGATGAAGCAAATATCAAAGAAGGATTAATTTCAGTTAATTCGCCTATTGCACGCGGTTTGATTGGTAAGGAAATTGATGAAAGTGTTGCTATTCAAACTCCAGGTGGCAAAGTCGAGTTTGATGTAATTGAAGTCGCCTACCACTAACAAAATACTTCTATGGCTCCAAGTTGGCTAATAATAGATGCTAACAAGGGGGGGAGAAAATCGCACTTTTATAAAATTCTTTCCCCCCCATCTAAATACTACTCTACCCAGAAATATCCGTGATAATAGAGATTTTCTAAAGCAGCTTTCACGGCTTCTTTGAGTTGCTTATCTTTAATTTCTGAGGCTTGCATCTCTTTTCCGTTCATTGTCCAAGTGAGTCTCCCCTCTTCCAACTTGCTGCGAACAAGGTTGACAAGATCTGTGATTGAATTTGAACCATCTAAATGGTCAATCAATTCCCCTTCTAATGGATTTAATGCGTAACCTTGATAAAAGCGGTTTGATAAATTTACTCTACCTGGGTTTGCCTGAGTAAATTGAATAAACTGGCTGAATTTTGGGTTTAATTTTAACTTACGTCCCAATTTAGGTTGAGGAGTATCCGTATAGCTAATGTATGTTGACTCTTGATGCACGATAAGTAACAATAAATCAATCACTTTTTGCTTATCGCAATCTGGTTGAGATTCCGCATAATTTAGCACATCATCGACTCGCACAGGTTTTGGTAACTGTTGTTGCAAATAGCCAAACACACAGTTTGCCTCAGGCATTGCCGAAAAACGCCACTGATTTGGCGAATTTGCTAGCATCCAATACCCTGCCACGCCATCATTGTCTAAATGCCAAGTTGGTAGAGCATAAATGTACAAATTTTTAAAATCATGACAACGATTATAATCTGCCACATGTTCGCTAAATCCACTTCCTTGCAACGCAGACTGATGAACTAAAATACTTCCACGGAAGGTACGATTAGAGAGGATGTCAAGGTATTGTTCTATATTATGGATATGATGATGGAAATATTCGCATATCTGTTCAAAAAGTTTACTTTGGCCTACCAATGGTAATAAAATCGCAGGAGTACTGCTATCTGTAATATAAGCTAAGTGATGGCGATTTACTTGGCCAATAAACTCTTTCAAATAAAAAGGTTGGTTGATATATTCTAGATATTCGTGAGCAATATAATGTTTCGATGGGTTTTCTAATATGGTATTCAGCCAGTCTATATATTTAAACTGAGAACGCTCTTGTATATGTTTGGTAAAGTTTAGCATAGATATGGCCTGAGAATATTGATTAGCCAATGTATCATCCAAGTTACAACCAAATTGCATCAGATCTTTGATCACTTCTTTTTCTTTCCAACCTGGATAAGTATTGTAACTAATATACGCAACACCATTTGGGGAAAGATGACGCTCCACCGTACTTAAAATGGCTTCACGTACGGTTTCAGGCACCCAACTATATACGCCATGACAAATGATGTAATCAAATTTTTGCTCAAAGGTGATTTGGCTAATATCGCCTGCAATTAACGTGACATTATCCAAACCAACTTGTTCAATTAGCTGTTGCCCAACCTGAATTTGGTATGTAGATAGATCTACACCCACGATTTGGCTTTTGGGATTTAAAATAGCAAAAGGAACAATATTTCCACCAAAAGAACAACCAATTTCTAAGATATTTGCGGTTTCAACGGCGGGTGGGTTTAAGCCCTTCATTTTAGCCAAAGCATGTAAGCGATTCGGTTGGCTATGATGGAAAACAGATGACGTATAAGGCATTTCATCATAGCTTGTAGAGATTAAGTTTTTTATTGATTCTTGTTGTATGCTTGCAGAAATAGTCATAAATACCCCATTAGGTAAGAAAAATGATTTAGCTTATTACTTAGCTTAGTATAACATTAAAACACCAAGCAAGTTTGAATAAGAGACTACAAAGCGATATTTTACCTAAACTACGCCCAAAATACAGACATTAATACCCGTTTTGTGATGCCAAATAACCATTATCATCCGTATTCCCCCTGCCTTTTCACTACACACTTTTCCGAATTTCGCTTATAATCTCGCTCTTTATGTACGCACCAAATTCTATTAAAAAATTTAAGGTAATAAAATGTCTGAACAAGAAAATCAAGAACTCGATCTCAACGGCGAAATGTTAGCCCGCCGTGAAAAATTAAACCAACTGCGTGAGCGTGGTAATCCGTTCCCGAACACCTTCCGCCGTGAGCATTTAGCGGATGATTTACAAAAAACCTATGGCGAACTTGATGGCGAAGCATTAAAAGCCCAAGACATTCCAGCGGTGGTGGCAGGGCGTATTATGCTTCGCCGTGCGATGGGGAAAGCGACTTTTATCACGATTCAAGATGTAAGCGGTCAAATTCAGCTGTATGTGGCGCGTGATAATTTGCCTGAAGGCGAATATGAAAACACCGTGGGCTTGTTAGACTTGGGCGATATCGTGGGCGTAAAAGGTACGTTATTCAAAACCAAAACAGGCGAATTAACCGTGCGTGCCAGCGAATTAGAATTACTAACTAAATCTCTGCGTCCATTGCCAAACAAACACAAAGGCTTGACCGACCAAGAAATTCGCTACCGTCAGCGTTATTTGGATTTAATTGCCAACGAAGAGTCTCGCCGCACTTTCGTGATCCGCTCAAAAGTGGTGTCAGGCATTCGCCAATTCTTCCTTGAAAAAGGTTTTATTGAAGTGGAAACGCCAATGTTGCAAGTGATCCCAGGCGGTGCAGCGGCGAAACCCTTTATTACCCACCACAATGCGTTAGACGTGGATATGTACTTGCGTATTGCCCCAGAGCTTTACTTAAAACGCCTTGTGGTCGGCGGTTTTGAGCGTGTGTTTGAATTAAACCGCAACTTCCGTAATGAAGGCGTTTCAGTGCGTCACAACCCTGAATTTACGATGATCGAATACTACCAAGCCTACGCCGATTATCACGATTTAATGGACAACACCGAAGAGCTTTTACGCCGTTTAGCCTTGGATATTCTTGGCACCACGGACGTGCCTTATGGCGAATACACCTTTGATTTCGGCAAACCATTTGAGCGTATCACAATGCACGATGCGATCGTGAAATACGGCAACGGCATCAAACGTGAAGATTTAGACAGCTTTGAAAAAGCGGTGGAAATCGCCAAAGGCTTGAAGATTGAAATCCAGAAATCGTGGGGCTTAGGTTCGGTAGTCAATGCGATTTTTGAAGAAGTGGCAGAGCATCAACTGATTCAACCAACCTTCTTAATGGCACACCCAGCGGAAATTTCGCCGCTTGCTCGCCGTAACGATGAAAACCCAGAAGTTACCGACCGTTTCGAACTCTTTATTGGCGGACGTGAAATCGGTAACGGTTTCTCAGAATTAAACGATGCCGAAGACCAAGCGGAGCGTTTCCAAGCCCAAGTCGAAGCCAAAGAAGCGGGCGATGATGAAGCGATGTTCTACGATGATGACTTCGTGGTTGCCCTTGAACACGGCTTGCCGCCAACGGCAGGCGAAGGCTTAGGCATTGACCGCTTGGCAATGATTTTCGCCAACGCACCGTCAATCCGCGATGTAATTCTGTTCCCAGCAATGCGTCAGAAGTAAAGCAACGCCTTGTATCACACAAAAGGGAAGTACAAGGGGGTACTTTCCTTTTATTTTTTGCAAAACCCCTTCAACTATGCGAACTGTTTCTTCGCAGGAGAATACAATGAAATATGAACTTCATAAAACCAGTGGCAACGCTCGCCGTGGGCGTTTGACCTTTTCTCGTCCAAAAGGCGAATTTCACGTCGAAACCCCCGCCTTTATGCCAGTTGGCACATACGGTACCGTAAAAGGGATGACACCTGAAGAAGTGGCGGCAACGGGTGCACAAATTCTGCTCGGCAATACCTTCCATTTGTGGTTGCGACCAGGGCAAGAAGTGATGAAACTGCACGGCGATTTACACGATTTTATGCAATGGCACGGGCCGATTCTAACCGACTCGGGTGGCTTCCAAGTGTTCAGTTTAGGCAAGTTACGCAAAATCAAAGAAGAAGGCGTGACCTTCCAAAACCCAATCAGCGGTGAGAAAATTTTCTTATCACCTGAAAAATCGATGGAAATTCAATACGATCTCGGTTCAGACATTGTGATGATTTTCGATGAATGTACGCCATACCCCGCCACCTTTGATTACGCCAAGCAATCGATGGAGATGTCGCTCCGTTGGGCAAAACGTAGCCGTGATCGCTTTGACGAATTGGAAAATCCAAATGCATTGTTTGGCATTATTCAAGGCGGTGTTTACGAAGAGTTACGTAAAATTTCGGTGGAAAAATTGGTCGAAATTGGCTTTGATGGCTACGCAGTGGGCGGTTTAGCCGTGGGCGAACCGAAAGAAGATATGCACCGCATTTTGGAATACGTTTGTCCGCAAATTCCTGCCGACAAGCCACGTTATTTAATGGGTGTGGGCAAGCCTGAAGATTTGGTGGAAGGGGTTCGCCGTGGGATTGATATGTTCGACTGCGTCATGCCAACCCGCAACGCTCGCAATGGACATCTGTTCGTGAGCAATGGCGTGGTAAAAATCCGCAATGCGAAACACCGCAACGACACCACGCCACTTGATCCGGAGTGCGATTGCTACACTTGTAAAAATTACACCAAGGCGTATCTTTACCATTTGGATAAATGCAACGAAATTTTAGGGGCAAGGCTCAATACCATTCATAATTTGCGTTATTACCAACGCTTAATGGCACAAATTCGAGAAGCGATCGAGCAAGATCGTTTTGATGACTTCGTGATTGAGTTCTATCAAAAAATCGGCAAAGAAGTGCCGCCGTTACAACTTCCAACCAACAGTTAACAAGCACAAAAAGCGGTGAATACGTTTGATATTCACCGTTTTTTCACAAGGTTTCAAATATTATCTAACTGTCTTGATTAATACGACTAGACACCGCACTTTGCTGGTTTTTATATTTAGCATCTTTGCGAGCATTATATGGGCGTTTGGCATCACCACTTAAAATTTCAAAACTCAATGCACCTATTGCCATATTCGGGCGTAATGCAAGCGGTAACTTCCCTGCATTAAAAAACTCCAACACAATTTTGCCTTCCCAACCTGGGTCGATTCGGTGAGCCGTCACGTGAATCATTAAGCCCAAGCGAGCCAAAGACGAACGTCCGTCTAGCCAGCCGACAATATTTGCTGGCAACTTGACCGATTCCAAGGTGGTGGCCAATGCCAATTCCCCAGGGTGCAGGAAAAAGGCTTCATCATCAGCAATGAGGATTTCCTCGCTCATCACTTGCTCAAGCTGTGCCGCCATTTCTTCCTTTTTACCGCTCAAATCAATGTAGGGCGTGGAATGCTCACGAAACACACGGAACGAATTGCCAAGGCGAACGTCCACCGTTGCCCCGTTGATTTTATCGTTCGTTGGGCGTGGCGTAAGGCTAATAATGCCTTCGTCTAAATAACGCTCAATATCACTATCACACAGACGCATAACCTTTCCTATTTCTGTTTCAGTAACTGCTTGATTTGGGCTTTTAAGATGTTGATCGCAATGCGGTTTTTGCCGCCTTTTGGAATAATGACATCAGCGTACTGTTTAGACGGCTCCACGAATTGCAAGAACATTGGGCGAACCGTTTTGCGATATTGGCTGACCACTGATTCCAAGGTTCGCCCACGCTCTTGCATATCACGTTGTAAACGGCGGATAAAGCAAATATCCAACGGGGCGTCCACGAAAATTGACACATCAATTTCATTGCGGATTGCTTCATCGGTCAGTAATAAAATGCCTTCTAAAATAATAATGCGTTTTGGCGAAAACTGCGTTACCGTGGATTTACGATTATGCTCAGTGTAGTCGTATTCAGGAATTTCAACGGTTTGGCCGTTTTTCAAAGCTTGTAGATGGGAAACGAGCAAATCGTGATCCATTGAATTGGGGTGATCGTAGTTGGTTTTTACCCGTTCTTCCATTGCCAAATGGCTTTGGTCTTTATAATAAGCATCTTCGGAAATAATACCGATATCATTCGTTTCTAGCTCTTCTTTTAATTCTTTGTAAATGGTTGAAGCAATTAAACTTTTGCCTGATGCAGAAGCTCCAGCAATCGCAATGACGATGCAATTTTTATTTTCGGTTGAGTATGACATAACAGATCCTTTCCAATAAGAGGTCGCCATTATACAACAAATTTGCGTTTGCACTCGGACGTTTTCGAAATTAAACGGAGCAGATCATATCTGCCCCTTGATGAACGGTGATATTTTGCAAAAACTGGCTTTTTCTCACCCCCTTGTCTGTGCCAATTCAACTACCCAACCACACTTGGGAGGAATCCTGCTTGAATTAAAAATGGCACAATCACAATAAATACCCCAATGACCAATGCAATCCACAATGACATCGCCCCGCCTTTCACACGGTAAGGTAAATCAGGGAATTTCTTACGTAATTGCCAAACCATCGCAATTGGCAACACAATCGCATAGAAAGCGAACATTTGCCCCGCATAGCCCAAGGCGGCAATAAAGCCTTGTGGGTAAAAGAAGGCAAATAACATCGGTGGAATAAAGGTCATCAAACCGAGAGAAAGTCTGCCTGCTCGAATATTGACACGTTTGAGCAGATCTTCTAAGGCTTCAAACAAGCCTAATGCCACCCCTAAAAATGAAGTAATCAGTGCCAATGCAGAGAAAATCCGCACAACAACGCCAATCATTGTGCTTCCTGTAATTTGGCTGGCCGCCGAAGCGAGTCCGTTCAAGGTTGGATCTTTCTCTAGCACTTGCAAAAATTCGGTTTGGCTCAATACACCGTGAGTTGCCAGCTGCCATAAAATATAGGCAACTAAGGGAATCGCCGTTCCAACAACAATCGATATGCGTAGTGCTTTCACATTGCCTTGCAGGTATTTATTTAAGCTTGGAATTGAACCATGAAAGCCAAATGAGGTGAAAAAAATCGGTGCTGCCGAAATTAACAAAAAGTTGTTAATTGGCATTTCCAGTAAATTTTCAAGCGAAACTTTAGGCAAAAACAGTCCGAGCACAAGGACAAAGGCTAGAATTTTCGTGGTGAAAATTAAACGGTTAATCGCATCAACACTCGTTGTACCAACCACGATGAAGGCACCAAACACGACAGTAAAAAGTACTCCAGCAATACGGTTGGTCGTTTCTGTATCAATGATGGTCGGCAAAAACGCACTCAATAAAGAGCTACCACCTGAAACATAAGCCGACAGAATAGCATATAAGAAAATAATCAATACTGCTGTTGAAATCACCCGCCCAAAGGGGCCGTAATATTTTTCGGCAAGCGTACCAATACCCGCATCACTGTCAACTGTTTGATACAGTTCTACAAATAACAATGCACTAAAGCAGAGCAACAGCCATAATGCAACCAACAAAAACATGGTGAAACCAAAACCAATGCCTGCTGATGTCAACGGCATGGCAAGCATTCCTCCACCAATGGTGGTTCCCGCCACAATGAGCGTACTGCCTAACGTTTTATTTTTCATAGAAAAACCTCAATCAAGTGAAAACGGCGGTATTGTATAGATAATAAAACAGATTGTAAATTTATAATTACAAAAATATAAGTAAACAATCCATATACAATAGATATAAAAAAACCGAGCCATCAGCTCGGTTTTTGTTTAAGGCTGAGATTTACTTCACATCCGCTTGACTCTCTGCCACAGACTGCCCGAAATTTTCATTCTCTTTCGGCTCATCGTCCATTGTGGTTGGCTCGCTAGATTGTGGCTCAGACGGTGGCGTATCATCGCTGTCGTTCCAGCCTGCTGGCTCGCCCACTGGCTTGCGTTCCATCAAGTTTTTGATTTGTGGCATATCGATGGTTTCGTACTTCATCAACGCATCTTTCATTGCGTGCAGAATGTCCATATTGTCGAGTAACACTTGTCTTGCACGTTCGTAGTTGCGGTCGATGATTTTACGCACTTCTTCATCAATCAATTTGGCGGTCGCTTCTGACACCACTTTCGGTGCCCCGAAGCCCTCTTCTTCCTTGTACAGAATCGGGCCGAGATTTTCCGAGAAGCCCCATTCAGTTACCATTCGGCGGGCAATATTCGATGCCACTTGAATATCGCTTGATGCCCCCGTTGAGATGTTTTCTTTGCCGTAAATCAACTCTTCGGCTAAACGTCCGCCGTAGGTACTTGCTAATTTGCCTTCAAGTTGTTTTTGGCTAATGCTGATTTTATCGCCTTCAGGTAAGAAGAACGTTACGCCTAAAGCACGTCCACGTGGAATGATAGTCACTTTATGCACAGGATCGTGTTCTGGCATCAAATAACCGACAATGGCGTGTCCTGCTTCGTGGTAGGCAGTCGAGATCTTCTGCTCTTCGGTCATAATCATTGAACGGCGTTCAGGCCCCATATTGATTTTGTCTTTGGCTTTCTCAAAATCGTTCATTGTGACGACACGTTGATTCGCACGAGCCGAGAACAACGCCGCTTCATTCACTAAGTTTGCCAATTCTGCCCCTGAATAGCCCGGTGTGCCACGAGCGATAATCATTGGATCAACATCAGGAGCTAATGGCACTTGACGCATATGCACTTTCAGAATTTGCTCACGTCCTTTCACATCCGGCAAGCCGACCATCACTTGGCGGTCGAAACGCCCAGGGCGAGTTAAAGCGTTATCTAATACATCAGAACGGTTAGTAGCAGCAATCACAATTACGCCTTCCGAGCCTTCAAAGCCATCCATTTCAACTAACATTTGGTTTAGGGTTTGCTCACGCTCATCGTGTCCGCCACTAAAGCCTGCACCACCACGCTTACGCCCAACGGCATCGATCTCATCAATAAAGATGATACAAGGGGCATTTTTCTTGGCTTGCTCGAACAAATCACGTACACGAGATGCACCGACCCCCACGAACATTTCCACGAAATCGGAACCTGCCATGGTAAAGAATGGTACTTTCGCTTCGCCTGCAATCGCTTTAGCAAGTAGGGTTTTACCCGTTCCTGGAGGGCCGACCATCAAAATCCCTTTCGGAATGCGTCCGCCCAATTTCTGGAATTTGCTTGGATCACGCAAGAAGTCAACCACTTCTGCCACTTCTTCTTTGGCTTCATCGCAACCTGCGACATCAGCGAAGGTGGTTTTGATTTGATCAGGGGCAAGCATTTTGGCTTTGCTTTTGCCAAAACTCATCGCACCGCCACGGCCACCGCCTTGCATTTGTCGCATATAAAACAGCCAAAAGCCGATGAGTAACATCATCGGGAACCAAGACACCAAAATTTGTGATAATAAACCACGGCGTTCTGCAGGCTGACCAATCACCGTCACATTTTTGTTCAATAAATCATTGAGCAAATCACGGTCGTACATTGGCATCACGGTTTGGTATTCAGAACCGTTGGTTTTGACTACTTGAATGGTGTCGTCACCATTTTGGAAATTCACTTCTTTGATGCGATTGTCTTTCAAATCATTGATAAATGTTGAATATTCAACATTATTTGCACTCGTAAAGTTATTGTTAAATCCTTGGAACGCCGTCATCAACGCAATGCCGATTACCGCCCAAAGCAAAATATTTTTAAACATATCGTTCAAGGTTTTTTACCCCTTTTTATAATGAAAAAATCTTGTGAAGATTACTACAAATTAGCCTGTTATACCACAGAATTTGTTAAGGTAGGGTGGGCTTTTAGCCCACCGTTATTATTGAATCGCCAATATTTATAAACATCTAACCGCTTGCATCGCTGTTGGTGGGCTAAAGCCCACCCTACATCTATTCACCCTTATACCCCGTCGCCACAATATATACTTCACGGGAGCGGTCTCGAGACGCTTCGGGTTTTCGCACTTTGACGACGCTAAACAGCGAGCGGATTTCTCGCAAATAATCATCAAACCCTTCGCCTTGGAACACTTTTACCACAAAACTGCCTTTTGGTGCCAGCACTTGGCGACACATATCCAACGCCAATTCGACCAAATACATCGCACGTGGAATATCGACTGACGGCATTCCGCTGAAATTCGGTGCCATATCCGACATCACCACATCGACTTTATCTTCGCCCACACGCTCAAGCAACGCATTTAGCACGCTCTCTTCACGGAAATCGCCTTGCAGAAAATCCACGCCGACAATCGGGTTCATATCCAAAATATCGCAGGCAATCACACGCCCTTTACTGCCAATTTGTGTGACCACATATTGCGACCACCCCCCTGGGGCAGCACCGAGATCGACCACCGTCATTCCAGGTTTGAACAAGCGGTCGGTTTGTTGAATTTCGTCTAATTTAAAGTAGGCTCGGGAGCGTAATTTCTGCTTGTGAGCCTTTTGGACAAACTGATCTTTAAAATGTTCGGCAAGCCAGCGAGATGAACTTGCACTGCGTTTTCTACCCATTTTTCCTTCTCTACTCTTCGCTTTCATCAAATCAAGTGGCATATATTACGACCGAAAAGTCCAATTTCAAGGGAAAAGCGAGATTTTTGCAAAAATTCGTGCTTTGCAAGGGGGAAGATCTTGCTAAAAAAGTGCAAAACCGTTTTCAACCTTGGCGTTATTTTGCAAAAACTACTCGGATCTCCCCCCCTTGTATTTCCCGACAGGACGATTTTTCGCTATAATCCGCCTGTTTTGCTCACTACGAGCC
The DNA here is from genome assembly GCA_030528525.1 of Pasteurellaceae bacterium. GTDB lineage: Bacteria > Pseudomonadota > Gammaproteobacteria > Enterobacterales > Pasteurellaceae > JAUMYT01. The sequence goes on from JAUMYT010000005.1 coordinate 21,873, forward strand.
AATTTTCATTTAATAATTAAGGAACAGATTATGGGATTTTTAGCCGGTAAACGTATTTTAATCACAGGGTTAGCCAGCAACCGCTCAATCGCTTACGGCATTGCAGCGGCAATGAAACGTGAAGGGGCGGAACTTGCTTTCACTTACTTAAACGACAAATTAAAAGGACGTGTGGAAGAGTTCGCCAAAGAATTTGGCTCTGACATCGTATTGCCAATGGACGTTGCCACCGACGAAAGCATCAGCGAATGTTTCGCAGAACTTGGCAAACATTGGGAAAAATTTGACGGTTTCGTGCATTCCATCGGCTTTGCTCCAGCAGATCAATTAGACGGCGATTATGTAAACGCCGCCACCCGTGAAGGCTTCCGCATTGCCCACGACATCAGTGCGTACAGCTTCGTCGCAATGGCTCAAGCGGCTCGCCCGATGTTAAATCCAAAATCGGCTCTTTTAACACTCACTTATTTAGGGGCAGAACGTGCGATTCCAAACTACAACGTGATGTGCTTGGCAAAAGCCTCACTTGAAGCCAGCACCCGTGTGATGGCAGCGGATTTAGGCAAAGAAGATATTCGTGTCAATGCGATTTCAGCGGGTCCAATCCGCACCTTGGCGGCATCAGGCATCAAAGACTTCAAAAAAATGTTAGCCAATTTCGAGAAAACCGCCCCACTACGTCGTACCGTGACCATTGAAGATGTGGGTAACTCCGCAGCCTTCCTATGCTCTGACCTAGCAGGCGGTATCACTGGCGAAGTGGTGCACGTGGATGCAGGGTTCAGCATTGTCGCAATGGGTGATATTGGCGAGTAATTGCCAAATATTTGTAGGGGCGGACCTATGTGTCCGCCCACAAAACACATTCTACAAGGGCGGACACATAGGTCCGCCCCTACTTATTTCTATAACGGACAAAAAATGTTTCAAAACAACCCCCTATTAGCTCAATTAAAACAACAAATCGAAGCGAGCAAAGAGTATGTGGAAGGCACGGTCAAAGCCAGCGACAAAAGTTATGGCTTTTTGGAGTGTGATAAAGAGAGCTTTTTTATTCCACCTGCGGAAATGAAAAAAATTATGCACGGTGACAAAATCCGTGCGGTGGTTAAACGTGAGGGCGACAAAGCCCAAGTGGAAGTCGATTCCCTACTTGAGCCAATGCTTGAACGCTTTATCGCTCAAGTGAAATTCAACAAAGACGGTAAATTGCAGCTAGCGGTCGATCACCCGAACATCAAAAATCTGATTCCTGCCAACACGCAAAAAAAAGTGACGGAAACCTTAGCCGAAGGCGATTGGGTAGTGGCACAACTGAAAACGCACCCGTTGCGTGATGATCGTTTTTTCTTCGCTCAAGTGACGCAATTTATCTGCAAAGCAGACGACAATTTCGCCCCGTGGTGGGTGACGCTTGCTCGCCACGAGCAACCACGAGAGCCGGTGAAAAGTGAGCCAAGTTATAGCTTTCACGATGAGTTAGAACGTGAAGATCTGACTTCGCTGTTTTTCACGACGATCGACTCGCCAAGCACGCAAGATATGGACGATGCCTTGTACATTGAGCCAATCCGCGAAAACGGCTCGCAAACAGGCTGGCGTTTAGTGGTCGCCATTGCCGATCCAACCGCTTACATTCCCGAAAATTCCAATATTGAAAAAGCCGCTCGCCAGCGTTGCTTTACCAACTATTTGCCAGGCTTCAATATTCCGATGTTGCCACGGGAATTGTCGGACGAACTCTGCTCGCTCGTGCCAAACGAAAAACGCCCTGCGTTGGTGGCTTATATTGAAACAGATCTCAACGGCAATGTGATTGGCGAAACACGTTTTACCTCCGCTTGGGTCGAATCTAAAGCGAAATTAGCGTACAACAATGTGTCCGATTATTTGGAAAATGTGGAGAATGCGTGGCAGCCAGAAACGGCGGAAATCGCCCAGCAAATCAACTGGTTACATCAATTTACGCTTGCCCGTATTCAATGGCGTTCGGCAAATGCCCTGTTATTTAAAGAGTCGGGCGATTACACTTTTGAGCTTAACGAAGACGGTTCGGTGCGAGATATTCACGTGGAATATCGCCGCATTGCCAACCAAATGATCGAAGAATCGATGATTCTCGCCAATATTTGTGCGGCGAAATATTTAGAAAAATACGCTAAAACGGGCGTGTTCAACACCCACGCAGGCTTCGATCCGAAAAACCTTGAAGCGGCTCGCACTTTCTTGCTCGACACCCTTTCCACCGATGAAAACCGTGCCGAGTTGAGCGAACGTTATTCCCCTGAACAGTTGGCGACCTTAGACGGCTACTGCCAAATGCGACGAGATATTGACCAATTCGGCGAAAATTTCTTAGAAATGCGTCTCCGTCGCTACCTAACTTTTGCCGAATTTAAAGCCGAGCGTGCGCCTCACTTAGGGTTAGGCTTAAGCCATTACGCCACCTGGACATCGCCAATTCGCAAATACGGCGATATGGTCAACCATCGCTTAATCAAGCAAGTGCTACGCAATCAATCAGCTAAAACGGTTGAAGAAAGTGTGCTCACTCGCTTGCAAGAAGCCCGCAAGCAGAACCGCTTGGTGGAACGCGACATTGCCGATTGGCTCTACGCCCGCTATCTCGCCCCGATGGTGGAAAAAAATGTCGAGTTTGACGGCGAAATTCACGATGTGTCTCGTGGCGGCTTGCGAGTGAAAGTGTTGGAAAATGGCGCGTCTATTTTCGTACCATGCTCTACACTTCACCCAAACAAAGACGAAGTGCAATTCAGCCCTGAACAGTTGGCATTGCTGATTAAAGGCGAGAAAGCCTACCAAATCGGGCAAGCAGTGAAAGTTCGCTTAAAAGAAGTGCGGGTGGAAACCCGCAGTATTGTCGGCGAATTGATGCAATAACCTTCCACAAGGGGGGAAGAAACTGCAACTTTTTGCAAAATCCCCCCAATACTGCTGCTCTAAAGCAGTGAACTTTGCGTAATAACACGATGAAAGATACTATTTTTGCTGCGCCAATTGAAAAATTGGGCGATTTTACCTTTGATGAATCCGTTGCCGAAGTATTTCCCGACATGATTCAACGTTCGGTGCCGGGCTATTCTAATATTATTACCGCAATTGGTATGCTTGCCGAGCGGTTTGTCACCGATCATTCCCAAGTGTATGATTTAGGTTGCTCCCGAGGGGCAGGCATTCTCTCCATTCGCCGCCATATTGCCGGCAAACAGGCAACCATTATTGGGGTGGATAATTCCGAGCCGATGGTGGAACGCTGTCGCCATCACCTAAATGCCTACCATTCCGAAATTCCTGTGCAGATTCTATGTGAAGACATTCGCCATATTGAGATCCACAATGCCTCAATGGTGGTGCTGAACTTCACCTTGCAGTTTTTGCCTCCGGCAGATCGTCTCGCATTACTACAAAAAATCTACCACGGACTGAATCCAAACGGTGTGTTAATCGTATCTGAAAAGTTCGCATTTAACGATCAAACCATCAACGACTTGTTGATTGATTTGCACCACACGTTCAAACGTGCCAATGGATATAGCGAATTAGAAGTCAGCCAAAAACGTACCGCATTAGAAAATGTCATGCGCACAGATAGCATTGACACACATAAAAACCGGCTTGCACAAGTGGGCTTTCGCCAAGTGGAATTGTGGTTTCAATGTTTTAATTTTGGCTCAATGATCGCAATCAAATAAAGCCGTTGAGCTTGAGCGAAATAAGGTGGTTTTGCAAAAAGTGGGGGTTTCTCACCCCCTTGTTTCGCATCTTCTGCAGTTATGCTACTATTAGCCACTCTTTTATTTTTACCTTCTTATTATGGCAACTCAATCTAAATACCAAAACCAACAAATTGAAACCTTATTGCACGAGCTAATCAGCGCTCTTGAAAAACACAAAGCACCTGTAGATCTGTCACTGATGGCATTGGGTAATGTGGTTACGCACATTTTGGCGAACAACGTGCAAAACCCCGCACAGCAACAACGCTTAGCCGATGCCTTCTGCGATGCTTTAAAACGTTCACTCACGGCAAAATAGTATGACAAAATTACTGCAATCCCTGTTACCTGTAAATTCTCGCCAATATCGAGAGGAAACCTCACAACGGATTGCGTGGGGGCATTGGTTTGCGTTGTTTAATATCGTCCTTGCCCTGTTAATCTCTTCCCGCTACGCATTTAACGCCGACTGGCCAAACACGCTGTTTGGCAAACTCTACTTTTTTATTAGTTTATTTGGGCATTTTAGCTTTGTAGTGTTTGCGCTATATCTGCTACTCATTTTTCCAATGAGCTTTTTTATACAAAATCATCGGGTGTTCCGCGGTATTTCCGTGATCATGGCAACCTGTGGCATGACGATTTTGTTAGTCGATACGGAAGTGTTCAAACGGTTTTATCTACATCTTTCACCACTGGTTTGGGATCTGCTGGTTAACCCCGAGGAGGGCGAATTGGCTCGCAAATGGCAGTTACTTTTTGTTCCTATGCCATTGATTCTACTATTAGAAATGCTCTACTCTCGGTGGTGTTGGCATAAATTACGCAGCTTTAATCGCCAAAAATGGATAAGACCCGTCGGACTATTTTTCCTGCTTAGTTTCTGTGCCACCCATCTACTTTATGCGTGGGCAGATATTTCTCGTTACCGTCCGATCACGGCTCAAAAAGCAAACTACCCGCTTTCCTATCCAATGACTGCTCGTACTTTCCTCGAAAAACACGGCTTAATTGAGAAGTTCCAACAAGGGCAACGCATTGAAACAGAAGGGCGAGTAGACAGCTTTTTCTTAAATTATCCAAAAACCAAGCTCAGTTTTAACCCTCCTGCTTCATCAATGAATTTGCTGATAATCAATCTCTCTGGGCTTAATTACTCACTGTTGCAGTCAGACGATATGCCAATGCTACAAAAAATCCAACGGCAGTCACGTCTATTTACTCAGCACTATACTGGCAGTGATGATGCTGCGGGGAATATCGTCAGTCTATTCTATGGGCTAAGTGGACGTTATCTTGACAGTATTTTAAACGAGCAAGCACAATCTGTGCTGATCGATCGATTACAACAGCTAGGCTATCAATTTGGTATGTTCTCACACAATGGATTTGCCGAGCCCATTTATACACGTTCGCTGTTTTCTGCCTTTAACTTACCGAAATCACAAAGCAACCAACAAGCTATTGCACAGTGGCAACACTGGTTGACAACAATCGATGCAGCACCTTTTTTTAGCTATTTAGATCTCAAGTTGCACGACGATCTTCGCCAAAACGATCAGCAATTACACACCATTTGGCAACAACTTACCGCCTCTGATTTGCTACGTAATACCTTGATTATTTTCACCGCCGACATCGGACAAATAAGTAAAACAGCAAACAGCTTCGAGAAATCACAAACGCAAGTACCGTTGATGCTGTATTGGCAAGGTGATAGAGGTGCCTATACAGGACTTTCAAGCCATTTAGATATTGTGCCCACACTTATGAGTCAATTTCTAGGCACAACAAGTAAAATCAGTGATTATGCCCAAGGCATTGATTTAACCAAGGAAAATAACCGACGTTGGCTACTAAGTGGCAATTATCGTTGGAATGTCGCGATTATGCCAAATGGAGAGCAGTACCATATTAATCACAAAGGCGATTTTCTCTATTTTAATGCTGAAGAGATCAAACAAGATCATGCTCGCCCGCCTTTGGCATTGTTTTTATCAATCATTCAACACAGTAACCAGTTTGTCGAGAAGTAAAAACAAATCATAAAAAAACGGATGAGATGCTCTGCCTCTCATCCGCTTTTCACTTTCTTCATTATTGAGCTTGAGTCACTGTAGTATCCTGCTTACCACCAAAGGCACCACGATAGTCCTTACTCTGATCTTTCAAATAGAATGTTCCGCCAATTTCAATCGCATTCGGACCAAAAAACGAGCCTTGAAGTGAACCGCGGTCAGCCGTTGAAGAAGCATCGCTTTTTAGCTTCACAGAACCACTGAAACCTTTTTGGCTATCTTTCCAAGTCGCAGAACCAGTCAAATCCCAAGCATGATAATCAAGTACACGCTCTTTTGATTCCGCTACCGCACCGTCCACTTTAAAACCTTTGGTATTTGTCGTATTAAACTGTAATGTTTTCCTATCAAAATCCGCCGAAATGGTCAGGTGTGATGCAATTTCCTCTAAACCCGCTAACGGTTTTCCGCTTCCATCATTATACACTGCCCCTAATGCAATACCACTGTAGGTTGCCGTACCTGTCACAGGAACTGTTTTACTCTCCTCACCGAAGCTGACAAATGCAGAAGCACCATATTTAGGTGAACTAAATGCCCCAAAACTTTGATACTTCCAACCATTTACCTCCATATCTCTTGCCAGTAGGGAAGCCTCATTTTGATGAGAAAAGTAATGAGCAACACTAAATCCTTGAGAAATTAATTTATCGTCAATCTCTAATAAACGTAACCCAACATCATCACCTAATGTAGCCTCTTTATCTTTTAAACTTGATCTATCCCGTTTTTCTGATGAGTGATTAAGATGAATCCCCTCATTCGTTCGAGTGATAAATAGGTTCAGATATTTCGTATAATCCCCAGCCTGCATGTTTGATTGATGTTGCATATCACTTGAGGAATGGAGTTCCTGAAACATCACCTTAAATTCCCTTGGTTGAACAGCATCTTGTGGCGGTGATAGCACTGCTTGATCTTGCATTGGGCTTGATGTTTGACCACCTTGACCCGATGAACAAGCAACAGTCATAGAGCACAGCAGGGCAATTGATGTGTATTGGAATGGTTTTAACATGTGCTAATCTCCTCTAAAATAGCGATAAAAAAACTTACCTGCACAAAAAACAGGTAAGTTCAAGCAAGAATGAAAGACATCCATCTTTTATATGGATAAAAATTATATAAACAAACTAAAATCCAGATCAAGCAAAAACGTCAATAATGTAAATTTTGTAATAAAATTCACACAAAGAAATGACAAAACACACATTAATTTAACATTTTTTCTACTCTTTCCCTATCTCACGAGACGAATTTGTTTAGCCGTTGCATCTAATTCTATCTTTTCACCGAGTGGTAAGGTTAACATCGGGTGTGTATGTGCACAATCAAACTCAGCTAACACTGGAAAGTTCACATTACCCATCACTTCTTGCAGAATCTCGTAAGGCTTACGCCCCGTCCCGAGATCATTGAAAAGTTCATGTTTGCCTAAAATTAAACCACCAATCCGATCAAAAACACCACTGCATTTTAGCAAAGCAAAGCTGCGTTCAACGGTGGCAGCATCTTTAAGTGAATCTTCAATGAACAGAATATCACCTTGGCGAATTTCTGGCATATATTCCGTACCCCATATTCCTTGCATGGTATTTAAATTCCCACCTATCAATCGCCCAGTCACTTTGCCTTGATTTACTGTCACCAATTGATTTTTCTTTCCTATTTTCGAACGCTGCTGTTCTTCCCAAGCAATAAACTCTTCCGTCCAACTTTCAGGGGTGGGCAAAATGGAAGAGGCTGAAAATCTTTGCATCAACGCCAGTTCAAAATATGCAAAGGTTTGCTCAACAAAAGGCGGAAATTCGCCAAAAGATGCGACCATTGCAGGTCCATAATAGGTTGTGATACCTGTTTTGGCATAAATGGCAAGCAACAATGCAGTGACATCAGAATAGCCAATAATAATTTTAGGATGTTGCTTGAAGAAAGCATAATCAATGTACGGCAGAATGGAGTTCGTGTTTGCTCCACCAATGGCTGACATAATACATTTGACGGTTGGATCATAGAGCAACTGATTAAACTCCTCCGCTCGATCCTGAATGCTTCCCGAACGGTAGCCATCTTGTTTTCCTGTTAATGCACCTTCTTTGATGACAAAGCCTTTTTCTTGCAAGAATTGCTTTGCTCGTGCATAACGTTTTGGTGCATACGCAGTTGCTGGTGATGATGGTGAGAACACGGCAATGGTGTCCCCTTTTTGTAAAATCTCCATATTTCTCCTCCCCTTGTGATTACATCCTCAACCCCACGCCCCGTTCAATCAGCGAGTACGCCCACACATACAAGCCAACCACCAGCACGCCAAGCACGCCGAACGTGAAGAATAGCGACACATCGCTAATGCCTAAAAAACCGTGGCGAAAACCGCTGATCATATACACAATCGGGTTGAATTTAGATACCCATTGCCAAAATTCGGGCAGTAAGTTGATGGAATAGAACACGCCACCAAGATAAGTGAGCGGAGTCAAAACGAAGGTTGGGATCACGCCAATGTCGTCAAAGGTGTTGGCAAAGACCGCATTGATTAAGCCCCCGAGCGAAAACGCAATGGTGGTGAGCAAAATGGTCAGTACAATAGTCAGCCACGAATGGATGTCGTAAGAGACAAAGCATAACGCCACGCCCGTCACCAACAATGCTACCAGCATACCACGTACTACACCGCCCAACACATAACCCCAAATAATCGTATGGGTGGACATCGGTGACACCAGCAATTCTTCAATATTTTTCACAAATTTACTTAAAAAAAAGGACGATGCGGTATTGGTGTACGCCGCCGACAACGCAGACATCATAATCAGCCCTGGGGCAATAAATTGCATATAACTCACGCCGTTCATTTCGCCAATTCGCTTGCCGATCAGCGTACCGAAAATTAGAAAATAGAGCGTGGTGGTAATAATCGGTGGCACAAGGGTTTGTCGCCAAATGCGTAGCACCCGTTTGGTCTCTTTTTGGAGTAAAGTGAGAAATCCGATCATCTTATTTTCCTTTCAAATTCATAAACAGCTCTTCCAAGCGGTTGGATTTATTGCGTAAACTCAACACTTCCACCTGTTGCTCGCTGAATTGCTGGAACAGTTTATTCAAGCCCTGCTGACGTTTCACTTCCACTTCGAGCGTGGTGTCGTCAATCCATTTGATTGGATAGCCGTCAATCGCAAGCGGTCGGTTTTCCGCCAAATCGAGCACAAAAGTTTCGGTTTCGAGCTTCGCCAACAATGCCTTCATTGACGTATTTTCAATCAACTGCCCTTGTTGAATAATGCCGATATTGCGGCACAGAGTTTCCGCTTCTTCCAAATAGTGCGTGGTTAAAATAATGGTTGTGCCGTTTTCGTTCAGCTCTCGCAAGAAATCCCACAGGCTACGGCGAAGTTCGATGTCCACGCCTGCGGTGGGCTCGTCTAAAATCAGCAATTTCGGGTTGTGCATTAAGGCTCGGGCAATCATCACCCGCCGTTTCATTCCGCCTGACAGCTCCCGGGTCAAGGCACAGCGTTTTTCCCATAGATCCAATTTTTTCAGCCAATACTCCGCCCGTTCCAACGCCACCGTTCGGCTCACACCATAAAAGCCTGCTTGGTTGAGCAACACATCGATCACTTTTTCAAACTGGTTGAAATTGAACTCTTGCGGTACTAAGCCAAGTTGTTGTTTTAGCTGGATTTTTTGCGTATCCAGATCGTACCCAAACACCTTGACCGAGCCACTCGTTTTATTGACTAGCGAGCTGATAATGCCAATGGTGGTGGACTTGCCCGCACCGTTATGCCCCAGCAACGCATAAAAATCGCCTTGCTCAACAGTCAAGTCAATTCCACGCACCGCCTGCACGCCTGTGGCATATTGTTTTACTAAGTTATTGATTTCTAGGGCTTTCATTTTGTTCTACTATTTACTGAGGGACGTATGCAATACGTCCCTACAACTCTTTGATTTTTCATCAATTTTTGACATAACCACGAATGTAGGGGCGTATTGCATACGCCCATAAACGCAATATCAATTCGCCACTGCCCGAATGGTACTTTCATCAATCTCCGCATCAAACGCTTGGCGGAGCAGTTGCAACTTTTCATCGGCGAATAACGCCTGTTTGGCTTCGGCGGTCAGCTGTTCGTAAATGTGGCGGCGAAGTTCTAACGGCGTTTTATGCTCAACACTTTCGCCCAAGGTAAGCTGATAACGCAGTCCTTCCGTTGCCAACGCATTTTGCAAAATTTGCTCGGTATCGGGCGTTTTCAGATGTGCCATTGACGGTTTTAAAACCAACAGTAACTCATCATTTTGCTTAGCGGAAAGATAGCTGTTCAGGGCGATTTGGCGAGTTAAGCCGTTGAGCGACAAGCGATTGACAATGCCACACCATTCGTCTTGCTCGCCCGAAAGCGCAATGGTTTTCGCCACTAATTCGGGCGTGCGTTCTTGCAAAATCGCTTGTTTGATGTCGGACGGCTTGGCGGTTTCTTGTTCGTGTTCTAATTCGGGGTCAAGCCACGTCCAACGATAGCTTTCGTCATCTTGCGGTTCGCTCGTTGACTGAGTTGCAACGGGGGGTGAATTTGAACCGCTTGTTGCAAGTTGGGCAAATCGTGCCTGAAGATCGCTTTTGCCTTGCTTTGGCGTGGCGGGTTTAGCCGCTTTCGGCGTTAGCGTGGGTTCAGGCTTTTTTTTTTCGTCCCCGTTGCCGTCTAATTTGGCAATCGCCCCGAGTAACATTGACGCTTTGTCCACCGCAGGCATTTCGGTTTTTACTGGCTCCACGGTTTGTGGTGGTGGCAGTTGGTCAGGTTCGCAACGGGTCAAATTTTCCTGCAATTTTGCAGATTTTTGCTCAGAAGTCCCCCCTTGCAAGTCTGCTTTAGGTGCAGGTTCAGACGTAACTGTTGGCTTCGGCTGGTTTTGATTTAATCGCTCACGCAATTTGGCGATTTGCTCCGCTGGCTGTGCGGTTTGGGCTGGCACGCTATTGGCTTGCACCGCTGGCGTGATGATTTTGTCGGCATTTTTCGGGTGGAACGCCAAGGCTCGTAGAATGGTCATCTCCACGCCTTTGCGTTGTTCAGGGGCGAACGGCAACTCTTTTTTGCCCGTGAGCATCAGTTGATAGAAAAACTGCACGTCTTCAGGCGGCAGTTGGCGAGCCAAGAAATGCAACGCCGTTTCGTCTTGGTTAGCTTTCGGCAACAGTTGCAACATCGCAATTTGGTGCAACACCTCCGCCACATCGCTCAACAGTTGTTGCCAATCCACGCCTTTTTCAGCGACTTTTTGCAACACTGCCATCGCTTTTTCGCCGTCCGCTAACGCCAAGGCTTGCACCAATTCCACCGGCTGACTTTCGTCAATCAAGCCCAACATTTGGCTAACCGCCGAGAGCGTAATGTTGCCATTGCTGACCGCAATCGCTTGATCGGTCAAACTCAACGAATCCCGAATACTGCCTTGCGCCGATTTCGCCAAACGATCCAACGCAGACAATTCGTACGGAATTTGCTCTTGTTGCAAAATAAATTCGAGATGATCACGGATTTGAGTTTGATCCAACGCACGCAGATGAAATTGCAGACAGCGAGAGAGAATGGTGATCGGCAATTTTTGCGGATCGGTGGTGGCGAGCAGGAATTTGACGTATTCAGGCGGTTCTTCAAGGGTTTTGAGCAAGGCGTTGAAACTGCTGCGAGAGAGCATATGCACTTCGTCAATCAGATAGACCTTAAACCGCCCGACCGTTGGCTTATATTGCACGTTGTCGAGCAACTCACGGGTGTCTTCCACCTTGGTGCGAGAGGCAGCGTCGATCTCAATTAAATCAATAAACCGCCCTTCTTCAATCGCTTTGCAGTTGGCACATTCGCCACAAGGATCGGCAGAAATGCCGTGTTCGCAGTTCAAGCCTTTGGCAAACAAGCGAGCAATGGACGTTTTGCCCACGCCACGAGTGCCTGAAAACAGGTAGGCGTGGTGTAAACGGTTCTCTCGCAAGCCGTTTTCAAGGGCGGCGAGAACGTGTTGCTGTCCAACCACTTCGTTAAAACGTTGCGGTCGCCATTTGCGGGCAAGAACTTGATAGGACACGGCAGTTACCTTTTATAAATGAAAATTAATGACCTTCAAAACTGACTAAAGTGAAGGATTTCACGCCAGCGTCCGCCAAGCGTTCCGCCCCTTTGAGTTCAGGTAACCAGATTACAAACGCAGCATTTTCCACCGTGCCATTTAAACGGCGAATCAATTTTGCGGTGGCTTCCACCGTGCCGCCCGTTGCCAATAAATCGTCAATAATCAAGACGTTATCGCCTGCTTGGATCGAATCCGTGTGAATTTCGAGCGTATCTTCGCCATATTCTAAGGTGTAGGATTGGGAAATCACTTCACGCGGTAATTTTTTCGGCTTACGCACCAACACAAACGGCACGCCCAACGCCAATGCCACAGGGGCACCAAAAATAAAACCACGGGATTCGGTGCCGACAATTTTGGTAATGCCTTTGTCTTTAAACTCCGCCACAATCGCATCAATACTGGCTTGGAAAGCGGCTGGCACTTCTAAAAGGGAGGTAATATCACGGAAAATAATCCCTGCTTTTGGGTAGTCAGGAATGGATTTAATTGAAGATTTGATTAACTCAAGTTGGCTCATTGCTTAACCTTTTTTGAATGGAAAAAATAACCTGTGGAATTTAGCAAAAATCCCTAAAATTACAAGGAAAAAATGTGATTGATGTGTGATAAAACGAACAGCCCACCTAAAATAGGCTATCGTATTGAAAATAAAAAAGAATTTTATCATAGAAAAAAAGACAAAATTCAGGTAGAATCCCGTAATCCCTACGCATTTATGAACGATAAAGAGGAAAATTCTATGTCCGTAACCATTTTAGATCAATTGGAAGACAAAATTAAACAAGCCGTTGAAACCATTCAATTATTGCAATTAGAAGTGGACGAACTCAAAGGCAAAAATGACGAAGCCAACCGTGCTAACGAAGCATTACGTCAAGAGCATGAGCAATTAAAAGCAGAACATCAAGATTTTCAAGATCGCTTACGTTCGCTTTTAGGTCAAATTAATAACGTTTAATGTCTTCGACAAACGGCTAACTGAGCATTCATTTAGCCGTTTTTTATTGGGATTATTATGGCAAAACTCTATTTTTATTACTCTTCTATGAATGCAGGTAAATCGACCACGCTGTTACAATCCTCTTACAACTATCAAGAGCGTGGAATGAACACGTTAGTTTATACTGCGGCTATTGATGGGCGTTATGGTGTAGGCAAAGTGGCCTCACGTATTGGTATTATGCAAGAAGCGAACTTATTTGATGCTAATACCGATATTTTCACTGAGGTCAAAGCCCATTTAGAAAAGCAGACGCTACACTGTATTTTGGTGGACGAGGCACAATTCCTGACAAAAGCTCAAGTCTATCAGCTTAGTGAGATCGTCGATAAATTAAGCATTCCTGTGCTGTGCTACGGGCTGAGAACCGACTTCCAAGCAGAACTTTTTGAAGGCAGTCAATATCTGTTAGCTTGGGCAGATCAATTAGAAGAGTTGAAAACGATCTGCTACTGCGGGCGTAAAGCCCACTTTGTGATCCGAATGAATGCACAAGGACAAGCTGTGGCGGATGGCGAGCAGATTCAAATTGGTGGTAACGACACTTATTTGTCAGTCTGCCGTCGTCATTACAAGGAAAAGCTCAACAAATAAATTTTGCAAAATTTCACCGTTTCTCACCCCCTTGCGAACAAGCTAGTAAAAAGCCTTCGACTTATCGAAGGCTTTAGTATTAGTTGATATTAAATGCTTCTGTGTAAGGGATAAGTCCTTTTTGGAGCATTTTTCCTACACCATTGTGGTCATTGCTCGTTCGATTGCCAAAACGCAACTCAAAGTTGATCCCAAAACGGTTATCATAGTAGAAGTGCCCTCGCCCATCTGGCTTACCCGTTGGCGTGTTAATTAGATGTCGTGCCGTATAGAGATTCACATTCCAACAACAAGTGTTATAGCTAATACCAAATTGGCTTTCCACATTTTTCTTTAACGCTAAATCATGATAGTGAGACGCCATCACGCCAATATTATCTGTCAGCCCCCAACCAATAACCATACCGACTTGCTTAATATCTTGTCCATAGCGATTAGAACTTAAGTTTTGATCAATATAACTTCGACTTGCATAGCGATAATTCGCCTGAATCACGTTATTTTCCGTTGGTTTGAATTGCAACGACATATTCGCTAACGCTGTTTTACTCAATCGGGTATCATATTGATAAGATGCATGCCAATTCCATGCTGGATTAAATTTCCAGTTCGCCTCTAATGACCACGATGATGAGCGTCCTGTAGTCGTATTTAATGCATGACTATCCACTTTAGATGGGCTGAAATAGTAAATTTGCCCCGCACTAAAATTAAAGATTTCTTCCCCTGTCGTCTCTTTGAAAAAACGTGTTGTACCCCCTAGGGTAATTTGATTTGCTGAGGCAATACGATCTAACCCGCTATAACGACGATCATTAAACAAGCTGAAATAGTCTTGCTGTAACAAGGCAGAATCATAGCCGAGTCCCAGGCTACGTTGACTTTTTGAACCAATATTCCCTTGATCTCGATAAGGGCGGTACAAATACTGAATACGTGGCTCAATGACTTGGGTAAAGCCGTTAAACACAGGTTTGGTTGCTTCCAAGGTGGTTTTGAAGTCCAATTTAATTTGCGGCAACACCCGGCTTACCCGTGAAACAACAGCTTCAGCATTTTCCCCCGTACCTTTTTTCTGCCAATAGTGGGTTCCGTACACTTTCGTTTCGATATTTAAACTTCCGAAACGATTGGCAAACGGGAAATTTAACACTGGTTCAAGATGCAAACGCCACGCACTTGGCATCTGTTTACTGTCGTTGGCAAAGTGTGAGAGTTGTGCAAATAAAGCAAAATCCCCGTGTTTAACGAGATCATTTTTATAATAATTAAACTCAATTTGTGGAAAAACACGATAAGGTTTACTGCCTGATTCATCAAAGGTTTGAAAGCGTTTCATCGCAATCGATAAATTATACTGTGGCTGATAGTAACCCAATTTGAGATTTTGTGTGGCGTAGCCGTCTGTACTGTGTCCGAACAGCGAATCAAAATCCGCAAAATAACGCGGATCGCTCACACGAGTATAATCTGCGGAAAAACGCCAATGGCTTAAGAAATTGACATGATGTTGCCAAAACAGTAAATGGCGACTTTTTGATTTATCTAACCAACTTGGTAAACGATCCTTTTGGATATATTCTGCCGCTACCCTGCCCTCACCAAGACGAGTTAAATAGCGAAATTCTGGGGTAAATTGCCAGCCTCGACGCGTGTAATAGGACGGCGTAAACGTGAGATCCACATTTGGGGCAATATTCCAATAAAATGGCTGAGCATAGAAATAACCATCACGGCTCGAATGCCCAGCATTTGGAATTAATAATCCGCTACGGCGGCGATCACCAATCGGGAATTGTAAATAAGGCGAGTAGAAAATCGGCACGCCAAGTACCTTAAAACGGGCATGCCATAATTCGGCATACTCTTCTTGAATATGTTGCACCATTTCCTTGGCTTCAATCGACCACGATTTATCGTTTGGCAAGCAAGAGGTAAAACTGGCATTTTTCATCACACGTTGCTCATCATTCACCTCGACATTTTCTGCCGAGCCACGCCCTTGCCTACCGACTAATTGGTAATTTACATTGCCCAAATGAGAGGCTTTCGTTACTAAATTGATTGTCGCATCACGGCCTTTCGCTTCAATTAAATTATCCCGATAATCAAAATTGCCAGGTAAATAGGCATTGCGAGCCAACTTTGCTTCGTCCTGCTCAACACGAACTTCATCGGCTAAAATCGTGCGATTTCCTTGTTTAAGGCTCACATCGCCCGTATAGGTGGCATCGGTAGGCTGGTTAATGATCGCACGGTCAGATTCAATATAAACGGGCATCTGTAACTGATTGCCCTGCACCACTTCCCCTTGAAAATGTGGCACGCCAAGCAAACATTGTGATGCCAAATCTGCACGGGCAGATTGACTATAAAAAGCGGTAAAAATGGCGAGAGTCAATAGATTATATGGTGATTTTTTCATCTGTGTTTCCTATTTTTGCCATATTCAGCAAAAGATGCACATCGTGGCGGATTAAAATGGCGATATCATAGCAAAAAGCCGAGAACGCCGAAATAGTTCATTTTCTATTTCTATTCCCAAAATAAAAGGCCTAACGTTGGTTAGACCTTTTACAAAAACTGAGAGGAAATCCCCCGTTTGTAGTTAAATAATTCTCGAAAACTGCTGTCTTCTCGCCTGCTGGCGTGAGTAGATGTCGAAACACATACAGATGTTGCGGATCAGCAATCTGCCTCGTGGCGAGACTTGAATGCCTTTTTCGCCAATCTCCAGCAAGCCGTCTTTTGCCAGCGGTGCAAGCAAGCTCAAATCTTCGGCAAAATAGCTAGCAAAATCAATTTGATAGGCTTGCTCAATCGTCTGATAATCTAATTTGAAATTGCAGATCAAGGCTTTGATCACATCACGGCGAATGCAGTCGTCTTTAGTCATCATCAAGCCTTTGTGCAACGCAATGCCACGCATTTCGACTTCGGCGTAATATTGTTTCAGCTCTTTGTGGTTTTGAGCGTAGCTGTCGCCAAGCAAGCTAATTGCGGAGACACCCATACCGAGCAAATCCGCATCTTCTTGGGTGGTGTAACCTTGGAAATTGCGGTGCAAAATGCCTTGATCTTGAGCGATCGCCAATTCATCATCAGGTTTAGCAAAGTGATCCATCCCGATAAATTTGTAGCCTGCGTTGCCAAGGGTTTCAATGGTTTTTTGCAAAATTTCCAACTTGGTTTCTGGCGGTGGCAACATTTCGTCTTTGATTTTAATTTGAGCGGCAAAACGGCTTGGTAAATGGGCGTAGTTAAACACGCTCATTCGGTCGGGATTCAGCTCAATCACACGCTCAAGGGTGAACATAAAACTCTCCACCGTCTGTTTCGGCAAACCGTAGATCAAATCAATGTTGGTTGATGTAAAGCCCAACTCTCTTGCCCGTTTCATCAAAGCAAAAATGAACGCTTCGTCCTGCTCACGATTGACCAATTTTTGTACTTCTTTATTGAAGTCTTGAATGCCCATACTGATGCGGTTAAAACCAATCGCACGCAAATGATCGAGCATACTCAACTCAATTTCACGTGGATCCATTTCAATGCTGATTTCTGCGTTTTCGCTCACGTTAAAATGTTTACGCAACATTGCCATTAAACGGGTGGATTGTTCTTCGTCCAAATAGGTCGGTGTACCTCCACCCCAGTGAATTTGGGTCACGGTGCGATTTTTGAACAACTCTGAGCGATAGCGGATCTCTTTTTCAAGGTAATCCAAATAAATATCCACTTTGTGCTGATGACGAGTAATAATTTTGTTACAGGCACAGAAATAGCAGAGCTTATGACAAAATGGAATATGCACATAGAGCGACAGCGGTTTGTTCGGGTAACGCTCAGCAGCGATGTTGAAATCGTCATCGTTGTAGGATTCGTGGAATTCCAACGCCGTTGGGTATGAGGTATAACGTGGACCCGATTGGTTATATTTTTGGATTAACCCCTGATCCCAAATAATTTCTGACATAAAAACCTACTTCAACTCTTGTTTAACCTGTTCAATTTGTTGGCGTAATGCAACCAACTCGTTTTTAATTTGTGCGTCTAATTCCGCTTCTTTGCTTTCCCGCTCTAAATCGAATTTCATTCGCTCATTGCGTTTTAACTGCTTGCGAGCCTCTAAAATCGGCATATCCTGCACCACTTCAAATAATGCCCACATTGCAGGAAATTGACTCAATTTTTTACCTAATACATCTAGCAACGGTTTTAGCCGTAACACACCTTCAGACAGCCCACATTGTTCCGTTTCCATTGCTTTAGCAATGATTTCAATGCTTTCGATCACCCGTTGATAACGTGCATTTTTCGCTTGTTGAAGCTGTTGTTTCTGCTGATGTAACTTCCAACATAATGAAATGGCATAAGCCGTGAGCGAAAGCAGAATTAAAATCGCTAAAATAAACAGAAAAAATCGCCACATACCTTTGATACCTAACGGAATTTATTGATGTCTAGGGTTTCAAACTGACGGAGCAAGGCTTCCGCTTCGTCTTCTTCATCTTGAATGCCAAGCTCGTTCATTAATGCCTGAATGCGATCTAAGCACTCATCGACAAATTGCTGATCTTGAACAGACAAGCTTTTCCCAGCTTCTAACTCATCAAGTAATTGGTTCAAGCATTCGTTATTTTCTAACTGCTCCAACTCTTGCTCTGGCGACAAACGGGGCTTCGCCAATTCTTCGGCTGAAATCACAGGTTTAATGGGTTTATCGCTTGGTTTATTCACAAACTCCACGATCAACGGCACTTTTTTACGGCTACCAAGACGGGGATCTTTTTGCACTTTTTCCGTTTCTTTTTTCTGTGGATTGCCTTCGTTCGCACGTGAGCCAGAGGGCAAGCCTTTGTGCTTGCGTTTTTTCTTCTCCTCACGAGCTTGTAAATCTAACTCATAACGGGTTGGCTTACGGTGCTTAGACGGGCGAGATTTTGGCTGCTCGAAAGGTTTATCCACCTTGCGAGCAGGCATAATATCGGTAATTCGGCGTGTTTTTTTGCTACGGCTCATAATCTCATCATCAAAATAAAAATAGGGGCGGAATTGTATCACTAACCGCCAAGAATGGAAAATCAAGAATACAGAATGCTTCAAGTGGTAAGGGCTTTCAAGATGTTGTAAAAATGCTGTTTTTCTCCCCCTTGCCACCCTTTTTCTGTGATGAGGCTGTGCCACACATGATCACTTAACCTGCAAGGGGGAGAGAAACGGTAACATTTTAGCAAATTGAGAAAACGCATAAGGGGGAAAGACAGTGGAACGCCCGCTTTATAACACCTCCGAGATATTAAAAACCGCCCAGCGGTTGTGGGCGGTAGTCGGTGTCGTTTGGCCTGATTTGCGGAGCGGTGATACTCAATCCGCACCAATACGTGCTTTTTGCACCATACACCATTAAAGAATACCCCAAGGTAATGACATTTCCAAAACACCGAGAGCAAATTCCATGCTGGGGCACAGAGCTATCACAACTCAGCGGCTTGATGTTCAACCAAAATAAGATAATCCGGTTAAGATAAGTGTATCCCTTAGAACGGAATATCATCATCAAAGTTATCCATCGGCGGTTCCACTTGTGGGGCTGGTTTTGATGGAGCTTTTGCTGCAGGTTTAGCATTGCCCTCACCGAAATTATTGGTTTGGGCGTAATTGTCGTTGTATCCACCTTGGTTATAGTTGTTTGACTGTGCTGGAGCTTGATTCCAGCCACCTTGGTTGCCACCAAAATCACCACCATTATCATTGCGTCCGCCTAACATCGTGAGAGAGTCGGCTTGAATTTCCGTAGTGTAGCGGTCTTGACCATTTTGATCTTGCCATTTGCGAGTTTTGAGCTTGCCTTCAATATACACTTGTGAGCCTTTGCGGAGATACTGCCCTGCCACTTCAGCATTACGGCGGAATAACACAATGCGGTGCCACTCGGTCACTTCACGACGTTCGCCCGTCATTTTATCGTTCCACACTTCGCTGGTGGCAACACTGATATTCGCCACAGCATCGCCATTTGGCATTGTACGCATTTCTGGATCATTGCCTAAACGCCCAACAATAATTACTTTATTTACACCTGCCATAAAATCCTCTCTAAAATCGGCTGAAAAATTTACGTTATTTTGCCTGATTTGAAAAAAAAAATCATCATCTAAAACTGATATTTTGTACAGTTATTTTAAATTATGCGATAATGGTCGAAATTTTGCGAAAAATCGGTTTACTTTATAAGGCATTTTATGCAACACATCGATATTCGTGGGGCGAGAACCCACAATCTGAAAAATATCAACCTTACGCTTCCTCGAGATAAATTTATTGTGATTACTGGGCTGTCTGGCTCGGGCAAATCGTCCTTGGCATTTGATACGCTTTACGCTGAAGGGCAACGCCGTTATGTGGAAAGCTTGTCGGCATACGCTCGCCAGTTTTTGTCGTTAATGGAAAAGCCCGATGTCGATCATATTGAAGGGCTTTCTCCAGCGATTTCTATTGAGCAGAAATCCACCTCTCACAACCCCCGTTCCACGGTAGGAACGGTCACGGAAATTCACGACTATTTACGTTTGCTATTTGCTCGTGTGGGCGAGCCACGCTGTCCTGACCACGACACGCCCTTAACCGCCCAAACCATTTCGCAAATGGTCGATCGGGTGTTGGAAGAGCCTGAAGGCAAACGCTTGATGTTGCTTGCCCCAGTAGTCAAAGATCGCAAAGGCGAACACGTCAAACTGCTCGAAAATCTGACCGCTAACGGCTATATTCGAGCTCGCATTGATGGAGAAATTTGTGATTTATCCGATCCGCCAAAATTAGAATTGCAGAAAAAACACACCATCGAAGTGGTGGTGGATCGCTTTAAAGTGCGTGCTGACATTGCCACACGTTTAGCCGAATCTTTTGAAACGGCGTTAGATCTGTCAGGATCGACTGCCATCATTGCTGATATGGACGACCCAAATGCCGAAGAATTAGTCTTCTCGTCGAGTTTTGCCTGTACCGAATGTGGTTATTCATTAACCGAACTCGAACCTCGTTTGTTCTCGTTTAACAACCCTGCAGGGGCTTGCCCGACCTGTGATGGCTTAGGTGTTCAGCAATATTTTGATGAACATAAAGTGGTGCAAAATCCTGAAATTTCGCTCGCCAATGGAGCGATCAAGGGGTGGGATAAACGCAGTTTTTACTATTTTGGGTTGTTAAAATCGGTGGCGAAGCATTACGGTTTTGACATCGAAACGCCATTCAACGAATTGCCGAAAAAAATTCAAAACATTATTCTCAACGGCTCAAAAGAGGAAATTGAATTTGTCTATGTGAACGACCGTGGCGACAGCGTAAAACGAGTGCACCCTTTTGAAGGCGTGCTGAACAATATGGCTCGCCGCTACAAAGAAACGGAATCTAACTCCGTACGGGAAGAATTGGCGAAATACATCAATAATCGTGCCTGTACCGATTGCCACGGCTCTCGTTTACGCCGTGAAGCTCGCTATGTGTTCATCGACAAGACCAATCTGCCAGATGTGTCCGAAAAGAGCATTGGTGAAGCCTTGCAATTTTTTGACGAACTGAAACTCTCTGGACAGCGTGCGAAAATTGCCGAAAAGATTCTCAAAGAGATCCGTGAGCGGCTGCAGTTTTTGGTCAATGTCGGCTTGAATTATCTCTCTCTTTCTCGTTCTGCGGAAACTCTTTCAGGTGGTGAAGCCCAGCGGATTCGCTTGGCAAGTCAAATTGGAGCAGGTTTAGTTGGCGTGATGTATGTGTTGGACGAGCCGTCCATCGGCTTGCACCAACGGGATAACGAACGCTTGCTCAACACCCTGATCCACTTACGCAATCTCGGCAACACCGTGATTGTAGTCGAACACGATGAAGATGCGATTATGGCAGCGGATCACATTGTCGATATTGGCCCAGGGGCAGGCGTACACGGCGGTAATGTGATTGCTCAAGGCACAGCACAAGAGATTATGCGGAGCGAACAGTCGATCACAGGTAAATTTTTATCAGGGCGTGAGAAAATTGAGATCCCAACCAGTCGCACGCCAAAGGACGAAGAAAAATTGCTCAAACTGTTCGGGGCAAGTGGCAATAACTTGAAAAATGTCGATTTGGAAATTCCTGTCGGCTTGTTTACTTGCATTACGGGCGTGTCTGGGTCGGGCAAATCGACGTTGATTAACGATACCCTGTTCCCGATTGCTCAAAATGCGTTAAACCGAGCCGAAAATCAGAACGTTGCCCCATACAAATCCATTGACGGGCTGGCACATTTTGACAAAGTGATCGACATCAACCAAAGCCCGATTGGTCGCACGCCTCGCTCCAATCCTGCCACTTATACAGGGCTGTTCACGCCGATTCGTGAGCTGTTTGCTGGCACACAGGAAGCGAGAGCTAGGGGCTACAACGTGGGGCGATTCAGTTTTAACGTACGGGGCGGACGTTGCGAAGCCTGCCAAGGCGATGGCGTTCTGAAAGTGGAAATGCACTTCCTGCCTGATGTCTATGTGCCGTGCGATCACTGTAAAGGCAAACGCTACAACCGTGAAACCCTTGAAATTCGCTACAAGGGCAAAACCATTCATCAGGTGCTGGAAATGACCGTGGAAGAAGCCAGAGAGTTTTTCGATGCGGTGCCGATGATCGCTCGCAAATTGCAGACCTTGATGGACGTGGGCTTGTCTTATATTCGTTTGGGGCAATCGTCCACGACCCTTTCGGGTGGCGAAGCCCAACGGGTCAAATTAGCGACCGAACTTTCCAAACGGGACACCGGCAAAACGCTCTACATTTTAGACGAGCCAACCACAGGCTTGCACTTTGCCGACATCAAGCAACTGCTGACCGTATTGCACCGCTTGCGAGATCAAGGCAATACCATTGTGGTAATCGAACACAATTTAGATGTCATCAAAACCGCTGACTGGATTGTCGATCTCGGCCCTGAAGGCGGCTCAGGCGGTGGGCAAATTATTGCAACAGGCACGCCTGAAGCGGTGACAGAAAATAAAAAATCCCATACAGCTCGTTTCTTAAAGCAGATTTTGGCGAAGGGCTAAACAATCCCCATGACAAGGGGGTGAGAACCGTTACGTTTTTGCAAAAAATTGAGCTTAAAAGACATCAACACACATTTCCTGGGGTGTACGATGCACAAAGTCAAATTGATGATGTGCTGAAAGTGGCAACCACGATGATCATGCAGGATACGTTGGCTTAGGCAAACTGAAACGGCATAATCTGGCTTAGATCCACCGCAATTTGCAAGCGAGCCATTTCAATATCGTAATGGCTCTGCAAATTCAGCCAGCTTTGAGCATCTGCGGCACTATTCGCTCGCCTTTAGTGGCGATGTTGCCAAAATGAGACAGATTGACGACTTTTTAACTCGCCACGAAGGCTACAAAGCCTTTCTCTGGACACCACACCATTCCACACAAGGCAAATTCAAGTGTGAAAAATGGGAAATCAACCAAACTGAAAGCCACTGGACGATCTCTTATGAGTTCAAGGATGTGGTGGCGTAGTTAAACTGGATCAAACTGAAACTGGAACGATCCACCTAATGCCTTTGCGTATCTGGTTAAAGTCGCAAAGGTGGGCGACGTAATCCCACGTTCTAAACGGCTGATATTTTTCACGTTGATGCCTGACAGCTCAGCCACTTGGGCTTGGGTAAGTTGCTTTTCTAGTCGGGCTTTTTTCAACATTCTCGTAAGGCGTTTTTGCTCTTGCAGGGCGTTAAATTCAGCGGCAAATTGCTGATTTTGCATCATATCCGCAAGCACATCATCAAAGGAAACAAGTTCTAAATCGGGGTCTTTCTCAATCATTGTTAAGCTCCTGTTTAAGTCTTTTCATTCTCTCTAAGGCTAAATCAAGGTTGTGTTTTGGCGTTTTCTGGGTTTTCTTTTGGAAAATATGCACGATGTAGGCTTTCTTGCCTGATGTGAAAAAGAAGAAACTGCGAGAAATACCATCTGCTGATGTCGCTCTCAGCTCTTTTAATCCATTTCCCATTAATTTGACTTTCGGCTCTGTTAATTCATTTCCAAACATTTTTAAATCGAAAATCAAAGGCTCTACTCGTGCTACACATGATTTATATCATGTGGAACGGGTATCAAAACAGCCTAAGAAATGAAAATGATGTCCTATACTCCTGCATTTTTTATACAATTTGTGACCTATACCAAATTTTTTCCCCTATAAAAGCGATACAATAGATTTTATTTTTACGATAGAAAATGATGAACGGACAACAATCAACTGGACAATTGCTCAAACAAAATTTTGCCTCTGGACTGGTGGTGTTTTTAGTAGCATTGCCACTCTGCTTGGGGATTGCCTTAGCCTCGGGGGCACCGCCCTTGGCTGGTGTATTATCGGGGATTGTCGGCGGTATCATCATCGGTGCGTTAAGCACATCGCACATTAGTGTTTCAGGACCAGCAGCGGGGTTGGCAGTGATCGTGCTAACCGCCATCCAAGAATTAGGCTCCTTTGAGCTTTTTCTCTGTGCAGGGGTAATTGCAGGCATATTACAGCTACTTCTCGGCGTTCTTAAAGCGGGCAGTATCGCCAATTTTATTCCATTTTCTGTGATTGAAGGGATGCTCGCTGGCATCGGTATTATTATTATCCTTAAAGAAATTCCATATGCATTGGGTACTGAACAGTGGCAAGCGGTGCTTTCTGAGCCTGTTTTACACGTCCATTTAGGTTCGCTGATTGTAGCTAGCATGTCATTGTGCATTATCATTGGCTGGGATTATGTACCACGCTTAAAACGCCTGAAATTACTGCCTTCCGCTTTAATTGCAGTATTGATTGGTGTAGCCGTCAACCAATTTTTTCACTCTTTTTTACCTTATTTAGCGATTACCGATCACCAATTGGTACAACTGCCTATTCCGCATAATTTAGAAGAGGCGGAAGCCATGATCCGTTTTCCACAGTTTTCAGGATTTTCTCACCCCCTTGTATGGCAACTCGGTGTCACTATTGCAATCGTTGCTTCTATAGAAACTTTACTTTCTATTGAGGCTGCCGATCGACTCGATAAACATCGCCGAATCACGGATACCAACCAAGAATTGCGGGCCCAAGGCATTGGGAATATTGCCACATCACTTATCGGCGGTTTGCCGATCACCTCCGTGATTGTACGTTCCTCCGCCAATGCCAATGCAGGGGCAAATCATAAAAGCTCCACCATTATCCACGGGTTGCTGTTGTTATTATGTGTGCTGTTTATGCCAACCATCTTAAATCAAATTCCTCTTGCCAGCCTTGCAGCAGTACTGATTGTTGTAGGCTATAAACTCACCAAACCGAGTATTTATCTGCATTTCTGGCACAAAGGCATTTACCAATTTATCCCGTTTCTCGCCACCATGATTGCCGTGGTTTTGTTGGATCTATTAAAAGGTGTTGGCATTGGTTTAGTCATCAGCATTCTCTTTCTTTTGCACGGCAATATGAAACGATCTTACTATTTAAGCCGCGAAGAGTTGGCAGAGGCAGATAATATTGTGCTTGAGCTCGGTGAAGAGGTCTCTTTTTTAAACAAAGCCGCCTTAAAGAAAACCTTAAAAAACATACCTCCAAACACCAAAATTACCATTAATGCGGAAAAAGCCATCTACATTGCCAGCGATATTTTGGAACTGTTGGAAGATTTCACCAATGTGTATGCACAAGAAAACAACATTCAAGTGAGATTAAAAGGCTTTAAATATGATTATGAACACCAAGCAGGGGTTGAACATACTCATGTGCGAGTTGAACATCGAAAACGCATTTAATCCAAATACCCCTATATTTTTTATTGCAGTTTTACCTGAAGAACCTATAATACGAACCATTATCAAATTAAACCCCTAGTTTTATTAGTGTTTTTTAAGGTAATTTACATGGAACAATTTTTTCACTTTTTACAACAATACATTGATTACATCATTCTTGGCTTGCTCGGACTAATGAGCGTGATTTTATTTGCAAAGATCATCGAGCGAGTGCTCTTTTATCGCAAAGTAAACGTTACCCAATACCCGACGTTGCAAGAGCTAGAAATCGACCTCACTCACAACCTCACTACCATTTCAACCATTGGTTCAAACGCCCCTTATATCGGTCTACTCGGTACGGTTATCGGGATTCTTCTCACCTTTTATGAGCTTGGACATTCAGGTGGCGATATCAACGCCGCATCAATCATGGTGCATCTCTCTTTAGCCTTAAAAGCCACTGCCGTCGGGATTTTAGTGGCGATTCCTGCCATGATGTTCTACAACGGCTTTGGTCGTAAAGTGGAAGAAAACAAGCTCAAATGGCAAGCATTGGACGCTCGTAAAGCTTAATTTCAACCTTAACTGAAACGAGTAAGACAATGAAAAAATTTGACGAAATCAATATTATTCCGTTTATTGATATTATGTTGGTATTACTTGCCATTGTTCTTGTAACCGCATCTTTTATTTCGCAAGGCAAAATTCAGGTGAATGTGCCAAAAGCCTCCACCACGCAGACTATGAAAGCCGATGAGTTGGCCAAACTGCTTACTATCAATGAACATAATGAGTTTTTTTATAACGATAAACCGATTGATAACGCACAATTGGCAACAGAAATTGCTACTTGGGATAAGACACAAAAGGTCACGTTAAAAGTAGATGGGGCGGTCGCTTTTGAAAAATTTGTCGAACTCACCGACATGTTGGCAGCCAATGAAATCAAAAATGTGGCAATCGTGACCAAAAAAGATAGCAGTAACAAATAGGACGAGCCAATGGAAAAACGACATTCTCGTCTTGGTTTATTCGGATCTTTAGTGCTACATAGTGCCGTTTTTGGTGGTATTTGGTGGGCAACGAACCAGCCTAATACCCCGCAAAAAGCCACTGACGAGCTAACAAGCATCTCAATGGAAATGATGACGGCGATTTTGGAGCAACCTCAGGTTGCCGTTGCACCAGAAGAGCCCGAGTTACCACCAGAGCCAATTCCTGAGCCAGAGCCGATTGTGGAAAAACCAAAGGAAAAACCGAAGAAAAAACCTAAGCCAAAACCCAAAGAGAAACCGCCAGTAAAAGCGGTGGAAAAAGGCAAAGAAGTAAAACAGGGCGTGGCAGAAAAAGCGATACCTAATGCGTTGCAAGGTAACAGATTGCAAGTGGGCGAAAGTGGCACAGCCAATGCCAGCCGAGCCAATGAGGTAAACGCTTATAAGGCACAGTTGCAAAGAGCTTTACAGCAGCGGGCAAATAATGCCTATCCGCAGCGTGAAAAGATGATGAGGCGAACTGGCACCGTCACCATTTCATTTACTATCGCACCCAGCGGCCAAATCACCAATGTTGTAGTGCTTAAATCCTCTAACAATAGTAACTTGGATTCTGCGGCAGTTAAAGCAGCACAAAGCACCAAAATGCCATCTGGCCCACCCGCTGGTTTTCCAACCACGTTGAGCGTGCCAGTAAAATTTAGCTTGCTATAAACCATCACCCCCTTTATGCCTCCCATAAAGGGGGTGTGTTATTTTTCACATCGCTATCCGACAAGAAAGCAAAAAAAAGCGACTTGTTGCCAAGTCGCAAAGATACTATGAATAAGATTCTTTTATAATATATGTCTACCCTCTTTGGAGTAAACTTCCCGATTGTAAAAAAAAAAAAAAATAAATCAAATGAAAAAATCTAATAAAAAAGCATCTTTTTTATTCCAAAAAGAAATACACTCCCCTTCCAATGAGCGATATTCACCATAATTGTGTTGATTAACGACATTGTGCTTTAAATCGTAACAGATGATCCAGTAGCACAATCGCCATCATCGCTTCAGCAATCGGCACTGCCCGAATACCCACGCACGGATCGTGGCGACCTTTCGTCACTAACTCAACGGCTTCATTATTTAGATTGACACTTTTTCCCGTAATCATAATGCTTGAGGTTGGTTTTAACGCTATATGAGCAATAATCGGTTGCCCTGAACTGATGCCCCCTAAAATTCCCCCTGCGTGATTGGAACAAAAACCTTCGGGCGTCATTTCATCACGATGCTCTGTCCCTTTTTGTTCTACTACGGCAAAGCCATCACCGATTTCGACACCTTTCACGGCATTGATCGACATTAATGCGTGAGCTAAATCCGCATCCAGTCGGTCAAACACGGGCTCTCCCAATCCAACGGGTACATTTTCGGCAATCACCGTTAATTTTGCCCCAATGGAGTTACCCTCTTTTTTCAGTGCTCGGATTAACTGATCAAACTGTTCCACCGCCACGGCATCAGGGCAAAAAAACGGATTGCTGTTCACATACTCCCAGTCAATACTGGCTAAATCACTGATGGTGTGCGGGTCAATTTTAACGCTACCCATTTGCGATAAATAGCCTCGCACCTCAATACCAAACTGTTCACGCAGATATTTTTTGGCAATTGCCCCTGCTGCCACACGCATAGCGGTCTCCCGTGCAGATGAGCGTCCACCACCACGGTAATCCCGAATGCCGTATTTTTGTTGGTAAGTATAATCGGCATGTCCTGGACGAAATTTATCCATAATCTCACCATAATCTTGCGAGCGTTGATCACTATTTTTGATGAGCAAACCAATGCTGGTACCTGTGGTTTTCCCTTCAAATACGCCAGAGAGAATCTGCACTTCGTCATCTTCACGGCGAGGCGTGGTATAACGAGAGGTGCCGGGTTTTCGTCTATCTAAATCAGGTTGAATATCCGCCTCGCACAATGCCATATTCGGTGGAACACCGTCTACAATGCAACCTAATGCCATGCCGTGAGATTCGCCAAAGGTAGTGACTTTGAAAAGTTGTCCAATGCTGTTGCCTGCCATATTTATTCCCTAAAATTGAGTAAAAAGTATGATTTTCTCACCCCCTTGTTGGGAGAGAGGGATTCTTCTGTGTTGGTCGATGCAAATGTACATCCACCTGATTAAACGCAATTTGAATTTGATGCTGTTTAAAGAGTTCGTCAATGCGTTGATATAGGAAATTCCTCATCTCGGCTCGATCATCAAGTTCTGCGACAAAGACATTGAGTTCGTGTTCGATCCAGCCCTCACCAAAGGCAACTAAATTCAGACTTGGCGAAGGGTCAGTAAGTACTTTAGGGGCTTCTTCTACCGCTTGCATTAATAGTTGTCGGACAAGATTCAGATCACTCTCCGTGCGGATTTTCATCACAATTTGTAAGCGGGTTATCGTGTTATTCAGTGTCCAGTTAATGAAACGGTCGGTGACGAAAGCTTGATTAGGGAGCACCACTTCTTTGTGTTCGTCATCAATGAGCGTGGTGGAACGCAAGCGAATTTTACTGATCACGCCAGTAAAATTGCCTACCGTTACTTTATCACCAATACGAATTGGGCGTTCAAATAGCAAAATCGTGCCCGAGACAAAGCTGCCGAAAATTTCTCGCACCCCAAAACCTAACCCCACTGAAAGAGCGGTGAATACCCATTGCAATTTATTCCATGAAATCCCGAGTGAAGTAAATGCGAAGAGGCAACCAAAGGTAACAATCAAATAGGTTAAAATGGCGGTAATGGTATGCGGTGTGCCTTTTGAGAGTGTTACGCGGGAAAAGAGGGTCACCTCTAAAATCCCTGCAATATTCTTCACCAAGGCATAAGTGATCGTGATATAAAGCATTGAACGTAGCACGTTGAGTAGTGTGACAGACTCAATTTCTGTTCCTTTCGCCGTCGTTTCCACGTGTTCCCATAATACAAATCCATTCAGATAATAGGCTACGCTGATTAAATCTGACCAAATAGCATACAGTGAGATAAACAGCAACACCCACGCAATCAGATCAGCCATGCGGAAAATCTGTTGATTCACCGTGGAAATTTTGATCTGATTTTCTCGGACTTCCTCTTTATTGCCATCAACTTTGCCTTGTTCAAGGAGCTGCTCACGGATTTTCTCTCGTTGAATTTGTAAACGGCGGTACGCCATTCGGCGTGAAGAGATCGTCAATGAGCGATACGCAAAATGGCGACCAAATACCCAAATGAGTGCTACTAAGTAACTTTTGAGAATATGCTCGATCAAATAGACTGCGGTATAGTAGTAGCCCAAAATAATCAAGATAATTAAGGTGATCGGCACAATAAATAGTACTAAACGCAGTAATTTAAACAAACCAGCGGTATGTTTTGTACCATCTTCCCAAATCGCATTTTCATATTCTCGAATACCGCGATCCAGCAGTGGGCGAACAACCAGTAGACAAAGTGCCAACGCCACAAGGGTAACAACTTGCCCAATGACATCATTTGTAAAACCGATGCTATCAATACGTGAAAATAAGGAAGAAACCAGTAATAACACAACAATCCACACAGATTGGCGGATAATTCGGCGGAATATCTCATTACTGACTTGTGGCATACCAAAATGGCGATGCCCTAAGCCGTTTGGACGCAGTAACGCTAATACCGTGGCAAAAAATAACCAGTAGCCAGACATTGTCAGTGTCCATTCCATCCCCACTAGCGGATCATAGAAAAACAAAGACAAGACAATCGTTGAGCTAAAGATAAACAGTAATACTTTTGGTGAAACCAATATCACCGTCCAAAACATCGCTTCTGGTGTATGCCGATGGCTATCATTGCGTAGGGTGTTCACTTGGCTGGCAATAGTGGCTAAACGTTGTTTGATTACTGATTTTTTCCATGCAATAACCAAATTAATCAGTAACAAGCCAAACACTAAAAACAGCTTAGAAGGCAGGTTTTGGTTGATATTTTCTAAGCTGATATATTGGGTCAATATACTGGCTTGTGCCAAGGCTAATTTAGGGAATTGTTCAAACCAAGATAAATCAATCGGGTTATTACTCTGCACCCAAAAACTTTGCTGTTGTAACTGGCGTTGGAGCGTGTCACTAATCTCAATGATTTGGCGTTGCGTTGCCTCAATTTGGTTTGCTTGGTTCAGTTGAGCGTTGAGTGTTTTGACCAATTCAATCAAAATCCGCTCACGCTCTTTTAGAATCGAAGCCAGGGTTTCACGTTCATTATCATCAAACAGCACTTTATGCTGTTGTTGCAAGCGGTCAATGGCATTAGCAATATTGTAAAGCTCATCTCGCTGTTGCGTCAGTTCAAACAGATCCACTCGTAAATTGGCGATCTCTTTGGCTAATCCTTTAATGACACTGTCGGTCGGTAAATTTTGTTTCTGCTGATAAATCACTTTCGACAGTACCAATGTGCCTTGCAACGCACTGATCTGCTCTTCAATATTGCGTTTGGTTTGGGTTAAGGCATCAAGGACATTGATTGCTCGCAGATTTTCTTGAGATAATTGATTCGACTTTTGTGTTTGTTGCACTAAATATTGACTCAAATCGCTGTTCGTGCTGAGTTCTTCGTGGATAATCGGATTTTCAATTTTGTTATCGGCTTTGAGCTGTTCAGCTTGCTTCGCTTGAGCTTCGAACTCTCTCAAGCGATTTGCATTGAGGGTTTCTTGCACGCTAAATAACTGTTTTTGCAACAGTTGTTGCGTTAAACTGAGTTCCGTTTTTCGTGCCTCGTCAATGGAGATCAGTAAATCAATATTTTGCCCTAAGAGCAGATTGTAACGGTTATTACTCTCAAGATACTTCAATTCTGCCTGATATTTTTGTTGTATATGCGTGTTATTTTCAGCAAATCTCAACAAATTCAATTTTTCAATCCGGGTGTGATTTTCTGCAATATGCTTACGAGTTTGCTCTAAAGCCGTGCGGTAACTAGCTAAACTTGAATTGGCCTCATTGAGCTGATTTTGCACCTCTTGTAGCGTTTGCTGTATTTCACTTTGGTGCTGAATGAGCCCTTCGCTACTCAGCAGATTAAAAGATGAAATAGGCTCATTTAACTCCTCTTTTAATTGATGAATTCGTTCTTGATACTCATTGAGTGCTTCAGGGGCTTGCTTAATTTTTTTCTCTAAGGCTTCAATATCAGCCTGTTGCTTTTGTGTTTTTTCTGCAAACACTAAGGCATTTTCTAAATTTTTGGCTTGTAGAGCACTCTCCTCACTGACGGTACTGCTGTGCTTGAGGCTATCTAACTGCTCACGCAGATCTTCTGCGGAAACAAAAGTCTCGACATTCTCCGCCTGCAAGGGGGGGAGAAAACTGAAGAACATGCCAAAAACCAGAAACCAATATCGCATTATTTTCCACCCATGATGTTATCTTGAATTCTGAAACTGCTCTGCCACGGCTTTTTGCAACATATGGCGAGCGACTTTAATTCCGGTATTGAAGGAAAAGGTTGAAAAACACACATAGTGAACGGGGTGTTTGAATTTTTCCAAATGTATAGTGACAAATTGTTGCAAGGATCGCACCGCTTGTTCACTCCACGCCCCAATAAACTCTACCGCCGCAACAGGACGTTGTCCAAATTCGGGATCAGCTATTGGCACAACCATTGCCTGTTTAAGTAAGCCAGACTGGAGCAACACCCGCTCTATTTGCTCTGGCTGAATGTTTTCACCGCCTGAAATAAATTGGTTATCTTGTCGCCCGAGAATGCGTAATTGCCCGTTATGCCACTCGCCTTTGTCTTTGGTGGGAAACCACCCTTGTGCATTCACCAATGGTACAATGTTACCCTGTTGCCAGTAACCCAAACCGAGTCCTGCTCCTCTGACCCAAATTTCGCCTTGTTCAAGACGAACCTCTCGTCCTACCAATGGGCTGCCAACCATATCTATCTGATTTTTTGCTGCACAGACGGTTGATGCCATTTCAGTCATCCCATAGCCTGAATAGGTGGTGATCTGTTGTGCTCGTGCCTGTTGCACCAAGGCGGGCGAAATGAACGCCCCACCCAGTAAAATGTGTTGGTGAGCAGGCTTGGGCAAATCACAGGCCAAATAGCGTTGTAATTGCGTCGGCACTAAAGAGGCGTGGCTCACTTCAGCCAGAGTCGTATAAAAATCCGTCTTCTCTTCATTCACCACCAAGGTCGCCCCACAAGATAACCATCGCCACACAATGCCTTGTCCAGATACGTGGAACAGCGGCAAGCTCAACAGCCACGACTGTGTTGCGTGAAATGCCATCAATTCACACACGCCCTGAGCATTCGCCAAATGGTGATGAAGAGAATGTACCACCGCTTTGGCTACGCCTGATGATCCTGAGGTTAATGTCAAAGTGGCTGGTTCAGAAAAATCAAGGTTAGATAGCCTACAAGGGGGGGAGTTCATCGCATAATTTGCAAAATCCTCCTCATAAAGTAAACGTTGAATCCCCAGTTGATTGAGAAGTGCTGCCCGTTGGCTTTCCGTCATCGCAGGGTTAATGAGCACAATTTTCGCTCCGATTGCTAACGCCGAGCAGTAACAGAGCAAGCTCAGTAAACGATGTGAGCCAACATAAGCGATCAAATTCCCCGTGCAAATGGCATGTTGTTGCAACCCTTCACCACCTTGTCGCACAAGTTGATGCCAATACTGCCAACTGATCTGCTCAGGTAATTCATTGAGCCAATGCGATTTGCCTTTTTTCCATCGCACCGCAATGGCTTGAGGCTGTTTTTCTGCCCAGTCTGCCGTTGGAAAACGTGAAAATGTTGCCATGGTTTGCTAAAAAGAAGAAATGGAATGCTTAAGAAGATACTGATGAACTTAAACCAAGG
Organism: Pasteurellaceae bacterium; assembly: GCA_030528525.1. Classification (GTDB taxonomy): domain Bacteria; phylum Pseudomonadota; class Gammaproteobacteria; order Enterobacterales; family Pasteurellaceae; genus JAUMYT01. The sequence continues at coordinate 55,119 of JAUMYT010000005.1, forward strand.
CGTCTTTCACCTTATTAATCAAACTTTCAGGTAAATCCATCGCACTCATTAACGCGTTTAAAATAATGCCTTTACGTTCGGTATTATTATTAGTGATCACCCAAAATGGTGACTCGGGGATCTGCTGGGCTTTTACGCTGCTGCCTGTGGCTAAAATGACCTCTTTATCGCGAGCAAAATAGATCCGTTCGCTGCCTTGAATATTTTCGGTTGCTTGGGCAAACCCTTTCGGATTAGCCACATATAAGGCAGAAAGGAGCAACAAGAAACGTTGCACCACTTTTTTCTGTTCTATAAATTCAGGTGAGGTGAGGGTAAAATCTAAGCGTTTGCTGATTTTTTCCTGCAACGAGGCAGGTTGGCTCTGTCTCGGTACTTTGGCAAGATCTTTCAGCTCATTGATCATTTTTTCTTGCACCAGCACAAACGGCTGTGGCGAGGCTGGCAAACGGAGCAAACGGCGTAAAATATCTGATGCCGTTTCACCAATCGACTGCGTACGGCTAGCAATGTAGTGGTATAATTCATCATCAACTTCAATCGTTTTCATCACAATTCCCCTTAAAAACTTGATTCCAAAAAAATTCTAGGCATTATACGCAAATCCGATCCAAATTGTAGGATCTCGATCGAATTATTTGTTAAAAAAGGGAATTTCTATGACTGAAAACCGCTTCCTCCACCACCAATTTCAGCCTCACCCAACCGCCACACACACAATGGTTTTTTTGCACGGCTTATTTGGCGACATGAATAACCTGGGCGTGATTGCACGGGCTTTTTCCTCACACTATGCCATTTTGAAAGTGGATTTGCGTAATCACGGCAACTCGTTTCACTCAGATGTGATGGATTATGCGTTAATGGCTGCCGATGTAAAGGCGTTGCTTGAACAATTACACATAGAAAAAGCGATTGTCATCGGACACTCTATGGGTGGCAAAACCGCAATGAAATTAGCCCATATCGCCCCTGATTTGGTTGAAAAAGTGGTGGTGATCGACATTGCACCTGTTGCTTATCCACCTCATCGGCATGACAATACCTTTGCGGCATTATTTGCGGTAAACGCTGCTCGCCCTGAAAGTCGTCAGCAAGCGAAGGCAGAAATGGCAAAATTTATTCGAGATGAAGGCGTACAGCAGTTTATGTTGAAATCCTTTGACCCCACTCGCCCTGATTGCTTCAAATTCAATCTCACCGCCTTAAAACAGAATTATTTACACATTATGGATTGGCAGAGGGTGAATGTGGCACAACCGACCTTATTCATCAAAGGTGAGCTGTCCGACTATATACAAGAGAAAGACCGACAAATGGTGCTTTCCCAATTTCCCAATGCCAATTTATTTGTCATCAGCAACACCGATCACTGGGTTCATGCTGAAAAACCAGAGACGGTGATTCGGGCAATTGAGCGGTTTATCGGGTAATCCCATAAAAAAAGGCTAGTGATAATACCACTAGCCCAAAATTCTAATGAATAAAGTATCTGTTTATTTGGTCATTGGAACTCCCAAACAAAACCTCCCAATTGTAAAAAAAAAAAATGAATGTCAAGAAAATGATAATAAAAAATTAAAATTTACAAAAAATGACGTTTACTCACCCCCTTGTACGCTACAGTTTCGGCATACTGATGCCGAAATAATCGAGCACAGCACGCACTAACAAACCATTGATCACAAACAAGGCGAATAAAATCACATAATAAGCCCAACGGTTTTGGAAAAAACGTTTGTTCAGATAAGTAGCTAACCAAAGCGGTGGCACATATTTGAGTATCGTCACCCACCACCAATCGAGATAACCCAGAAAGCTCACATCATCAGCATAGACGGCATAAAATGTCCCAAATAGACTGAAAACCAAAACAGCCTCTACTCGCCAATCCTTTGTTTTAAAGAGATATTTCATCGCTAAATAACGAAGCAGTAAAGGAATGCCAAGCACAAATGCCAATATCCCAATCGTTCTTAAAACAAGGTATAAAATCTCCATTTTTTGCTTCTTTTGGTAAGAAAGTTGCCAAAATAGCATATTTTCTCAATAAAAAATGTGAAATCGCTCACAAAAACTGGCAATCACGCTCCGCTCAATTTTAACTGCTTCTTTTCTGCTCGCCGTTTTTGGAAAAATTGGCTGATCTTTTGGCTACATTCTGTGGCCATTACCCCACCCCGAATCTGCAAGGCGTGGTTCATTTTAAAATCTTCGAAGAAGTGAAAACGTGAACCAACCGCCCCCGTTTTGTAATCACTCGCCCCAAACACCAACCGCCCGATACGACTATGCAAAATCGCTCCTGCACACATTGTACAAGGCTCTAACGTGACATACAGCGTAGCATTGAGCAGACGATAATTTTGCACACTCTTCCCTGCCATTCGGATCGCTTGAATTTCTGCGTGAGCCGTTGGGTCGGAAAGGACAATAGATCGATTCCACCCTTCGCCCAACATATTGCCATTGACATCCACTAACACTGCCCCCACAGGAATTTCGCCTTCAGCTTCCGCGTGTTCGGCTAATTGCAACGCATACTGCATAAAATAGCGGTCTTGTTCGGACAGGGTTAAATCGCAATGGGTGTGGGTGGGTTGAATGAACATTAGTTTGATTTTCTCATTGCACAAGGGGCGAACCTATGTGTTCGCCCGAAATCACAAATCGTAAAAGGGCGGACACATCGGTCCGCCCCTACATTTAACAAATTATCGGCGACCACGCTCGTTAAAGCGTTTCTCTTTAAAACCGCCTTTGCGATCTTTAAAGCTCTCTTTGAAACCTTTGTCGCCACGATCACCACGTCCACGTTTGCCTTTGCTTTCATACGGATGGCTATTCGTTGCACTGTCGGCAGGGCCTAACAACGACATCTGCATTGGTTTGCTCAACACACGGGCTTTTTGGGCGAAGTGTTGCACTAAATGCTTCGGCATACCCTGTGGGAGTTCAATGGTCGAATAAGTATCGTGCAATTTAATATGCCCGATATAACGGCTGCTGATGTCGCCCTCGTTGGCAATCGCCCCAACAATGTGGCGAACTTCCACGCCGTCTTCACGCCCTAGCTCAATGCGGTAAAGATCCATTGCCACACCGTTGTTATCACGGTGTTCACGACCGCCACGGCGTTCTGCCGAACGTGGATTTTCTCGCCCTTTGCCACGCTCTGCACGAGCAGGACGAATTTGCGGATCAGGCGGCAGAATCAATTTTTGCTTGTCTTGCAATAACATCATCATTGCAGCAGCTAGCTCTTCGTGATCTTGGTCTGCCGTGAACAAGTCTTCCAACAATTCACGGTATAGTTCTAAATCGTGATGCTCGAGCTGTAACGAAATTTTCGCTTTGAATTTCTCACGGCGAGTTGCCATTAGCACTTCGTGATTTGGCACAGCCACTTCGTCAATCGGTTTTTTCATCAAATGTTCGATGTTTTTCAACAAACGGCGTTCTCTTGGTTCCACAAACAATAATGCTCTGCCTGAACGCCCTGCACGCCCAGTTCGTCCGATACGGTGAACATAACTCTCTGAATCTAAAGGAATATCATAGTTTACCACTAAGCTAATGCGTTCCACGTCCAAGCCACGAGCTGCCACATCGGTCGCCACCAAAATATCCAAACTGCCTGAACGCAAGCGGTCTAACGTTTGCTCACGGGCTTGCTGGGTCATATCGCCATTTAACGCCGCCGCACGGTAGCCATTGCGTTCGAGTAATTCCGTCACATCGGTTGTGCCGGTTTTGGTGCGAGTGAAGATGATCGCTGCATCAAAGGCCTCCACTTCCAAGAAACGCAATAACGCATCATTTTTGCGGAAACCGTTCACGAGCCAGTAGCTTTGGGTAATATCAGGGGCGGAACGTTGGGTCGCTTTGATTTTGATCTCTTGCGGATCCTTCATAAAACGCTTGGTAATACGGCGGATCGGCTCTGGCATCGTGGCTGAGAACAAGGCGGTTTGGTGATTTTCAGGCAATTCCGCCATCACGGTTTCCACATCTTCAATAAAGCCCATTCGCAGCATTTCGTCCGCTTCGTCTAACACGATAGTTTTTAATTCAGACAGGTCGAGCGTGCCGCGACGAATATGGTCGAGAATACGCCCTGGTGTGCCGACTACCACTTGCGAACCATTTTTTAAGGCACGAATTTGAATATCGTAACGCTGACCGCCGTAAATCGTCACAACACGAATGCCTTTCATATTTTTAGTGAATTGTTCGCACGCATCAGCAACTTGAATCGCTAATTCACGAGTGGGTGCCATCACCAACATTTGTGGGTGGCGTTGGTTTGGGTCGATTTGTGCCAAAGTTGGCAACGAGAAAGCAGCGGTTTTTCCGCTCCCTGTTTGTGCCATACCGAGTACATCACGCCCTGCCAACAGGTACGGAATACATTCCTGCTGAATAGGCGAAGGGTTTACAAAACCCATTTCAGTCACAGCATCAAGGATAGTTTGGGGTAAGCCTAAATCGGCAAAAGTTAAAGTGTTAGTTGTCATAATTTTCCAAAAATTGGGTTGGGACGCCCTTCTGACGTCCTAAGAAAAATTCTATTGTTGAGCTTTGATAGGTAAGAAAAAATAGAAAGCAAATCAATGCTTTGTATAACTTGTCCCAAAATACAAGGGGTCAGATCTTGCTGATAAAGTGCAAAATCGGATCTTGGCGTATCGTCCTAATTTTTCCCAACAACAACGGGATTGGTTTGAGCTTGACGCAAACGAGCCAACTCAAACAGGGCAAAACGGTACTCAACAAAGTTATAAACTTGATTTGCAACAGCGAGACGGAAAAGGCTAATAGCCTCTTGTACTTGATTCAATTTGAGTGTTTGTTTTGCTAAATAAAAGTAAGTTTCGGTTAAAATTTCAGCATATTGTGGCGTATTCGCTTCCGCCTGTGCATTCATTTTTAAACGAAGCTGCTCTAGAGTTAATTTACCTAAGAAATAATCCACGATATTGGTTCCCCAAAATTCGCTTGATAACCCTTTGGCTCGAGCGACTAAATTCTTTTTAGCGTCGTTTGGCATTAACTCTAACTCATTGAAATATAACCATAAGACACGATAGGGATCGTTTTTTTCTGCTTCATAGAAGTAGGTTAAATCTCGTTGAGCTTCGGAATAACGACCTGCATAATAAAATGCTAACCCACGGTTTAAACGGGTATAGTCGTAATTTTTGTCCAGCTCTAACACCGCATTAAAGGCATCGACAGAGCTGTCGTAATCATCTTCTAACAGAAGATATAAACCTAAGTAATTATAAGCCGCCGCCATTTTGGGGGCGAATTCAACTGCTTGAGCAAAATCATTACGTGCTAAAGACCATAGCCCTAGACTGTCGTAAAGCACACCACGTTCAAAATGCAGTTCTGCTCTTTCTGGTTTGGTTAATTGTGCTACGTCCAACACTTGACTTAAACGCACCACCATTAACTCTTGTTCAAAACGCAACTGGGGATTGAGTTCTGACAATGGTAATTTCGTCGGCGAAATAATCTCTGACACACGGTTAATACAACCTGTCAGAAAACATAACGCCAACCAATTCAGTAGAATAAAACGAAAATTAAACCATTTTCTTGGTTGTAACATTCATAAAACCTTAGGTAAAAGGTAGGATGGGCTTTTAGCCCATCACAAAATAATCGTTATAAATGATGGGCTAAAGCCCATCCTACGATGATGAAGACTGATTATTCAGCAAATTCTTGAGCTGGTTGTTCTTCTGACACTTCAGCCGTATTGATGTCTTTCATCGTTAAGCGAATACGACCTTGACGATCGATTTCCACCACTTTCACTTGGACTTCTTGACCAACTTCAAGATAGTCTGCCACACGCTCAACACGTGCATCAGTAATTTGTGAAATGTGGACTAAGCCTTCTTTGCCGCCAAGAATCGACACGAATGCCCCGAAATCAACCACGCGAGTGACTTTACCTTTGTAAATCGCATTCACTTCCACTTCAGCCACGATTTCTTCGATACGTTCCATCACACGTTTTGCGGCATTGCCATCAGTTGCAGCAATTTTCACCGTACCATCATCATCAATATCAATAGAAGTGCCGGTTTCTTCGGTTAATGCACGAATGGTTGCCCCCCCTTTACCGATCACATCTTTGATTTTCTTCGGATCGATCTTCATTGTGTGAATACGTGGAGCAAAGTCAGAAATATCCGCACGCGGTGCTGGAATCGCTTGTTCCATCACGCCTAAAATATGCATACGTGCCCCTTTCGCTTGGTTCAAGGCAATTTGCATAATTTCAGGGGTAATGCCTTCAATTTTGATGTCCATTTGTAGTGCAGTCACGCCTTCACGAGTGCCTGCTACTTTGAAGTCCATATCGCCTAAGTGGTCTTCATCGCCTAAGATGTCAGAAAGTACCACAAATTTGTCGTCTTCTTTGACTAAACCCATTGCAATCCCTGCAACGGCTGCTTTAATTGGCACACCTGCGTCCATTAACGCTAAAGATGCACCACACACTGACGCCATTGAAGAAGAGCCGTTTGATTCGGTAATTTCAGACACCACACGCACCACATATGGGAACTCTTCTGCCGTTGGCATTACCGCTAATACGCCACGTTTTGCTAAGCGGCCGTGACCGATTTCACGGCGTTTTGGCGAGCCAATACGACCCGTTTCGCCCACAGAGTACGGAGGGAAGTTGTAGTGGAATAAGAAGCGGTCAGATTTTTCGCCTGTTAATTCGTCAATGATTTGGGCATCACGCTCAGTCCCTAACGTTGCGACGGCTAACGCTTGGGTTTCGCCACGGGTAAACAACGCTGAGCCGTGAGTACGAGGTAACACGCCTGTGCAGATGTCTAACGCACGCACGGTGTCCACGGTACGACCGTCAATGCGTGGTTCGCCTGCAATAATACGGCTACGCACGATTTGGCTCTCTAAAGCGGTGATAATGTCAATGATTTTACCTTCAGATACGCTTTCATCTTCGGCGGTTAATTGTGCAATTACGTCCGCTTTGATCGCATCAATTTGCTCATAACGCACTTGTTTTTCAACCACACGGTACGCATCACCTAAACGTGCTTCCGCTAGGGCTTTAACTTTGTCGATTAACGCCGTATCTGGTGCTGGTGCAACCCAATCCCAACGTGGTTTGCCTGCTTCTTTCACGAACTCTTTGATGTTTTCGATTACCACTTGTTGTTGCTGATGGCCGAATACTACCGCCGATAACATCTGTTCTTCGGTTAAAATATCTGCTTCAGATTCCACCATTAATACGGCTTTGTCCGTCCCTGCGACGACTAAATCTAAACGGCTGATTTTTTGTTCTGATGTCGTTGGGTTTAACACGAATTGATCGTTGATGAAGCCCACACGAGCTGCACCGATTGGGCCGTTAAATGGCACGCCAGAAAGAGAAAGAGCCGCTGAAGCCCCAATCATTGCCACTAAGTCAGGGCTGATTTGTGGGTTTACCGAAACCACGGTGGCAATCACTTGAATTTCGTTGAAGAAACCTTCTGGGAAAAGTGGACGAACTGGGCGGTCGATTAAACGAGCCACTAAGGTTTCGCCTTCAGACGGACGACCTTCACGTTTGAAGAAACCACCCGGGATACGACCTGCGGCATAAGTCCGCTCTTGGTAATCCACCGTTAATGGGAAGAAATCTTGCCCTTCTTTCACGTCTTTTTTCGCCACGACAGTAACAAATACCGTGGTGTCGTCCATACTTGCCATTACTGCGGCGGTCGCTTGGCGGGCAATCGCCCCTGTTTCTAAAGTTACGGTGTGCTGACCGTATTTAAATTGTCTTACGATTGGAGTCATTGAGATGTCCTTTTGAATTTTTAGTGAGTGTTATTGTTTTATTCCTAAAAATTGCGACTAGCAAAAACATTCTGTGGATTCAGAACGCTTTTGATAGCCGCCTTCTTAAATTGCAAGAAATAAAACTGGTGCATTATACAGGAATTTCCCTAAAAATCGCTCACTTTTTGCAAATTTCGTTATTTTGCACTTTTTCCGATATGATGTCGCAAATGCACAGAGGATAAATCTCACGTGAAACAGGTAGGAACGCCATACTGGTGTCCGAAAATTTTGCAGATTTTCGCTAAGATCTACCCCCTTGCACAGACAATAAACGCACAAAAAACAAACAAACATCAACAAAAAGTGTTAATTCGATCACAAAATAAACATTACACTAACATAATAGCTAAAAATATATTTACATTTTTTTAATAATCGGTTATTTCTTTTATCGTTTTGAAGTACTTTTTTGAAAAACCACTTGCAATAAGGAAATTTTTATGCAAAACACAAAACACACTATTTGGGCAAAAAGTAAAACCCTTGTCAAGCTCTCTGCCTTAAGTTCCGCACTGCTATTTGCCTTTAACAGCAATGCCTTTGCCGCCAAAGTCCCTGCTGGCGTGCAACTCGCTGAAAAACAAGAATTAGTGGTAGATGGCACCGAGCCTGAAACCCTTGATCCGCAAAAAATGAGTGGTTCACCTGAAGGGGTCATCGCTCGCCAATTATTCGAAGGTTTAATCAACCACGATGCCGAAGGGAAAATTGAACCCGGTGTTGCCGTTTCTTGGGAGCACAGCCCTGATTACAAAGTATGGACATTCAAACTCCGCCCTGAAGCGAAATGGTCAAACGGCGAGCCTGTCACCGCTCACGATTTCGTTTACGCTTGGCGTCGCTTAGGTGATCCGAAAAATGGTTCGCCATACGCAGACTATCTTGAGATCTTAAAATTAGAAAATGCAACCGAAGTCGTAAAAGGTGAAAAACCGACCGATGCACTCGGTGTCAAAGCCATTGACGACCACACCTTAGAAATGACATTAAGCCAATCTTTGCCATACGCTGTGCAATTAGTGGGTCACTACATTATGTTCCCAACCCACCAAAAAACGGTGGAGAAATTTGGCGACAAATGGACGCAACCAGCGAATTTTGTGGGTAACGGTGCTTATATCTTAAAAGAGCGTGTGGTCAATGAAAAAACCGTGTTTGAACGCAATAAACATTATTGGGACGATGCCGCAACGGTGATCAACAAAGCCACCATCGTTGTTACCACAGGCGATTCAGCAGGAATTAACCGCTACCGTGCGAACGAATTCCATATGGCTGCCGTACCGCCAACCATGTTCAAAAAAATCAAGGAAGAGTATCCAAATGAACTCTTTATCAACAGCAAGTTGACTAACTTAACCTATGAAATGAACTTAGATTCTAAAGCCTTTACCGATCTTCGTGTACGTAAGGCGTTAGATTTAGCGGTTGATCGTTCAATCATTACCGATAAAGTGACAGGTCGTGGCGAAACCCCAACCTTTACTTTCACCCCAAAAGCGATTGTAGGTGCAGAGAAAATCAAAGATCCTGAATACGCGAACTGGACACAAGCAGAACGTGAAGCCGAAGCGAAAAAATTGTTAGCCGAAGCAGGTTATAACAAGAAAAATCCACTTAAATTTGAAATGCTTTACACCAAGAGCGATCTCTTAACTAACATTGGCGTGGCATTAGGTTCAATGTGGAAAAAAGTGTTTGACGGTGCGGTGGAAGTCACTCTCAAACAACAAGAGTGGAAAACCTACTTAAACACCAAACGTGAACGCCAATTTGATATGACCTTCGCCTCTTGGGGTGCGGATTACAATGAAGCAACCACCTATCTAACCTATTTCTTAACAGGTGGAAACTTTAACCGTATCGGCTTTAGTAACAAAGAATATGATGACTTGATTGCCTCATCTTACACAGCACCAAGCGATGAAGCACGTCAAGAAATTTACGCCAAAGCCGAAGCGATCTTAGATGCACAGCATCCATTCATTTCACTTTACAACCCTGTAGGTGTATTCGTGAAAAAACCTTACTTAAAAGGTTATGAAGGTAAAGATCCACAAAGTAACTACCGCTACAAAGACTGGTACTTTGAAAAACACTAAGTCATTTTCTACAAAAACGTAGATTTTCTCACCCCCTTGCAATACGCTAGGGGGTATTTTTTATGCAAACAAACCGCAAAAATGTTAACTAGATCGCAAATTTTAAGATAAAAACTTTACACAAAACTGTCGTTTCGAGTATTAATAATGCCCCTTTTCATTAAAAACCACTTGTCATAAGGAAATTTTTATGCAGAACACAGAACACACTATTTGGGCAAAAAGTAAACGCCTTGTCAAGCTATCCACGTTAAGCAGTGCGATTTTATTTGCCCTAATGCCAAATGCCTTTGCGGCTAAAGTACCTGCTGGCGTACAACTTGCTGAAAAGCAGGAGGTTCGCATTCAAACCACCGCAGAAGCTGCAACACTTGATCCACAAAAAATGGAAGGCACAGGCGAAAGTTTACTCGCTCGCCAGCTGTTAGAAGGCTTAGTCGCCACGGATGAAATGGATAACATCATTCCAGCGGTCGCTGAGCGTTGGGAATCTAGCAAAGATTTCAAAACCGTCACCTTCTATCTGCGTAAAGATGCCAAATGGTCAAACGGCGATCCTGTTACCGCCCACGATTTCGTGTTTGCGTGGCAACGTTTGGTTGATCCAAAAACCGCTTCACCGTACGCCACCTACCTAGAATTTATGAAAATGGAAAACGTGGCAGACATTGTTGAAGGCAAAAAATCGCCAGACACCTTAGGCGTGAAAGCCGTTGATGATTACACCTTACAACTGACCTTAACGGCACCCGTGCCTTATGCGGCAGAACTCACTCAACACACATCACTCTACCCTGTTCACCGTGCCACCGTTGAAAAATTCGGCGATGATTGGACTCGCGTGGAAAATTTCATCGGTAACGGTGCATACAAAATTAAAGAACGTGTGCTAAACGAAAAAATTGAATTTGAGCGTAGCCCGACTTATTGGAACGATAAAGAAACCGTCATCAATAAAGTTACCTTCTACATCTTAAACGAAAGTTCTGGCATCGCTCGCTATCGTTCTGGTGATTTAGATATTGCAAATATCCCTTCAACCCTTTACAAAGATCCGAAATTCCGCAAAGAGTACGATCCACAAATTCACAAATCACGCAAACTTGGGACATTCACCTATGAAATGAACCTCTCTAAAGCTCCGTTTGACGATATTCGTGTGCGTAAAGCGTTAGACTTAGCGTTAGAACGTGAAGTAATTACCGACAAAGTACTTGGATTTGGTCAAACCCCAACCTACCGCTTCACGCCAAATTACATTGGTGGTGGCGAAAAAATCAAACAGCCAGAATACGCCAGCTGGACACAGCAACAGCGTAATGAAGCCGCACAAAAATTGTTAAGCGAAGCGGGTTATAGCAAAGCCAATCCGCTCAAAACCGAATTGCTGTACAACACCAATGAAGGGTTAAAAAATATCGCTGTTGCAGCGACATCAATGTGGAAGAAAAACCTAGCAGGTATGACAGACATTACCTTAAAAAATATGGAATGGAAAACCTTCCTTGACACCAAACAGCAAAAAGACTACACCCTTGCGTTTAGTGCGTGGATTGCCGACTATAACGATGCGACCACATTCTTAACTTACTACCTCTCAAACAGCGATCAAAACAAAATTGGCTTCAAGAGCGAGAAATTTGATAAGTTAATCAACGACTCTTACTATGCAAAAAATGCTGAAGAGCGAGCAGAAATTTATGCCCAAGCGGAAGAAGAACTCGGCAGCCATCACCCATTTGTGGCGATTTACCACTACGCTGGCTTGTTCATCAAAAATCCGAAATTGAAAGGCTATGAAGGTAAAAGCCCACAAGGCGTGTATTTCGTACGTGATCTCTATTTAGAGAAATAGTAAGCACAGCATAAATATAATCTGCCCCCACATTGGCATTGGCTGAACCAACTGACTTTGGGGGCAGATTTTTGAACATTCCCTCATTTCCCTTTTCCCATGATTGGATATCGGCTATAAAAAATAACCTTGTCTTCATTTTAATAGGGCCTCACACCACGCAAAAAAATGTTATATTTTTGTAAAAAATTAGAACTACATCACAGTTTTCATTTTTATTTTCAGGCATAATGTCGCACATTTAGTCTGTCATCACATAAATTTTCCGTTTATGTGACGATAGGCTCCTTTTATAGTGATGAACTCACTATAATGGAAAGCGTTTATCCATCATCTATTTAACAAGGTTAGGTCGTTTATGCAACATAACACGTTTGATGATTGGCTCAACTCTACCGCACTCGGTGGAGCAAACCAGTCTTATGTTGAAGAAATCTATGAGCAGTATCTTGACGATCCTGCAAGTGTCGATGAAAGTTGGCAGCAAATTTTCGCCCAATTACCACAAGCTACTGCCGTGGAACAGCCACACTCTACGGTGCGTGATTATTTCCGCCGTTTAGCACGGGAAACAGGCTCTGAAACCGTTACAGTGATTGATCCTGAAGCCAGTGCAAAATTGGTGAAAGTGATTCAGTTCATCAATGCCTACCGTTTCCGTGGACATCTGGAAGCGAAGCTCGACCCCCTTAATTATTACCGCTGGAAAAATTCCCAAGTGCCTGAATTGGATTACCAATATCACGGCTTAACCGAAAAAGATCTGCAAGAAACTTTCAATATTGGTCGCCACGTTTATAACAAAGAAACGATGAAATTGGGCGAACTTGCCGATGCGTTGCGTGAAACCTATTGTGGCTCAATCGGTTTGGAGTTTATGCATATTCAAGATATGGAGCAAAAAAATTGGCTTCAAGCAAAAATGGAAAGTGTGCTAAACAAACCATTATTTACGAAAGAAGAAAAAATCAATCTATTGCAAGAGCTGACCGCCGCTGACGGCTTAGAGCGTTACCTTGGGGCGAAATTCCCAGGAGCGAAACGTTTCTCACTGGAAGGCAGTGATGCGTTTATTCCAATGATGAAAGAGATCATTCGCCACGCTGGTCGCCAAAATATGACCGATGTGATTATGGGAATGGCACACCGTGGGCGTTTAAATATGTTAGTGAACGTACTCGGTAAAAAACCAGCGGAACTGTTTGATGAGTTTGCAGGCAAACATTCGGGCGACCGCACAGGCGATGTGAAATATCACCAAGGTTTCTCATCGGATTTTGCGGTGGACGACAAACAAGTTCACTTGGCGTTAGCTTTCAACCCATCGCATTTGGAAATTGTCAGCCCTGTGGTAATTGGCTCGGTGCGTGCAAGACAAACCCGTGTTTACGACAAAGAGCATAACAAAGTGTTAGCCATTACTGTGCACGGCGACTCGGCGGTGGCAGGGCAAGGCGTGGTGCAAGAAACTTTAAATATGTCGAATGCCCGTGGTTACAAAGTGGGCGGCACGATTCGCATTGTGATCAATAATCAAATCGGCTTTACCACCTCTAACCCGAACGACACACGTTCGACTGAATACTGTACCGACATTGCCAAAATGATCCAAGCCCCGATCATTCACGTGAATGGCGATGATCCTGAAGCGGTGGCATTTGCAGCACGTATGGCGGTGGAATACCGTTGCTTATTCAAACGGGATATTTTCATTGATCTCATCTCTTACCGTCGCCACGGACACAATGAAGCGGACGAACCGTCTGCGACTCAACCGATGATGTATGGCATCATCAAAAAACACCCAACCCCACGCAAAGTGTATGCCGATCGCTTAATTGCCGAAGGCGTGATTACAGGCGATGATGAAATTGAGATGATCAACCGCTACCGTGATGCGTTAGACAACGGCGACCGTGTTGTGCCTGAATGGCGTGAAATGAATATGGCCGGCGTGGATTGGTTGCAATATCTCAACTACGACTGGACAGAACCTTACGACAGCAAATTCCCACAAGAACGTTTTGTCGATATTGCCAAACGTCTCTGCGAGTACCCTGAAGCGGTTAAACCGCACTCCCGTGTGGCTAAAATTTATGATGATCGCAAAGAGATGTACAGCGGCAACAAACTGTTTGACTGGGGAATGGCTGAAACGATGGCGTACGCTACTTTATTAGACGAAGGCACGCACGTTCGCTTATCGGGCGAAGATGCAGGCCGTGGTACCTTCTTCCACCGCCACGCCGTAATCCACAACCAAAATGACGGCACAGGCTATGTCCCACTCACGCAATTACACGCTAACCAAGGACGTTTTGAAGTGTGGGATTCGGTGCTGTCCGAAGAAGCGGTGTTGGCGTTTGAATACGGCTATGCGACCACCGATCCAAAAACCTTGACCATTTGGGAAGCCCAATTCGGCGACTTCGCTAATGGTGCCCAAATTGTGATCGACCAATTTATCAGCTCGGGCGAACAAAAATGGGGCAGAATGTGTGGCTTGGTAATGTTGCTGCCACACGGCTACGAAGGACAAGGCCCTGAACACTCGTCTGCCCGTTTAGAGCGTTATTTGCAACTCTGTGCGGAACAGAATATGCAAGTCTGCATTCCGTCCACCCCTGCACAGGTTTACCATATGCTCCGCCGCCAAGCGATCCGCAAAATGCGTCGTCCGCTGGTTGCTATTTCACCAAAATCGTTGCTACGTCACCCCCTTGCGGTCTCGACAATGGACGAATTGGTCAATGGCGAATTCCAAAATGTGATTGGCGAAATTGACGAACTCGATCCAAAAGGCGTGAAACGTGTGGTGCTTTGCTCGGGCAAAGTCTATTACGACTTGCTTGAACAGCGCCGAGCCAACAATCAAACGGACGTGGCGATTATCCGCATTGAGCAACTTTACCCTTATCCGCACGAGAATGTGAAAAAAGCCCTTGAACCGTACGCTCACGTGACCGACTACGTTTGGTGTCAAGAAGAGCCACAAAACCAAGGGGCGTGGTATTGCAGCAAGCACAATTTTGATGCCTCAATCCCTGACAATGCCAAACTCAAATACGCAGGTCGCCCAGCCTCTGCCTCGCCTGCGGTGGGCTATATGTCGCTCCACACCAAACAACAGAAACAGTTGGTGGAAGAGGCGTTGACTATTTAATTGAACAAATAAAATCTGCCCCCGCTTGCGGGGAAAGTGGTTGAGCGAAGCGAAACCGAAGGGGGCTACAAGCGGTTAGATTTCGCAAAAATTTTGCAAATTTGCCCCCTACCCCCTCACTGCGTTCGGGTACTTCCCCCGCAAGCGGGGGCAGAATGTAATACAGAAGGAAAAAATTATGACTATCGAAATTCTTGTTCCAGACTTACCAGAATCCGTGGCGGATGCCACAGTTGCCACTTGGCACAAAAAAGTGGGTGATGCCGTTAAACGTGATGAAGTGATCGTAGAGATCGAAACGGACAAAGTGGTACTTGAAGTGCCAGCCACTCAAGACGGCGTGATTACTGAAATTCAGCAAGACACAGGGGCGACCGTGGTCAGCAAACAGGTGCTTGGTGTGCTTTCTGCGGCTCAAGCAGGCGATTTCAGCAAAGAAACCATTCAACCCGCCAACGAAGCCACCCCAGCGGATCGCCAAACAGCATCACTTGAGCCTGATAATAGTGCCTCTGATGTGTTAAGCCCTGCAGTTCGTCGTTTGCTTGGCGAACACAATTTAGATGCCAAAGACGTAGTTGGTACAGGCGTAGGCGGTCGCATTACCCGTGAAGATATTGAAGCAGCGGTGGCAAAACGCAAAGTCGAAAAAGTGGCAGCCAAAGTCGAAAACACGGTCAGCACCGTGGCTTACTCTGCCCGTAGCGAAAAACGTGTGCCAATGACTCGCTTGCGTAAACGCATTGCAGAACGTTTGTTAGAAGCGAAAAACACCACGGCAATGCTCACCACTTTCAACGAAGTGGATATGCAACCGATTATGCAACTTCGCAAACAGTACGGCGAAAAATTCGAAAAACAACACGGCGTGCGTTTAGGCTTTATGTCGTTCTACATCAAAGCCGTGGTTGAAGCGTTAAAACGTTACCCAGAAGTGAATGCGTCCATTGACGATGATGATGTGGTGTACCACAACTATTTCGATGTGAGTATCGCCGTTTCAACCCCACGTGGCTTAGTGACCCCTGTTTTGCGTGATTGCGACAAACTCTCAATGGCGGAAATTGAGAAACAGATCAAAGCCTTAGCGGAAAAAGGACGTGACGGCAAACTGACTGTGGAAGATTTAACTGGCGGTAACTTTACCATTACCAACGGCGGCGTGTTCGGCTCCCTGATGTCCACCCCAATCATCAACCCACCACAAAGTGCGATTTTGGGAATGCACGCCATTAAAGATCGCCCTGTGGCGGTGGACGGTCAAGTCGTGATCCGCCCAATGATGTACTTGGCGTTAAGCTACGACCACCGTTTAATTGACGGACGTGAATCCGTCGGTTTCTTGGTCGCAATTAAGGATTTATTAGAAGATCCGACACGTTTATTGCTTGAGATCTAACGTAGGGTGGGCTTCAGCCCACCACTAAATACCTTTGCAACGGGGCTGTTGTTGAGCACCTTTTTGCAAATTCTAGGGGATTGATTACGCAATTTCTTCGCAATCATAAATCTTACAGGGCGTATGCAATACGCCCCTACAAACGTGGAAGAATCCTGTTTTGTTGATAATGTTCGAATGTAGGGACGTATTGCATACGTCCCTCGGTAGGGGGAAATATTAGGATTCGTTATAGAAATTAGCCTAAACCTTTAGTTACATTTGCTCCGATTTGAACTGTATTTGCAACAGATATATTTTTCAAGACTTGAGCATCTGTATTAACCGCAAAAACTTCAACATTCGGATCTAAATCAGATGTTTTGGCAAGGTGCTCCACGGCATTACAGCCACCACCGCCAACACCGATCACTTTGATTTTGGCCTGTGAAGTCGATTCATAAATAGGTTCAAACATAGGGGAAACTCCTTAAAGAATGGGTTAAAAATTGCGAGCAGTATAGCGGTTTTATAGCCTGATGCAAGGGGGGAGATTTTAACAAAAAAGTGCAAAATTCAGCATCTAAACGGACGGATACAATATGCTCCTACAAACGTGGAATAACCATAGTTTGTGATAATGACCGAATGTAAGGGCGTATTGCATACGTCCAGCAAATGACAAAAAATTAATGCAAACAAACCATAGGAACACACAATGAACCTACACGAATACCAAGCAAAACACATTTTTGCAGAATACAAACTCCCTGTTGGCAAGGGCATTGCTTGCAAAACAGCGGACGAAGCAGCAGATGCGATTAAACAACTCGCAGGCGATGTTTGGGTGGCGAAATGCCAAGTACACGCAGGCGGTCGTGGTAAAGCAGGCGGCGTGAAACTTGTTCGCAATGAGCAAGAAGTCCGTGCCTTTGCCGATCAATGGTTAGGCAAACGTTTAGTCACTTTCCAAACTGATGCCAACGGTCAGCCCGTCAATACCCTTTACATTGAAGAAGGCTGTGGCATTGAAAAAGAACTCTATCTCGGTGCAGTGCTTGATCGTGCCTCACAACGTGTGGTGTTTATGGTATCAACCGAAGGTGGCGTAAACATTGAAGAAGTGGCAGAAAAAACGCCCCATTTGTTACACAAAATGGCAATCGATCCCCTTGTAGGCGGAATGCCGTATCAAGGGCGTGAATTGGCATTTAAACTCGGTTTAAAAGGCGATCAAATCAAACAGTTCAGCCACATTTTTGTGCAAATGGCGAAAATGTTTGTGGAAAAAGACTTAGCATTGTTAGAAGTCAATCCATTGGTGATCACCAAAGACGGCAATCTGCTCTGCTTAGATGCCAAAATGGTGGTGGATAGCAATGCGTTATACCGTCAGCCGCAACTCAAAGCGATGCAAGATCCGAGCCAAGAAGATCCGCGTGAAGCCTTAGCCGAAAGCCACCAGCTCAACTATGTGGCACTTGAAGGTAACATCGGCTGTATGGTTAATGGTGCTGGTTTAGCAATGGGTACAATGGACATCGTGAAACTGCACGGCGGTCAGCCTGCCAACTTCTTAGATGTGGGTGGTGGTGCAACCAAAGAGCGTGTGGCAGAAGCGTTCAAAATCATCTTGTCAGACAAAGCAGTGAAAGCGGTGCTCGTCAATATTTTCGGTGGCATTGTCCGTTGTGATTTGATTGCCGAAGGGATTATCGCTGCCGTGGACGAAGTGGGCGTAAACGTGCCTGTGGTGGTGCGTTTAGAAGGCAATAACGCACCGCTTGGACGTGAAATCTTAGCGAAAAGTGGCTTGAACATCATTGCCGCAGACACCTTAACCGATGCAGCGGTGCAAGCCGTGAAAGCAGCCAATGGCAACTAATTTGGGGGAACTACATAATGTCAATTTTAATCAATAAAGATACCAAAGTAATTTGCCAAGGTTTCACTGGCGGACAAGGTACCTTCCATTCTGAACAAGCGTTAGCCTACGGTACCCAGTTAGTCGGCGGTGTTTCCCCAGGCAAAGGCGGCACCACTCATTTGGGCTTGCCTGTATTTAACACTGTGCGTGATGCGGTGGAAGCCACAGGGGCAACCGCCACGGTAATTTATGTGCCTGCGGCAGGCTGTAAAGATGCCATTTTAGAAGCGATTGATGCAGGCATTGAGCTAGTGATCTGTATTACTGAAGGCATTCCAACCTTGGATATGCTCCAAGTGAAACAAAAACTGAACGAAACAGGCGTACGAATGATCGGCCCGAACTGCCCTGGTGTGATTACCCCTGAAGAGTGCAAAATCGGCATTATGCCAGGACACATTCACAAAAAAGGCAAAATCGGTATTGTGTCTCGCTCAGGCACCTTGACCTATGAAGCAGTCAAACAGACCACCGATGAAGGCTTCGGGCAATCCACTTGCGTGGGGATCGGCGGCGACCCAATCCCTGGCTCCAACTTCATTGATATTTTGAAGCTGTTCCAAGACGATCCACAAACCGAAGCGATTGTGATGATCGGCGAAATTGGTGGTTCTGCGGAAGAAGAAGCAGCGGCATTCATCAAAGAGTACGTCACCAAACCAGTGGTCAGCTACATTGCTGGTGTTACCGCCCCGAAAGGCAAACGGATGGGACACGCGGGGGCAATCATCAGCGGTGGCAAAGGCACAGCCGATGAAAAATTCGCTGCCCTTGAAGCCGCTGGCGTGAAAACCGTTCGTAGTTTGGCGGAGATTGGTTCGGCCTTACGAACAATGCTAAATAAATAACCCATTATAGAGATAAAACACAACGCACGTTGGTGAAAGCTAACGTGCGTTGTGCTTTATAGTTTTGCTCTCTCAAGGGATTCTGAAGGAAACCAATTTTGCAAAATCGCCATGTTTCTCCCCCCCCTTGCATTCGTATAGTTAGATAAAACAACGGGGCGAACAGTCGCCCCTGAAACCAGTATGCTTACAATCTAAAACAAACCACAGTTTGTTATCCCACGCTCCAAAGCAGAATCGCCAATAGCTGCGGTAAGATAATACGGCAGAACATCACCAACGGATACACCGTCGCATAAGACAGCGCCGCAGCGCCATTGCCTTCTTTGATTGCATTGGCAAACGCCAGTGCGGGTGGATCGGTCATTGAACCAGCGAGCAAACCGCATAGGCTGAGATAGTTCATTTTGCCGTAAATGCGAACCACTACGCCAGTTACCGCTAGGGGAATGAAGGTAATCAACGCACCGTAAGCGATCCACGATAAGCCATCATTGCTGAGCAAGGTATTCAAGAAATTGCCACCAGCTTTCCAGCCGACCACCGCTAAGAACAGCACAATCCCGATTTCACGCAACGCCAAGTTGGCACTTGGTGGCATAAACCAGTAGAGTTTGCGGAAACTGCCGATTCTCGCCAAAATCAAGGCAACCACTAACGGGCCGCCAGCTAAACCGAGTTTTAACGCCACAGGGAAACCTGGGATATAAATCGGAATGGAGCCAAGCAGAACGCCCAAGCCAATCCCGATAAAGATCGGCAACATTTGCACCTGTTGCAATTTTTGTTGAGCGTTGCCGATAATTGCCATTACCGCTTCAATATCTTCTTGACGACCGACTAAATTCAGCACGTCCCCAAATTGTAACCGCATATCGCCTGTTGGCACCAGCTCCACGCCTGCACGGTTTAGGCGAGAGATGACAACATTGTAGGTACCTTTGAGCATTAACTGGCGAATGCGTTTGCCGAACACTTTTTCATTTGTCACTACCGCTCGCTCGGAACGATACAGCGTGCCTTTGGTCGAGAGCGAGATATTCGCTTCTTCGCCAATGATCAACTTCATTTTATTCAATGCCGTTTTGTCGCCGACAATATGCAACACATCGCCCAGTAAAATTTGGGTGTCAATTTGTGGTACAAACAGATCATCGCCTCGTTTCAGGCGTGAATAAACCACATCTTGCAATTCAAAATCAGGTAACTCTTTGAGCAATAAGCCGTTGAGATTCGGATTGGTAATTCGCACATTCAGGCTGCTCAAGCCTTCTTTTTTCTTGCTGTTTTGTACTTGCTCAAACTGGTTGGCTTCGTTGTCCACATTGATTTTGAACAGAATCCGAATCAGCCACATTGCCAGTAAAATCCCGATAATCCCGAATGGATAAGCAATTGCATAGCCCATCCCCATTACGGACGTATCGCTGCCTAGTTCAGCTAGGATTTGTTGCCCTGCCCCCAATGACGGTGTATTGGTGACCGCCCCTGAGAAAATACCCAAAATGACTGGCAATGGCACATCAAATAGTTTGTGCAGTAACACGACTAGCACGCCACTTAGCCCGACAATCATCAAGGCAAAGCCGTTGAGTTTCACACCAGAGTGCCGTAAGGACGCAAAAAAACCGGGACCGACTTGGATCCCGATGGTATAAACAAATAAGATAAGCCCAAATTCTTGGATAAAATGCAGTGTGTGGGCATCTAATTTGACGCCATATTGAGTCATAAAGTGAGACACGATGATCCCACCAAATAACACGCCACCAATGCCAAGACTCACGCCCCGCACTTTGATATGTCCGATCCAAAGTCCTAGCACGGCAACGAGTGCCAGCAGACTGACCGTTAATGCAATTTCGCTCATAGAAGCTCCGTAAAAAATGAAACTGATATTATTTTAACAAAGAAAATTAAATAAAAATCCGATCTATCTCAAATAAATGCGGATTACAAGGGGGGAGAAACTGGGCGATTTTCAAAAAAGCATACCTCTCACCATAGGAAAACAAACCGATATTGTTCGCTATCCAAGAAAAAACGCAATGTGTTACCACATTGCGTTTTCTCTTTATCGACTAATCAGTTTAAGTGATTACCACTGGTAGCCCACGCTAGCACTCGCACCTGCTTGGCCACGTGTATTGGCGTTAATCGTGAATTTCATCCCCATCCTACCGTTATCCGATAAACGAGAGTAACCCACTGCCACAGCACTTTGACCTTGATAGGTTCCTACACCCGCTGCCACCATGGATTTACCTGGTAAAGTGGCATGATACAGCCCTGCAGCAGCCAATGCACCCGCAACACCACCACGAAGATCTTTATTCATCTTCTGTAGATTATGGTTGACATTACCCAGTGCGGCGTTCAGCTGTCCCACATTGACCGCATCGCCAGCCTCTGTACCGTCTTTCACGCCTTTGATCTGCTTACCACCTGCATTGATGCCATCTTGATTAATGACAACACCGCCCACATTGAGGCTACCATCATTACCTAGATTAACATCTTTCGCCAGTTTCACATTCAAGGCTCCTGTTGCAGGATCAGCGACTACGCCAATGTTACCGTCAGCCAGCTTCGTTTTCGCCAAGTCTGCACCACCTTTGATCGTTACTAACGAGTTCAACGGACGTTTTACTTCTTTGCCGTCATCTCCCGTAAAGCGGAATCCATCTTCTAGTGTTGCCACTTGAACGTTTACTGGGGTACCGTCTTGATTCACTTTCGGTTGCCCCGTTGCTGGATCAACGACCTGATATACCATACGCGTTGTGCTTTCGCCTTCACGACCGTCTTTGCCTTTAGCACCATCAAGGTTAGCACGACCAGCATCGACCCCAAGATGGGAGCCCACCTGCTTGCCATTCTCTCCCTTCGGACCAGTTAAGCCAATAGTACCGTCTTTGCCGTTTAGTACCACAGAGGCACCGTTTTTGCCATTCACGGCAATTTCACCATCTTTACCTGGCTTGTTTGGATGATCTTTCTCGCCTACGGTCAATTTATTGCCGATATCAATACTCTCTGCCAAATTAAAGGTAACATTGTTGCCTGTTTTACTTAGCACAATATTGCCATCCGTGTTATTCAGATCAACCTGCTTGTTGTCTTTATTCACAGTGGAACGATCCTGACCATGGTTAACAGTGAAATCCCAACCCGCATTCACGGTAGATTCTAACGCATAGAGCTGTGCCCCATTCACGGCATCGGTACTGGTTGCACTAATATCGCCTCTTGCTACGCCAGAGAGTTTCACGGTTTTGCCGTCTTTATCACCGAGCGTCAACTGGGCGTTGCCCTCGTTATTTACCTTACTCGTCAGTTTCACCTCATTGGCATCTCCCTCGCCTTTCAAGCTTAAGCTTTCAAACTCCGGTTTTTTCGCCAATTTCACCACTAGGCCATCTTCACCTTGGGCAACATACACATTTTTCGCCTCGGTTAAGGCCTCTGCCTCTTCGCCCGCTGGTGCTTCAAAGCCACCTTTAATCGCAAGGGTTTCGTTCAGTTTCTTCACAACTTCTTTGCCGTCATTCCCCACGAACTTCAAGCCATCGTTAAGTGTTGCCACATTCTCTTCGATCGGGTTGCCTCCTGTATCAACATAAGGTTTACCTGTTTCTGGATCAATTGGCGTGTAAACAATACGCACTTTATCACTACCAGATTTACCGTCTGAACCTTTGCCATCAACACCTGCAGGCCCTTGACCAAAGGTAAAGGTTGCATTCGCTCCGTCTTTACCATTCAAGCCAATTGTGCCGTCCTTACCATTGATGGTAACGCCATTTTTACCCGGTTGACCATCTTTGCCGTTTAGGGTTAACACGTTAGTCGTGACACTTTCAAAGGTCACATCATCTTTCGTGGCGAAGGTGAGAGTCGCTCCTTTGCGTTCTACTTTCAGATTCTTGCCTGTTTCAAACACTACTTCTCTGCCAGGATTGATCAACTCGGCCTCAATATCGCTACCTGCCACTAACTCGCCATCTTTACCTGCTTTCGCATTGATGTTCCAGCCACTTTGGTTAATCGCATTGGCAACATCACTCGTCGTAGCAAGTTTGCTATCCTTAGCATCTGGGGTCGATACAGAACCTTTTGGTTTTGCCTCATCGCTACCATCATTGACTACGAGCGTCCCTTTAGTTTCCTTAACCACATTCGCAGAATCAATTTCAACCACGATTGAGCGAACACCACTGGCTTCATCGGTTTCCCCTGTCACTGTTGCTAACCCTTTGCCAACAAAATCCACATGGTTGGCATTCGTCACATTCGCCACATAGCCATTGCCATGTAACGTGGAAATCACCCAACCAAGGTTTTTTGCATCTGCCACGGTCAACACATTGGTGTCTTTCGAATTAGCCAAATCCGCTAACCCTTCATACGCCTTAGATACCGCACCAGCCATCTCTCGGGCTTCATCGCTATCTGCGGTTGGCTGAACGCGATTCGCCCCAAACACTTTCGTCCCCGCAGCTACGTTGCTCAATTGCATTGGTGAGGTCGTTTCATTACCGCCATTGTTCATTGAGGCGATTAACGCATTGGCTGTTAACGGCTCACCATCAAATGGCTGAGCAACAGAAGCATTCGGTTCAACCGGCAAACCATTTGGATCAAGCTCTGTTCCCGCGACATAAACGTTTCCATCCGCAGCACGTACGCTACCTTTTGGATAGGCTTTATTGTCAATTTCGGTTACATCGTTGTCTTTATAGAACTTATCACCGATTTTAACCACTTTATCGCCATTTTCGGTTGTGTAAACCACTGGTAATTGAGCTTTGCTGATCACCTCTTGAGCTTCAACATGCACCACAATGGTGGCTTCGCCATCTATAAGCCGCTCCCCTTGTACTTGTGCTAAGCCCGAGCCGATAAAGTTCACCACTTCGGCATGACGCACTTGTTCGCTGTAACCGTTTTCTGGTGTTTTCATCACCCACCCCATGCGAGCAAGATCGCCTAAGGTTGCAACATGGCTACCAATACTATTTGGATTCACTGAACCGTTATTATTTAAAACCGAATCTAAATTAATCAGTCCATTTACCATCGCAGGATCTGTTTGATTATCACCAAATACAGATACCTTACTATCAATATTCATCAACGTGACTAGGGCTGAGCTATTCGCATCTTGCGGATCACGCCCTGCAAACGCCAACGTATTTGGACGTGTCGGCACTGATACCAATGTAATCGGCGAACCTTCAATTAACTCGCTATTCGGATTCTCTGGATCTGATGGCAATTTTGTTGAAATCGTCACCGTATTAAAATCAACATGCTGTTTCGTCGCAAAGGTGATATTAGCACCATTACGCTCAATACTCAGATTATCACCTGCCAAGAAAGTGACTTCTCTACCAGGTTTGATAAGTTCTGCAGCTTTATCACTGCTTTTAACCAATTCACCACCATCTGTCGCATTCGCATTTAAGTGCCAACCACTGTCATTAATGGCATCAATCACTGACTTCGCAGAAACAAAGCCTGTTCCATTGTTCGGATCATCTTGTGCCACTGTCACCCGGCCAGTAAATTCAGACGCTGTACCAGAGCTAGGTTTCTTCTCGAGTTCAATACGGCTTGCTTCAGATAACCCAAACTCAACTTCAAATGCACCTGTCGTTGCATTGGTTTTACCTTTCACATTAATACCATCTGAACCTTTGAAATTCACCAGTTCTGCATTTTTCACTGCATGCTCTGCTTTATTGTCTGGTGTACCAATGACCCACCCCATATGACGTAAATCGCCGACCGTTGCTACGGTATTATCCGAAATCGGTTTACCATTCACCTGAGTATTGAGATCCACTAAACCTGCTTTTGGATTTGGTGCAACAATTGGCGAATCTGTATTTGCTGTGGTTTCACCATACGGTTTTAATCCACTTTTTACGTTATCCAAGATGACTGCATCACCTGTTTGATTTGGCTTGGCTACTGGATTAATCGCACTGACTTTTAAGTTGGCGACAGCCGTTTCTTCAATCGGTTTAGTCAAATCTGGCGTGCCATCTTCTTTCACTTGATAGTATTTATCACCTACTTTGACAACAGGACTGCCATCTGCTGTAGTGTATTGAATTGGTAAGCCAGTGATATCAAAGGCGATATTAGTGATCCCTTTTTCATCTTCCTGCGCTACACGGGCACGTGTATTGCCACCATTGACAAAATTCAATGCTTCGCCCGGTGTTACGGTTGCTTTATTATTCGGTGCTTGTTCTGTACCATTTTCTTGTACAAGGAAGCCTTTATTAATATAAGCATTTAGGTTGCTGAAAGCGTCAGAAACCGTCGTGGCTGGTCCAATATTTGGTGCTAAATTTTGAACATGTTGCGGATCTTGCCCCTTCAACTGAGTATTGCTTCCAGCACTCGGGTTCCCCACCACTAACGCATAGCTTGGTGCCGACACGCTGCCATCTAGGCCCAGTACCGCCCCACCACCTAAATGAGCAGCCATATTGTTTGCCACGTTGCCTAATGCCATTTGAGTCATATACAGCTGTGAACCGTTAATTGCATCGGTGCTGGTCTGACTAATACGCCCTGCCGCTACATTCGTAATCGTCCGTTTTTTATCATCCGATCCCACGCTCACGGTAGCATAAGCCTCTTGCCCAGCAAAATCACCGTATTTAATGCCATTTACCGTCGCATTTTGCGTATTCACCTTTTTTGCTGTTTCAGAGCCAATACCTAATGCCACCGCACCTTGATGCGTTGCCTTCGCTTGATTACCAATCGCAATAGCATTCACCTCAGTGGCATTTGCACTAACCCCTAATGCAATGGAGGCAATACCTGCAGCTTTGGCTCGGTTACCCATCGCGATTGCTGAGAGTTTTGTACTCTCTGCTGCATAACCTAAGGCGAGTGCATGATCTACTGTGGCGTTACTCAAGCTACCTAATGCCACAGTATGATTAGCTAGTGCCTTAGCCCCATTTCCGCCAGCAAATGCGGAATGCCCTGAGGCTGTCGCACTATGCCCCACGGCTGTGGCCGCTTCTTTTGTAGCATTTGCTTTCGGCCCAACTGCTACAGAGAGAGCACCTTCTGCCTTCGCAAGGTTACCCAATGCAGAAGAGAGACTGCCCGTTGCATTAGCAAAATAACCTAATGCAGTTGCACCTCCGCCACTGGCTAATGTACGCTCACCAATTGCCACATTGAAATCAGTCGTAATCTCCTCTGTGAGGCCTAACACAGATTGACTATTTGCACCAGAACCGATCG
Source organism: Pasteurellaceae bacterium (assembly GCA_030528525.1). Classification (GTDB taxonomy): domain Bacteria; phylum Pseudomonadota; class Gammaproteobacteria; order Enterobacterales; family Pasteurellaceae; genus JAUMYT01. The sequence continues at coordinate 81,557 of JAUMYT010000005.1, forward strand.
CAATGCTGTTACTGCCTTTTAAGCCATCTGCTGAATTGGTACCAATGGCAATGATGTTAGAACCTGAAACATTCGTGCCCGCTGCTTCACCAATACCAATATTGTTGAAGTTTTTATTCTCATCATCTTTATGCGTTGCTCCTTGTCCGGCTTTACGACCAATAAAGATATCACGATCACCTGTTGCTACGCTGTCCGTTCCAACAGCAATGCCATATTCTGAGTCTTCAGCTACCGTGCTATCTTCACCCAATGCAATGCCATGCTCGGCATGAGCTTGAGCTGCTGAACCTATCGCAATTGATACGTTTGCAGAAGCATTGGTTTCACGACCAATCGCGATGCTATATTTGCCTTCTACGTTTGCCGTATCGCCTACAGCGATAGCACTGGTTGCGGTAATGACGGTTGACGCATTCACTCCGAGAGCTAACGAACCGAGTGCTTGTGCCCCATCATTGAGATAGTTTGCTTGTGTGGCAGGCGTAGTCGAACTGCCTTTCGCACTTAAGAAATGAAAGTCAGAAGAAGAAGCCACGCCGGCTGTCGCCACACTGGTGGTGACGGTTGCAGTGGCTAGTGCAGTGGCGATTTTACTGATACTTGATTTTGTTTTTCCTTTGGCATGGGATAACTCTGAAACTGCCATCCAAGTTTGGGTTGCATGATTCCAAATTACCTTAAAGATTTGATTCATTGAATGCTCCTCACAATATAATTTTAGATAATCAACATCCATATCTCCCACCTAAACAAGCATGGGCTTAAACATTGTACAGTTTTGTATAGAAATGTATAGAAAATAACTGATTTAAAACACAGCAAAACCACCAAAAAAAAAACAAAACAAGATTAAAAAGCAATCAATTTTAATTTTTGATAATAAAAACACAAAAACAGTAAATTTTTGTCAACTTTTTAAATAAAGAAAACGTTTTTATTGTTGGAAAACAAACAAAAATTCTGCACATATCAACATTTTCAATTGACTGTTTTTTGATCAGTTAAACACATTCCAAGGCAAATTATTTACTTTATTGCCAAAAACGCTCCGTTTTTTAGAAAAATTTTGACGTTCCACACCATTTTTGTGTGTACGTGAAGAGAAAGAGAGGAAAGTAGAGAAAGAAAAGAGAAGAAAGAAACGAACCTGTAAATTCTAGGGGACAGGGGAAATGTGACAAAAACGCCCATTTTCTCTCCCCCTTGCATTAGCCCAAATGTGCCACGTTGTTAAACTCCACCAATTCAGCGTTGCCATTTTCCACCTTGACAATGTTGATCGATGTGTTGATCACAAAGCTGTGGTAGTCAGGGTTGCGAAACTCGTGCCACGGCACGCCTTTTAGCACTGCCGTCAGCAAGGTGAGCGTTAAGCCGTGTGCCACGATCAAGAGGTTTTCGTGTTTGCCTTGATGATCTTCCACGATCTGCCAAAAAGCGTTGGTCACTCGTTGGTAAAACTGCTCAATGGTTTCCCCTTGATTTTCAATGGCTTGGTATGCTTTGGGGCGATCTCTTAATGCGAGATATTCATCATTTTCGAGCAAATCGCTGATCGCCTTGCCTTCCCATTTACCAAAATTCAGCTCATTCAAACCTTGAAGATGAAAATGGGGAATAGCTCGTTCGCCGATAATATAATCGGCGGTGTTTTGGGCTCGTTTGAGTTCGCTGGAATAGCACGCCGCAAATGGAATGTCTGCCAGCGCTTTGCCCGTGCGTTTTGCCCCGTCAATGCCTTTTTCTGTGAGTGGCGAATCTGCCCAGCCTTGCAATAAGCCTTTATCATTCCATTCTGTGCGTCCGTGGCGAATTAAATAAACCTGTAATGCCATTTGAGTTTCCTATATGATGTGTAAATTCGCTCCAAGTATAACAAAAAGTGCTATGAGATTTCCGATCATCTACCAACATTCCGATTTTATTATTCTTCATAAACCTGCTGGCGTGAGCGTACATCGCGATGATGCCGAAACAGGGCTGACCGTACAAGTCGCACAGCTGTTGGGCGTGGAGCAAGTCTGGCTAGTGCATCGGTTGGATAAAGTCACATCAGGCTTGCTGATTTTGGCGTTAAATAAACCCGCCGCCGCTGAATTTTATCGTTTATTTGAACAGCACCAAATCCAGAAAACCTATTGGGCAGTTGCCACACAAAAGCCGAAAAAGAAGCAGGGCAACATTGTGGGCGATATGCAAAAAGCCCGGAATGGGGCGTGGAAATTGAGCCAAAGCCGTGAAAATCCTGCGGTGACGAGCTTTACCTCCCATTCCATTGCCCCGAATTTACGCCACTTTATTCTGCAACCAAAAACGGGCAAGACCCACCAATTGCGAGTGGCAATGAAAAGTTTAGGCAGCCCGATTCTGGGCGATCAGCTTTATGGTGGCGACAAGGCAGAGCGAGTATATTTGCACGCTTATCAATTAGATTTTGTTTATCAAGGGCAGACGATTTCCGTTTGCGTTGAACCTGAAAGGGACGATATTTGGGCAAAATGTGTGGGGGTTGTTTTGGGCAGTGATTTGCTCTAACAACGTAGGGACACCACATTGGCGTCCGAAAATGTTGCAGATTTTCGCTAAGATCTTACCCCTTGTAACCCAAACGTTGCGTGATGCCCCAACTGAATGAGGTGAAATCATCATTGTGTAACTATGACATAATATCGAAAATTCCCGTATGTCAAACTGCACGTCCCTACTGTTCTTAGGACTTATGATAGAGTATTTGTTACAAATTCAAACGATGTTTGCCTGAATAGACAGTCGCTTTATTTTTACGTGTAAAGGCGAGCAGGGTGAAGTTGTTTTCTCTAGCGATCTTAACCGCCATTTCGGTGGTGGCGGAAATGGCACAGAGCATTGGAATGCCACACGCCACACATTTTTGCACCATTTCAAAACTGGCTCGGCTGGTAACAAAAACAAACCCTTCAGGCTGTTCTGCCTTGGCGTGCCAGCCAAGCAGTTTGTCGAGAGCCACGTGCCGCCCAACATCTTCTCGAATTGCCAGCAATTTGCCGTTTGGCGTGAAAAAGGCGGCAGCGTGGCTCGCCCCTGTTTGCTGTGAAAGGTGCTGTGCTTGCTCTAATTGGCGAAGACAGTCGTTGAAAATCTGTGGATTGACCGCTTGCAAGGGGGCGAGAAAATCAGACTTTTTGCCAAATTGTTGTACTTGAGCTAACTGCTCGACCCCGCAGATGCCACAACCAGTTCTGCCTACCATAGAACGGCGTTTTTCTTTCAATGCCATAAAACGGCGACTGGAAATTTCCATTTGCACTTCAATGCCGTGGCAACTCTCTACAATATCTAAACCAAAGAGTTCGCTTTTATCTTGCAAAATCATTTCAGCCAGCGAAAATCCCAAAGCAAAATCACTCAAATCATTCGGCGTACACATCATCACTGTGTGCGAAATACCGTTATAAACCAAGGCAACTGGCACTTCTTGAATAAGATTATCTTGTCGTTTTTCAATGAAAAAAGAACCATTCTCAATAAAAATATGATCTACATCAAACTTTTTCATTAAGTTCATTATTTTTCCTTAAAAAGATGGTGAGAAAGTAGTTTGTTTTGTTAAAAAAATGTATCATATCGACCGAATTTTATCCGTGCGGATTTTATTGAATAATATCTTATCACATTTGATCAAGGGCGTTATTCAGTAAAATTTGGATTTTTATCAACAATCACATTCGTGATTTTAGGAGTGATTATGCAGGTCAGTAGAAGACGATTCTTCAAGATCTGTGCAGGTGGAATGGCGGGGACGTCTGCGGCAATGTTGGGCTTTGCTCCAGCAACGGCATTAGCAGCCCCTCGTGATTACAAATTACTGCGTACCAAAGAAACGCGTAATACCTGTACATACTGTGCTGTTGGCTGTGGAATGTTGTTATACAGTCTTGGCGATGGTGCAATGAATTCAAAAGGCAAGTTGATCCACATTGAGGGCGACCCAGACCACCCAGTGAGCCGTGGTGCATTGTGTCCGAAAGGGGCCGGGGCGTTGGATTATGTGAACAGTGACCGCCGAGTGATGTACCCAGAAGTGCGTGAAGCAGGCTCAAAAGAGTGGAAACGCATTTCGTGGCACGAAGCGATTGAACGTGTTGCTCGTCATATCAAGGACGACCGTGATGCCAACTTCGTTGAGAAAAATGAGAAAGGCGAAACGGTAAACCGTTGGATGACCGCAGGTTTCTTAGCAGGCTCTGCGTGTAGTAACGAAACGGGTATTTTAACCCAAAAATTCGTGCGTTCTCTCGGGATCATTTTTACAGACAACCAAGCGAGTATCTGACACGGACCAACGGTAGCAAGTCTTGCTCCATCATTTGGTCGCGGTGCGATGACCAACCACTGGGTTGATATTAAAAATGCTGATTTAGTGATCGTAATGGGCGGTAACGCCGCGGAAGCTCACCCTGTTGGGTTCCGTTGGGCGATTGAAGCCAAAAAGCAAAACGGTGCGAAGTTAATGGTGGTGGATCCACGCTTTAACCGTACTGCGGCGGTTGCTGATATTTATATGCCACTTCGTGCGGGAACGGATATTGCGTTCTTATCGGGTGTGATTCGCTATTTGTTGAAAAACGATAAAATCCAACACGAATATGTGAAGCACTACACCAATGCCACTTTCCTTGTAAACGAAAACTTCAAATTTGAAGACGGTTTATTCTCTGGCTACGATGAAGCCACACGTAAATATGATCGTTCAACTTGGTCTTACCAATTTGATGAAGAAGGTCAGCCAAAACGTGATATGGAAATGCAAGATCCACGTTGTGTGATCAATTTATTGCGTGAACACGTTGAGCGTTATACGCCTGAAATGGTAGAGCGTATTACAGGTACACCACAAAAAGATTTTAAAATCTTTTGTGAAGAAATTGCCAAAACCTCTGCACCAGATAAAGCAGCGACATTCTTGTACGCATTGGGCTGGACACAACATACTGTTGGTTCACAAAACATTCGTACAATGGCAATGATTCAGTTGCTTCTTGGTAACATTGGTGTGTCAGGTGGTGGTGTAAACGCCTTGCGTGGACACTCAAACGTACAAGGCATTACCGACTTAGGACTGTTCCCAAATCGTCTGCCTGCTTATCTTCCATTGCCAACGGAAGCAGATACGAGCTTGCAAGCCTTGTTAGATCGTATTACGCCGAAAACAATGATGAAAGATCAGGTGAACTATTGGAAGAACACCCCGAACTTCTATGTAAGTATGCTCAAAACGTTCTACGGCGATAAGGCCTCCGCAGAAAATGATTTTGGTATGCACTACTTGCCGAAATTACCAAAAGGTGGAATGGATCAGCTTCGTTATTTTGAAGAGATGTATCAAGGCAAGGTCAATGGTTTCTTCTGTCAAGGAATGAACCCAATTGCCTCTTATCCAAATTCACAGAAAATTGTTAAAGCATTAAGCAATTTGAAATATTTGGTGATTTTTGATCCGCTTGTAACCGATACCTCCGAGTTCTGGAAAAATCACGGCGAATTTAACGATGTGAAAACCGAAGACATTCAAACAGAAGTGTTCCGTTTGCCAACAACCTGTTTCGTGGAAGAAGATGGTTCAATTGCTAACTCTGGTCGTTGGTTACAATGGCACTGGAAAGGGGCTGAACCACCGGGTGAAGCGAAAACCGACGGCGAAATTCTATCAGAATTGCGTGCAGAGCTTATTCATCTTTATCATAAAGAAGGCGGAAAAGCCCCCCTTGAGCCATTAGAGGCAATGGGCTGGAACTATGCGAACCCACTTGAGCCAAAAGCAGAAGAAGTGGCGAAAGAAGTCAATGGCTACGCCTTAGAAGATGTGAAAGATGCTAACGGCAACGTGATTGTGAAAAAAGGCGAATTGCTTTCGAGCTTCGCACAAATGCGTGCTGACGGTACCACATCGGGTTCTTGCTGGATCTATACGGGTCAATGGACACCGAAAGGTAACCAAATGGCGAACCGTGATAACTCCGATCCGTCAAACTTAGGTAACACCTTGGGTTGGGCATTTGCGTGGCCTCTCAACCGCCGTGTGCTTTATAACCGTGCAAGTGCGGACTTAGCAGGCAATCCATTTAACCCGAAACGTCAGTTGATTAAATGGAATGGCAAAAACTGGAACTATGTGGATGTGGCAGACTTCGGTACGGCACCGCCAAATAGCCCTGTAATGCCATTTATTATGCAACCAGAAGGGGTGAGTGGCTTGTTCGTGCGTGAACGTATGGCAGATGGTCCATTCCCAGAGCATTATGAGCCAATGGAAACGCCAATCGGCACTAACCCATTACATCCGAATGTCGTACAAAGCCCTGTGGCACGTATTTTACCAAGCGATAAAGAAGATCTGGGTACAAGCGATGAGTTCCCGTATGTGGGTACGACTTACCGCTTAACGGAACACTTCCACTACTGGACGAAAAACGTGTTACTCAACGTGATTTCTCAACCAGAGCAGTTCGTGGAAATTGGCGAAGCCTTAGCTGCTGAGAAAGGCATTAAACACGGCGATGTGGTCAAAGTCAGCTCTAAACGCGGCTACATTAAAGCCGTTGCAGTGGTGACTAAACGTATCCGCAGCTTAGTGTCGGACGGCAAACCAATCCACACTGTAGGTATTCCAATTCACTGGGGCTTTGCAGCAACCACAGGGGCGAAGAAAGGGTTCTTTGCCAACAACTTAACGGTTCGTGCAGGCGATGCGAATACGCAAACACCTGAATCGAAATGTATGTTAGTCAATATTGAGAAAGTGGGGGCATAAAATGGGTGTAGTACAATCTCAAAACATTATTAAAGCCTCTGCAACATCAGGCTTAACACCACCGCCACACGCACGCCACCATCAAGTGGAAGTGGCGAAATTGATCGATGTCACCACCTGTATCGGCTGTAAAGCCTGTCAGGTGGGTTGCTCGGAGTGGAACGACATTCGTGCAGAACCTGAAGCCTGCGTGGGCGTTTACGATAACCCAATCGACCTAAACGCCAAAGCGTGGACGGTAATGAAGTTCAACGAAGTGGAAGAAAACGACCGTTTGGAATGGTTAATTCGTAAAGATGGCTGTATGCACTGCTCTGAACCGGGCTGTTTGAAATCTTGCCCGTCACCGGGTGCGATTATTCAGTACGCTAACGGTATTGTGGATTTCCAATCCGACAAATGTATCGGTTGCGGTTACTGTATCGCTGGTTGTCCGTTCAACATTCCACGCATTAACGAAGAAGATCACCGTGCATACAAATGTACGCTCTGTTCTGACCGTGTGAATGTGGGTCAAGAGCCTGCTTGCGTGAAGACTTGTCCGACAGGGGCAATCCGCTTTGGTAGCAAAGAAGAGATGAAAGTCTATGCAGAAAAACGCATTGAAGATTTGAAATCTCGTGGCTACAAAAACGCAGGTTTATACGACCCAGAAGGTGTCGGCGGTACACACGTGATGTATGTATTGCACCACGCAGACAAGCCAGAGTTGTATTCTGGTTTACCGAAAGATCCGAAGATTGATCCAACGATTACCCTTTGGAAAGACGTACTCAAACCTGTGGCGGCAGTGGCAATGGGTGGCTTGGCATTAAGTGCGGCAGCTCACTATATTGCAATGGGACCGAACACCGAAGAGTTTGATGAACACCACGATGAAGAACATAAAGGAGGCAACAATGAGTAAGATTGAGATCCCAAACGATCATAAAATCGTTCGCCATAAATTGCCTGCACGTTTGAGCCACTGGACGCTCGTGCTTTGCTTCTTCCTCACAGGATTATCAGGGTTAGCCTTTTTCTTCCCTGATCTCTCTTGGTTGGTGCAAATTTTAGGTACACCACAACTGGCACGTTTGGTTCACCCATTCACGGGCATTGTGATGTTCATCGCCTTCTGCAACCTTGCACGAATCTACTATCACCACAATTTCCCAGAGAAAAACGACTGGGTGTGGTTGAAAAATATCGTGGAAGTGTTGAAAGGCAACGAACACGCCGTATCTGACAATGGTAAATACAACCTTGGTCAAAAAATGCTGTTCTGGACCTTGATCATTGCAATGTTTACCTTGCTGATTACAGGGATCATTATGTGGCGTCAATATTTCGCCCATAACTTCTCGATTCCAGTAATCCGTATTGCGATTCTGTTCCACTCAACCTGTGCATTCTTATTATTCACAGGCATTATGGTGCACGTGTATATGGCATTTTGGGTGAAAGGCTCAATTCGCGGTATGGTCGAAGGCTGGGTAACCGTCCGCTGGGCGAAAAAACACCACCCTCGCTGGTATCGTGAAGAAGTATTGCCAGAACTTGAAAAAGAGTTTGCAGAAAAACAAAAATCTGCTAAGTAATCAGAAAATGCGGTCAGATGGCCGCATTTTTGATCAAAAAGGCTCACCTATCGCAAAGCCAATTTCCTGATTTTGTGAACTATTTCACAGCATCTTTACCCAAAATCCGCTATAGTGTACTCGTTATTATTCTACTCAAGGAGTACATGATGAAATTCAACGCATTTTCTCTCACGCTTTCCAGCCTACTTTTTAGTACCATTCTTGCCACCAATGCCCACTCTGCTGGGCGTTTAGTAGTCTATTGCAGTGCCAGTAACCAATTCTGTGAACAAGAGACAAAAGCTTTTGCCGAAAAACACGATGTGAAAGTCTCGTTTATTCGTAATGGTTCGGGCAGTACTTTAGCGAAAGTCGAAGCAGAAAAAAATAATCCACAAGCAGACGTTTGGTATGGTGGCACCCTCGATCCCCAATCACAAGCGGGCGAAATGGGCTTACTGCAACCGTACCAATCGCCAAATTTGGCTCAAATTGAAGAAAAATTCCGTGATCCTGCCAAGCTCAAAGGCAACTACACCTCTGCGGTTTATTTAGGTGTGCTTGGTTTTGGGGTAAATATGGATAGAATCCAAAAACTGGGCTTTGACAACGCCCCTAGCTCTTGGGAAGATTTACTTGACCCACGCCTTGCGGGCGAAATTCAAATTGCCGATCCGCAAAGTTCTGGTACGGCTTACACGGCGATTGCCACTTTCGTGCAACTTTGGGGCGAAGAAAAAGCCTTCGATTACTTCAAAAAATTACACAAAAACATCTCGCAATACACCAAATCGGGCATCACGCCTTCTCGCAATGCGGCTCGTGGCGAAACGGCAATCGGTATTGGCTTCTTGCACGATTACTCCCTTGAAAAGAAAAATGGAGCAAATTTAGAACTTGTTGCACCGTCTGAAGGCACGGGCTATGAATTGGGTGGAGTGAGTATTTTGAAAGGGGCAAGAAACCTCGACAACGCCAAATTGTTCGTGGATTGGGCGTTATCCAAAGAAGCCCAAGAACTGGCGTGGCAAAAAGGCGAAGCGTTCCAATCGCTCACTAACGTTACCGCAGAACAATCGCCACACGCCTTAGATCCGAAAACCTTGAAATTAGTGGATTACGATTTTGAGAAATACGGCTCAAGCGAGGAACGTAAACGCCTGATCGAAAAGTGGGTCAATGAAGTGAAATTGGCAAAATAACGATTTTTCTCACCCCCTTGATGAAGATAACGGGGGGTGAATTTTTTTAAGATTTTGCAAAAAATCGCTGACAAATCACCGCTTGTTCGCCCTCTCTCTGATAAAAATGCTGCACGCATTTTTAGCGGTCTCTCCTCTGTAAACAGAGGAGAGTCAATCGATCATAAATACTATTTCACCCTCCCCCGCTTGCGGGAGAGGGACAGATTTTCGCAAAGTAACGGCTTTGCGAAAATCAGGGAGAGGGCTTACAGGCAGAAATAAGTAAATTAATTTGAGAATATCTATGTCCTCAAGCTTTTTCCAACGCCCCCCATTTTGGGTATTTATCGCCTTTCTTGCCTTTGCGTTATTACCAAGCCAAGCCCTTGATTACGGCTTATGGGAATCCACCGCTGACGAAATTTGGGCAGCGATGGGCTGGTCGAGTGTCAATCTCACTTGGGCGTGGTTCTTGCCTCTGCTTACCTTTTTATTGCCACAGTGTGATCCAAAACAGCAGGCAAAATGGCAACTCATTGGCGTAGCAACGCTGTTTTTGTTCGTTTTGATTTCCGCCATTATCGGCAAAGTGGCGTTAGGTTATGCCACACTTTTCTTAATGGTGGCGTTAATCGGCATTGCGACCAATGCGTTAGCGACCCTAAAAATAATGCAAGGCGACCGCTTTATCATCGCCTCCCTGCTCTGCATTGTGTTGCTGATTTTCTTTTTTATCGTCTATCCCACCGTGGCGATTTTCCTCTCAATGTTCTTTAACGGCAGCGAATTTGTGCCAAGCCAAGTGCTGAACATTGCCACACAGCCTTATGTGTTACGAGTAATCGGCAATTCCTTGAGTGTGGCGGCAACAGTGGGCGTGCTGTCTACCCTATTCGGTTTAGCCTTTGCCCTCTACACCACTCGCATTGCCAAACGCACCGCCTTTATCGGCAAAATTTTCTCGATTTTACCGATTGTTACCCCACCTTTTGTGGTCGGTTTGGGCGTAACCCTAATGCTTGGGCGTTCGGGCTATGTGACTGCCTTTTTGGTCGAGTATTTGGGCTTTAGCAACAACTGGCTGTATGGTTTTACAGGTATTGTGATTGCCCACACACTCGCCCTCACGCCAATGTCGTTTATGATTTTGGAAGGGGCGTTGAAATCCATTCATCCATCTGTGGAAGAAGCGGCGTACACCTTGCGTTCTAACCGCTACCAAGCCTTTGGCTACATCATTTTCCCGCTGTTAAAACCTGCCTTGGCAAACTCGTTTTTGGTGGTGGTGATTCAATCTTTAGCCGATTTCAGCACGCCGTTAGTGCTAGGCGGTAGCTTTGATGTGATTGCCACCCAAATCTATTTCTACATTGCGGGTTCACAGTTAGATTACGCTTCGGCAAGCACACTCGGCACGATTTTGTTGATCTTCTCACTCGCCATTTTCGTGGTGCAATATCTCTGGATCGGCAACCGCTCTTATGTGACGGTGTCGGGCAAATCCTATCGGGGCGATGTGCAGGAACTGGCAAGCGGTCTAAAATGTCTCATTGTTTGCACCTTGAGTTTCTGGGTGCTGTTTAACGTGGTGCTGTACGGCAGCATTTTCTACGGCAGTTTCACGGTAAACTGGGGCGTGGACTACACGCTGACCTTGAAAAACTACATCAATCTATTCGGGCAAGGCTTTAGTGATGGGGCTTGGCCATCGCTGATTCAAACCGTAATTTTCGCCGCCAGTGCCGCACCAATTACCGCCTTGTTCGGCTTACTGATCGCTTATATTACCGTCCGCCGTGATTTCAAAGGCAAGAAAACCCTTGAGTTCTTAACCCTCCTTTGCTTTGCCGTGCCAGGGACGGTGGCAGGTGTGTCGTACATTATCGCCTTCAATAACGCCCCGATTTACCTCACAGGCACAGGCGTGATTATTGTGCTTTCAATGGTAATGCGGAATATGCCAGTCGGAATGCGTGCCGCCATTGCAGGGCTGGGGCAGCTGGATAAATCCTTAGACGAAGCCTCACTCTCACTCAAAGCTGGCTCGCTCAAAACGCTGTTTTTCATCGTGTTGCCGCTGCTTAAACCTGCATTGCTCTCGGCATTGGTCACCAGTTTCGTGCGGGCGATGACTACCGTCAGTGCGATTGTGTTTTTGGTCACCGCCGACACTCGCGTGGCAACGTCCTACATTTTAAACCGTGTGGAAGACGGCGAATACGGCATTGCGATTGCCTACGGCTCGATTTTGATCGTGGTAATGATGAGCATTATTTTGCTGTTTGACTGGCTCGTGGGCGATACTCGGATTGCGAAATCAAGAGCAAAGCAAACCTCGTCAGCATCAACAAGATCATGATGAGAAAAACTGCAATGGACATTTTGCTATGGGTTATTCTTTCCCAAACGCAATCGTTTGCGTTATAATCCCGCCCGTTTTTTTATTTGATCAATTTAAGAGGAAAAAATGGCTTATCGCCCTATTCAACAAGCGTTATTAAGTGTGTCCGACAAAACGGGCATTGTGGAATTTGCCCAAGGTTTGGCGGCTCGTGGTGTGAAATTGCTCTCAACAGGCGGCACGGCAAAATTATTGGCGGACAGCGGTTTGAACGTGACCGAAGTCTCTGACTACACAGGCTTCCCTGAAATGATGGACGGACGGGTGAAAACCCTACATCCGAAAGTACACGGCGGGATTTTGGGTCGCCGTGGCACCGATGATGAGGTAATGGCACAACACAACATCGAACGCATTGATATGGTGGTGGTCAATCTTTATCCATTTGCGGCAACGGTGGCGAAACCCAATTGCTCGTTGGAAGATGCGGTGGAAAATATCGACATCGGCGGGCCAACAATGGTGCGTTCTGCGGCGAAAAACCATAAAGATGTGGCGATCGTGGTCAATAATCACGATTTTGATGCAATTTTGGCAGAAATGGATCAACATCAAAATTCTCTGACTTTAGAAACTCGTTTCAATTTAGCCATCAAAGCCTTTGAACATACGGCTCAATACGATTCGATGATCGCTAACTACTTCGGCAAACTTGTGCCGCCATATCAAGGTGCAGAGGAAGAAGATTTAACCCAAGCCTGCGGACAATTCCCACGCACGCTGAACCTGAATTTCTCTCGCAAGCAGACGATGCGTTATGGCGAAAACAGTCACCAAAACGCCGCATTCTATGTGGAAAATGCGTTGAAAGAAGCCTGCGTGGCAACGGCTAAACAACTGCAAGGCAAGGCGTTGTCTTACAACAACATTGCTGACACCGATGCTGCTCTTGAATGCGTGAAAGAGTTTGCTGAACCTGCCTGCGTGATTGTGAAGCATGCTAACCCGTGTGGTGTGGCACTTGGCAAAGATATTTTAGATGCCTACGACCGTGCTTACCAAACCGACCCAACCTCTGCCTTCGGTGGCATTATCGCCTTCAACCGTGAATTAGACGGCACCACGGCACAAACCATTGCTGAGCGTCAATTTGTGGAAGTGATCATCGCCCCAACCGTTTCAGCCGAAGCCAAGGAGGTGTTGGCGAAGAAGAAAAACGTGCGTGTGTTGGAATGTGGTGAATTTAGCCAAGCTCAACATCGCCTTGATTTCAAACGGGTAAACGGTGGTTTGTTAGTGCAAGATGCAGATCAAGGTTCGGTGGACATTGAAGATTTACAATTCGTCAGCGAACGCAAGCCAACCAAAGAAGAAATGGAAGACTTACTGTTCTGCTGGAAAGTGGCGAAATATGTGAAGTCGAACGCGATTGTGTATGCCAAAAACAAACAGACTATCGGCATTGGTGCAGGGCAAATGAGCCGTGTTTATTCTGCCAAAATTGCGGGCATTAAAGCCGAAGACGAAGGCTTGCAAGTGGCTGGCTGCGTAATGGCGTCTGATGCCTTCTTCCCATTCCGTGACGGCATTGATGCGGCGGCAAAAGTGGGTATTACTTGCGTCATCCACCCAGGTGGCTCAATGCGTGATCAAGAAGTGATTGACGCTGCCAACAAGCACGGAATGGCAATGGTACTCACAGGAATGCGGCATTTCCGTCATTAATCTGAACAAACCCACATAAAAACGAGAACTTGGAGATAAAGCCAGTTCTCGTTTTTCAGTTTGCAAAAAGTGGGATTTTCTCACCCCCTTGTTGCGGTAGATATGGCGAATTAAGAGATTGTTGTGCCTTCTACTGTACCTGTGACCACTTCGCGTAGCGCTCCAGCCTTGCCCATATTGAACACGCGAATTGGCATACCGTGATCACGTGCGAGCGTAAATGCAGCTAAATCCATTACTTGCAATTCTTTGTCAATCACTTCTTCATAGCTCAAATTTTGATAGAGCACTGCATCGGCATTTTTCGCTGGATCTTTATCATAAACACCATCGACTTTAGTGGCTTTTAACACCACGTCTGCTTCAATTTCGATACCACGCAAGCACGCGGCAGAATCGGTCGTGAAAAACGGGCTACCAGTCCCCGCAGAAAAGATCACAACGCGCTTCTCACGCAACATTTTAATCGCTTCTGACCAGTTATAGGTATCACAAATACCGTTTAATTGGAAAGCCGACATCAATTTTGCATTCACATCAGCACGGTGCAACGCATCACGCATTGCCAAGCCGTTCATCACTGTGGCAAGCATTCCCATATGATCACCCACCACACGATTCATGCCTGCTTTTGCCAGTTTTGCCCCACGGAATAAGTTACCGCCGCCCAGCACGACACCGACTTCCACGCCCATTTCCAGTAAGTCTTTGATTTCAATTGCCATTCTATCCAAAATAGATGGGTCGATACCAAAACCTTCATCGCCTTGCAATGCTTCACCACTCAACTTTAACAAAATACGTTTATAAATCGGTTTGCTCATTTTGACCTCTTCTGTTTCAACGGTTTGGGAAAAATCGGCATATTATAAAACATTGTATGCAGTGGCTAAATAGCCATGCATAATCTTTTTCTGTCATAGATATACACAGCAAACGTATCCGCAAGGGGGTGAGTTTTCGCCACTTTTTGCAAAAACGCAAACTAACTGCCCTTGTCATCGCCTACGCCCAGCCGTTACTACGCTTTTTACGTCTTGGAACCAACAACGGCAACAATAAACCTAATAGTAAGCCTGCTCCCAATACTGTGCCACCATAGATAAAATATTGAATCATAATTTCTCGCGATTCTGCATTCTGCAAGGTTTCTAGATCACGATTCTTATTTTTCAAAATATCTACTTCACGTTTTAGTTGCGCATTTTGATCCAACAAGACGCTACTCTGCTGATCGGCTTGTTGTGCTCGCCGCTGCATTTCGATCGTTCTTTGTTGCCACTCACTATCAATTTTATTCAATTTCAACGTCAACTCATCTACTTGCTGCTGCAATTTTGGTAGTTGCTCCTTGGCACTTGGTTTATCCGTCAGCTCATTATTGAGAATCCAAGCCTCACGATTTCGGCTGTCGCGAATGAGTGTGTAACGATCTTTTCTGTCCAATACCGTAACTTTTTCGCCCGCTGGAATTGCGCCTGAAATTTTGAAATTATCACCTGCACCTTTGCGTAAATAGGTATTAAGATTCTCAGTGACATATTGTGTTTGTGCCCATGTTGGGAACGATAACAGCAGAAAACTTACAATGAACAGTAAAAAAGATCGTTTGGGCATGAAAAACTCCTTTTATTTTAAAGAAAAAAGAAAAGTGAGTTACCTCACCTTTCTTTTTGCGTCATTAGCGGAAAATCGCACTAAGTACATAGTAAATCATAATGGATAATACCGCACCGGCTGGTAAAGTGATCACCCAAGAGGCAACGATATTGCGAATTACACCGAGATTCAATGCCGCAATACCGCGTGCAAAGCCAACGCCTAATACCGCACCAACTAAGGTTTGGGTGGTAGAAATAGGCAAGCCCGTTCCTGAGGCTAATACGACTGTAATTGCACAAGAAAATTGTGCAGCAAAACCGCGACTTGGAGTAAGATCCGTGATACCTGTTCCTATGGTACTCATCACTTTATGCCCCATAATCGCTAAACCTGCTGCAATACCGATAGCACCAAGAGGCAAGATCCATGGAGCCATCACCGTTTTACCTTCAATCACACCGGCATGATCGACAATGGACACAACTGCTGCCAAAGGTCCAATCGCATTGGCAACATCATTTGAACCATGGGCAAATGCCATGGCACAAGCAGTAATTACCATCAATAAGCTGAATACTTTTTCTACACTGCCAAAACCACCATTTTGTAAGCGAGAAACGAACGATTTGCTGCGTAGGTAGAAATAGCTGGCGACAGTTGAAATGGCGGCGAGCAATAAGCCTAGGCTAATGGTATGAAATCCACTTAAATTTAACCCCACGTGCTTTAATCCTTTATCAAGTGTCACCACGCAAATAATAAATACAGTTAACCCTGCATAGTAAGGAGCATATTTTTGAGCATTGACAAGTGGTTTTTCAGTATCAAAAATCAATTTTTGCGTCGAAATAAAGATGGAAAAAGCCACCATCCCCGCAATCACAGGAGTGATAAACCAACTGCCTACAATCCCACCAAACTTCGACCATTGCACCGCTTCTGCTCCGATAGTCACGCATGCAAACCCGACAATCGCACCGATAATTGTGTGCGTAGTTGAGACCGGCCACCCTTTTTGAGATGCGATTAATAACCAAAGCCCTGCAGCAAACAGAGAAGACATCATACCCAAAATCAGAACATCGGGTTGCCCAGCAAATGCATCCGAAGCAATAACCCCACTTTTAATGGTTTCTGCAACCTCTCCCCCAGCTAAATAAGCCCCAGCAAATTCAAAAATCAACGCAATATACACTGCTTGTTTCGCAGTGATCGTGCCTGATCCAACCGAGGTTCCCATGGCATTTGCAACATCATTCGCACCTATTCCAAATGCCATCAAAAATCCAAAAGCAGCCGTAATCAGCACAATAATAAAACCGTATTGTGTAATCAATTCCATATATTTAATCCTCTATCTATGCACTATGAACGTGCAAGCATTAACTCAATCCGCGAGCCAACACGTTGTGCTTGATCGGCAAGCACGCCAATCCATTCAATGATCTTATATAAAAACATAATATCAATTGGATTATGAGAGGCTTCTAAAGTTAATAGTGCCTTACGCAACACAATTTGCAGCTGATCAGTATCATCTTCAATGGTATCTAGCTCTAGAATCATCTTATTAACAAAATTGAGTTCACGTCCACGAAAGCCCGTTTCGAGCAGTTGATCCATTTCGTTGATCACTTTGTTTGATTGGATAGTAGCATCAAGGCTACGGGAGAGAAAATGCACAAAAGAAGGTTGCATTTCAGTTGGAATAAGTAATTGACGCCCAATGACTCGACCAGAAATATCTTTCGCATAATTTGCCAATTTGTCGAGTTGTGTCACTAGCTCTAATAAATCGGTACGTTCCACCGGCATAAATAAGCCACGCGGAAGTTTGAGGCGGATTTCACGTTTTAACATATCCGCACGACGTTCTAACTCAATAATTTGACGGCGAATATTCTCTGCTTCATCCCAATTGCCTTGGAAAGTCGCTTCAAAAAACGGAACGAGTAAACCGCAACATTCAGTGACTTTTTTGGAATGTTTCTGTAGCGGTTTCAGTGGCGAATGTGCGAATAATCCTAAAATATTATTCATTGCCATAAGGGTTCTCCATTGCATTTTAAATAAAGTCGGGGCGAATTTTACTTGATGTTGCAAGGAAGATCACGAATTAAAACGGCTTTTTTAATCACAAGGGGGAGAGAAATATCGCCTTTTTGCCAATAAACGCAATAACTAGGCAATTTATCCTTACTTTCTCAAGATTTTTTGAGATTGTTAAAAATCAATAAGTTAGTCATAAAATTTACGATTTTTAAATTTACAATTAGGCTGAGACATATTACTATCTAATACGTTTTGCCATAATTTGGCATTTGTCGTATTTTTGAACAAATAAAATATGTAGAGGATAGAATGCAAAATCTAGAAAAGATTGTCGCAGATGCGTTAAGTGCTATCAGCCAAGCCAACGATGTGGCAAGTCTTGAAGCCTTGCGTGTGGAATATTTCGGCAAAAAAGGGCATTTCACGGCGTTAATGCAAGGCTTGCGTGATGTGCCAGCGGACGAACGTCCTGCGGTAGGGGCAAAAATCAATGAAGCGAAACAACAAGCCCAAGATGCCTTAAATAGCAAAAAAGAACAGTTAGAATCAGCGGAATTAAACGCAAAATTAGCGAGCGAAAGCATTGATGTGAGCTTGCCAGGGCGTAAAACAGAAATCGGTGGCTTGCACCCTGTTTCGATTACCATTGAACGTGTGGTGAAATTCTTTTCTGAACTCGGCTTTAGCGTGGAAAAAGGCCCTGAAATCGAAACCGATTATTACAACTTTGATGCGTTAAACATTCCTGCTCATCACCCAGCCCGTGCCGATCACGACACCTTCTGGTTTGATGCACAGCGTCTGCTTCGCACCCAAACATCAGGCGTGCAAATTCGCACAATGGAAAAAATGCAGCCACCTATTCGGATTATGGCACCTGGTCGTGTGTACCGTAACGACTACGACCAAACTCACACGCCAATGTTCCACCAAATCGAACTGCTTTATGTGGATAAAAAAGCCAACTTTACGGAGTTGAAAGGCTTGCTCCACGACTTCTTGCGAGCGTTTTTTGAAGAAGATCTGCAAGTGCGTTTCCGTCCGTCTTACTTCCCATTTACTGAGCCTTCTGCTGAAGTGGACGTAATGGGCAAAAACGGCAAATGGTTGGAAGTATTGGGCTGCGGTATGGTTCACCCGAACGTGTTACGCCAAGTCGGCATTGACCCGAACGAGTATTCAGGCTTTGCGGTGGGAATGGGCGTAGAGCGTTTAACGATGCTCCGTTATAACGTCACCGACTTGCGTGCGTTCTTTGAAAACGACTTGCGTTTTTTGAAACAGTTTAAGTAGAAATAAAATCTGCCCCCGCTTGCGGGGGAAGTGGTTGAGCGAAGCGAAACCGAAGGGGGCAAACAAGCGATTAGTTTTGCGAAAATTTTGCAAAGCCCCCTACCCCGCCTTCGGCGGTACTTCCCCCGCAAGCGGGGGCAGAATGAATAGTAGAAGGAAAAATACAATGAAATTCAGCGAATCTTGGTTGCGAGAGTGGGTAAATCCTGCGATTAGTACCGAACAGTTGTGCGATCAAATTACGATGTTAGGGTTAGAAGTCGATGGCGTGGAAGCCGTGGCAGGCGAGTTTAGCAAAGTCGTGGTGGGCGAAGTGGTGGAGTGTGCCCAACACCCCGATGCCGACAAATTGCGTGTGACTAAAGTGAATGTGGGCGGCGAGCGTTTGTTAGACATCGTGTGCGGTGCCCCGAACTGCCGTCAAGGTTTGAAAGTCGCCTGTGCAGTAGAAGGTGCGGTGTTACCAGGCGACTTCAAAATCAAGAAAACCAAACTGCGTGGACAGCCGTCCGAAGGGATGCTTTGCTCCTTCAGCGAACTAGGCATTAAAGTCGAGCAAGACGGCATTATTGAATTACCGCAAGATGCCCCGATTGGCGTGGATCTGCGTGAATACTTAAAACTAGATGATAAAACGATTGAAATTAGCCTTACCCCAAACCGTGCGGACTGCTTGAGCATTGCAGGGATTGCCCGTGAAGTCGGTGTGATTAACCAAGCCGAAGTGGTTGAGCCAACAATCCAAACTGTGCCTGCGACCATTGCCGACAAAGTAGCGATTGAGCTACAAGCTCCGGAAGCTTGCCCACGTTATTTATTGCGTGTGGTCAAAGGCGTAAATGTCAATGTGCCATCGCCGTTATGGTTGCAAGAAAAACTTCGCCGTTGCGGTATCCGCTCTATCGATCCGATTGTCGATATTACCAATTTGAGCTTGCTCGAACTCGGTCAGCCAATGCACGCTTTTGACTTAGCCAAAGTCGTTCAGCCTGTACAAGTTCGTATGGCAAAAGCAGGCGAAGAGTTGGTCTTGCTTGACGGAACTACCGCAAAATTGCAAGAAAACACTTTGCTGATTGCTGACCAGAACGGACCCGTTGCAATGGCAGGGATCTTCGGCGGACAAGCCAGCGGCGTGAGCAGCGAAACCAAAGACGTGATTTTAGAATCTGCCTTCTTCGCACCGCTGGCGATTACAGGCAGAGCAAGACAGTACGGCTTACACACCGATGCTTCACACCGCTTTGAACGTGGGGTCGATTTTGAATTGGCTCGCAAAGCAATGGAACGAGCCACCGCTTTGTTACTTGAGATTTGTGGTGGCGAAGCAGGCGAAATCGTGGAAGCGGTTAGCCCTGAACATTTGCCGAAGTCAAACCGTGTGCAACTTCGCCGTAGCAAATTAGACAGCTTGCTCGGACACCACATTCCAACGGACACTGTGACCGACATTCTCAACCGCTTAGGTTTACAAGCCGAATACGCTGACGATGTGTGGACGGTTCAATCCCCAAGCTGGCGTTTTGATATTGAAATCGAAGAAGATCTGATTGAAGAAGTGGCTCGCATTTACGGCTACAACAGCATTCCAAATAATGCTCCGTTGGCTCATTTGCAAATGCGTGGCGTGCCAGAGAAAAATTTGGACTTGTTGCGAATCAAAACCGCATTGGTGGATAGCGACTATCAAGAAGTGATTACTTATAGTTTCGTTGATCCAAAAGTTCAGCAACAGCTACACCCAGAGCAAAATGCATTGATTTTGCCAAATCCGATTTCAAGCGAGATGTCGGCAATGCGTGTGTCGCTTTTAACAGGTTTGCTTGAAACCATTGCTTACAACCAAAATCGCCAACAAAACCGTGTGCGTATTTTTGAAACGGGGTTACGCTTTATCCCTGATGAGAATTCAGAAAACGGCATTCGCCAAGAGCAAGTGATTGGGGCGGCGATTGTAGGCGATAAATTCAACGTATCGTGGGAAGGCAAAGGACAAGCGGTGGATTTCTTTGACCTAAAAGGCGATTTAGAACGTCTGCTGTCTTTAACGTCAGTACGTGGCAACGTGGAATTTGTGGCGAAGGCCTTCCCTGCATTGCACCCAGGGCAATCGGCAGCGATTTTAGTTGATGGCAAAGAGATCGGCTTTATTGGTACCGTTCATCCAAAAATCGTGCAAAAACTCGGGCTGTCAGGCAAACCTGTAGTGTTTGAATTATTGGCCGATGCTGTGGCAGAACGCACCATTCCAAATGCCAAAGAAATTTCTCGCTTCCCAGCGAACAAACGTGATATTGCGATGGTGGTGGATGTGGCAACCCCAGCTGGCGATGTATTAGCCGAATGTCGTAAAGCAGGTGGTGAAAAACTCGTGGCGGTGAATTTATTCGATGTCTATCAAGGGGCAAATTTAGCCGAAGGCAAGAAAAGTTTAGCGATTAGCTTAACGGTTCAAGACACCGAAAAAACCCTTGAAGAAGACGAAATCAATGTGGTAATCCAAGCAGTATTAACTGGACTTGCACAACGTTTTAATGCTTATCTGAGAGATTAGATTAAGGACAAATTATGGCACTAACTAAAATTGAAATTGCTGAAAACCTTGTCGAAAGATTGGGGTTGGATAAACGTGTTGCGAAGCAATTAGTCGAGCAATTTTTTGAAGAAATTCGCACAACTTTAGAAAAAGGCGAAGAGGTAAAATTATCTGGTTTCGGTAATTTTACCGTCAGAGAAAAGAGACCTCGTCCTGGTCGTAACCCTAAAACAGGCGAAGATGTTGTCGTCTCTGCTCGTCGCGTCGTCACCTTCAAAGCAGGACAAAAAATGCGCGAACGCGTTGAAAATGCAAAGGTTAAGGCCTGATAATCACAATGCCATGCCATATCATACTAAATGATATGGCATCTCTAGGATATAAACCATGAAGAACAAGAAAAATACGACCTTGTTAGCAGGGATATTTTCTATTTTAGTGCTGACTGCTTGCCACTCTCCCCCTTCTCCAACTTCTAGAGCAATAAAATCTCAACACTCCAGTCAAGTACTTGCTAATTCTATTGCTGTGATTGCACAGTTAAATGAATATCAACAAAATTGGAAGGGAACACGCTACCTTTTAGGTGGAACTTCACGTAAAGGGATTGATTGCTCTGCCTTTATGCAGGTCACTTTTCATGATCTTTTCGGGATAAAGCTCCCAAGAACCACTGTGGAACAAGCTAAAATCGGTAAGAAAGTACCTAAAAATGCCATCAAGACAGGCGATTTAGTGTTTTTCAAAACAGGAAGAGGGCCGAATGGTAAACATGTTGGTATCTATGTGGACAATGGACAGTTTTTGCATGCTTCAACTAAAGGCGGTGTCATTTATTCCAATATCCATTCGCCTTATTGGGCTAAAACATTTTGGCAAGCTCGACGTCTATAGATGAAAATATGAAATAGATCACAAATTTGAAAAAAAGTCGCTCGTTTTTTTAAATAATGTTTGGAAAATAGACTTGAATAGCTTATTCTTTTTGCACAAAATAAAAAGTGTTGTTTTAACAACCCATTATATAAATTTGCTTTCCGAGTAGCCCCTATAGAATAGGGGCTTTTTTTCTTCTATTGAATAATATCAAGCCCTGCCATATAAGGTCTTAACACCTCTGGCACGGTAATTGAACCGTCAGCATTTTGGTAGTTTTCAAGCACCGCCACAAGGGTACGCCCCACAGCCAAGCCCGAGCCGTTTAAGGTGTGCACCAAACGGGTTTTCTTCTCGCCTTTGGCTTTGCAACGAGCCGACATTCTGCGGGCTTGGAAATCCCACATATTTGAGCAAGAAGAGATTTCACGGTAGGTATTTTGGGCAGGTAGCCATACTTCCAAATCGTAGGTTTTGGTTGCCCCGAAGCCCATATCGCCTGAGCAGAGCAACATTTTGCGGTATGGCAAGCCGAGCAACTGCAACACTTTTTCTGCGTGTCCAGTCAATTCTTCCAAGGCTTCCATTGATTTTTCAGGGGCAACGATTTGCACCATTTCTACTTTGTCGAACTGGTGCATCCGAATTAAGCCACGGGTATCACGCCCGTAAGAGCCTGCTTCAGAGCGGAAACACGGCGTGTGGGCGGTAAATTTCAGCGGTAAGCTCTCTTCATCTAAGATTTCATCACGCACAAGGTTAGTCACAGGCACTTCTGCCGTTGGAATCAACGCAAACGGTTTTTGCACCGCATTCGGATCTTGCCCTTCGAGCGGTTGAGTATGGAACAGATCTTCGCCAAATTTTGGTAATTGCCCCGTGCCGTAGAGGGTGTCGTGATTGACTAAGTAAGGCACATAGGTTTCCACATAGCCGTGCTGTTCGGTGTGTAAATCCAACATAAATTGTGATAACGCACGATGCAGGCGAGCCAATTTGTCTTTCATTACAACAAAACGGCTGCCAGTGAGTTTCACACCCGCTGGGAAATCTAGCCCTGCGAGATTTTCGCCTAAAGTCACGTGATCTTTGACTTCAAAATCAAATTGGCGTGGCGTTCCCCAACGAGAAATTTCCACGTTTTCGCTATCATCTTTACCCACTGGCACTTCATCGGCTGGCAAGTTCGGCACAGACAGCAATAACTCACGGATTTCATTTTGCACTTTGTCTAATTCGGCTTTAGCCAAATCTAGCTCATTGCCCATTGAATCAACTTCTGCCAATAATGCCGAAATATCTTCGCCACGTGCTTTTGCTGCGCCAATATTTTTCGAGCGAGTGTTACGTTCTGCTTGCAAGGTTTCAGTTTTCACTTGCAAGGTTTTACGTTGTTCTTCCAACGCCGCCACTTTTGCGGTGTCTAATGCAAATTTGCGTTTGGTTTTTAAAATCTCAGCCACTTCTGCTAAGTTAGTGCGGAGTAGGTTTTGGTCGATCATTGTAGTTCCTTAATACCCTAAAGTTATAACTTGTTTAAATCATCAATCACATTTTGCAATGTATTTTTTAATTGTGTGAGAATAAAGCGAATAAATACAGAAATATCCCCCTGATCTGCCTGATTTAACGTCTCTAAATAGCGAAATTTTTCTTCATTTTTGACCACCGCAGGAAAATAGCCTGCTTTGATTAAAATGAGATTCATCAATAACCTTGCACCTCGTCCATTGCCATCATCGAAAGGGTGAATCCGTACCATATTATAATGAGCTACCGCTGAGCGAATGATCGGATGAACGGAAATAGCATTATTGATGTAATCCACTAATTGTTGCATTTGCGGAGAAACTTGCTCAGGCTCAACATATTTATGAATCGTGCCGTCTTGTTTTAGCACGTGATTAGGCAATATTTTATATTCCCCAGCACGCAACGGCTTATTCACAGCTTGTCCCAGCAGCGTTTTCGCTGGCGTTGAATGAACACCTTGGAGAAGTAACGCATTGATTTCTTTGATTAAATTTTCACTTATTACACGGCGGTCGGCGACAATATCAAACAGATAATCAATCGCTTGTGCGTGGTTTTTAGCATCAGCAAAATCTTTAAACGGCTTTCCTTGAATCGTGAGCCCTTCTCGCAAGAAAAAAATCGTTTCCCCCAAAGAGAGCGTTGAACCTTCCAAAGCATTACTATGATATGTCCAAGTTGCACGCAATTTTTCAGTAATGGTTTGCCATAAATTCGCATTTTCTGGCATAGACTTTTTCAATTGATTGAGTTCATCGTTTAATCGATCAACATCAGCTAATAGCACTAGCCATTCATTTGGTGTTTCAGTTAAATAGAAAAAGTCTTGATCTGCCATTTTAATTTATTGGTTAATGCTAAATAATTATCTGTTTGCATTCTTCATAATCCGTTGCTTGGCGAGTTGCCATTCGCGGTCTTTAATGTCTTCACGTTTATCGTGAAGTTTTTTCCCTTTGGCTAAACCGATTTTGATTTTCGCCCAGGCTTTTTTCCAATACATCGACAAAGCAACCACGGTAAAGCCATCTCGATTAACCTTGCCAAATAAGGAATCGAGTTCACGGCGACTGAGCAGTAATTTGCGAGTGCGAGTCGGGTCTGCCACAATATGGGTAGAAGCCACATTTAACGGCGTAATCGTTGCCCCGAATAAAAAGGCTTCGCCATCACGGAAAATCACATAGCTGTCGCCAATATTCGCCTTGCCAGCACGTAGAGACTTCACTTCCCAGCCTTGCAATTCTAGCCCTGCCTCGATTTCGTCTTCGATAAAATACTCGTGGCGAGCCCGCTTGTTCAACGCAATGGTATTATCCGCCACTTTCGGTTTTTTACTCATAATTTGCCTTTTTCACAAAAAATTAGGTGGGATTTTACCTCAAATTCCGCTAAATTTGAACGTACAAGGGGGTGAGAACCGCCGACTTTTTGCAAAAAAATGCCTAGCAATCTGCTAGGCATTTAAGCTCAAGAACAAGCTAGAATTTAAAGCCGATGCTTGCACCGCCGGTAATGTCGCCATAGTTATTCGCACTGCCGGTGAATTTCAATATCATCTTGCCATTATCAGATACTCTGGAATATCCCACTGACACTGCCGATGCACCACGATATGTTCCTCCACCAATCGCAAGAATACTTTCGCTTGGGTTGAAGGCTTGCACCAAACTCGCTGACGCCACAGCACCCGCGATACCGCTGCGTAAACGGCTATCCACTTTGCCTAACTCGGATTTAAATTGCCCGTAATTCAACGCATCCGTTGGATTGATCGCTATCCCCACATTTTGAATGCGGTTCCCGCCCATATCCACACTGCCGCCTTTGTTGATCTGCAAACTTTCAAAGACGGGGGTATTTATTGCAGCAATATCAATCACATTCCCTGTTTGCGTTAAGACAATATTATTACCCGCATTGATCTTAACGCTATTCCCTAAGCCCACTTTTGCTGGTTCAGCAGTTTCCGCTAGGCCATTAGAACCTGCCACCGTCCCGGTTTCCAATTGCCAACCTTGATTTACAAAAGCGGTTAGGGCATATAGTTGGCTACCGTTAATCGCATCGGTACTTTCTTGGCTGACTAACCCTGGTGCTACATGTTGAATACGACGGTTTTGCATTGCACCATCGCTGTCCACATTGCCAATACTCACAACACCAACGACTTCTTCTGCTTTACCGCCTGCATATTGGAAGTGATTTTCCCCAATCTTTTGAGAAGTATAGGCCGCGTTGCCCTGCGTCATTTTACCTTGTGCAACATAGCCCGTATTCGCACCGAGGAAAACGGAATTATCTGCAGTATTTGAGACATTATTCCCAAACACAAAGGTGTTATCCGTTTTGATTTGGTTATCGTTACCAACAGAGTAACTATAATTGCCCGATACAGTGCTTGGGTCACCAATCGCCCCCGAATTATTACCTGTGACGATATTGCCATGTCCAAGACTGATAGTGTTTTCTCCCTCTGCTTTTGCCCCTTTACCCAACGCAATCGCATTCTCACCTTGTGCAATCGCTTGATAGCCTACTGCAGTCGCAAAGCGTCCAGAGGCACTTGAGTCTATCGTATTTTCGCCTTGAACTGCAGGCTTGACTTCACCATCGTTGGTATGGAAGAACTTAATCCCCTGCTCATTCATACGTCCAATTGCTTCGATCACGTTATTGGTACGATACTCTTTTTGATTCTCTACATTATAAGTCGTCAATGTATAATTATTGGAGGTTGGTACCACCACGGTTGTGGTACTGCCTTCATTATTCACCACATCGACTGTAGATGTTTGCTTAGAAGTATTCCCAACCAACTGCTGAATGGCATACAGCTGAGCTCCATTCACCGCCTGATTACTGGTCGCTGAAATGTCACCATTCGCCACACCGCTGATCACTTGGTTGCCTGCATGAATGCCATTTTGAGTAAATTTTGTGCCATTCGCATCGCCAAGCACAAGACCTTGCTCCGTTAACGTCGTTTTGCCCGCATTCAGCTGTTTAGTGTTGACGTTTTCGAAAGCTGGATTGGTTGCCATTTCAATCACCAGTTTATCGCCTTGCGTCACAGTTCGAATATTGTCCGCACTGAAATCCGAACTACTGATGTCGCCATTGCCGACAATGCTCAAACTTTCACCTAATCGAGTGGTGATCGTCTCGCCGTTATTACCAATAAATTTCAACCCGCCTTCTGTCAATGATGTGGTTACTTCGCTGATAGCACGATGGACATCACCACCGTTTACCGCATCTTGACTCCCTGCACCAATCTTGCCTGAGCCGATATTACTCATAATATTGCCCCCCATATTTACACGGGTATGCTCTGCCACAGTGAAGGATTTATCTTTACCGCCTACCGTTGCATCACCGAATGTTGCACTGTCAATGTTAGCCGATTGGCTCTCTAATCGATTAGCAGTAATGTCCGCAAAGGTTGGATTTTTGGCAATTTTTATCTCGATCTCACCCCCTTGTGAACCAGTGGTTTTCACATTATGGCTACTGTATTGATCATCGGCTTGTGTGCCGCCACCGATAATACGAAGCTCCTCGCCCAATTTGCGATTCACTTTCGTGTCTGTGTTGTTGCCAGTGAAAACCAAACCTGCATTAGTCAGATGTTGGCTTGCCTCGTGAATCGCAGTATGCACATCGCCACCGTTCACCGCATCTTGGCTCCCTGCTGCAATACTGCCCGAGCCGATATTGCGAATGACATTGCCTCCCATGTCGATGTGAGTATTTTCCACCACATGCAATGTTCTGCCTTCGCCCCCTAAGGTAGTATCACCACTTGCCACAAGCTCATCACTGACAGTAACACGTGCAGCTGCTACACTCTCTGCTTGAACGTTCGCAAAGGTTGGGTTCTCCGCAAATTGGATCTTCACCTCGCCATCTGCGACAACGGTTTTGATATTGCCACCGTGATAATTCCCTGGCGTTGTGGCATCGCCTTTAATTGAGAGCAATTCACCTAATTGACGTAAGGTTTCTCCCTCATTGCCATTAAAGCTAATCCCTGCCTTCGTTAAGGCATCTGACAGTGCCTGCAGCTGTTTTAAATTCACCGCATCACCTGCCTGTTTAGCATCACCCACATTTTGTAGACGATTTCCGCCCATGTTCAACGTTTGGTCGGGGGCTACACTAAAACCTTGATTAAAACGTGCCACACCATTTACCGTCAACTGATTTAAGGTGCTTTGCCCTGAAACTGCTAATTGATTAAGTTGCGTCTGCCCTGTTACATTTAAACGGTTAAAACTGACGTCATCTTTCGTCGAATAGGTCACAATACCATTGGCTTCACGTTTTATTTTCAGATTCTTACCTGCCTGCAATCTTAGCTGATCATTTGGATTGATCTGTTCTTCTACTAAATCACTCTCGGTTTCATCTATGCCGTCTTCGATAACGCCCGTATTTAAACGCCAAGCCGAATTTGCCAATAAGGATTTCACTTGTTTAAAGTTTGTTGCATCTGTATCAGTTCTTGCATCAGCCACACCCGATACCACATTGTTACCTAAATTAACGGTTTGATTTTCCGCAACGGTAAAGCCCCCTTGAGCCGTGAGCATACCGCCTACGGTTGCGGTGGTATTTACGGTTAAGGCATCGGCGGTTACTGTTTTAAAGAATGGGCTGTCCGCAAACTGCACTTCAACTTTGCCATCGGTTACCACAGTTTTGACATTGTGGCTGGAATAATCACCAGTGGCGGTAGCATTGCCGACGATGGTGAGGGTTTCGCCTAACTTGCGTGCAGTGTTGCCATCATTACCAGTAAAGCTCAAGCCTTTATTCGTGAGGTTTTGACTTAATTCATTTAACTGTTTGACGTTTGTCGCATCGGTATCGGCTTCACCATCAGCCACACCCGATACCACATTATTGCCTAAATTAACGGTTTGATTTTCCGCAACGGTAAAGCCCCCTTGAGCCGTGAGCATACCGCCTACGGTTGCGGTGGTATTTACGGTTAAGGCATCGGCGGTTACTGTTTTAAAGAATGGGCTGTCCGCAAACTGCACTTCAACTTTGCCATCGGTTACCACAGTTTTGACATTGTGGCTGGAATAATCACCAGTGGCGGTAGCATTGCCGACGATGGTGAGGGTCTCGCCTAGCTGTCTCAGTGTTTTTCCTTCCGTACCAGCAAAATTTAAGCCTTTTGTCGTCAAGTTATCACGCAATTCATTGAGTTGTTCCATATTGGCTGCATCTGTTGCATTGACGCCATTTTTAACGCCTTGCACTACATTACCGCCCATATTCACCGTTTGATTTTCTGCAACAGTTAATCCACCATTGGCATTGAGCATACCGCCAATCGTTGCCGTTTGGTTAGTGGTTAAACTGGTAAATATCGGATTTTCAACCGTTTGAACCGTGATCTTGCTGTTGTCCGAATCAAGGCTAATTTCAATATTTTTACCTTGTTTAAAGGTTACTGTGCTATTGTTGCTGATGTGCTTGCCATTCTCTTCCTCATTGACTTTTACCGTCCAACCAGAGCCCGCAATTGCTTGATGCACGGCCTTTGAGGTGACGGCTTTTTCATCATGTTCAGAGACACTCGTCGCCTTATTCAGGGTTAATGCAAACTGTGTGCCACCCGTAGTATTTTGGGTTTCGCTGACACTAATATCGTCATTATTTGCGGAAGTTACCGTTGCTTGCTTCTTGATGTCATCTTTCGTCGTTTGATCTAAGCCAACGTGAATGACGCCCCCTTCTTCCGTCTCAACTGTCACATTACCTGTACTTTTGAAGGTTAGCCCCGTCGATAATGTGGTTTTCTTCGCCGTTTCGTCCCCCGCTTTGTAAGCCAGCTCCGTTTTAGTTAAATCCACATCGACTTTAAAGGTTTTTACCCCATTCACTTCTGTTGCGGTCGCAATGGTATTGGTACCGTTCGCTATATCGAGTTGTGCCTTGATTTGGCTTTTACCAGCATCACTCAGGTTAGATAAATTTTTATCCGCCGCATTATCAAGGGTGTTTTTT
Organism: Pasteurellaceae bacterium; assembly: GCA_030528525.1. Classification (GTDB taxonomy): domain Bacteria; phylum Pseudomonadota; class Gammaproteobacteria; order Enterobacterales; family Pasteurellaceae; genus JAUMYT01. The sequence goes on from JAUMYT010000005.1 coordinate 111,078, forward strand.
GCCGCCTCGCTTAAACTAATGTGCACATCACTGCCTTGGGCTTTTGTTTCAATATAATTTTCTTGGCCTTTAATCCCAAAACTTAAACCTGCTGTTGCGTTCAACTGCTGTTGGCTCGTTTCAGTGCTATTATCACCCGTTAATTTGACATGATTATTTCGCACTTCATTCAACTGCTTCATATTCGCGGCATCGGTATCTGACACGCCTGCCGCCACACCAGAAACGACGTTATTCCCCAAATTGACGGAGGTGCCACTTTTCACTGCCAAGCCCCCATTGGCGTTTAACATGCCACCAATGGTTGCCTCTGCTGTTGTTGTCAATCCCGTAAATGTTGGGCTGTCTACCGTTTTAATCGTCAGTTTATTGGTTTGATCATCTAGACTAATTTCAATATTACTATCTTGCTGGAAAGCAACTGTGCCATTGTTGCTGATATGACGGGCATCCTTGTCATTAACTTTCAAATACCATCCGGAATCTTGGATTGCTTGATACACCGCTTTTGACGTGACCGCTTTTTCATCTGTTTCTGCCACTTGCGTTGCTTTTTCAAGGGAAAGAGCAAAGGTTTTCACCTTATCAACATCTGATGTACTCACCGTAATATCGTGATTTCCCGTGACATTCACCGCACCTTTCGCCGCATCATTCAACACCTTTTGCCCTGCTTCAGTTAAGTTAGACAAACTCTGATCGGCGGCATTATCAAGTTTCGCCTTAGCGGCTTGGCTGAGACGAATACTGACATCACTGCCTGACGCACTGGTTTCAATATAATCTGTTTGACCTTTAATCCCGAAACTTAAACCACCCGTCGTATTCAACGACTGTGTATCCGTGTTTCCACTATCGCCAGTGAATTTCAAATGGTTATTTCGCAGGGCATCTAACTGTCTGATATTGGCGGCATCAGTGGCATTCACCCCATTCTGTACCCCTTGCACCACATTATTGCCTAAATTAACGGTTTGACTGCCCGCAACCATCAAGCCGCCATTAGCATTGAGCATGCCACCAATCGTCGCCGCTTGGTTAGTGGTTAAACTAGTGAACGTTGGACTTTCAATAGTTTGAATCGTGATTTTGCTGTTGGTAGCATCCCATGCAAGGCTGATATTTTTACCTTCTTTAAACAGCAACGTGGCATTGTTATTGATGTGCTTACTTGTTTGAGCATCATTGACCTGCACCGTCCAACCGGAATTTGCAATCGCTTGATGCACTGCCTTTGAGGTCACGACTTTTTCATCGTTATCTGTTACGGCAGTGGCTTTATTCAATGTCAGTGAATACGCTTTCCCACCCGATTGATTCGTATCTTCACTGATCGTCAGATCGGTTGGGCTTGCCGATACCACACTGGCCTGTTTTGCAATGTCTGCTTTGGTCGCTTGATCTAATCCTAAACTAACCACGCCATTCTCTTCCGCAGTAATGGTTAAATTACCTGCATTCTTAAAGGTGAGCCCAGTGGCGAGTGGCGTGCTTTTTGCCTGTCCGCCTTCCGTATTATAGGCCAGCGTCGCTTTGGTTAAATCTACGTCGACTTGGAAGGTTTTCACCCCATTATTTTCTGTAGTCGTGGCTTTGGTATTAGTACCATCAATCATCTCCACCGCACTGCGAGCATGCTCTTTGAGTTTATCTACCCCCGTTGTATTCAGGTTCGATAAATCCTTATCTGCCGCATTATCAAGTTTGTTTTTCGCCGTTTGAGTTAAACGGATCGTGACATCATCGCCCGAAGCACTGGTTTCAATGTAATCGGTTTGACCTTTGATCCCAAAGCTCAGCCCGCCTGTTGTATTCAATTGTTTTTGTCTGGTCGAGGTTTGGTCTGCATTTAATTTGACGTGATTATTCCGCACTTCATTTAACTGCCCAATATTGGCGGCATCCGTCGTATTTACGCCGTTCTGCACCCCTTGTACCACCTTATTGCCCATATTCACCTGACCACCAGTGATGGTTAAACCCGCAAGGCTGGCGGTTCCCGTAGTGGTTAACCCCGTAAAGGTTGGGCTTTCGACGGTTTGAATGGTGATTTTACTTGCGTTTTGATCCAGTGCGAGACGAATATTCTCCCCTGCATGGAACAACAACGACGCATTATTGCTGATATGTTTACTGCTTTGATCATTGTTGACTTTCACTGTCCAGCCTGAATTGGCTATCGCCTGATACACCGCACCCGAGGTGACCACTTTTTGCTCGCCTTGAGTAACGGCATTGGTTTTATTCAGCGACACGGCAAAGGTTTTCTGATTTGACGCATCTTGCGGGGTGACTTGAATATCCGCATCGCCTGTTACATCTACCGCCTCTTTGGCTTGCTGTTTGATGTGAGCATTATCCAACGACACCGTAAAGGTTTTCCCGCCCGAGGTGTTTGGCGTGTTTTTTTCGCTCACGCTCACCCCGTTACCGCCTTCCACCTCTGTCTGCTTTTTAATTGCATTTTTAGTGGCATCATCTAACCCAATATTCACCACGCCATCGGCTGCCGTGCTAATGGTTAAATTGCCTGTATTTTGGAAACTCAACCCTGTGGTTAATGCCACTTGCTTGGCTTGCTCACTATTGGCTTTATAACTGAGTTGTGCGGCATTGGCTAAATCGGTGGTGCGAACATAATCCGATAAATCCACGTCCACTTTAAAGGTTTTCACACCATTTGTACCCGTTGTGGTGGTGGCTTTGGTATTGGCACCATCGACCATCGCCACGGCATTTTTGGCATGTTCTTTAATTTTGTTTGCACCCGCCGTATCTAGATTAGATAAACTTTTATCGGCAGCATTGTTGATTTTATTTTTCGTATTTTGAGTCAGATCAAAGGTCACTGTTGAGTCACTAGCACTGCTGGAAATATAGGTTCCTTCCCCTTTTACACCAAAACTTAACCCGCCTGAGTGATTTAATTGCTGTGTGCTGGTATTACCATTATTACTCTCTAATTTAACAGTATTGGTTCGCACGGCATCTAATTGGGAGACATTCACCGCATCTGTGTTGCCTGTACCGGCTTGCACGCCTTGAATGCGGTTGTTGCCCATATTGACGCTTTTATTGCCTGCCACCGTTAAGCCACCATTCGCATTTATCAGCCCTGTGGCGGTGAAGGTTCCGCCCACTTGAGCATTACCCGTGGTGGTTAAACTGGTGAAGTTGGGCGTATCAGAGAATTGAATTTGGATTTTGCCTTGATTTGAGGTGGCCACAGTTTTCACATTTTTAGCCGAGAAGCTACCGCTCCCCCCCCCCCCCCCGACAATCTGCAGGGTTTGCCCGAGGTTTCGCGTAACGGAATTGGAATCGGCTTGGAAGGTAATTGGTCGGCTTTGTAAACCTTTGGTGATACTATAAAGCTGTGAGCCGTTAATGGCATCCGTGGAATTGGCAGAGATTTTGCCCGGGGCGACATGCTTTAATTGACGTTCAGAACCCACTTTACCAAAAGACACCTGCATACTTGTATCTGCAACTTCACCAGTTGAGCTATCATAAACGATACCACTTACGCTAATTGCCCCTTCTTTGGTCGCTTCTTTATCTGTAGTTGCTCCAGAGCCTAATGCAACGGCATTTGCTCTTGACGATTTTGCTCCTATACCGATCGCAGTAGAATTCACTTGCACGGCAATAGCTCCTGACCCCAAAGCAATGGATCCACTGCGTACCGCAAAAGAGTCCGGACCAATACTCGTTGCTCCCTCAGCTCCTGCACCTGAATATGCACCAATCGCAACTGTTTTTTGTCCAGCTGATACAGCATCGGTACCAATCGCAATTTGATCAATAGCTCCACCGCTTAATCCCCAAGTTCTTGCCCCATGTCCCAGTATAACGCCACTATTGCCTGAGGCTGTGCCATTTCCCACAACAATATTATTCCTGCCTCTTTGATCCTCAGACTCTTTAACCAGAATATTTGAACCAAACGCATACTTTTCACCGAACATCGCTGTCAATCTTGCCGCACCATTTGTTGCATTTTGACCAATTAAAATATTACTATTGGCAGCTCCGCCAGAGGTTTCTACATAGACATTTCCAACACCTGCTTGCTGAATTGAGCGTGCCGATTCAGAGTCTTCTGACACAACTAATCCCAACACCAACAACGCCATTTGGCTTGCAGTAAGTATTTGATTTGATGAGGATTTCACCCGCCCACGAGCCAACTCTGAGACCGCTACCCATGATTGTGTTGAGGCATTCCAAAGCACACGAAATACTCTATTCATAACTCTTCCCTTTGATTCACAGATTCAAGATAAAATTACCTGATATTATATGAGCTTGCATAGACTTAATACAAATGAAAATTTTTACTCCCTTCATGGAAAATAATTAAGGAAGTGGGTGGCTGGCGATGGTGTATCGGCGACATGCTCTGGCAATTGCACCGCTATTTGACAAAATCTTCGGGGTTCTCACCCCCTTGTTATTGAGAGCGATGGTTAGTCCTCAACAACGAGGAGGATTAGGAGAGATGGTCAGCCAGCAAAAATTGCAAAACACTGTCCATTCGCAAATGCGGTATGGGTTGGTCAAAATCCAATTTTTTCGGCTCAAATTGGTCGAATTCAAAGCGATTGTATTGCCAATAATTCGCATCAGGCAAACGGCTCGGCACAGAGCCAGGGAATAGCGTGACGCGTTTTTTGTCGCTCGAACGCACGCCTTGAATCGCTTTGAACTGTTGCCCGTTTTGGGTGGCAGTGACGGAATCCGTGGCTCGCACGGCAGCAATGGCTTTGTAGTCGGTTTCAATGCCGTCAAATTCGGCGTGACGACCGCCTTCTTGCACCAACTGCCGCATTAAGCTTTCTAAATTCGGTAACTGATCGCTGGTGATGTGGTCAGCTTTGGTGGCAACAAACAATAATTTATCGATATTTGATGAGAAAAGTCGAGTAAAAAACGAGCGATTGCCGTAGTGGAAATGTTTGAACAACTGCTGCAAGCCGATTTTCATTTCAATAAAGGCTTGGTGGCTGTGATTCAGCGGCGTGAGGCAATCCGCTAAAATCACTTGGCGGTCGAATTGCGAGAAATAGTCTTCATAAAATGGTTTAACAATGCGTTGCCGATACTGCTCGTAACGTTTTTTCAAGGTGTGATAAATGCTGTGTTTCGGGCTTTGTTCCAACGCCTGCCACTCGCTGTCGGTTAAATCCAACAAGGGGAAAAATTGGTAAACGGGTGCACCCCGTTCGCTATTCGGCAACACAAATCGCCCTGGCTGAATATATTGCATTCCTGCTTTTTTGCACGCTAACAGATACTCGGTGTATTTTTCGCTCAAGTCTGCCAACCGATTCTCATCGGCTTTGTCGCTTAAATTCAGCGTTTTCACTTCCGCTAGCCACGTTTCCGCCAATTCAGCACGTTCGCCTTTATGCACCGCTTGCTGAGCTTGCGACCACTCCTGAAAACTTTGCGAAAGCAGTGGCAGATCCAACAGCCATTCGCCAGGGTAATCGAAAATATCCAAATAGAGCGTGGACGTTTCTTTCACATAACTGAGCAGATCTTTGCGTTGATAGCGGATCGCAAGGCGAATCTCGCTGATCCCCGTTGTGGAAGCCGACCACACAGGTGGCTCTTGTTCAAAACCGTGGCGATTTTTATCATACTCAAAACGGGGAATGGTCAGATCGTGCTGCTCTACTCTTTTGACCGAAATAATTTGCTTATTGCGAGCAGGGGCGAATAAATTCAAATGAGCATTGTCGTTTTGGTTGATGTGCAGAAGTTGATCGACAAAGCTGGTAATAAATGCCGTTTTGCCGCTACGGCTTAAACCCGTTACCGCAAGGCGTAAGTGATTGTCTAATCCACGCTGGACGAATTTATGAAGTTGGTGTTGAAGTTGGCTAAACATCGAGCATTTGACCTAATAAAAAATTCAGCATAAAATAAAAAACAAGGAACAATCTTGGCAGATTGCCCCTTGCTCAGCGAAATCTACATTAAGCCAGCCGTGTCACCTTTGAGTAACAGGCACAGTAGAATAACGATGATAAACATAACAATACGCTTCATTGTTTTTATCTCATTCGTTGTTAAACAAATGGATCTACTTAAAACAGCCCGACAGGTGCGAACTGGCGGACTGTCTAGCAGATCCGCCTCTGCTCTAAGAGCATTGGAAAAAATTATAGCATAAAAGCCTATCGTCGATAGGCTTTTTTATTAGCCAAAATAAGGTAAATAATAAAATGGAAAATGAAATTGAATTAAAGATAATGTTATTTCCTGAGAATATTTCTCTCATTCAGAATTGGTTAAATCAGCAAAAAATCATTAAACAAGGTAAGGATTTTTTAGGCAATACCTATTATGATTCTGCCGAACAATACTTTGCCAAAAATAAAATGGGCTTGCGAGTTCGCAATAAAAACCAGCAATATGAAATCACCCTAAAAATGAAAGGCGAAATTGTGGGTGGCTTGCATATTCGCCCTGAATATAATTTACCGTTACCCAATGAAAAAATAGATTTTCAAAAATTAGTATCTCATTATCAATTAGAGTTTTCTGATGACATATTAAATGCGGAATTACTGCCTGTATTTAGTACTGATTTTGAACGGCAAAAATGGTTAATTGAATGTAATCAATCACACATTGAAGTAGCGTTAGATCAGGGGTTAATTAAAAATCCATTTGGCGAAGAACCGATTTGTGAAATTGAGTTTGAATTAAAACAAGGGCAACTGACCGATATGTTTGCCTTATTAGATCAAATGCCGAAACGAGATGGCATGTGGTTGAGCAGTTTGAGCAAAGCCCAACGGGGATATTGGGTCGGCCGAGTGGACGAATTTGCAAAAAATCCGTGTTTCTCCGCCCCTTGTCTCCTCGCTAATTACTCACCTAAACAGCAGTATCAATATCTTCAGCAATTGGCTGATGTATTGCGTCTCACTGGCGAAACGCCCCTGCTTGCACAGTATAACCAACTTAGCCCGAAGCCCATTCACACTCTCTGCGAGCTATTTAGTGCCGCTTATTTAAGCGAAAATTTGCGACAACTTCGAGCCTGTTTGAACGATAAATAACAACCCTATATCAAAAAGAGCGAAACACTGTTCGCTCTTTTCATAAATGGCAATTAACGTTATTTCACCACGTGGAATGTTTGTGGTGGGAATTTGATATTATTGACTTGAACTTCAAGGGTATATTTCCCTAACGGATCTTTCTTATCAAATTTCCAACATTTTCTGACGAGATCCTGATCGGTTTTATCCGTAGAAAACGTAGACGTAATCGTATGTTTTCTACCATCTTTTGATTTGCTGATTTTGCTGCCCTGATCAACAAATGTGGCTCTTTTCGGTGAAACAAAAATTTCAATTGAAGTATTATTGGGCTCAATCGATAAATTGAATGCAGTCCAACAAAGCTCAATATTCTTTCGGCTGACAGAGAATTTCCGCCCTTCCACAATACTGTGCACACCTGTGCTAGTATCAAACACCTCTAGAGTGAGTGATGGAGGCTGAGCCTCTGCCTGTGATGTGTTTGGCTGATTTGCCAAGGCAGTGCCAGCCAATAAACCGAGTGTGATGGCTAATGATTTTTTCATTGTTTTTTCTCCTTCAATACAGTTTGAATGTGTTCCGATTGATGCTGTTCACGCAACGCGTTGGCAACCTGAGCAATTGCCTCACCACTGCTCATTCCTTGTTGCATTAGCTGTTGAATTTGTTCAACGGCTTGTTGCTGTTGTTCGTGGGTTAAACTCAGTAGTGCATTATCCATACTCTATTTCCTTTAGTCTAATAAAATTGTGGAAAACTCCAGCAAAATTGCTCAAAAAGTTGTCGCCATTGCTGATCAAGGGGGGCTTTTATGGCAATTTTCTGCAAATTTTTGGGGTGCGTAAAACGCAATTCGTTGGCGTGTAAAAAGAGCCGATCACAGCCTATATTGGCAATCAACGCCCGATTTTGATGCAAATCGCCGTAATTGGTGTCGCCCATAATCGGGTGAAACAGGTGCTTTAAATGCCGTCTGAGCTGATGCTTCCGCCCCGTTTGCGGAAAGAGTTGCACCAAGCTATAACGTGCCGTGGCAAATTTGCCCGCAGGATAGGGCATTTCCACTTGAGCAAGGCTTTGATAATCGGTAATCGCTGGCTGCGGTTCTTTCGCTTGGGAAAATTTATCGGCTATTTTGTCTAACTGCACTTTGAGCGGATAATCGACTCGCCCTTCGCCCAGCAAATAACCACGCACCACCGCCAAATAGCTTTTTTGGATCTGATGGTGTTCAAACTGCTCGCTCATTTGGCGAGCCATTTCGCTATTTAAGGCGAACAGGAGAACACCCGATGTTGGGCGATCTAGGCGATGAATCGGGAAAACGTGCTGTCCGATTTGATCTCGCAAGGTTTGCATCGCAAATTGGGTTTCGTGTTTATCCAACCAACTGCGATGCACCAACATTCCCGCAGGCTTATTGATCGCAATCAGATCATCATCACGATAGAGAATCTCAAGTGCCATTATCTTTTTAACAACTGCTCTAATTTCAACAACGGGGAGTGTAATGCCGAGAGATACTGCTCATCTTTCAAGGCTTCTTCCAAATAGGGCGTAATCGCAAAATTGCGGGGTAATTCGCTATTCGCATCAAGCAATGCCTGCATTCTTGGAATAAAAATCCATTGTAGCCATTGGGTGGCGGAAAGGGTGCTGACGCAGAACGGCTCATCGCTGGCTAAGGCTTCTTCAGCAGGCGGTGTGCTTTCCCACAGATTGTGCAATCGCATGGCGATTTGTAGATCAGTTAAATGTTGTTTTACTTGGGTTTTCATGCGTTTCTTTCTCTTTTTTCTGCAATAAGGCTAAGACTTCATAGTGTGCGGTATGCGGAAACATATCAAAGAGCTGTATTTTCAGTAATTCATACTCGGTTAAATACGCCAAATCATTTGCCATACTTTGAGCATTGCAACTGGAATAAAGTAAATAAGTACTGCCCAGCGTGTTTAAAAATGTGGCTAATGGCATGCCTAAACCACGCCTTGGCGGGTTCACAATCACTAAATCGGGCATCGTGTGCTGGTTTAACGCAAATTGTGCCGCATCAAGGGAAGCAAACGTTACGTGATTAAGATGCAACTGTGCAGCCGAACGTTTCGCACAATCAATGGCTGCTGGGGAAATTTCAATGCCCGTTAAACTGGCGAGAGGATCACTTGCCTGTAATGTTGCTAAACAGTGCAGCCCAAAACCACCCACCCCGCAAAAAAGATCCCAAAGATGTTTTACAGGTAAATCCGCTACCCACTGTTGGGCGGTCGCGTAAAGTTGGGCGGCTACCTTTGGATTGGTTTGGAAAAAACTTTGAGGACGAATATAAAGCGGAATACCATTCCAACGCTCTTCAATCGCATGTGCTTTGGTCAGGATAATCTCCTTTTCTCCTTCTAAAATCGCTGAATGCTGTGGCTGAATATTTAAACTCACGACAGAATCTGGCGGTAACTTTGCCAAAAATGGGGCCAATTCACGCTCGATCAATGGGCGTTTTTGTTCGCTTTTTAATACAAAACGGATTAGCAACGCCTGATTATATTCACTTTGTGTCAGTAAAATATACTTTAACTCTCCCCGTTTGGTCGCCACATTATAAGGCACCAAACCCGCTCGCCCAATAAATTGCTTGAGTAGGGCAAAATATTGCTCAAACTGTGCAGGGTAAAGGGGGCAAGTTGACAGATCAACCCCGCTTTGCGGCTGTTGTCTGTCGGGCAAGATGCCCAAAATAGGGCGTTCTACACTGCCAGAAACCACCATTTTGGCTTTGTTTCTACATTGCGAAATAGGCGAAGTGACCGTGGGTAACAGTTCCGTTTTTGGCAAAAAGTAAGCTGAAGTCACCCCCTTGAGATCGGCCAATTTTGTCACAATTTGGTGCGAATAGCTGTACGTTAACCATTGGCAAGAGGTGCAATTCCCTTGTGCAAAATATCGGCAACTCATCGTCTCCTGCATTATGTCTCCCTTCACTTTACGATAAAAACGCCTCCATGATGGAGGCATTTTCGTTTACGCTACGTAACGTTTAGCGTTCAATATGTTTTTTCTGCTTCGCTTGGTTGCGTCGCATTCTAATATTAATCAGCTCAACCACCACAGAGAAGCCCATTGCAGTATAAATGGCAGGTTTTGGAATATGCATTTCAAAACCCTCGCCCATTAATGCCACACCAATTAAAATTAAGAACGCAAGTGCAAGGTTTTTGATCGTTGGGTGGTTATCGACAAAATCACCGATCGGTTTGGCTGCCACCATCATCATAAACACCGCTATCATGATCGCAATCACCATCACTGGAATATCGTTTGCCATACCTACCGCGGTAATAACCGAGTCAAGCGAGAACACTATATCTAATAGGGCAATTTGAATTAAAATCATCAAATAGCTGGCTTTTTTACTACTCGGATTTTCTGGATCATGCAGTTCACCTTTTATCGCTTCTCGTAGCTCCGTGGCACTTTTCACCACCAAAAATAGTCCACCGAGAATTAGAATCAAATCACGTCCTGAAATGGCTTTGCCCATCACCTCAAACAGCGGATCAACCAATCGCATCATCCATGCTAATGAAAGCAATAACGCAATACGCGTTCCCATGGCTAATCCTAAACCAATCAAACGTGCCGACTGACGTTGTTTCTCTGGCAAGCGAGATACTAAAATACTGATTAAGATAATGTTATCAATGCCCAATACTATTTCTAACGCCGTTAAGGTAAATAATGCGACCCACGCTTCGGGATTGGCAACCCATTCAAACATAGTGAAATTCCTTTCATTGACCGTGTGAAAATCGCCCATCAAGGCGACACCCATAAAAACTGCACATCATATAGAGAGAGCGATGGAAATTAAAGGGGGAAACTGCAATTTTTTGTAAACACCACGCTCACAAGAGGGCAAGAAAATCAGCGATATTGAAAATCGACACAACGCATTTGGCATAATCGTGGCGACAAGGACTTTTAGTTAATCATCTTTTGACACACGCAAACAAAGTGGAGTTTAATGGTACATTTACGGCACACGCCCAAAAAACACTGCATTTAAAACTGGTTGCTTAACTCATAACCCATTGAAATTAAAGGATTTTAATGGCACGCCCTAAAGGATTCGAACCTTTGACCCACGCCTTAGAAGGGCGTTGCTCTATCCAGCTGAGCTAAGGGCGCATAGTTTGGATATTTAGAAAGGATCTGAAAAAGAAATGGTCGGCGAGATAGGATTTGAACCTACGACCCACTGGTCCCAAACCAGTTGCGCTACCAAGCTGCGCTACTCGCCGACATAGTGGCTCAGCATTATAGTGGCTTTTTCTTATTCGTCAATCACTTTTATTCAGACCAATATTAAGTGATGCTTCTTTGAACATCATTACGATTTTTACTTATCAATCGCCCAATTTTTTGCGAAAATAGCAAACGTTTTCGTCATTCAGGAGTTTTTATGTCTGCTCAGATTATTTCTGGTTCTGCACTTTCTAATCAAATCAAAGCCGATGTGGCTGAAAAAATCGCTCAATTTATCTCAAAGGGGAATCGTGCCCCAGGATTAGCCGTTGTTTTAGTCGGATCTGATCCCGCTTCACAAGTCTATGTCGGAAGCAAACGCAAAAGCTGTGCGGAAATTGGAATTGAGTCAAAATCTTACGATTTACCGCAAGACACGACAGAACAGGCACTATTGAACTTAATTGATGAATTAAATAATGATGAAAGTGTCGATGGTATTTTAGTGCAGCTGCCTTTGCCCGCCCACATTGATAGCACCAAAGTAATTGAAGCCATTTCGCCAGATAAAGATGTGGACGGTTTCCACCCTTACAATGTGGGTCGTTTATGCCAACGTATTCCGACATTACGAGCTTGTACCCCGTATGGTGTGATGAAATTATTGGAAACGACCAAGCAAGATTTATATGGCAAACACGCGGTCATTGTTGGGGCATCCAATATTGTTGGCAGACCAATGGCATTGGAACTTCTGCTAGCAGGCTGTACAGTCACAGTGACTCATCGCTTTACGAAAGATCTCGCCCATCACGTTCGCCAAGCCGATATTTTGGTGGTGGCCGTAGGTAAACCTAAATTTATTCCTGGCGAATGGATTAAAGAAGGAGCCATTGTGATCGATGTTGGCATCAACCGCATTGAAGGTAAACTCGTTGGCGATGTGGAATTTGATGTGGCCGCTGAAAAAGCCAGTTTTATTACCCCTGTCCCAGGCGGAGTTGGCCCAATGACAGTCGCAATGCTAATGCACAATACGTTACAGGCTTATCAGTCTCACCTAAAAAATGAAAAAATTTAGCAAATTTTTGGAACTTTCTCATTTTTAGCGAGTCTGACTCATCGCTAAATGCTTAAATTCAAATAGCAAAGTTTTTTTCATTTCCTTAGGTAAGACCTCCTCCCGATACCAACCCTTTTTGGTATCGGGATTTTTTTGTTCTAATTTAATTGACTTTTGTCGTTTTTTATCGTTTATTTATATATAAATCAATTACTTAAGCCAAACCCTCCCATATCAAAACTCCCCATTACTTTCTTTTTCATTGTTTTTTGTTGCTTTTTATTGTAATTTTTTACGCCAAATTTACGCCTAAACTCTAAAAATTAGGATAAAAAACAATCAACAAAAAAACACATTACGCCAAAATTACGCCAATCATAGAGAAAAAAATGGGGTCAATTATCAAACGCGGGGCAAAGTATCGTGCCGAAATTAGCAAGCTTGGGAAAAGAAAATCCGCTACATTTAAAACTAAATCAGAAGCTCAGCAGTGGATTTATGAAGAAGAGCGGAAAGTCGAGATGCAGCATCAAAACGGCTTAGTTGATATTTTATTTAAGGACGTAATCGAACGTTATCAGCGAGAAGTATCGCCATTAAAGAAGACTGGAGCAAAGGAAGTTAAACTACTTAATCGATTTATAGACGATCCCATCGCTAATAAATTCATATCAGATATAACGAGAGAAGATGTCGAGCATTGGATTACATCACAAGTGATGACTGGCATAAAGGGATCGAGTGTTCGCCGCTATACTACGGTTTTAAGCAATATTTTTACTTTTGCTTTGACAAAGTGGGATTATATTACTAAAAATCCAATGATTGGGGCAATGTTACCCCAAAATACCAAACCAAGAAATCAGCGTTTTACAATAGAAGAAATTACTACTATTGCCACTGCAATGCGATATAGCACCGACTCTGATTTAAAAAGAGTGTCTGCAAGAGTGGGCGGAGCTTTTCTGTTTGCGATTGAAACCGCAATGCGTGCTGGCGAGATTGCAAATCTGACATGGGAAAATGTGCATTTTGACAAACGTATCGCCCATTTGCCGATGACGAAAAATGGCACCGCAAGAGATGTTCCGCTTTCAATGAGAGCTATTGAAATACTAAGGCAATTCGAGAAAGTGAAATCAGGAGAATTGGTTTTTAATCTTAAAACGCAGTCAATTAGTGCGATTTTTTACAACACCAAAACTACTCTAGGCTTGCACCACTTGGATTTTCACGACACCCGTCGAGAAGCTCTTTCTCGCTTGGCAAAAAAGGTCGACGTGATGACGTTGGCAAAAATCAGTGGGCATAAGGACATTAAGATATTGCTTAACACCTACTACGCCCCTGATATGTCTGAAGTGGCGATCAGTCTTGGTTAAAGGTACAATAACGCCCTTGCCGCTACGCTATATGCAGAGCTTGGGGTGAATTTGGTAAAATTCGCCCCCAAGCTTACATTAATTGGTTACCGATAATGGGCTGATCGACTCCCTCAAAAAAGAAGCGAATGGGCGGGGAAATCGACCATTTAACCGCTCCAACCTCTTACTCGCCTTGTGAAGTACCCTACTTTCGAAATAAAAGAAAGCCACCAATTAAGGTGGCTTTTGGGTGAGCATATCGAACTAGCGAGATTGGGCTAATGCACGTTTAACGTACGGATTATCCCCATAATATTTAACAATCCGCTCTCTATCTTTTCTCTGTTGCTCTGCTAATCTGGTTTTTTGTTGTAAAGATAGGATTTCTTGTGCTCTATTTTGTAGTGCAATAGGATCATTCAAATTGATATTCACTTCAGTTTGCCCCATCGGCTTTCCTACTATCGGTGTTTTTTTTCCTGTGCGTCATTGGTGCTTGGTCTTGCATACCACAGATTGTATTGATCTATTTTCATACCGAAGGCATCACCCAAGGTATTATTTTTTACTATTCCATTTAATCTTGGCTCATTTAAAATTTTGTTCGATCTTTGTTTAAATAGCTCAATCTGTTTAGCTAATTTATTAGCCAGTGCTTTCTGTTTTGGATCTCTATTGACGGCTTCATACTGTGCGTAAAGACCTCCCTCCCCTTTTTCACTGTCGCCATTCAGTTGTTTGTGAATATAGTTTAATGCGTCTAATGCCTGTGCCCCATATGTAAGATCTTTGTTTCCACTATTATTTTTCATGGCTGTTGCAGCAGCAACAGCTAATCGTCCTCGATTTTCTAATTGAATCTTTTCCTTATCCATTGCAAATTGTTTTTCTGCAAACTTCCCTTTGAGCTGATACTCTTGCTCGAGACTATCCTTATAGGCTTGATATTTCCGATCCTCCGCTTCTTTTTTATAAGCCTCGTCAGCGACTTTGACCATTCCATTCCCAAAACCACCTGCTATTGCAGCTAAAATCCCACCAAATCCCATATTATTTTCTCCTTATGCCATTATTTCTGTTTGTGTCGATTGCATTTTGGGGTTCATATGCCCATTTTCACTTTGACGTTGCTGCTCAAGTTCAGTAATTTTTTCAACTGCTGAGATATATTGTTGCTCTTCTTCTGGTGATAATATACCGTTAGTCATGTCACCAAATTGTTCTATGGCTTTGAGGATAACATCAACAAACACATCATCTATTTCTTCAGGAGGGACGCCAATTTGTTGCAGTAAAGTCATCGCAATATCTTTAGCAACTTGGAGCATTACCTGAACTGGTATTGTCTTGCCATTTTGTTGTGCTGCTTGAAGATTAGATGCCATTGCGGTTGCCACCAAATCAGCAATTCCCTCTACTGGGCCTTTATGTTTGATGATTTGCTCTGCAGTTTGGGTAATCGCCTGCATTGAGTTATCCATTAAAAATTGATACATCTGCTGCATTCCTCCTGCTTCAGAATTACCTTGATTTGGCTGATTATTTGGGGGAGGGGTTGTTTGTTGGCTAGTTTGTTGTGCCATTGAATCTAGAATACCCATCGTGTTCTCCTATTTATTTAAGTATTTGCTGTAGTCATAACCTTTAATGCTGAGTCGCCATAAATTTGCGATACCTGGGATAAGGTAAGTATTATTATAAGCTGCAGGCTGAGATTGGTTTTCTGTGGTAGCGTATGTTTTCATTGCAGATAATATACCTACCGAATTTCTATTACTACGATCTTCTCTATACTGTTTTTCGTCCTCCTCTCGACCTTCTCTTGTTGCTTTGGCTTGTTCTTCCAAATAGTTATAAATATAAGGGTTGTTCTGTTTAGCTAGGGTTTGTTTAATTTCCTGACCATCGGCATAGGCTTTTCCTAACTGCCCAAAAATAGGAAAAAAACTGCCACCAAGCCGTAATGCTTTTTCACCAATAGAGCGATTTTTCCTCTCGCTTTCGCGTTCATCGTTCAAGTGCTTATAATAAGCATTTGCTATCTCTTTTTCTGTTGGATTTAGGTAATCAAACTGCCCTCTTTCTTTCGCCCACTTTAATATTCCTCCTGTATGAGTAATGCCATAATTTAATGCCGTATTGAGTGCAGCAGTGCCAAAGTTTTTAATGGCAACTAGAGGAGGAGAAAAACTCGTGAATGCATTTCCAACAAAATTGCCAACTAACTCAGCTTGGTTGTTATTTAACCATTTCTTTGCAACTTCAAATTCCAGTTTTTTCCGTTTATCCCATTCATCAACCTCTTCCGGTGTACCTGCTGGACTAAACTTATTCGTTTTTGCTCTGAATAAGCTATGAGTCGGCGTAGTAGTATCTAAGGGAGTTGAATTCTTGCGAATATCTGCTAATCCTTTTCCAAATAGCCCTGAGGGATTTCCTAATAATTTTTTTGAAGCTTGCACAGAATCGCTAATTCGGCTACCTTGGCGATTATTACCAAGGGAAGGGTTGAGTAATGGCATTGCCACCGTATTTGTCTTTTGAGGTACATTAGAAAGAGCAGTGTTAACATTTTTCTCCTTTCTCTTCTCCTCCCTCTCATAGTCTCGATAGCTTTTCCCTTCCAGTACATCTCTATGATTTAGCTTAGCTGCATCATTGAGTGCACCTTCATATTCGGCATAACCTCCTGTTGAGCTATCAATTGGTCCATAATTCTTTTTCTCCCTTCTGACCCTTTCTCTACGGTCTCGTTCTCTATCATCGTCACGATTGTAATTAGAGCGAGAAATCTTCCGTCCCGCTCCTCTGTCAATTGTGAGAGAGCCAGTAACCTTCGCCATTAATACACTCCTTTTGTTTCTTCGCTACGTTTTTTCAGCTTGGTCAAAATCCCCCCATTGGCTAAATTTGGTAACTCATCTACCGTTAAACTGTATTTAGCAAAATCAATGTCAGGTACCTCCGCATATTTTGATTGCATCTGATCTCTTAAATTGAGCAGCTCCCTTTCTCTTCGCATTAAATCTTTGTTAGCTTCTTTCTGTGCGAAATAGCCACCAACTCCCATTAAAGCAGTACCCATAAGATGGGTGGCACTC
Organism: Pasteurellaceae bacterium; assembly: GCA_030528525.1. Taxonomy (GTDB): domain Bacteria; phylum Pseudomonadota; class Gammaproteobacteria; order Enterobacterales; family Pasteurellaceae; genus JAUMYT01. The sequence goes on from JAUMYT010000005.1 coordinate 127,906, forward strand.
TTATTACTTTCCATCCATGTCGAAGCTCGACTAATCACGTCCCAAACACCGTCAAAAAAACTCATTTTATTTCTCCTCTTTTATCTTGTTTGACCATTTCCCAAAGTTGTTTGTGAGGGATTAATTGTTGGGAACTCTAAACTTGGGAAGTTTGTCCAATTTTGATGTTTTGTCGGAATGTTTTGCATAAAGTCTTGTAAAAACTTCAGCTGTATATTGCGAGATTCCAATAATTGATTTATAGCCTTTTCTTTATTCTCCTTGGTCATCTGAGTGTTTGTTTGAACGGCAGCAATTTGAGCATCAAAGTTGTTGTGAATTTGCATTGAAAAATCAATAGATTTGCCAATCGTATTCGCAGATACTTGTGAGCCTAGCTCTTTCATTGCATTGTTATGCTGTAGCTCTGAATTAAGCTTTGCCATATTAGTTTGATGAGTACGATCTAACCCCGCCTGCGTTGATACAAAGTTGTGTTGAGCCGTTTGCATGCCCATCTGATGAGTGCGGTCTAAACCTGCCTGCTGAGCAGAGAATTGGTTTTGTGCTTGATTCAAGCGACTTTGGTTGTTGTAGTTAATATTTCCCTGCAACTGAGTCAAACTATGTTGATGGGAACGATCTAACCCAGCTTGTGTTGATGCAAAGTCTTGTTGGCTACGTTGCATACCCAGCTGGTGGCTACGATCTAGTCCTGCTTGGTTTGATGCGAAAGACTGTTGGTCTCGCTGTAAATCCAGTCGATTAGCTCTATCTAATGCAGACTCTGAACGTGCAAAGTCTTGTTGGTTACGTGCATACCCAGCTGGTGGCTACGATCTAGTCCTGCTTGGTTTGATGCGAAAGACTGTTGGTCTCGCTGTAAATCCAGCCGACTAGCTCTATCTAATGCAGACTCTGAACGTGCAAAGTCTTGTTGGTTACGTTGCATACCCAGCTGGTGACTACGGTCTAGTCCTGCTTGGTTTGATGCGAAAGACTGTTGGTCTCGCTGTAAATCCAGCC
>JAUMYT010000005.1:129010-129529 GCA_030528525.1 Pasteurellaceae bacterium
CAGCTGGTGACTACGGTCTAGTCCTGCTTGGTTTGATGCGAAAGACTGTTGGTCTTTTTGCAGATTTAATCGATGCGTGCGATCTAATGCGTATTGATCGGCCACAAATTTATTTTGTTCACGTTGCATGCCAAAATGATGTGCATTTTGGGCATCAATCTGTGCAATCGGCAACGCCGCATCAACCATTGCCCGTTGTGCTGCTTCTATCCCCAAAGTCGAATTTTGCAATCCCCTTGCGGACGCCATTCTTGCCCCTTTGGCTTGAGCACTTTTCATTAACGCTGAATTATTATTCAGATTATTTGCTACCGCTTGGCTCATTGAACTTAAAATCCCTGCCATTGCGTTATTTCCTCAATGTTTACCCATAAAAAACCACACCAATAGCCAGTGTGGTACTTAAAACCCAACCGCCCTCACAATAAAGCACGAGGCAGTTTCAGTATTGATCCTGAAAACTATCAGGCAACTGCTTTCTATTTCGCTCGCTCTCAAAAGCGATTTGGCAATGTTTGC
>JAUMYT010000040.1 GCA_030528525.1 Pasteurellaceae bacterium
AGTTTTTGGGCGTGTTCCAAATCAGGGGCGATGGCAAACATTGTCGGGCCTGAGCCTGAAATGCCAACGGCTAATGCACCTAAGTCTTTACAGCCTTGGCGAACTTCTGGGAAGTTTGGTAACAAGGCTTCACGATACGGCTCGGCAACCAAATCTTTCATCATTAACGCCGCCAGCTGGGCTTGCTGTGAGTGGCAAGCGTGGACGAAACTGCCTAAATAGCGTGCTTGGGCGATCACATCTTGTCGGGTGTAGCTTTTTGGCAAAATCGCCCGAGCTTCGGCGGTGGAGACTTCGATCCCTGGGTAGGCAAGCACCCAATACCATTCGTCAAAAAACGGCAATGGCTGGCAGATGTTGCCAAGCGATTGCGTCATCAGCTGTAAACCGCCCAAATAGCAAGGTGCTACGTTGTCGTAGTGGATCGAGCCTGAAATTCGCCCTTCTAACTCGCCCATCATTTCCAATAATTCCATTTTTGAAAATGGGTTGTCGTGGAATTGGTTGAGTGCGACCAGTGCTGCCACAATCGAGCAAGCACTTGAGCCAAGTCCAGAGCCGATAGGCATATTTTTTTCGAGTGTTAAGCGAAGATTTTTCACCGCACCGCCACGCAATTTCAAGCGTTCGCTAAATAGCACATAGGCTTGATAGACGATGTTTTTCTGCGGCTCTTTCGGCAATTTACGCACGAAATAGCCTGCGTTTTCCAATTCAAAAGGCGTGGCACAGTCTTCGATTTGTACCACATCGCCAAGTAGCGTGCCGTCAATCGGCGAAATTGCCGCACCGAGTGAGTCAAAGCCAACGCTCAGGTTAGCACTGGAAGCAGGAGCGTAAATGCGTAACGCCATTAGTTTGCCCCTCCGTGTAAGGTGCGGAGAATGTCAGCAAAAATGCCTGCTGCCGTCACGCTGTTGCCCGCCCCATAACCACGCAATAAGAGTGGAATTGGGTTGTAGTAGCGAGTGTAGAACGCCAAGGCATTTTCGCCATTTTTCACTTTGTAGAGCGGATCATCGGCTTCCACTTCTTTGATTGCCACTTTGCATTTGTCTTGTTCGATCGCACCGACATAGCGTAATACTTTGCCTTCGGCAGCAGCTTTTTCGACACGTTTGGCAAATTCAGCATCAAGTTCTGGCAACATCGCTAAAAATTCTTCGGTGGTTTTCTTCTCGGCAAAGCCTTTTGGTAATATACCTTCGACTTCAATGTCGGTTAATTCAAGCGGTAAACCTGTTTCACGAGCCAAGATCAGCAATTTACGAGCCACGTCTTGCCCTGATAAATCATCACGTGGATCAGGCTCGGTAAAGCCTTTCTCTTTAGCAATTAAGGTCGCTTGCGAAAGGGTTAAACCTTCTTCTAATTTACCGAAAATGAAAGAGAGAGAGCCTGAAAGAATGCCTTCAAATTTCTCGACTTCATCGCCCGCAGCAAGTAGATTTTGCAAGTTCTCGATGACTGGCAACCCTGCACCTACATTGGTTTCATACAAGAATTTATGTTGGCTTTGGCGAGCATTTTCACGCATTTCTTGATAGTAAGCGTAGCTTGAGGTATTGGCTTTTTTGTTTGGGGTGACCACGTGGAAGCCCTCTTTTAACGCTCGGGCATATAAATTCGCCACCGATTGTGCGGTGGTGCAATCGACAAACACGGGATTGACCACGTGGTGCAATTTGATGAATGAAAGCAAAACATCAAAATCAGACGGTTGAGTGGCACCTTCTAAATCAGCACGCCAATTTTCCAAACATAAGCCATTTTCATTCAGTAACATTTTGTTGGAGTTGGCTAAGGCACATACACGGATTTCAATGTCTTTCTTAGCTAAGAAGGTTTTTTGTTGTTTGATCTGCTCGATCAGTTCACCACCGACACCACCAACGCCGACTAAGAAAATATCGATCACTTTTTTGTTGTTAAACAGCATATTGTGCGTGGATTTCACCGCTTCAATCGCTTTATTTAACGGCACAACGGCAGAAATTGAGCGTTCTGATGAGCCTTGAGCAATGGCGACAATGCTGATGTTTGCTTGGGCAAGAGCCGAGAAGAAGCGAGCGGCAATCCCTTTGGCGGTACGCATTCCGTCCCCCACCACGGAGACAACGGATAAATCTTTAATGACTTCAACAGGATCGAGTAAGCCTGCTTTCAACTCTTTAGCAAATTCGGTATTTAATGCCGAAACGGCTTTTTCCACCGATTTAACAGGCACACAAAAACTGATGCTGTATTCCGAAGAAGATTGAGTAATCAAAATGATCGAAATACCCGCTTGAGACATTGTGGAGAACACACGTGCCGCCATTCCAACCATACCTTGCATACCTGATCCCGATACGTTAAACATCGCCACGTTATCAAGATTGGTAATGCCTTTCACTTTGAGTTTATCGCTGGCGACATTGCCGTCAATGACTGTGCCTTTTGCATCAGGATTGTGGGTATTTTTGATTAAGCACGGAATATTGAGTGGCACAAGTGGCCCGATGGTGCGAGGATGGATTACTTTCGCTCCAAAGTAAGAAAGCTCCATTGCCTCTTGGTAACTCATTGATTCTAAACAGATGGCATCAGGCACAAGGCGAGGATCACAAGTGTAAACGCCATCCACATCTGTCCAAATTTCGCACACATCGGCTTTCAAGCAAGCGGCTAAACAGGCTGCCGAGTAATCTGAACCGTTGCGACCAAGTAACACTAATTCGCCTTGCTCATTCCCTGCGGTAAAACCTGCCATTAATACCAAATTTTTCTTTGGAATCGAAGCCGCATCAACACGTTTGGTCGATTCCTCAATATCGACTGATGATTCTAAATAATGTCCGTGAGCCAATAATTTTTCCACAGGATCAATGCGAGTCACGGTGTAGCCTTTGGCTTCAAACCAGCCTTGCATCATCGCAATCGAGAGTTTTTCGCCACGGCTGTGAACGGTTGCACTCACGTTATCTGGGCAGAATTTATGTTGTGCGGCTTCGGCGGCAATACGGCACACGTCAGCAATTTCTGCTTGAATAAAGGCGTTTAAGCCATCACGATCAAATTTTGGGTTTACAGCGTGTAAGCCATTGATAATGTGATTGAAAATCTCGTTAGCTTCATCAAGATTGGCTTGGTAAGATTCGCCTGCTTGGGCTTTGTCCACAATGGCGACAAGATGGTTAGTGATTTTGGCGGGGGCAGAAAGGACAGCAGCTGCCTGATCGCTTAAATGGGCTTTTTCAATGATGTCAGCCGCTTGCATAAAACGCTCAGCATTTGCCAAAGATGTGCCACCAAATTTAAGAACTCGCATAGGTTTCTCCTGAAAGTTGTTGTAATTTGCAAAAATCTGTACAAAAAAACCCGCTTGTGAGCGGGTTTTCTTTTATTCGTTGATTTCAACAGCTTCTTTTAGCTACGAATACCCGCACTATGTTGCCACATAATGGTAATCATCGTAGTAATAATGGTGTTAAAAAGCTGCATAAGTGATTTTGTTTAAAATTTAAAAACAGGCGAAAGAATGGGCGAAAATGATAGTTTTGTCAATGGGAATTTTGAAAAATTTGTATGCGTAATTTGGTATTTCATTGCAAGATCAAATAATCTATACTTTCTCAGTCTTTCAATGAAATACAAATAGGAGAAAAATATGGCAGTAACAAATGCCGCAGTGAGTTTTAGAACGGTTGAACATATCAAGGCTGAAGCCTTTGATGTGATTGCTCAATATGGTTTAACCCCTTCCCAAGTGTTTAATATTTTTTTAACGCAAATTGCCAAAACCAAAACAATTCCTGTTGATCTCAATTATTTAAGACCCAATGAGCGGACATTGGCAGCGATTGATGAACTAGAAAATGGCAATGCTCAAAGTTTTTATATTTCACCTGAGGTATCCGCAGGATCATTTACCCAATCGCTTTTATGTGAAAAACAAGGCAAGTATGCGAAACAAAAAATTAAATAGACCGTTAAAAGTGAGCTACAGTAAAGATTTTGCACGGGATCTCACTGCACTTGCCAAGAAAAATCCAGATGTTTTAGTTAGCCCAAAATATATTAACGGCAATACATTGTTTGCTAAATAGGCAACCTTTACCTGCAAGGTATCAAGATCATCAACTCACTGGAGAGTGGAAATTTTATCGGGATTGCCATATTCAAGGCGATTTAGTGCTGATTTATAAATATCTCTCTTTTGATGATTATGATGAAATTCGTTTTGCTCGTTTGAATACACATTCAGCATTATTTATCTAATCTTTGCGTTAGATCAAAAAAAACTACATTCCTTACCGATTTTTTGATAGCATTACCGCCGAGTTTTTACTCAATCAACCTATTATTTTTTAAGGACTGTAAATATGGCATACACATTACCTGAATTAGGCTACGCATACGATGCGTTAGAGCCACATTTCGATGCAAAAACAATGGAAATCCACCATTCAAAACATCACCAAGCCTACATCAACAATGCCAATGCGGCATTAGAAGCACACGCTGAACTGTTAGAAAAATGTCCTGGCTCTTTAATTAAGGATTTATCTGTTGTGCCAGCGGAAAAACGTGTGGCAGTACGTAACAACGTGGGCGGTCACGTGAACCACTCTATTTTCTGGAAAGGCTTAAAAACAGGCACAACCTTAGGCGGCGCTTTAAAAGATGCTATCGAGCGTGATTTTGGTTCGGTGGAAGCGTTCCAAGCGGAATTTGAAAAAGCAGCAACCACGCGTTTCGGCTCTGGCTGGGCGTGGTTAGTATTAGAAGATG